>NZ_CP098740.1:6093307-6739960 GCF_026167665.1 Streptomyces drozdowiczii | reverse complement strand
AATCCCGTGCGGTGCCGTCGGTCGACGGGCAGACTCGCCCCGTGACGGATGAAGGAGCCGCCCACCCCGCAAGCCCGGGAGCACGGACGGCGGTGCTCCTTGAAGGGCGGAGCGATCTCGCGGCCGTTGAGGCACTGGCCGCCCGGCGAGGGCGGAACCTGGGCGCCGAGGGGGTGCTCTGCGTGGCCATGGGTGGCGCGATGAGCGTCGGACGTTACGCCGAGCTCCTCGGCCCGCCCGGCCTCGGCCTGCGCCTCACGGGCCTGTGCGACGAGGGTGAGAAGGGCTTCTACGAGCGTGCCTTCGCGCGGGCGCAGGCACCCCTTGGGGACATCTACGTGTGCAGCGTAGACCTGGAGGACGAGCTCATCCGTGCGCTCGGCACGGAGGGGATCGAGGAGGTCTTCCGGGCCGAAGGCGACCTTCGTGCCTGGGAGTCCTTCCAGCAGCAGCCCGCGCAGCGGGGGCGGCCCCGCCACCAACAGACGCGGCGCTTCCTCGGCACCAAGAAGGGCCGCAAGATCCGCTACGGCCGTCTCCTCGTCGAAGCGCTGCCGCCGGGCCGGACACCGCCCCCGCTCGACAGCCTTTTCGCGGCCCTGTAGAGCCGCGCCTCCCGTATGACGGGTGACGCCTTCGGGCCCCCGTTCCGTTTGCCGCGTACTGCCTCATTCCCGACCACTGAGTGTCACAGCACGGTCAGAACCGTTGACAAATCTTTAACCTGTCAGAAATCTATCTCCAAGCAACCGCAAAACCTTGACTAGTTCACTCAAAAATCAATCAAACCCTCTTCTGAACACGGGACTTCACCCCAGCTCAGCCCTCTCCCCACCCCTTCCGAACAGAGGACAGCATGAGACGGAAGTCATCCGTCCGACGGCTGGTCACCGGGCTGCTCGCGGCCTGTCTGATCCCCCTCGGGCTCCTCCCCGCGACAGCCCACGCCGCCGCGCCCCAGGCCGCTGCCGCCGGGCCCAACCTCGCGCTGGGCCGCCCGGCCACCGCCAGCGGTGCCAACGGCGAGTACGGCGCGGGCAACGTCACCGACGGCAACCAGGGCAGCTACTGGGAGGGGCCCGCAGGCGCCTTCCCGCAGTGGGTGCGGGTCGACCTCGGCGCCAGGACGTCCGTCGACGAGGTGACCCTCAAGCTCCCCACGACGTGGGAGGCGCGCGACGAGACGCTCACCGTGCAGGGCAGCACCGATGGTGACACCTGGAGCACCCTCTCCGGCTCCGCCAAGCGCACCTTCACTCCCGCCGCCGCCGGCGCCGTGACCATCGGCTTCGGCGCCACCGACGTCCGGTACGTCCGGGTGCAGGTCACCGCCAACACCGGCTGGCAGGCCGCGCAGCTCTCGGAGCTGGAGGTCCGCGGTGCGGGCGGCGGAACCGACCCGGGTGACCCCGGCACCCCGCCCACCGGCACCAACCTCGCCAAGGGCAAGCCCGTCGAGGCCAACGGCTACGTCCACACCTTCGTCCCGGCCAACGCCAACGACGGGGACGTGAACACGTACTGGGAGTCCGCCGGACTGCCGGGGCAGCTCACCGTGAAGCTCGGCGCCGACGCGGAGCTGTCCGCCGTCGTCGTCAAGCTCAACCCCGGCACCGCGTGGGGCGCACGGACGCAGGCGATCGAGGTGAGCGGCCGCGGCCAGAGCGCCTCCGCCTTCACCACGCTCAAGGCGCGCGCGAACTACGACTTCAGCCCGGCGGGCAACAAGAACACCGTGACCATCCCGGTCTCCGGCCGCGCCGCCGACCTCCGGCTCGCGCTCAGCGCCAACTCCGGTGCGCCCGGCGGCCAGATCGCCGAGGTCGAGGTCGTCGGCACCGCCGCGCCCAACCCGGACCTCACCCTCACCGACCTGAGCTGGACGCCCGCCTCCCCGTCCGAGAAGGACGCGGTGAGCGTCAAGGCCACCGTCCGCAACGCCGGTACGGCCGCCTCCCCGGCGACCACCGTCGCCGTCAGCCTGGACGGTACGGTCGCGGGCACCGCCGCCGTCGGCGCGCTCGCCGCCGGCGCCTCGGCGACCGTCACCGTGGACACCGGCAAGCACCCGCAGGGCTCCTACGCGGTCTCCGCCGCCGTGGACCCGAACAACACCGTCGTCGAGCAGGACGACAGCAACAACAGCCGGGCGGGCGCCACACCGCTCGTCGTCGCACAGAGCCCCGGACCCGACCTCCAGGTCACCGGCATCGCCACCAACCCGGAGAGCCCGGCGAGCGGAGCGAGTGTCAGCTTCACCGTCACCGTGAAGAACCGCGGCACGAGCGCCGTCGCGGCGGGTACCGTCACCCGGCTGACGGCCGGGACGACCACACTCAACGGCACCACCCCCGCCGTCGCGGCGGGCGCCTCCGTCCAGGTGCCGATCTCCGGCACCTGGACGGCGACCAACGGCGGCGCGACGCTCAGCGCGAGCGCCGACGCGACGAACACCGTCGCCGAGACCGACGAGAACAACAACACCTTCGCCCGCTCCATCGTCGTGGGCCGGGGCGCCGCCGTGCCGTACACCGAGTACGAGGCCGAGAACGGCACGTACACCGGCAAGCTGCTCACCAGCGACGCCAAGCGCACCTTCGGCCACACCAACTTCGCCACCGAGTCCAGCGGGCGCAAGTCGGTGCGGCTCGACAACACCGGTGAGTACGTCGAGTTCACCTCTACCAACCCGACCAACTCGATCGTGGTGCGCAACTCCATCCCGGACGCCGCCGGGGCGGCGGGCAGTCCGCGACGCTCAGCCTCTACGCGGACGGGAAGTTCGTCCGCAAGCTCGACCTCTCCTCGAAGCACTCATGGCTCTACGGCTCGACCGACGACCCCGAGGGCCTGACGAACACCCCCGGCGGGGACGCGCGACGCCTCTTCGACGAGTCGAACGCGCTGCTCGCCCAGACCTACCCGGTGGGCACCAAGTTCCGGTTGCAGCGTGACGCCGGGGACTCCGCGGCCTTCTACATCGTGGACCTGGTCGACCTGGAGCAGGTCGCCCCGGCGAAGACGAAGCCCGCCGAGTGCACCTCGATCACCGAGTACGGCGCCGTCCCCAACGACGGCATCGACGACACCGACGCCCTCCAGCGCGCCGTCATGGCGGACCAGGCCGGGCAGATCTCCTGCGTCTGGATCCCGGCCGGGCAGTGGCGCCAGGAGCAGAAGATCCTCACCCCCGACCCGCAGCACCGCGGCCAGTACAACCAGGTCGGCATCAAGAACGTGAGGATCGTGGGCGCCGGCATGTGGTACTCGCAGCTCTACACCCTCACCCAGCCGCAGGACGCCGGTGGCATCAACCACCCGCACGAGGGCAACTTCGGCTTCGACATCGACGACAACACGCAGATCTCCGACCTCGCCATCTTCGGCTCCGGGCGGATCCGCGGCGGCGACGGCAACGCGGAGGGCGGCGTCGGCATCAACGGGCGCCTGGGCAAGAACACCAAGATCTCCAACGTGTGGATCGAGCACGCCAACGTCGGTGTCTGGGTCGGCCGCGACTACTCCAACATCCCCGAGCTGTGGGGGCCGGGCGACGGCCTGGAGTTCAGCGGGATGCGCATCCGCGACACGTACGCGGACGGCATCAACTTCACCAACGGCACCCGCAACTCGACCGTCTACAACTCGTCCTTCCGCAACACCGGCGACGACTCGCTCGCCGTCTGGTCGAGCAAGTACGTCAAGGACACCTCCGTCGACGTCGGCTCCAACAACCACTTCCGCAACAACACGATTCAACTGCCCTGGCGGGCCAACGGAATCGCGGTCTACGGCGGCTTCGGGAACACCATCGAGAACAACGTCGTCTCCGACACGATGAACTACCCGGGCATCATGCTCGCCACCGACCACGACCCGATCCCCTTCAGCGGCCAGACGCTCATCGCGGGCAACACGCTGAACCGCACCGGCGGTGCGTTCTGGAACGAGGACCAGGAGTTCGGCGCCATCACGCTCTTCGCGCAGGCGACCAGCATCCCCGGCGTCACCATCCGCGACACCGACATCCTCGACTCGACGTACGACGGCATCCAGTTCAAGACGGGCGGCGGCCAGTACACCGGGACGAAGATCTCCGACGTACGCATCGACAAGTCGAACAACGGCTCGGGCATCCTCGCGATGAGCGGTGCCCGTGGTGACGCGACCCTCTCCAACGTGACGATCACGAACTCGCGCGACGGCGACCTGCTCGTCGAGCCGGGCTCGCAGTTCACCTTCACGGGCAGCCCCACGAAGGGAGCCGCCAAGCGCTGACCCGCCACCCGCGCGTCGGCCCCGCCCGCGTCTCCTCGGGGACGCGGGCGGCGCCGCGTGCCCCCTCTACATCGCCGAAACATTGATGTACGGTCCACTCGCATGCGTACCCGACTTGTTCTCGCATGGACCTCGGCCCTGACGGCCGCACTCGCGGTCGCAACCACCGCCGGCCCCGTGTCGGCCGCACCAGCCGGTCGCACGGCCGTGACGCCGACGACGGCCCGCTGCCCTCAGCTCTCCGACGACCTCCCCTGGTACGGCGACAACCGCGCCCGGCTGCAACGCGTGATCGACGAGCGCGGCACCTGCCACGGCAGAGGTGGACCGCGACCGGTCGCGGCGTTCGACTGGGACAACACCATCACCAAGAACGACGTCACCGACGCCACCATCAGCTGGTCCCTGCGGCACGACAAGATCCTCCGGCCCGCCAGCTGGAAGGACACCAGCAAGTGGCTGACCGGCACCGCGGACAAGGCCCTCACCGACGCCTGCGGAACCGAGGTGAAGGTGGGGGCGCCCCTGCCCACCTCCACCAACGCCCGCTGCGCCGACGAGATCCTGCAGATCCGCGAGGACGGCCACACGATGAGCGGCGAGGCCGCCTTCGCCGGGACGTGGAACCACCGGCGCACGGTGCCGCAGTACGCGTGGGTGCCGCAGCTGTTCGCCGGACACACCGTCCCCGAGCTGCGCGCGTACACCGAGGCAGCGCGCGCGGAGGCCCTTGCCGCGCCGGTCGGGGCGACGCGTACGGTCGGCACCCACGTCCTTCCCGCCTATGTGCGCTACTACGAACAGCAACGCGACCTCGTCCGGACGCTCCAGAAGGCCGGCTTCGACGTCTGGATCGTCTCGGCGGGTTCCGAGCCGGTCACCGAGGTGTGGTCGCGCGGCATCGGGATCGACCGCGCGCACACCGTCGCCATCCGGTCCGTGCTCGACCGCAAGGGCCGCATCACGACCAGCAACGAGGGCTGCGGCGGCGTGGGCGTCACCAAGGGCGAGGCCATCCCGTACATCGACGGCAAGCGCTGCTGGATCAACCAGGAGATCTTCGGGATCAAGGGCCGGGCCGCCTGGCACCAGCAGGCTTCCCACCGGCGGATCGCGCTCGGCGGCGGTGACGCCGACACCGATGTGACGTTCGTCGGCGATGCCACGGGCGCGCACCTGGTGCTCAACCGCAACAAGAACGAGGTGATGTGCCGCGCCTACGACAACGCCGACGGGCGCTGGGTCGTGAACCCCATGTTCATCGAGCCGCTGCCCCGCAGGACCACGGCCTACCCGTGCTCGACCGCCGCGTACACCGAACCGGACGGCACCCTCGCGCCCGTGCGGCGTGGCGACGGCAGCGTCGTACCGGATCAGCAGGACACGGCGTACTGACGGGCAGGGGGATGCGGGAAGCCCCGTCGGCGCAGGGGGACACCCTGCGCCGACGGGGCTCGTGGCTCAGCCGAAGTTCAAGTCGCTGCACCACATGTATGCCTGGTCGAGGTGCGATGCCTGCCAGATCACGAACATGACGTGGTGTCCGCTGTAGCCGGAGGTCTGGACGGGGAACGTGATGTCCGTCGCCGGCGCATAGCGGCCGGTCTGCGTGATGAAGTCGAGGTTCCCCCAGCCCAGGGTCTGGGTCTTGGGGTCGAAGCCCTGCTTGCTCACGTAGACCTTGAAGTAGTCGGCACCGTGGGACGCCTGGTCGCGCAGGTGCACCGAGAAGTTGTTGCCGACCGTGGTCGTCTTCCAGGCTCCGGGCTTGTCCAGGCTGGCGTTCCGGGACAGGTTGTTGCTGCACAGGGTCCCGTCGGGGGTCTTCGCCTGGAACTGGCCGCCGAGACCATCCCGTAGAGCGCTCATCCAGTTCCACATGGTGTCGCTGTTGGCCTGCCATGCCTGCCAGCACATGGGGTCCTGCGTCTGCATGGCCGGGTCCATGTGGTTGCTGCCCCATGTCTCCCAGCACTTGTACGCGCGGCTCGCGGGGTCGACGATCGTGCCGTGGGCCTGGGCCGGTGCCGACCAGGCCAAGGCGCCGACGACGACGGCGAACAGCATGACGAGTGACTGGAGGGGCCGACGGAGGTACGACCTCGAACACCCGGTTAACGGACTCTTGTTGCGCATGTGGGGGGAACTCCTTCCAGTGGCAAAGCTGACGTGGGAGCGCTCCCAACGGTACGAGATTCGCGTGACATGTCAATGAAACAAACCAAGTCGATCACGAGCCGGGCCATGGCACCGAGCCGGTAGGCGCTCTTGCGGATTCGGGCCGGCACGGGAGACTGCCTTGACCACCCGGTCCACCGCCACCCCGAGATGAGGTCCCATGAACCGGAACCGAGCCGCCGTCAGCGCCGTCGCCGTGACCCTGTTATCCGTCGGCTTCGCCGTCGGCCCCGCGGCCACCGGTGCCGTCGCCGCCCCGGTCAGCGAGGCGAAGGCACGCGTCGGGGCCGACTGGGGAACGCAGTCGATCGTCTTCACCGCCGCCGCGGGGCAGACCAACGACCTCCACATCTATTCGATGTACACGAGCGACGGGATCCGCCGGATCGGCTTCAGGGACGCGGTCCCGCTGGAACCGGGCGAGCACTGTGCGTACTCCGGTCCCGAGGACTTCACCGTCGTCGTCTGCGAACTGCCCGCCGAGAGCGCCCGGCCCGACAGGATCGACGCATTCCTCGGCGACGGCGACGACACGATCGCCGCCTTCGATCCCGGTATGAACACCGTCAGCGGCGGCCCGGGCGACGACGTATTGCACGCCCACACCGCCCGCACGGTGCTGGGTGACGCCGGGGACGACATGGTCATGGGGCCCGCCACCCTGTACGGCGGCGACGGCATGGACCACCTGATGGGCGACGGCGGGAACCAGCGGATGTGGGGCGGCCGCGGCGACGACATGATCGAGGGCTACGAGGGCGACGACATCGTGTACGCGGGCCCCGGCGACGACCACGTCATGGGCGGGGACGGCCGGGACATACTCCTCGGCGGCTCCGGCGACGATGTGGTGCACGGCGAGGGCGGCGACGACTTCGTCTGCGGAGGTACCGGGAAGGACACCCTCGACGGCGGGGACGGCCGCGACATCGTCCTTCCGTAGGCGGGTCAGGCGCCGGTGCTGCCGGCACCGGCGGGCGCGGCTCAGACCGGCAGCAGGCCCGGGAACCGGCCGTGGCCCGCGTCCGGTGCGGTGACCGCCAGCCAGCCGTGGCCGCGTACGACCGTGTCGAGGACGCCCACCAGGTCCGGGTCGACCGACAGGGCTCCGCACACGTCACGGACGCCGCCCGTGATGTCGTCGGGGTCCTCGTCGTCCTCGTCGTCCTCGTCGTCCCAGCCGCCCTCGGCCGCGTACTGCCGGATCACCCGGCCCTCCTCGGCGGCGAACCAGATGTCCGCGCCGCCGGCGTCGTCCACGTAGAAGAGCTGGGCCCTGCCGCACGCGGCGCTGACCCGCTCCACCGTCTCGACCATGTCATTCCAGTCGTCGTAGCCGACAAGCTGGCGGAACTGGCCGAACACCAGGCGCCAGCCGTCGAGTTCCGGGGTCACGAAGGCCCGGCTGATGCCGCGGGACGGGTCCTCCGGGCTCGGACTCCGTATCTCCTCGCACATCGCGGCCGCCACCCCCGCCCGGACCGTCACCGGGCGGGGATCGTGCAGGCCCAACGCCTCGAAGACGCCCTCGTACGTCGACCCGGGCACGGCCAGCCACCAGGCGCTGAGCTGGGTGTCCGGCACCGCGCGCACGCCGCCCGGGAGCTTCACCCGCACCAGCCGCTCCACCAGCATCCGGTCGCGTCCGTCGAGCGCGTCCAGCCCGCCGCCCTCGATCAGGACGCCGAGCGCGCCGCGCCGTACCGGGCGGGGCGAAGCCGGATCCCGGCGCAGTTCCCGGAGGCGCGGGGCGTACGAGTCCCACATGGCGCTTAGGTACTTACCGGGGTCGCCGTAGAAATCGTCGCCCCGGCCGGCCTTCTCCACCAGTGCCCGCAGCCCGGTGTCGGAGTCCACGCGCAGCCTGAGCAACCCCTCGAAGCCGCTGCCGGACAGCCGGTCGGGTTCGAGAGCCAGTGCCGCGTACCGCTCGGCGCAGCGCTCGTCGAAGACGCGCAGCAGCCGGGACCGGAGCCAGTCGTCCACTTCCCCGCCGCGCGCCGCCACGAGGACGGCGTCGAAGGCCGGCGGTCCGATGCGGCCCAGCACGTCCCCGTAGACCTTGAGGCGCTGGGGCGATTGGTTCGCGTACACCGCTCCCAGCAGTCCCGGGAGCGCGTCCTCGCCGTGGGCCGCCAGCCGCTCCGCCGCCGCGGTCACGCGTGCCGGGTCGCCCGCGGCCAGGTCCTCGATGAGTTCTTCGATCCCGGGTTCGATTTCCATCGGGGGATCCTAACGAAACACCCTTGACACCACGTCCCCCTGATCACATAGTTCTCCCCGCTGAGCGCAACGGCGTTGCGCTCAGCGCACCGGATCAGCGAGGAAAGGGACGAGGCCATGAACGAGGTGAACGGCGCGTCCGCCGGCGGCACCGCACACGAGGCCGGCCGGCACGACGACGCGGACTTCCTGGCCCCGCCCCAGCCCGGCGTGCTTCAGGGAGCGGACCGCGCCCTGCTCGCCCTGCTGTCGTTCACCGAGCGGCGCCCCGAGTGGGGAGTGAGCGAGATGGCGCGCAGGCACGGCTGGGACAAGGCGGTCGCGCAGCGCATCCTCACCACGCTCGCCTCCCGCTCCTTCCTGACCTGCGACACCACCACCCGCCGCTACCGGCTCGGGCCCGCCGTGTCCCGGCTGGCGCGCGCCGGGGAGCACAGCGGTGTGCTGCCGTCGCTGGTCCGGCCGATCCTCGCCGGGCTGCTGCGGGAGACCGGCGAGAGCGTCGTACTGAACGTGCCGCAGGGCGCGGGATACCGGTGCGCGGCCGCCGTCGACGGCACCGGACCGGTCCGCTACACGGCGATCCTCGGTGCCGTGATGCCCGGCCACGCCGGCGCTTCCGGCCACGCCATCTTCGCCCACTACTCCGAGGCGGAGATCCGCCGCCTGTTCGGAGCCACCCCGCTCCAACGCTTCAACGACCACACCGTCACCGGCCTCGACACCCTTCTGGCCCGGTACGCGGACGTGCGCTCCCGGGGGTACAGCGTCAGCCACGGCGAGTACGACGAGGCCGTCGCCGCCGTGGCCGCCCCCGTGTTCCAGGCCGGCAGCATCGCCGCCTCGCTCACCGTCATCGGGCCCGCCCACCGCGTCACCCGGGCCGTCGACCGCATCACCGAACTCGTTCTGGCCGGGGCCGAGGAGGCCACGGCCGCCTTCGGCTCCTGACCCGCCCGGCCCGGCGGCGCTGTCCGACGGGCCGCATCCGTACGACGTGCGTCGTGCCGGAGTACGCGCGGATCACCGCAGCCTGCCCGAAAAGCCCCTCCCCGTCCCGGGGCAGGGCCCACCCACCAAGGGGTGTTCCGTGTCGCATCACACCTCGCCGTCGGCCACCGCGCCGCCGCCCTCCGACTCCGGCCCCGCCGCCGCATCCTCCGGCGCCGGCCACCCCCGCGTGCGCGAACCCGTCGTGTTCGTCGTCCTCGCCGTGCTGTCCGTCGTCGGCGCCGTCATCGGCGCGGACCTCGTCGCCAAGCTGGGGATCTCCGCCAACACCTCGGTCGTCGGCGCCCTGATCGCCATGCTCATCGGCCGCATCCCGCTCGCCGGGCTGCGCTCGATGCGCTCCGTGCACCGGCAGAACCTCGCCCAGAGCGCCATCTCCGCCGCCACCTTCGCCTCCGCCAACGCGCTGCTCACCTCGATCGCGGTGCCGTACGTCTTCGGGCGCGAGGACCTGGTGTGGCCGATGCTGGCCGGCTCCTTCGTGGGCCTGCTCATCGACACCTGGGTGCTCTACCGCTCCTTCGGCTCCCGGCTGCTGCCCGCCGACGCGGCCTGGCCGCCCGGGCAGGCCGCCGCCGAGACGATCAAGGCCGGTGACAAGGGCGGGAAGCGGGCCCTGGTGCTCGGCGCGGGCACGCTCGTGGGGCTCGGCGGAACGCTGTTCAGCCTGCCGCTGTCCGCCGCCGGTGTCGCCTTCCTCGGCAACGTCTGGGCGCTGCTCATGTTCGGTGTGGGGCTCGGTCTGCGCGAGTTCAGCCCCGACCTGTTCCACACCGACCTCGGGGCCGGGTACGTGCCGCACGGCGTGATGGTCGGCGCGGGCGTCGTCGCGCTCGGCCAGGCGGTCGTGCTGCTGGTCCGCCGCCGCTCGGAGCAGCGGCCCGCTGCCGCGGCGACCGTCGCGGGACACGACGAGACGACCGCGTACACCGTTGACGAGAAGGCACTGCGCCGGGCGCTCGTACGTGGCTACGCCCTGTTCGTCGCCGGGGCCGTGCTGCTCGCCGTCCTCGGTGGGCTGATCGGTGACATGAGCCCGCTGGGGCTGCTCGGCTGGGTGCTGTTCGCCGCGTTCGCCGCACTCGTGCACGAGCTGATCGTCGGGCTCGCCGCGATGCAGTCCGGCTGGTTCCCGTCGTTCGCCGTCACCCTGATCTTCCTGGTCCTGGGGCTGCTCATCGGCATCCCGTCGGTGCCGCTCGCGCTCCTGGTCGGTTACGTGTCGGCCACCGGCCCCGCCTTCGCCGACATGGGCTACGACCTGAAGGCCGGGTGGCTGCTGCGCCGCGAGCACCGGCCCTGGGACCCGTACGAGCGGGAGGGGCGCCGCGAGCAGTTCCGCGCGGCCCTCATCGGCTTCGCCGCGGCGCTCGTCGTGGTGGCCGTCCTGTGGCAGTCGTACTTCAGGCAGGGGCTGATCCCGCCCGTGGCCAAGGTCTACGCCGACACCGTCAAGAACGGCCTGGGCGAGCCGGGTGTGCTGCGCACCCTGCTGCTGTGGGCCATCCCCGGCGCCGCCATCCAGCTGATCGGCGGCACCAGGCGGCAGATGGGCGTCATGCTCGCGACCGGCCTGCTGATCCTCACCCCGAACGCCTGCTGGATGGTCCTCGCCGCACTCGCCGTGCGCGTCGGCTACCGCAGGTGGCGCGGGCCCGCCGCCGACGAGGAACTGAACCTGGTCGGCGCCGGCCTCATCGCGGGCAGCTCCCTGGGCGACTCCGCCCAGATCATCAAGGCGAGCTGACCCCTCCCCCAAAACCACCTTCGCTCACCCGCACCACCGCAAGGAGAAGATCCATGGAGATGTTCAGCCGGCTCGAACCCCGGTCCGAGTACCTGAGCTACGAACTCGCCCTCGCCGCGCGCAAGCTCGTCGAGCAGGTCATGCTCGTCAAGCCCGGCGAGCACGTCGTCCTCACCGGCGACACCAGCAGCGACCGCCGTGTCGTGGACGCCACCGCCCAGGCCGTCGCGGCGGCCGGGGCGCACCCCGTCGTCGTCTGGTACGAGACGATGCCCAGCTCCTCCATGGAGCCGCCGCGCCCCGTCGCCGGGGCCATAGCCGACGCCGACGTGTGGATCGAGTTCGCCGTCTCGTACGTGATGCACTCCGACGCGTTCCGCCGTGCGATGGCGAACGGCTGCCGCTACACCAACCTGACCGCGATGGACGTGCACATGCTCGTCGCGACGGTCGGCCGCCCCGACTTCGAGGGCGTCATCAAGCTCGGCAAGGCGCTGGTCCGCCTCCTGGAGCAGGCGGACGAGGTGCGCATCACCTCCGCCAACGGCACCGACATCACCGGCCGCAACGGCGACCGCCCCATCAACCTGCGGGGCAAGCCCGCCGAGAATCCCGGCGAGACCGTCATGCTCTCCGGCCAGATCTCCTGGAACCCGCTGGAGGAGACCCAGGACGGCGTGCTCGTCTTCGACGGCGCCCTGTGGCCGCCGGACCAGCTCGGTCTGCTGCGCACCCCGGTCCGCTGCACCGTCGAGAAGGGCGTCGTCACGAAGATCGACGGCGAGGGTCAGGACGCGGAGATCTTCCGCCGCTGGATGGAGTCCTGGGACGACCCGAACATGTTCCGCGTCGCCCACTGGTCCCTGGGCTTCAACCCGGGTGTGCCGGCGCCGACCGGCCGCATCGTCGAGGACGAGCGCGTCTTCGGCTGCGTGGAGCTGGGCATCGGCACCAAGGGCGCCTGGATCGGCGGCGAGCCGTGGGTGTCCGCCGCCCACACCGACGGCTCGATCCTCGGCCCGTCCATCTTCCTCGACGGCGAGTGCGTCGAGAAGGACGGCGTGTACGTGCACCCCGAGCTGGTCGAGATCTGCCGCGAGCTGGGTGTCGCCGGCTACTGACCGCCGCTCCCCCGCCCCGCCCCCGTACACCCCGCCCCAGGAGCCGGACTTGACCGACGACCAGATCACGTACCGCCACAGCGGCCTCGTCTGCACCGATCACACCCTCGACGTACCGCTCGACCACGCCCGGCCCGACGGGCCCGGCATCTCCGTCTTCGCACGGGAGGTCGTCGCCGAGGGCATGGAGGGACGTGAGCTGCCGCGGCTGCTCTGGCTCCAGGGCGGGCCGGGCGGGCGGGCGGAACGTCCCAACGCGGCGGGCGCCTGGCTGCGCCGCGCCCTGAAGGAGTTCCGCGTCGTCCTCCTCGACCAGCGCGGCACCGGCCGGTCCACCCCGGCGGACCGCACCACTCTGGCCGGCCGGGCCGACGCGGCGCAGTACCTCACTTACTTCCGGGCCGATTCGATCGTCCGCGACGCGGAGCTGCTGCGTCGCCGGTTGCAGGGCGACCGGCCCTGGACGGTCCTCGGCCAGAGCTTCGGCGGCTTCGCCACGCTCACCTATCTCGGCCTCGCCCCCGAGGGTCTGGACCGGGCCCTGATCACCGGTGGCCTGCCCACGCTCACCGGTCACGCCGATGACGTGTACCGCGCGGCGTACCGGCGTACGGTCGCCGCCAACGACCGGTACTTCGAGCGCTACCCGCTCGACCGCGTCCTGGCCGAGCGCGTCGCGGCGCACCTGGCGGACCACGATGTCCGGATGCCGTCGGGCGAGCGCCTGTCGGTGCGGCGGTTCCAGACGCTCGGGATCACGTTCGGCACGGCGTCGGCCTTCGACTCCCTGCACTACCTGCTGGAGTGCGCCTTCGTCCCCGGGCGGGGCGGGCCGGTCCTCTCCGACACGTTCCTGCGGGGCGTCGACTCCGTCGTCTCCCTCGCGCCGCGTCCGCTGTACGCGGTGCTGCACGAGGCGATCTACGCGCAGGGCGGCCGTCCCACGGCGTGGTCCGCCGAGCGGGTCCGGGCGGAGTTCCCCGAGTTCGACGCCGCCGCGGGCGGGCCGCTGCGTTTCACGGGCGAGATGATGTACCCCTGGATGTTCGAGGAGGATCCGGCCCTCGTCCCGCTGAAGGCGACCGCGGACGCGCTCGCCCACCGCACCGACTGGCCCGCCCTGTACGACCTCGACCGCCTCGCGGCCAACACGGTGCCGGTCGCCGCGGCGGTGTACCGCCAGGACATGTACGTCGACCACGACCACGCCCTGACCACGGCGTCCCGGGTGCGCGGCCTGCGCACCTGGGTCTCCGAGACCCATCTGCACGACGGGGTGAAGGCCGACCCGGGGGTCCTGGACCGCCTTCTGTCCCTGTCCTAGGGGAGCCGCCGGACACGGAAGGAGCCCTCGACTGCGAAGTCGAGGGCTCCTTCCGCGGCAGGGCTGCGAGGCGGCAGGTCACCGCCTGCGGGCCCAGCCGCTGCCGATCCCCGCCACATGGAGGGCCAGTGCGGTGAGCCCCAGCAGCATCACGTTGGTCGAGGAGAAGGTGTCGTTGGTGCTGATATCCGCCGCGTTGATCAGGAACGACACGAAGAACAACACCGCAGCGACTATGCCGAGCATGGCAAGCCCCTTTCGTAGAAGTGAAATTCCTTGTAATCCGTCAGAACAGACCCGGGCAGCGAGGAATTCACCACCGGTACCAGCGGCCCCGCTTCCCGTTCGCCGTCGGCCGGATCACGAATCCGAGCAGCCAGACCACCAGCACGATGACGGCGATCCACCACAGCGCCTTCAGTGCGAATCCGGCACCGAAGAGAAGCAGAGCAAGCAGAAGAACAAGAATGACAGGAACCATGATTATCGACCTCCGAGACGTCCTGTGCCCCGGAGAAACGGCTTCACTCACCTGACTTTACGTAGAACTTACGCCCGCCCGACGGAAGAGCGACAGAAGGGTCAGGGCCGCGGCGACATCGCTTCCGGTCCAGTGGGCGACCACCGCGCCGGGGTACGGCTGGTCGCGCCCGGCAGGCAGGCCGGTGAGCCGGACGACCTCGATCAGCGCGGTGCCGTCGACGGCCTCGACGGGGATCAGCATGTGCGAAGCCGTTCGTGCTGGATGATGCCCCGTGCCGCGCGGACGAGGGCCGCGTTGCCGGCGGCGGGCTGGCCGTCGGGGAGGTTCAGCACGTCTTCCATGCCGATACGAGTGTCCAGGCGTTGCGCGGCCGCGAGTCGCAGGACGGGCCAGGCGGAGGCGTCTTCGCCGTGCAGCAGGATCGGGGCGGCCGCCGAGGAGAGTTCCGCCAGCAGCCCCTCCGCCGCGTGGACCGCGTCCGGCGTGCCGGTTGCGATGACCTCGGCCAGGACGCGCAGGACCCGGGCGGATCCGGGCCAGTCGAGGAACCGCTGCGCCGCGGGGGTTCCGGAGTAGATGCCCGCCTCGACGCCGACCCCCCGCTCCAGCAACGCGGCGGCGACCTCGGCGGCACCGTCCTCGTGCCAGTTCACGGAGGCGTGGTCGGGGAGCACGGTCCAGGACCGCACATGCGCGGCACGCAGGTGCGGATCCGGCACCGCCCAGGCGCCGGTGGTGACCCCGACCGGAACGCCGGGCGCAGCGGCCCGCACCGCGCTCACCGCGGCGGCGACGGCGGCCGCCTCCAGCGTGTCCTGCCCGTCGCGGTCCTTCGGGTGCAGATGGATGTCCTCGGCGCCGGCGGCGACGGCCTCATGGGCCGCCACCGCCAACTCGGCGGCCGTGACCGGAAGACGGGGGCTCTCAGCGCGACTTCGCGCTCCGTTGATGCAGACCTGCAGCATGCTGCCATGGTCGCAGCCCGCGTCGGTTCCCGCCCGCGTTACCCGTGATAGGTGATGTAGCCGTTGCCGTCGCGGTCGTTGGCCTTCTTGGTGTAGGCGTGGACGTCCGCGCGGGCGCCGGAGGGCTTGTAGAGGTAGATCGTGTCCTTGTCGTTGTTCCAGATGAAGTTGCAGTTCTGGCGGTAGACGACGTTCTTGGCATCGGAGTCGGTGCCCCGGTTGCCGCGGAGCTTCACGTAGTCGCCGGGCTGCAACGTGTGGGACTTGGTGAAGGTGAACTTGTTCCCGGTGGCGTCCTTGACGACGTAGCCCTTGAGGTTGACCGTCGTGCTCCGCGAGTAGTTCTTGATCGTCAGGTACTCGCTCGCCGCGTTGCCGCCGGAGCACTTGTTGGAGTCACGACCCGGTGCGTCGTACTGGACGCCCTTGATCTTCAGGACCGAGGAGTACTCGGCCGCCTGGGCAGGAGTGCCGGCGACGAGGCCGAGCGAGACGACCGAGGCCATGGTCGCGGCGGCGGTCAGGGCGTGGCGGGTGCGCATGGCGATTCCCCCTTGTTGGTGCGGATGGAGCGCCCCAGAGCCTACCGATAATGTGACCATACGGTGAACAGAACTAGGAGATTGTGCGTACGCCGACGGCGTTCGGCATCACGAGCGCGCGAGGTGCGGACGCCGTTCGGGCCGGGCGTCCCGTCAACGACGGGGCGCCCGGCCCGGGGTCGCCGGAGCGGGTGGTCAGTTCGTCCAGAGGACCGGGCTGTCGCGGTACGCGTCGCCCTCCTCGAACGAGGCGACGGTGATGGGGTCGGTCTTCGTGGCGCTGAGCGAGCACGTCTCGTACGAGGCGCCCTTGGTGGTGAAGTCGCGCGGGGCCGTCTCACTGTCGCACTTGCCCGGGAGGTCGCCGATCAGGATGACGCCCGTGGGCGCGCCGCCGGCCAGGTTGCCGCGCAGCCGCAGCGACGAGTACGAGAGGTCGGTGCCGCCGACGTTCTCGACCTTCATCCGGATGTAATAGGGCGTCATACCCTTCGCCTTGTCACCGAAGGGGGCCATGTCGGCCTCGGTGCCCTTCTCGATCGCGGTGACCGTGATGGCGACCGTGCCCTCCTTCGACGTCCCGTACTTGAACGGCACGACCGCGCGGTCACCGACCTTGAGCTTCGTGCCCGGTGCGGCGACGTCACCGCTGGGCGCGGTGGAAGCGTCGTCGCTGGGCTTCGCGGAGGGGCTTTCGCTGCTCGGGGCGGGCGAGGCCGAGGCGGAGGCCGAAGGCGATTCCTGCCCCACCGCCCCGTCCTCGCCGTCGTTGCAGGCCGTGAGCCCGAGGCCCAGGGTGGTGAGGGCAACTGCGAAGACGATGCGTCCCTTGCGTATCATTTTGACCTAACTCGCGATAAGGGCTGCGCTGTTCGACAGCCGGAACGGACATGCGGGCGACACGGCGACGGCAGTGCGTCAATGGGGCGCGCCGCGACGCCCCACTCACCCTGGTCCAGGAATGACACAGGCTCGTCCCAGCGACGGCACAGCCCCGCGACGGCGACGACGCCCACCTCTCGGAAGCGGCTGTACGCTGCACTTGTTCGACGGGCATCAGTTCGGGCGCGCGGTCACGGGGCGCGTCCAGGGGCGGGAACACGGGGTCTTCCATGAGCGACGCACAGCCAAGAGGAAGCCGCGGACCGGGCGTCCCGACCGGTGCGCGCATCGTCCTGGTCCTGGTGCTCATCGCGCTCGGGACGACCGTCTCCTGGCTCCGGTACGACGCACGGCACCCGGCCCCGGAGCCGCGCACGGAGTTCACCGCGACCAACCCGCCCGCCGGTCTGCCCGCCGCGCTCACCACCGGTCAGCACCTCCGCTGGTCCCGCTGCACCTCGCCGCCGACCGCGCGCGAGGGGTACGAATGCGCTGTCATGAAGGCCCCACTGGACTACCGGAAGCCGGACGGCCGGACGATCGACGTCGCCCTGATACGCCTCAAGGCCACCGGGCCGAACAGCCGGCGCATCGGTTCCCTCGTCCTCAACTTCGGCGGGCCCGGCGTGTCCGGCGTGAACGGACTGCCCGCGCGCATCCGCCAGTTCGGGCATCTGCTCGACCGCTACGACCTGGTCTCCTTCGACCCGCGCGGCGTGGGCGCGACCATGCCCGTGCGCTGCGGGAAGACAGCGGACGACACCGCATTCGAGGGGGACGACGCCTGCGCGAAGCACTCAGGGGCGATCCTCCCGTACATCGGCACCTCGCGCACGGCGCGCGACCTCGACCTGATGCGCTACCTCCTCGGCGACCAGCGGATGCACTACTTCGGCGTCTCGTACGGCACGGCGCTCGGCGCGGCGTACGCCCATCTGTACCCGGCGCACGTCGGACGGCTCGTCCTCGAGGCGTCGGTCGATCCGACCGTGGACCTCGACGAGGAGCAGGTGGCGCAGGCCAAGGCGGTCCAGGCGGCGTTCGACCGGTTCGCCGTGCACTGCGCGGCCCGTATCCGCGACTGCCCGACCGGCGACGGGCCGGAGGAGGCCGCCCGCCGCATGGCGCGGCTGGCCGACCGCCTGGAGAAGAAGCCCGCCCCGGCCGGCGGTGGCAGAACCTACGACGCCGACGACCTCGCGTACGCCGTCAGCGACCATCTCACCCGGGGTACGGACGGCTGGCCGCCCCTGGCCAAGGCGCTCACGGCGCTGATCGACCACAACGACGGCCGCGCGCTGGCCAAGGGATCGGACCGCACCGGTTCCGCCGACCGGTCGGCGTCCCCGCAGGACAGCAGCCGCGCCGCCCTGATCGCGATCACCTGCGCGGACTCCAGCCTGCGCAACGGCCTCGAACGCCTGGACAGGGAATCGAAACGCGTCGAAGCCGCGTCGCCGGTGTTCGGCGCGGCCTGGTCCAGCGGCGTCTACCTCTGCTACGACTGGCCGTTCGACGGCGAGCGGGTCACCCCGCAGGTGAACGCCGAGGGCGCGGATCCCATCCTGGTGGTCGGCGGCGTCGGTGACCCGGTCACCCCGTACGGCGGTTCCCAGCACATGGCCCGCGCTCTGGGTGACGGTGTGGGCGTGCTCCTGACGGCCGAGGAGGAGGGCCACGGGACGTACCCGCAGAACCGCTGCGTCGTGAAGGCGGTGGACCGATACCTCCACACGGGGCGCACGCCGGCCCCGGGGACGGTGTGCCGGGGGGACATGTCCTAGGGCCGCGCAGGGTTCGGCAGCCCTCGGCCCGCTACTCGTACCGGTACTTCAGCGAGTCCGCCTCCGCCTGCTCGATGTCGGCGATCGTCAGCTCGGGCATCCGTAGCTGAGCGAGCGTCACCTCGGCGGAGGTCGGCTGGTCGTCCGGCGACAGCCACTGCTCCGGCTTCCAGGCCCCGCCGCGCAGAAGGGACTTGGGGCAGTGCGGGTAGACCTCCTCGATGCCCACCACCAGCGCGCTGGCCGGCGGCTTGCCCACGGCGGTCAGCTGCTCCAGCAGCTCCGGGCGGGTGGAGACGCACGCCCGCCCGTTCACGCGGAGCGTCGTGGTGCGCCCCGGGACGAGGAACAGCAGCCCGGCCCGGCCGGTGGCGATGACGTTCTGCAGGGTGTCCAGCCGCTTGTTTCCGGTCGCGTCCGGTATCGCCACCGTGCGCGGGTCCAGGACGGCCACGAACCCGGCGGGCCCGCCGCGCGGGGAGACGTCGCAGCGCCCTTCCGCGTCCGCGCTGGCGACCAGGACCAGTGACGAGCAGGCGATCATCCGCCGTGTCTGCTCGGTCAGTTCGTCCGTCTGCTTGCGCAGCGCCGTTTCCTTCGGGAGTTCGTACGCCTGGCGCAGCGCCTCGTGATCGCGTACGGCGTCGGCGCGTAGCGCGTCGTACGCGCTGCCGGTGAGGAGTGTCGTCATACGGCGACCTTACGGGTGGGGCCCGGACGGCCGCACAGGGCCCGCAATCCCCCGCAGGGGTGAGCCGACCTCATCGAACGAGTTTCAGCGGCGCCATCCCAGAGGCCCCATGGCCTGACCGCACGATGAGAACTTGTGTTCACACAATGCCCTCCGATCCGGCCGTTACGGGACCGGATCCGCCGCGTTTTTAGAGCATCAGTGCCACATCGACGCCCAGACGGAGGAACGCCATGCAGCCCACCCCTCCCCCTCGCAGCAGCCCCCCAAAATCGAACAGCGGCGTTCCGGGACCGCGCACCGTCCCCTTGGCACCCGACCCCGAGCCGCAGATGCGCTACGTCGACCTCACCGGCAGCCACGAGGCGGCCGGCCGGTCGATCCGGATGCGCGACATGGCCCGCCGCCTGCCGCAGCTGGTGCGCCGCTCGCTGGCCCTGGCCTGGCGGGTCGACCGCCGGGCGACCGTCGGCCTGCTGCTGTGCCAGCTGGTCACGGGGGTGATGCAGGCCCTGGGCCTGGTCGCCGTCGCGGGCACCCTGACGGCCCTGCTGCGCGACGGGGACGTCTACCACCGCCTCCTGGAGGCATGGCCGTCCGTCGCCCTGCTCGCCGGGGCCGCCGGGGTGCGCGCCCTCCTCGGCATCACGGTCAACTGGCTCTCCTCCAGGCTGGGTCCGCTGATGTCCCGCGAGGCCGAGCAGATGCTGCTCACCGGCTGCGCCGAGGTCGAGTTGTGCGCGTACGACGACCCCGACTTCAACCGCGACCGCGAGGCCGCCGACCGCGGCGCCCAGGTCACCGGCGACCTCATCAACCAGGGTCAGGACCTGATCGCCTCGGCCGCCGCCTTCCTCGCCGGGGCCGTCGTGCTCGCCGGGGTGCACTGGGTGCTGCTCCCCCTCCTCGTCGCCGCGAGCCTGCCGCAGGCCGTGGCCCAGGTCAGCGCCGCCCGCGTGCGCTACCTGGCCAACCTCCGCAGCAACGGCGACAACCGGATGCTGTCCGTGCTGCGCTGGCACATCTACACCAAGGACGCCGCCGACCAGATCCGCGCCGGCACCATGGCCGACTTCCTGTCCGGCCGGTACCGGCACACCGTCGCCCGTATCAACGACGAGGACCGGGCCGCGGCGGACCAGGGCGCGCGGATGTCCCTGGTCGGCGCGGTGTGCGGGGGTCTGGGTTCGGCGGTCGTGTGGGCGGCGGTCGTCTGGCTGCTCGCGACCGGCCGGATCAGCGTCGGCCATGCCGGTACGGCCGTCTTCGCCCTGCAGACCGTCGGCATGTCGGTGCGCGGCCTGGTGGCCGTGGGCGCACGCGCCGTGCGGACGGGGCTGTACATGGACGACTGGACCGGCTTCCTCGACAAGGCGGGCGGCTTCCGCATGCGCCGGGGACCCCACCGCCCCGCGCCGCCGGAGACGATCGAGGTCAGGTCGGTAACCCACCGTTACGCGGGCAAGGAACACGACGCGCTGTCCGAGGTGTCCCTCACCCTGCGCCGGGGCGAGGTCACCGCGCTGGTGGGCTTCAACGGCTCGGGCAAGTCGACGCTGTCGAAGCTGGTCAGCGGCCTCTACCTGCCCACCGAAGGGCAGGTGCTGTGGGACGGCGTCCCCACCACCGAGGCCGACCCGCAGGCGCTGTGGCGGCACGTCGCCCTCGTACCGCAGGATTACGCGCACTGGCCGCTGACCGTCCGCGAGAACGTGACCCAGGGGCAGCCCAGCGCGGGTGGTGACGCGGCGGTCCGTGAGGCGTGCGAGGCGGCCGACGCCGACGAGGTGGTCGACAAGCTGGGCTCCGGCCTGGACACCCTTCTGGCCCGCGAATGGCTGAACGGCCAGGAGCTGAGCGGCGGCCAGTGGCAGCGCATCGCCCTGGCCAGGGCGTTCTTCCGCCGGGCGGGGCTGCTGGTCCTGGACGAGCCGACGGCCAACCTCGACCCGCGAGCCGAGTTCCGCATCTTCCAGCGGCTGCGGGCCCTCGCCCGGGACCGGGCGGTGCTGCTCGTGACCCACCGCATCGCGAACGTCGCCGTCGCCGACCGCGTCGTCGTGCTCGACGCGGGGCGCGTCGTCCAGGAGGGCACCTACGCCGAACTGGCCGAACAGCCCGGACTCTTCCGGCAGTTGCTGTCCTACCAGATCACATCCGAACCGGACGACGAGCACGAGACCCCCGCGTAGCCTCCCCGTACCCCTGCCGCCGTCCCGAGGTATCGACATGTCGCTGACCCGCTCCCACATCCGCGCCACCACCGAGGAGTACCTGGCACGCCACCCGCACGAGCGAGAATCCCTCGCCGGGCTGCTGTCCCTCCTGGACGGCGCCGACGATCCGGCCGACCGTGCGACGCTGCCCGCCCACGTCACATGCAGCGCCGTCGTCATCGACCGCCGGTGCCGGGTCCTGCACATCCGGCACCGGGCCTCCGACGGCCTCGTGCTCACGCCGGGCGGCCACACCGAGTCCGGCGACCGCAGCCTGCTCACCGCCGCACTGCGCGAGCTCCAGGAGGAGACCGGCATCCCTCCGGGCGCCGTATGCCTGACCCGGCAGGTGCTCGGCACCCCCATCGACATCGACGTGCACGACATCGACGCGCGCCCCGCGAAGGGCGAACAGGCGCACCGGCACTACGACTTCCGCTTTGTGTTCCACCTCGCCGACGAGGAGCCGCCCGCGCTCGCTCTCCAGGACGAGGAGGTGTCCGGCGCCCAGTGGCTCCCCCTGGCGGACGTCAGGTCGTCGACCCTCCGTACGAAGCTCCTTCAGGCGCAATGCGACGGGCGGCCCGAGCCCGTGAACGCCTCCGCGCTCATCCACGACGGCAACGGCCGGTACCTGCTGCACCTCCGGGACGCCAACAAGCCGTGGATCTGGGAGTCGGGGTGCTGGTCCCTGCTCGGCGGTGGCCGGGAGCCGCAGGACCGCACGCTGCTCGACACGGTCGTCCGGGAGCTGCGCGAGGAGGCCGAGCTGACGGTCGCCGGCCTGGCGCCGTACGCGGTCGAGCACGTCACCGGCACCGACGGGACCCGGGTTCCGGTCCAGGTGTTCACCGGCCGCTGGAACGGCGACCCGGCCCGGCTGCCGCTCACCGAGGGCGTGATGGTCGCCTGGGTGCGGCCGGAGAAGTTCCCGTACATGACGATGCTGCCGTCGACCCGGGCGCTCCTGGAGCGGCACGCGGCCGAGCACGATGCGCCCGCGGGCCCGGCGGCGGGGACAGTCCTGAACGTCGTCGGCGTCCACCTCTACCTGGAGCGGGACGGGCAGGTCCTGCTGGGGCTGCGACACCCGGACTCGGCGTACGCGGGCAACACCTGGCATGTGCTGGCGGGCCACTGCGAGGCGGAGTCCGCGACCGCATGCCTGGTCAGGGAGGCGGACGAGGAGGCGGGGCTGGTGATCGACCCGGCGGATGTCGAGCTCGTCCACACGGTGCACATGGTCGACCGGCCGGGCGGCAGCCCCCGGGTCAACCTGTTCTTCCGCGCACGCCGCTGGGAGGGCACGCCCGAACTGAGGGAGCCGGACAAGTGCGTGGCCTGGCAGTGGTGGAACGCGAAGGATCTGCCCGAGCCGCTCGTTCCCTACACGCGCGCCGCGATCGAGGGCATCCGGGCCGGACGCGTCTACACGGAGCTGGGGTGGGCACGTTGACCCGCGCCGACGCGCCGGTGGACGCACACCTGCTGGCCGTGCGCGACGGAGTGCGGGGGCCGGAGGTGCTGCTCTCCCGTCGGGCCGGTGGCGGGTACGCGAGCGGCCTGTGGCACGCGCCCTCGGGCCATGTGGAGACCGAGAGCGTGGTCGACGCCGTCGTACGCGAGACGCGGGAGGAGACCGGTCTCGTCGTGGATCCGGCGGACGTGCGCGCGGCGGTCACGGTGCACCACCGGCCGCCGGTCGGCCGGGCGCGGATCGGGGTGTTCTTCGAGGTGCGCCGGTGGGACGGCACGCCGTGCGTCATGGAGCCGGACAAGTGCGACGCGATGGGGTGGTTCGCGCTGGACGAGCTGCCCGAGCCGATGGTCGCGTACTGCCGGGCGGGCCTGGACGCGTACCGTGCGGGTGCCCACCTGGCCGTGCATTTCCAGGAGCCGGGTGACCCCATCGCGTACGACCCGTCCGCGGACCGGTTGCTGCTGATTCCCGGCGCCGCCCCGGAGGGTGCGGTGCGGGCCTTCGCCGAGCGGGCGGTGGGGCGGATCGCCCGTTGGGCCGATGTCTCCTGGGCGAGGGAGGAGAGCCGCGTCTGGCGGGCGTACGGCGCCGAGGGCGGCACCTGGTACGTCAAGATCCACCAGAACGGGCGTTTCCACCGGCGCGAGGTCACGGCGTTACGGGGCTGGGCCACCGGCCTCGGTGCGGCCGCGCCCCGGCTGGTGGCCGCCGACGACACCTTGCGGGCCGTCGTGCTCACGGCGGTGGGAGGCCGGTCCCTGCACGGTGCCGCCCTGGCGCCCGAGCAGGAGCGCAAGGCCTTCCACCGCATCGGCCGGCTCGCGGCCGCCATCCACAACAGCGCCGCGCCGCGCCGACCGGGTGGCAAGGTCCTGCCCGTGGGCAAACTGGAGCGGCACCTGGACGGGGCCCGGCCCCATCTGGCGGACGGCGACGAGGAGTTCGTGCGCACCACGGTCAAAAGCGCCGCCGCACTGCCCACCGTCCCCACGCACGGCGACTTCCAGCTGCGCAATCTGCGCTGGGACGAGGAGGCCGGCACGCTGTACGTCATCGACTTCGAGCGCTCCGAGGACGGCCCGGCCATAAGGGACTTCGTCCGGCTCTCGGACAGTTGGCACGGCCGCCCCGACCTCCTGGCAGCCGTGATGAACGGCTATGGGCGCGCCTTCACCCGCGAGGAGGAGATCCAACTCGCGGTCCTGGCAGCCCTGGACTCCGTCTCCGCCATCTCCTACGGCGCCGCGCACGGCGACCCCGAACTGGTGGAACGCGGCCGACGCACCCTGGCCCGGCTCCGCGCCGAACACCACACCACCCCATGAGGAGCGACACGTTGACGTACACCACACGCGATCAGTGGGAAGCGCACTTCGCTGAGGGCCGGGGTTTCCGGCAGCTGGGCGAGCGCGAGCGGGAACTGCTCGCCGAACACACCGGCGGCGGGCGGGCGCTCGATGTGGGCTGTGGCACCGGCGAGTTGGCGGCGTATCTCGCGTCGCTCGGCCACACCGTGGACGCCGTCGACTTCGCCGACACCGCTGTCGCCCGTGCGCGGGACGAGCACGCCGATGTCGAGGGCGTGCGGTGGCTGTGCCTGGACATCGAGCGCGACGACCCGGCCCCGCTGCACGCGGACGGCTACGACCTGGTCGTGTTGCGCCTGGTGTACCCCTTCCTCAGGGACAGGGGCCGCGTCCTGCGTTCTCTCGGCGGGCGGCTCCGGGACGGCGGCGCTCTCGTCGTCATCACCCCGGTGGCGCGGACCACGCCCGAGGAGCGGCGCGGCATCGCCCTGGACGAGGACGAGATCGCGCTCCTCGGCGCCGGCTGGAAGTCGGTGCGGCGGCTGGACGCGGACGGGATGGCCTTCCTGATCCTGCGCGGCCCCTCCCCTGTCGGCACCCGGGCCGTCGAGAAGAGCCGTCCCACGACCCACGCCCTGACCGGCGCGCTCGCCGTCGTCACCGACGACGCCGGCAGGGTCCTGCTCGGCCGGTCGCACCGCGGCGTGCTCGAGCTTCCCGGTGGCAAGACCCAGGGCCCGGAAGGCTTCGCCGAGGCCGCGGCCCGCGAACTCCTCGAAGAAACCGGCCTGGTGGCCGATCCGGCGGACGCGTACGTGGTCACGATGCTGGTGGACGACAGCCACGGCATTCCCCGGCTCACGGCGGTCGTCCGCGTCACCGCCTGGTCCGGGACACCGGCCAACCCGGAGCGGGACAAGTTCGTCCGGTGGGAGTTCGCCGACCTGCACGCGCTGTCCCGTATCGGGGAAGTGTTCCTGCCGGCCGCCCGGGCGTTGGACGCCGTGTGGCCCGGGGTCGTTCCGGGCCTGCCGCCCGTGGCCTCCTACCCGCTCGCCGCCGATCGTCCGGCCGTGCCGGGTGAGCCGGCCGAGGCCGTCCGGCTGCGCCGTGCGATGGCCGATCTGGTGACCGCCGGCGGTTGGGCCCCGTCCGAACCGGTGCGCGAGGCGCTGCGGAACGTGCCGCGCCATCGGTTCGCCCCGGAAGCGGATCTGGCGACCGCGTACGACGGCGGTGACCGGGCCGTCGTCACCCGGCGCGACGAGACCGGGGTAGCGATCAGCTCGGTGTCCGCGGCCTGGCTCCAGGCCGACATGATCGAGAGCCTGCGTCTTCGGCCGGGTGCGCGCGTGTACGAGGCGGGGTCCGGTGGCTACAACGCCGAGCTGATCGCGCATGTCGCAGGCCCCGGGGGGCGGGTGGTGACCGTCGACATCGACCCCTGGGTCGTACGCCGCACCCGCGCCTTCATCGCGGAGGCCGGCAGCGGACGGGTCACCGCGGTCGAGGCCGACGCCGCGCTCGGCGCCCCGGCCCACCTCGTCCCGCGCGGCGGCTTCGACGGCAGCATGATCACGTACAGCTGCTGGGACATCGCGCCCGCCTGGCGCGAGCAACTGGCCGAAGGCGGGCTCCTCGTCCTGCCGTTGGAGATGGGCGGCTACAGCCGGGCGGTCGCGTTCGAGCGGCGCGGCGAGGTGCTGCACGCCCGCCGTTTCACGTACTGCGGCTTCGTCCGCGACCAGGGCCGGCAGGCCCGCTCCACCCCGGTCGTGCCGCTGCTCGGCGGCGCGCTGACGCTGCGCTTCGACGAGGGCGCGGCGGCCGGCGCGGAGGGGGTGGAGGAGGCGCTGCGCGGGCCGCGTCACGAGGTAGCCACCGGCATCACGATGGGGGCCGGGACCGGCGTCTACTTCGGCTCCCTCCAGCTGTACGCGGCCACCACCCTGCCGGGCTTCTGCCGCCTGCGCGCCGACGAGGACACGGAGGTCGTCGCCGTGGCGGAGGGCCGTGACGCGCCGGCCGTCCTCGGTGATGCCTCGCTGGCCTATCTGGTCCACCTGCCGGCCCGGCACGGTGGGCGTTCCGAGGACAGGGAGTGGGTGGTCCACGCCTTCGGCCCGGAGGGCGCGCGGCTGGCCGAGCTGGTCGCGGCGACGGTACGGGCGTGGGACCGCCACATCCGCACCGCCGACGACGACCGGCACGCCGATCTCGTCCTGACCGTCCACCCGGCGGGCACCCCGGACCATCTGCTGCCGGCCGGGGACGTCCTGGACAAGGCGTCCTCCCGGCTGGTGTTCCGGTGGCCGGGCCGGAACGGACACCTGCCGGGCCCGGCCCGTGTGACCGGGCTCGCTAGTTGACACCAGGCCACGTTCACGACCTGCACTGATGCCAAGTAGCTTCAGTCGGAGTCGCAGAATCAGCGAAATAGTTGACACTTTGGTACAGCACAGGTTATGAGGCGCTTGTCGCCATAGCGAGGCCAAAAGCCTTCTCCAGACAGGGTCTGGAATCGCGAGCGGGCTGGCAGCTCTCAAGGCTCGCGGTCCCTACCCGTTGTCGACAGGCATGTGCTGGCATGGGCACAGTTCGACCTCGTTTGCTACGGGGAAGGTTCCGGTCACCCCGGCGGTAGTTCGAACCTCAGACGCATGGCCGTGCCGACGAGGCGGTAGCCGGCGAGGCCGGGAGCGCTGAACGGGTTAGGGAGGGGCGTTATGCGTCGGTGGGCGTTGTCCAGGACGTGGGTGACGTAGACGATGGTGTAGGTCTCGTCCGGGCGTAGGTGACTGGCTCGTTCGACTTCGGACTCGCCGAGTTCGAACTCGCCCCGGTCCCCGGTCGAGGCCTTCACCTCGTACAGGAGGGTGCGATCGCCGTCGTGGATCAGGAAGTCGTAGCCGAGGCTGTCGTCGCCCGAGCCGTCGGCGAGGACATGCTGGCGTAGCCCGGACTTCCAGGATTCTTCGCGGGGGACGCCGTACTGCCGCTCCAGCCAGGCGGCCACGGCCACCTCTCCGGCGAGTCCGACGGCCCTGTCCCTCTGGGGGTCCCGGGGACGGCCTGGTATCCCCCGCCACGACCGGCGACCGCGGAGGTGGTTCGTTGTCTCGGGAGGGCGGGCGCCGACGGTGTCCCGGGCTGTGGGGAGGCAGCGAGTTGGTCGGGGGTGAGGTCGGCGGCGACCTGTCGGGCAAGGTCGCGCAGGTGGTCGGGGCTGATCGGAAGGGCACGGCCGTTCAGGAGAAGTGACGGGCCCGACGGCGCGGCAGGGAGCGAGGCACTACCGACGGGCGGGCTCGGCGGTAGGGGCGCGGGTTCGCGCAGACCGAGGTCGGCCGCCCGGTCCGTGGCGGGCATGTCCGCGGGCCAGTGACTGCGGGTCTGGAGCCAGGCGATGAGCGTGCGGGTACCGATCGGCTCGAAGTCGAGCAGGCCCTCGGCGTCCATCGCCGACGCGACCTCGGTGGCCGACGGCAGGGAGGGGATCTCACGGCCCTGGCGGTTCAGCCAGGCTTCGATGCGGACACGCAGGCGGGGAAGGCGCGCGTGGATGGTGTCGACGCAGTCCTCGTGGATCTCGGCCACCGTGCGCGGGCGGTGCTGCCGGGCCGGTGTCGGGGGCAGGTGCGTGACCGTCCATTCCTCGGCGTGGACGTCGAGGAGGTCAGCAGGAAGGTCCCAGTGTTCGAGTCCCCACCGGGGGTCCGGCTCCAGTCCGGGGAGCGAGCGCAGCCGAACGTACTCCGTGAGGGGGGCGCCCGCCTTGTGCGTGGCCACGTAGGCGTCACGAACGCGGTCGGCCATTCGGGCCCGGTTCAGCTGCAACCAGGCCTGGAACTGGCGTTGGTGGGTCTCCGCGTTGTCGACGGTCAGCAGACCCAGTGTCTGCCAAGCCTGGTTAGCCTCGGCCAGGGGCACTCCCAGTGCGGACAGCATCCGCTGCCAGTCGGCCTCCTCCACGAGTCCCAGCAACTGGTCGGTGCGGTCGGCATCGAGCCGGGCGACCAGCCAGTCGTGGAGTTCGCCGCGATCGTGCAAGGTCTCCTGTCCGCGTTGTAGTTCCTCGGCGAGGGCGAGGTCAACGCAGGCGAGAAGGGGGACGAGTCGGGCGCTGCCGGAGCGGATCGAGGCACGGTCGGCGAGCACCGCCTCCAGGCGCTGTTGCGGGATGGCGAGCACGGAGGCAATGTCCGCCTCGGTGACGTCCGCGACGGTCCGGTCCAGCCGGTTCAGTGCGATGAACGCCAGCTGTACCGCCGTGCTCAGATAGGGGGCGCCGATCAGGGTACTCAGGGCGGTCGCGGCTACCTCCAGCACATGCCAGCCGGAGCGCTGCCCTGCGCACACCACGACGAGCCGGGGTTCGTCCGGATCGTCGTGGAGGAGGGAGCGGTCATCGCCGGAGGCGTCGAGGGCGTGCCCGGCGATATGGGTGACCGCGGTCCGCGCCATGACGACGCCACAGGATTGAAGCCGTTGCCTGACGCGGCGCGCCACGGGGACCGTGGCGCGGGAGGACCGCTCCTCGTCGAACTCGACCAGCGCGACCATGAGGGCCTCCAGCCAGGGCCCGGCCAGGGCAAACAGCGGTACTCGGGGTGCGTCGGCGATCGGCAGCTGGTCGACCCACACGTCGAGTTCCGCCTCGCTCGTCGGCCGGATCACGAAACGGCCCTGTGCCTCCAAGTGCGCGTGAATGCGCTGGCCCAGAGCTCTGTCGTCGACCGGCAGGAGCAGCAGGGGTGCCTCGTCGAGCAGCCTCCGCTGCTGGGTGCCGCGGATGTCGGCCACGTAGACCGGCTCCGGCTCAGAATCAGCTGCCAGCACTCCCAGTGTCCCGGCCCTGCTCACAAGGAGTTCAGGGAGGACCCCGGACCGCCACCCGCCGCCGAACCCGTCCGGAGGAAGGAGGTCCGCCCAGGCCTGTTCGTAGGCCCGCCGCAGCAGATGCCCAAGGCGTCCCTGCCGTAGCTGGGGCACACGGCGGAGTAGGGCGGGCAGGTGGCGGAGCCGGTCCGCGGCGGTCTCGGGATCGTCCCAGCGGCGTACGCCGAGCAGCTCCAGGCGTTTGAGCACGCGGTCCGACTGCCGTCTGCGCAGCGCGGCGGAGGCGACGGTGAGGAAGGCGGGTGGCGCCTCCCCCGAGGCCCACCACCACGCCTGGCTGGCCGTGGTGAAAGCGGGAGTGTCTTCGTCGTCACCCGTCTGGGGAATCCACGGGACTCGGAACAGGAAGGCCGCCAGCGGGGTGGGCCACAGTGTGCCCTTCTGATCCGAGCCGCCCGCGAAGCGGAACTCGAGTGCCTCGGCGTCCCAGATGTCCAGGCCGTGGACAATCAGTTCGGCGTAGAGCCGACGACTCTCCTCGTCGAACGCGGCGTATTCCCGCTGGCCGGGAAGAACGGCCACCCTCTTGCGGGTCGGGCGGTACTCGACGGTCAGGTAGAGATCGTCGCGGCGCTTGGGCCAGCGCTGGGCCGTCGACTGCCATTGGGTCCGCTCATCCGGGTCCAGGTTCAGGGCCCACAGTCCGGGAAAGCTGGACGGACGGTTGAGATGCTGCCCCTTCACCGCCTGGGACGTTGCCACGTAGGTCGGTAGCAGGCCGTGCCGGACACCCTGGTGTTCGAGGAAGCGCCGCAGAGTCTGCGCGTCGGTGCGGGTGCCGGCGCAGATGTCGTGGGCGGGGCGGACAAGCCGATCGGCGGCGGCGACAAGGTCACGGGAGACAGCTTCGGTACGGTCGAAAAAGCGGACCAGTGCCCGGTCGATCCCGCCGTGCCCGCCTGTCCAACCATCTCCAAACATGGCCTCCGTAACGGGCACCCAGGTCTTGCGGCCCGGCACCAACAGCCCCTTGATCACAGGCCGCTTGCCGTGCCGGTCCACTGAGGACGCCCACAGGGCGCAGGCGAACAAGAGGTGCTCGCGCAGAGCCTCGTCGTCCTCACGGACCTTGCGCATGGCGTCGCCCAGCACTTCCAGCAGGGCTTTCGGGCTGTAGTCCCGTACCAGCCCCTGTTCCTCCAGCCAGGTACGACCGCGGGAGCGCCGGCTGGTCTTCCGTCCCGCCCAAGCGATCTCCGTGTGGACGAAAAAGATTCTCTTCGCGAGTCCAGGTGGCAGGGCGGGCAGCGCGGCCGACGGGCCATCCGGGCGGAAGAACAACCCGGGATCGCCGGCCGGCGCCCGCTTCCCGTCGACCGTGAGGACGACTTTCCTCCCCTTCAGTTCCTCGCCAGTGCGAGCGAAGCAGACCGAGAGGTCGTGGTAGTAGTCCGCCCACATTCCGGCGTCGAACTCCCCCTGGGCGAGGGCCGAGGCTACGCTCTCCGCCCAGTCGGCGAGCACTCTGACAGGCGGGTTGAGACCCAGTCCACGGGCCGTACCCAGCGCCGCCAGCCGCTCGGCGCGCCGGGGATGGAGTTGTGGGTCAATGACGTGCTTGACCCCAGCGGCAGCCACGGCCTGCGGTGTCAACACGCGAGCCTGGTCGGGGCCGCGCCACAAGTAGCCGCAGCGGTACGCGGTGCGGGTGCCCGCAGGGTGCAGTACCGGCATGAACGGAACGGCGTCGAACTCACGGTCCTGTGCTTTGAAGGCCAGCTCCAGGCGCCGAACCTGGTCGTGTTCCCAGCACATCAGGTCGATGAGGGTGCCTGCGGGCAGCATGACGCGTCCTTCGTCGACCAATGCGGTCGTCCGTGCGCAGGCCTCGGCCGCGGTGTCGAGCAGCAGGTCATTCCATTGCGTGGACTCCATCACGGTGCGTCGGCTCACGTCCGTGTGGAATGGCGCGTTGACGAACCCGCGCACCGGGCAGATCTGTTTTGTCCCCATGGGCAGGAACGTGTAGAGCCTGCCGCGCTCCAGAGGGTCGCCCGCGGGTACCGCCACGCTGACCACAGCCGAGTTTCCCAGTGCCTGCCAGCCGTCCTTCAGCGGTCCGGATCCCAGACCGGCGGCGATGGCTTCGCGTGCGCGCTCGCTGTCCACTGCGGCCGTCACCATGATCAGGCGGGTGCGACGGCGCAGTGTGATCTGCTGGATCTTCAGATCACGAGAGATGAAGAGGGTGTCCACCTTGCGTGTGTAGACGCTGGGGCGCCCCCGGCCGCCCGCCCGGTGCGTGACGGTCACTTTCCCGAGGCGGTCCAGGAAGAGTTCGAACGGCGCCCCGTCATCGGTCAGTTCCCGCAGCTGGCGTACCGCTTCCAGCCTGGCCTCGGCGGACCGCAGCGGGAGCCGGACCACTGTCACCATTCCCCGTCGGCGGAAGGGAGCCACCGCAGCCGGGACGTCGTCCACCGGCACTGGAACCTTCAACGATGACAGGTTCGCGCGCAGTTGGTCGGCAGCCTCCGGGTGGCCGGGCACGACATGGTCCGCCAACCAGCCGAAGTCGTCGTCCTGAGCGAAGCGGAAGCAGAACCCGTCGAAAGCCTTGGACGCGGAACTCGTGACGCTGTACATCTCTGGGGCGGAGGTGAGCTGAAGCACGCTCTTGAAGCCGACCCCCTTGTGGCCGATACCTTCGTCGGGTCGCTTGCTCGACAGGCCGATGCTGCACAACGCCTCGAAGTTCTTGTACCCGAGAGGCCTTCCGCCATTCGCCACGTAGAGGACGCCGTGTTCGCCCTCGTCCTCGTCTAGGACAATCTCTACGCGGCCATCGCCGTGCCGGGCGCGGTGCGCGTCGTGGGCGTTCTGAAGGAGTTCGACCAGCACGCGCCCCTCGTACTCAGGCGAGAGCATCTGTTCGGTGACTTCTTTGAGTTCGCGAGCGGCACGACGCCCGCGCTTCAGGTCGGCGAGACACCCCTCGGCCTCCATGACCGCCGTCGCTACGACCCGCTTGCGCCTGGCCGAACCGACGCGACCCGTGGACCGCCCTGCTCGCTTCTGTCCGTCGGTCACTCTTGCCCCCGGAAGCCTTCTGACAACTACTCCTCCCGACGATAGGGGTGACCACTGGCTTTCGGACGCACAACCCGAAGCACGGTGGTCGGCTAGGAGTCATCGCCTTACCGACCAGTACGAACGCCTGTACTGAAGGAGTGGCAGCCGGTTGCCGTGAAGGCGTACAGCACACCCCAGGCGAAGATCTCGGTGCGACCCGCTGTGGCGTCCCGGTGGTACTCGGGGCTCAGCCAGTCCGGAGTCCCGGTCGGCGCGCCAGGACGGATGACCGCGGTGCCGTCGGCGACGTGGGCGATGCCGAAGTCCAGCACCCCGCGCCCTGTCCGGGGCCAGGATCACGTTCGCGGGCTTCAGATAGCGGTGGACCATCCCATCAGCAGGCGCAACCACCTCCTCCTATCGCGGCAGTTACCACTTTGATCTGCAAATCTGCGATCTCTGCCGCTACACCAGCCGCAACCACCGCGTCCGGCACTCTGAGCGCACCCAATCCACGAACCCTGACTGAAGATCCGGGAGTCCGGAACGTCCGGCAACAAGCAGTGTCCGAAAGCGGAGAGTGAATCACCGGCGGTAAGCCTCGTCATGGTGCGCCTAGCCGTGCCTGTGCCTCGTCACCCGACGGCGCGGCATCACCGCGATGGGCCAGCGCGCCGCCACCGCCGCCAGCACTGAAGGGCTCTCCGTCCTTGGTCTGGCCTGTTCGTCCCGGCCCCCAGGCCTGTCAGGCGAGCATCAAGCGGGGCTACCCGCTCAGGCGGGTGGGTCGGGCGGGGTGTGTCGGCGCGGAACTCGGCGAGCGACTGCTCGACACCGGCAATGGTCAGCCGCCAGAAGTCCCAGCCGTCGATGTCATCGCTGCCAGTGGCGGCCCGGGCCGCGGAGTTCGGGGTACCCCAAGGACGCTTCCAGACGCTGATGCGGCCGTCCGCTTGCAGAACACCCGGTTGCGGCTTGTTGCTGTGACGGCCGATCAGTGGGATGCCAGCGGTCAGGTCGGCCGGGTCCAGGTCCTTGAGCAGGTCCCGCACGTCGACGGTCGAACGTCCCGGGTCGATGACCGGGGTGCCGGGATGCTCTGCCGAGGACTGGTCGGGCTCATTCCTCGTCAGAGCACATGCACGGTGCAGAGCCAGGGCAGCGGCGGCGGCTGCGCTCCACTGCGCTGTTGTCGCCGTTCTCCCGGCAATCAGGGCCTGGACGCTGGGCAGGTCGCCCGGTATCTGGGCGAGTACCGCGATCTCGTCCATCAGGAGGAGGCGTTGGTCTTTGATCTGGGTGGCGTTAAGCGCCAGGATCCGTATGGTCTCGTCGGCGCGGCAGACCCCGCGGTGTGCCTCGTCCTTGGAGTAGGGGGTGTGGCTGCGCCGGGCGTAGCCGGCGGTGTCGAACCCGAGCAGGTCGGGATCGCCGATTCGGGCCGGGTCCAGGAGCATCGGCTGTTCCAGGCTCAGGTCGTCGTGCTGGCGCCAGGCGCGCGGCCCGGCCAGCAGTGGGAACCGGCTGCCCTTGGCACGGCCTTCTCGTGCACCGTTGAACCGGGCTCCGCCGCTGTTGCAGTGCTTGCATGCGATGCGGTAGTTGTCTCGTGTAGGCGAGCCACCAGTAGCCGTCATGGCCTGATTCGCCGAGCACTTCGGACTTCGGCCGGAAGTGGTCGACGGTGATATCAGCGCGCTGGATTGTGGTCTCGCAGTACCAGCACTTTTGTCCGACGAGTGCGAGCAGGGGGTCGCGTACCTCGTCATCGGTCCAGTGCTCCGTGAAGGCGCGCTTGGTGTTGCTAGCCATCGCGGCCCGCACGGCGTCCAAGGTGGTTTTGGTCTTGGCCACCCACGCCTGCGGGGTGGTGAGTCCGCTCATATCCACTGTGTCGCATCGGCGTCAGATCACCGACGCGAAGTGCTCGTTGAAGAGTTCGGCGACCATGGCCTCCAGGACCTGCGGTGGCGGAGGGTTCGTGCTGGTGACGGCCTCGACGAGAGCACGGCGTCTGCGGTGGAGTTCGGCAAGGAAGGCCATCACGAGAGGATCACGGTTCGCGGTGGAAGAGCCCAGTGCGTCGAGTTCGTCGGTGACCTCGCGGAGCTCCGTCTGCCACACCGGGTCGTGGGCCGCTGCCGGCAGTAGCGTGTACTGGCGGTCAATCAACTTCTAGGTGGGTTCGTCGGGTTGGCCGGGCAGCCCGAACAGATCGGTGGTCAGCAGACCGCCGACGCCCTGTCCCCGCGGGGTGGCCTCGGGAGTTACTGCTGTGGCCTGGCCTTCCTGATCGGTGGCGATGATCCGGATCTGCTGGCGGGTCATGTTGGATACCAGCAGGGGTTCGTGGGTGGCCGTGATGAACTGCGAGTCCTGATGTGCCCCGAGTACGGCGCGCACAGAGCTGTACCAGCGCCGGCTCCATTCGGGGTGGAAGTGTGAGTCGGGCTCGTCCGGGAGGAAGAGCGACTCCTGTGCGCGCTGGAGCCGCAGAAGGCCCAAAATGGTCAGGAGTTGCTGCTCTCCGGAACTCAGGTCGTCCAGGCCGAGCATCACGGCGCCGATCTTGTGCAGGCGGACGTCGACGGTCAGGTATCCGGCGTCGAGCAGGGTGGTGAGCAGCCCGAACATCGACAGATCACTGTCGAAGAGGTTACGGAAGGCCTGGACGTCCTCGGTGGTGCCCAGCACGTACAGACGGCCTATGAACGTGCTCCGAAACGCGCCTACGCGATGCTCCGAGACGCGGAGATATCCGCGCCCCTGGCCCGCTCCCTCGTCAGGCGGCGCCAGATCTTCCACGCCGGTGGCAGCAGCCGCGGACCCGGCCGCCTGCGAGTCCCCTCGAGGGACTGCTGCTTCAGCCCCGAGGAAGTCCCTCAACTGCTGCCGCATGCCTGGTTCGACGACCACCTCGCTCACCTCATCGAACACATGCAGCAGGTCAACAGCTCGACCGTACGCCACCTGCGGCGAGCGGCGTCCCTGAAGTTGATGGAGATGACCGCCGGCGGCACCTGGGCTGAATGCGCCAAGACACTGGGCACGCTACGCGGCAGCGTCGTCAGTACCTTCCATGTGCTCGGCCGGACGATGCCCGGCAAGCTGTGGAAGGAGTTCGAAGCCGGCGTCGAACGGATCGCTGCCGAACTCGACAGCAACCCCAACCGAGTCAACTACGCACGACGTCGTCAATCCATAGCCACCTGGCGGATGCCGGCGCCCGACTGGCCCGGGCTGTGCGACGGAATCCCCAAGCTCGGGCACCTGGCACGGCAAGAGCCTCACCTCGCCACGGGTCTCGTCTGGGCTGAGGTCACCCAGTCCGAGCACCTCAACTGCTCCTTTCTTACCTCCCCGGCTCTTGGCGGACGGGACAGGAAGCAGCTGGCCGACCAGATCGCCCAGTTCCTCACCCCGGCACACCAGAAGGCCGGACGCCTCGAGCTCCGCAGACGGCTCGACCTGTACGCCGTCCGCCTCGCCGTGCAATGCGACTCCGCACCCCCCGGCTCTTTCGGGCAGGGCACTTCGACAGCTCAGCTGACCAGAGCGCAGTCGGCGAGGTATGAGACCCAGCGGATGTCCTCGTGAACTCTCATTTACGACCGAGCCCGGCCGAAGCGAGGTCGGGCTGAGCCGGGACGCGCTACCGGTACGGCGTCTTCGCAGCGAGTCGCCTCCGACTGGACGCTCGGGTCACCCGGCCCCATGAAGGCCGCGGCCACGCGGCCGGCCGTCGGCGTGATGGCGCTCAGCATGGCCCGCGCCGCCTGCGAGCACGCCCTGGACTACGCACGCGAGCGGGAGCAGTTCGGCAGGAAGATCGGCGGCTTCCAGGCCATCGTCTTCAAGCTCGCCGATATGAAGACCCGGATCGACGCGTCTCGGATGCTGGCGTGGCAAACGGGCTGGATGGCGCGCCAGGACAAGCCCTTTGCTCAGGCCGAGGGCTCCACGCCAGCCGGACGGCCGTGCGTGTAACCGACGAGGCCATCCAGATCCTCAGAGGCCATGGCTACACGCGCGACTACCCCGTCAGGCGCATCCACCGCGACTCCAAGGTCTTCACCATCTTCGAAAGCGCCGGCGAGATCCGGCGTCCGGTCATCGGCCGCGCCTTGACCGGTCTGCCGGTCCACTGACGGAAGCTTCGTCGCCTGGACAGCAGACAGTGCCAACTATCCCGCTTTTATGCCAACTAAAACGCCTCGTCACAGCCCGGCGGGCGGCGGACGCGGTTGCGGCGGCCACGGCAGAATCGTGACCGCCCAAGTCCCCCTGGAACGGAGAAAGATGACCACCGCATCCGCACCCGACGACATTCCCGGCGTGGAGATGAAAGACGAGGCGTACGGGGCCCTGCGCGCCTCGGCCGCGCTGTGGGCCGGGACCAGTGTGCTGATCACCGACCGGCGCGGTCGGGTCCTGCTCCAGCGCGTCCCCTACCGGCCGACCTGCCTGCTGCCCGGCGGAGCCGTCGACAAGGGCGAGTCACCGGCCCGGGGCGCCGCCCGCGAGCTGGAGGAGGAGCTGGGCGTCGCGGCGACCGTCACCCGCGGGCTGGCCGTCGACTGGGTCTCCCCCGTCGGCCGGGCGGCGCCCCCGGCGCTGCGGTTCCCGGGCGAGCTGCTGCACGTCTTCGACGGGGGCGTCTGGGGCGACGACCGGATCGCGGCCGTCCGGCCCGCCCCGGGCGAGATCGAGGGCATCGAGTTCGCGGAACCGGCCGCCCTTCCCTCGCTGATGTCTCCCGGCGACGCCCGCCGCGTCCTCTCCGCGCTCCGCGCCCGCATCAACGGCGCCGGTCCCGTGCTCCTGGAGGACGGCCTCCCGATCGCCCCCACGGTCCTCGACCGGGTCGGCGTCCTGCGTACCGCCCGGGCCCGTCATCACCTGCCGTTCCACGCCGGGCCCGTGCCCGCCGGGCTCACGGTCCGGCAGTCCTGGGTCTGGGCCTTCGCCCCGGACGGGCGGGTCCTCCTGCTCCTCGAACCGGACACCGGCGCGCCCTGCCTGCCCGGCGGCACGACGGAACCGGAGGACGGCGGCGACCCCCTGGCGACCGCCGTCCGGGAATGCCGCGAGGAGGCCGCCGCCGAACTCGGCAAGACCCGCTACCTCGGGTATCTGTCCGACGCCTCCGGCCCGTGCGCGAGGGTCCGTTACGCCGCCGTGCTGGCGAGCCTGGGCGAGGCCGCCGCCGATCCGGCCACCGGTCAGACGTACGTACGCATCCTGGCGACCCCGGAGCAGGCCCTCGAGTTCTTCGACTGGGGGCCGTCCGAGGCGGCCGAGCAGCTTGCGGCCGCCCACCGGGGCCGCGCCGCGCTCGGCATTCCCGAGGCCGTGCACCCCCAGCCCGTCACCGAAGTCGTACGCCCCACCACCTGGTAACGCCCCTGCCGTACCGAAGCACGGGCGGGGGCGGATGCCGGGCTCAGCAGGGGCGGATGTGGAAGACGGGGGTCCAGGAGGCGGTGCCGGTGCCCTTGGCTACGTGGGACCAGCGCTCGCTGCCGTCGCTGTTGTAGAAGCGGGCGCGGGTGCCGGAGGTCTGGTTGTTGTTGAAGGTGCCGTCGCCGATGCCGTTGAAGTCGTAGTAACCGCAGCGGTAGTAGTCGTAGTTGACGCCGCGCCCGTCCGTGATGCACAGGTGCCCGTTGCCGCAGGCCAGGGCGGTGCCGGGCGAGGCCAGGCGCCGGGTCTCGGATTGTCCGGGGGCGGGGAGCGTGACGGTGCCGCCGGGGATGTCGAGGGTGTTCGCGGAGGTCTGGCGGGCCCGGGGCTCCTGGGCGCGTACCGCGTCGACCTGTCGCTGCAGCTCCCCGGCCTGCTGCTCGGTGAGGCCGGCGGCCCGCGCCTGCGCGGCGTAGGTCCGCTGTCCGCCGGGGGCGGCGGGGGCCATGGCGTGAGCGGACAGGGTGGGACCGGCGATCAGGGCCGCGGCGGCGGCCATCAGTCCGGCGGTACGGCGGAACGAGACACGCTTCAAGGTCTTCTCCTCGGGTTGGCCGTGCGCCTCTTTGAGGTGCACGGCCAGCCTTTCCAACTGAGCGCCGCCTCAAGGGACATAGCGGCGATGTTCACCGTTGAGTGGTGCAGATGCCTTTTTTCGTACGCTCAAGGATTCACCGCGCGTCTGTGTCAAGCACGGCCGTACGTCTACGCGAGCACCCATCGCGGCGGGTGGCCGGGCTCCGCCGGGCAGACGAAGACGTGCAGGTCGCGGTCCCGGCCGAAACGGAGCCGCGCGGGCTGCGCGGCTGAGAAGCCGCCCCGGATCGACGCCTTCCCCCGCAGCAGCGGGTCCCGGTCCTCCCGCGGCGCCCAGCTGTGCGAGCCGCCGTCCCACTCGTATCCGTCCGCCGTCAGCAGCAGCTCCATGGGGGCGCCGCAGGAGGCGCAGTCGATGGCCATCGGGCCCGTGGACGCCCAGCTCGGGTAGCCGCCGACACGCCAGCCGGGAGGTATGGACAGGTCGTACTGGTAGCTCGGGGCGTCGGGCCCGTGTTCCGCCACCTGCGCGTCGTCCCACGCGTCGATGCGCGCGATCAGGGGCGCGGGCAGCGTGTCGTTCTCCGCCCAGGGGTAGGTGTCCACCTCTTCCGGGTGCAGCACGCACGGTTCGGGGAGTTCGTGCTCCCACCGCAGCAGGGGCGCCTCGGGCGGCGCGGCGAGAAGGTGTTCCGCCCGCTCGGTCCGCGCGGCCTGCCTCCAACGCAGGTGGTAGCGGCGCTCCAGGTGCGGGCCGTGGGTGAGCGGGCAGCGGAAGAGCTGCACCAGGTCCGCGCCGTCGGGCCCGCAGGCGAGACCCGGGATGTCGCGGCGGAAGAGCTGGGCCAGCCCGGTGAAGGGCGCCGGGCCGTCGTCGCGGGAAGGCTGCCTGCTCGGCGGCCACACGCCTGCGGCGCGGGCGCTGCGGATCTCGTCCGGTGCGTACCCCTCGGTCTCACGCCGGTGCGGCTCGTGGCAGAGCGGCCACGGTTCGTCCGCCGGCCACAGCATCGGCCCGCCGATATGGCTGTCGCGTCGGCCGGGCCGCCCCGGCCTGGGGTGCAGCCGCGTCGTCCGGGCCCGGTAGGGGGCCAGCTCCGGGAACACGGCCTCCACGGACACCGGTCGGGCCGGTGTGGTCCTCGTCATGCCGGGTCCCCTTCGCTCAGGAATTCCCGGGCGCCCCGGAGGCGGGTGCCGAGCTTCCGCCGCGTGGCACGGCAGTCCAGTCGTACGTCGATCCCGCCGGGCAGGCCGGAATCGCCGCGGCGCGCGGCGGGCAGCCGCGCGGGGTCGAGGCCGTCCCGGCGGGCGATGAGCTCGCCCAGCTGGTGGCGGCTGAGGGCGTCCGGACCGGCGAGGTGGAAGACCCCGGCGGCGTCGGAGCAGGCGATCTCCCACAGGGCGGCGGCCAGGTCGCCGACGTGTACGGGACAGCGGATGTCGTCGGTGAACAGGGCGCCTTCGCGGGTGCCGTCGGCCAGGGCGTGCACCAACTGCTCGTGTTCGGAGCGGCCGTTGCCGATGATCAGCGAGGTGCGGACGACGGCCGCGTCGGGGCTGACGATACGGACGGCCGTCTCGGCGGCGGCCTTGGCGGCCCCGTACGGGGTGAGCGGGTCCGGCAGACAGGACTCGTCGTACGGGTCGCGGGCCGCGCCGGAGAAGACCGCGTCGCTGGAGACATGCACCAGGCGGAGGCCGCGCTCGGCCGCGGCCAGAGCGACCCGGACGGCGCCCTCGGCGGTGACCGCCCAGTCCGCGCCGCCGCTCGTCGCGTTGATCAAGGTGGTCGGGGCCACGGTGTCGAGGAGCTGTTCCAGGCGCGCCGGGGCGCGGAGGTCGAGGTGGTGCCAGGCCGCCCGGGCCGGGTCGCCGGGGGGGAATGGTAGGTGGCGGCCGGGGGCCCGTCCGAGGAGGCGGCCTGGCGCACCAGCTCGGTGCCCAGCAGGCCGCTGCCGCCGATGATCAGCACAGTCATGCCGCCCCACGCTACGGGCGGTGACGCCGCCGTTCGGCACCGCCTCGGCGGAACTCGCGTGGCTGGAAAGCGATCTTCCGTATCTGGTTGAAGGCGCAAATAATCGGGACTCCCCCTCTCGGACGCAAAGGCGGCGATCACGATGAGCTTCAACCATCGCAGGTACACCGGGGCCGCTGCCGCGGTCTGCGGAGCGGCCCTCGCCGTCGGCGCGGGCCTCGCTCAGCCCGCCGTCGCGCAGTCCCCGGGCGTCGTCTTCTACACCGGCGCGCACCAAACGGGCGCGGCCACGTCCGTGGACCTCACCAGCACCGAGTGCCACAACCTGGCCGCGCCCTCGGCCTCCGCGCTCAACTACGCGGCCGTGGACGTCGACGTGTTCTTCAACGCCGACTGCCGTACCGGCGCCCCCGGGACCGACGGCGACCTCGGCTTCGCCCTGGGCAGCCTGCACACGGCGGACTTCCCTTACCGGGCGGTGAGTTACCGGGTCCGCCCCATCGGCTGACCGGTCAGCCGACGCCCACCCGGGTCACGACGGCCGGCGGGAGTCGACGGGGCGGGCCCCGCTGGAGACCCGCCCCGCCCCTCGGGCCCGTTCAGCCGGTCGGCAGCGTCGGCAGGTACCGGGCGCACGCCGCCCGTCCAGCCGGTGTTCCACCGCCGCCCCCAGGGACAGAAGGCCGGCGTCCTGGTTCTTGCCCGCCATGAGCAGCAGCCCGACCGGCAGTTCACCCACGAAGCCCGCGGGCACCGACAGCGAGGGATAGCCGGCGACGGCGGCGGGTGTCGACGACGGGATCACGTCGTTGTCGCCCCGGCCGCAGTCGGTGGTCCACGCGGGCGGGTTGGCCGGGGAGGCGATCGCGTCCAGGCCGTGTTCGGCCATGACCTCGTCGATGGAGCGGCGGGACAGGTCCGCCAACTCGGCGCGCATCGCCAGGTACCGCGGGTCGGTGGTGGCCGGTGCGACGAGCGCCTGCTCGAAGAGTTCCTGTCCGGCGAAGCAGGTCTGCTCCTGCGGATGGGCCCGGTTGAAGTCGATGAGTTCGGCCAGGTCGCGCGGCCCCTTTCTCGTCGCGAGGTACGCGTCGATGTCCCGGTGGAACTCGCTGAGCAGGGCCGGGAATTCGAGTTCGGCCAGGCGTTCCTGGTATGGAAGGTCCACCTCCACGACCTCGGCGCCCGATGCCCGCAGCCGCTCGGCGGTGCGCGTCATGAGGGCGTCGACCCCGGCGCCGAGCACCGGCAGCCGCCACAGGCCGATCCGCTTGCCGCGCAGTGCATCGGGGCGGGTCGCCGCTGTCGCGAAGTCGGGGGCCGGGTCGCCGCTGAGGACCGACAGGGTGAGCGCGGCATCGATCACGTTCCGGGCCATCGGGCCCGCGGTGTCCTGTTCGGCGGAGATCGGGACGACGCCCGACTGGCTGACCACCCCCAGGCTCGGCTTGAGGCCGACGACGGCGTTCATCCCGGCGGGGCAGACGATGGAGCCGTCCGTCTCGGTGCCGATCGCCACCTGCGCCAGCGACGCGGCGAGCGCGGCGGCCGATCCGGCGGACGAGCCGCAGGGGTTGCGGTCCAGGACGTACGGGTTGTGGGTCTGGCCGCCCACCGCCGACCAGCCCGATGTCGGCCTGGCTACACGGAAGTTGGCCCACTCGGAGAGATTGGCCTTGCCGAGGATCACCGCGCCGCCCGCGCGCAGCTTCGCGACCAGCTCCGCGTCGGCCGCCGGCGGCTTCCCCGCGAGGGCGAGCGACCCGGCGGTCGTCTCCATGTCACGGGTGTTCACGTTGTCCTTGAGCAGGACGGGGATGCCGTCGAGCGGACCGCGCGTCCGGCCGAGGCGGTGCCTGATGTCACTGGCCGCCGCCTGCCCCAGGGCCGTGGGGCTGGTGCGCAGGACCGCGTTGATCTTCGGGTCGACGGACTTGATCCGCCGCAGGTAGGCGAGGGTCAGCCGGACCGAGGACAGCGATCCGCGGGCCATGCGCGCCTGGAGTTCGGGGATGGTGACCGTGTCGAGGTCGATGCCGCCGACCAGCGTGGATTCGGCGGATCGCGCCGAGCCGCCGGGGCGGGACTGGGCGGCTGCCTGCGGACCGGGCGCCACCGCGATCAAGGGGGCCACGATCAGGATCGCGGTCATGGCCGCCATGCTTCTCGTCTTCATGGCGGACACCCCACTACATGGAGCCGGGACGGCACAAGAGGCCCTCTCCGCAGGCCCGTTCGGACCACTCGCCCCCTCTATTCAAATTTGACTAGACTGAAAAGCATGAGCGAGAAGACGATCCCGATCCTGCCCTGCCGGGCGAATCGCCCACCCTCGTGCAGTTGCTGCGCCTCCTGGTCCTGCGTGCGGACGCCGCCGGGCGCCTCGGGGACGACGCGACCGCAGCCTCCGCGCTCGCCCGGGCCGCCGCGCTCCGACTCACCGCGCGGGAGCGCGAGTCGGTGCGCGACGACCTGGAGCGCCTTCGGGAGCTACGGGACTGAGCCGGCGCCCGGCGCAGGGCGGATCAGGTCCGGAGCAGCTGCCGGGCGAGGAGTTCGGAGCGGGTCAGCTCCAGCAGTCGGCCCATCCAGTTGCGCCCCCGGTCGTCGGGGACGTCTCGCCAGAAGGGGGAGTCCTCGAAACCGGTGTAGCTGATCCTGGCGTCCCCGGTGGAGAGGAGGACCTGGGCGAGTTCGGGGTGCTGGGTGAACTTCGCGCGCAGGAGTCCGGCCATGACCGCGAGCCGGACGCCGGGCCAGTCGCTCCGGCGCGCAGCCCGTCCGCCCAGGGCGTGCGCCTCCCTGCCGGAGGCCGCGTCCCGGATCCTGCTCCGGCCGGAGGCGTCGGCCGCCGACAGGGCCCAGTATCCGTGCTGTACGGAGGCGTAGGAGTCGCCGGCGAACTCGACGGGTGCGGGGTAATCGTTGCGGAGCACGAACAGCCCCGGCTCGTCCGGCCATCCCCGCGGGTAGACGGTTTCGTGGGAGACGAGCACCGGGCGGCCGGCGACCGCGGGATCGTCCGCGTACCGCACGGCCTGCCGCTCCCGCTCGTCCCGGACGGCGTCGCTCGTGCGGGCGAAGTAGTCCAGGGCGCCCTGGTGCATCTCCGGGGTCACCACCGGTCCGTCGCCGTCGACGGCCTCACCGATCTCCGTGAGCAGGATCCGCAGGGGGCGGTCCTGGAGGTCCATGTCGCCGAGGACGTAGACCCGCAGGTGCGCGGGAACGGCCAGGTAGGCCGCGCGGAGCAGTTCCCGGTTCGCCTCGGTCGGCTGCTGCTCGTACTGCCGGATCGCATCCCGGCAGCGCTGACCGGCAGTTGGCCGCCCGCTCAGCTCTTCGACGCGGTCGGCGGCTTCCAGGACGAAGCCCTCCGCTGTCAACGGTTCGCTGTAGCGGGCCTCCCACTTCGACGGCGGGTCCGGCGGCGCCGGAGCCTCCGGGTCGGTCACCGCCCAACGCCCCGTCGCCAGCTCCTTCGCGAGGCCGGCCAGGTCCGTGCGCTCCCCGCAGGTGATACTTCCGTCCGCGAAGACGATCAGGTCGTCGAGGTAGTACCCGCCGCCCATCTGGTGCCGCCGCCAGATGTGGCACCAGACCCCGTCGATTCGTTCCCCATCCACCATCCGATACGTCGGTCCCCGCCATGTCATGGGCGCACGCTATCGCCTTCGGCACGATCATGGAGAGGGCCCTACGACCGAGGATCACGCGGCCCCCCGGGCAGCCGCCGTCACTGGTCCGGACGCGCTCGACAGGGCAGCCGGAGCCGGCGCGGTCATCATGAGGTGGGCGGTGTGTCCCATCTGCGAGGGAGAGGCATGAAGGAGACCGACGCGGACGTGGTGCGGGCCGAGCTCTCCGGGGCTGTGGATCTGCGGCGCGTCGGTGCTGACCCGGACTACTGGTACCCGGTGGCGCTGACCCGGGACGTGCGCGTCGGGAAGGTGGTCGCGGCCGTGTTCGCCGGTGAGCGTCTCGCGCTGTACCGGGGGAAGAGCGGGGCCGTCCACGCGCTGGAGGACCGGTGCGCGCATCGGCAGGTTCCGTTGAGCATGGGCGTCGTGGAGGGTGACGTGCTCCGGTGCCGGTATCACGCGTGGGCCTACCGCGGTGACGGCCGCATTTCGCAGATCCCGTATCTGACGAAGGAGGACCGCAGGCCGCCCCGCGGTGTGCGCGGCTTCCCCGTGCGCGAGGCGTACGGTCTGGTCTTCGTCTTTCCCGGCGATCCGGACAAGGCGCAGGCCACCGCGCTTCCGGAGTTGCCCGCCTTCAGCTCGGGGCAGTACAAGACGCTGACGTACTCGCGGGTCGTGCGCTGCCACTACTCGTTCATGCACGAGAACCTGCTGGACATGAACCACCAGTTCCTGCACCAGGGTGTCGTCGGCCGGCTCCGTCCGGAGCTGATCGGCCAGCGCAGCGACGGCCGGTCGGTGGAGGCGAGGTATCTGTTCACCCACGCCGGAGGCAAGCGCAACGCCGGTGCGAGCGTGCTGGCGGCCGAGGGCATCTCGGGCGGCTCCCGCGACGTGATGACCATCCGCACCGAGTACCCGTACCAGACCCTCGATCTGGTGCCGGAGGGCGCCGACCAGCCGGTCTTCAGCCTCTGGGCGGCGTACGTGCCCGTGGGCGCCGACCAGCGCGCCTGCCATGTCTACGGGCTCCTCATGATCAAGAAGCCGCGCGTGCCCGCCGTGCTCACCGTGGCCGCGCCCCTCATCCGGCGCTTCACCGAGCGCATCTTCGCGCAGGACCGCATGGCGGTGCAGGCGGAGCAGCGGGCGTGGGACGAGCAGGGCGAGGACCGCAACCACGAGGTGTTCTCCCTGATCCTGGACGTACGCGAGGCGCTGCGGTCCAACGGGGTCCCCCTGGCCGTCTCGGCGGGGCCGCGCGGCGTGGAGCCCTGCGCGGGTGCGGCGGGGATGTGCGGGGGCGGAGACCCGGAGCCTCTGCACACGGACGCGGCGCCTGCGCGCTGACGGCCCCGGGACCGGTCAGCGCCCGGCCAACAGCCCTTCCACCAGGGCCTTGAGGCCGTCCCGGTAGGTGCCCTCGGCCGCGCCGGACTGGTCCTGGCCCCGGTCGCCGCCGCCGCGACCACGGGTGTCGCTCCCCACGAGGCCGGCATGGCCTCCGGCCTGATGAACAGCTCCCGCCAGCTCGGCGGCTGCATCGGCCTGGCGGCCCTCGCCACCGTTGCCGCGCACCACACCGGCCCGACCACGGACCCCGGCGCGCTGAACGACGGCTATGCCCTGGGCCTGGCCGTGGCCGCCGCCGTCTTCGTACTCGCGGCCGCGGTGGCCGTCGGGGTGCTTCCGCGCCGCCGGTCCGTCGCCCCTGTCCGGCGGTCCACCGAAACCACAGAGAACCAGTTGGAAGGCGCACCGACGGCCACTGACGTCTGAGCCCCGTCAGCGCGGCAGCGCCGTGAGCGGTGCCGGCAGCGGTCCCGGGTCGCCGGTGCGGGCGAAGGACGCCCAGGCCGCGCGCACCCCCCGGCCCACCGCGTCCACCTCCGCCCGGTCGAGGTCGCCCAGCATCGGCGCGTGCCGCCAGGCGCGGGCCGACCCCAGGAGCAGCGGGATCTCGACGCAGTGCGTGGCGCCGTGCGGCGAACCGGCGGGCCGCCAGTCCAGCCGGTAGCCGTGGGCGCGGGCGCCGTGGCGTTCCAGCCGGGCGTGCAGGTCCCGCAGGGGCTCCTCGTACAGCCGTCGGGTGCGCTCGGCGACGCTTCCCGAGTCGGACGGGCCCTCGGGGAAGGCGGACATGTCGTCGGCGTTCCATCCGTACAGCACGTCCGGGGCGGGGCCGGTGAAGGGGGCGGGCCCGGTCTCGGCGGGCAGCGGTGCGACGCCGCCGACCGGGCCGAACGGCGGGGCCAGGAAGTTTCCGGTCCGCCGCTGGTGGTCGGCCGCGGTGCGCGCCTGGGCGGCGAGCAGGTCCGCCGCCGGGGCGGTGCGGGGGTCGGCGCCGAGGTGGGCGGCGAAGAGCCTTCCGGTCTCCCGTGCCTCGGCCGGGGTGCGGGTGGCGATGGACAGGGGCGGGCTCTGGAGGATCACGCGCCCGAAGAGCCCGCGCGCTTCGGGGACGCCCAGGAGCAGCAGGGCGGACAGGGCGCCGGCGGACTGGCCGAAGACGGTGACGTTACGGGGGTCGCCGCCGTGGTCCGCGATGTGCGCCCGGACCCAGCGCAGCGCCTCGATCTGGTCGTACAGGCCGAGGTTGCCCTCGCTGACCCCGTCCTGGAGGAGGTAGCCGAGGGCGCCGAGCCGGTAGTTCGCGCTGACCACGACGACGTCCTGTTCGGCGGCGAGCGCGCTGCCGTCGTACCAGTCGAGGATGCCGGCGCCGCTGCTGAAGCCGCCGCCGTGGAGCCAGACGAGGACGGGGCGGCCCGTCGTCGCGGGGGCGGCGGGTGCGATGACGGTGAGGTGGAGGCAGTCCTCGCTCCGCGGATGCCGGCCGGGCGGCGGGCCCATCAGTGCTTCGAGGCGGGAGGGCGGCTGGGGGCAGACCGCGCCGGGCCCCGGTGCGGGGTCCTCGGCCGTCGCGGGGCGCGGCCGGGCGAAGCGCGACGCCGTGGCGTAACGGATGGGGCCGGTACGGACCGTCCGAGGGGTGTTCATGCCTTGCCTGCCGTTTCGGGGACGAGTGGGGCCCGCTCCACAGGAGTCTCGGGAACCATCCGGAACAGCGCCACCGCACCGACGAGGCTGAGCGCGCACATCCCCACGAGATACCAGGTCACTCCGGTCGAGGAGTCGCCGCTGCCGAGGAGCGCGCTGGAGATCATGGGGGCCAGGCCGCCGCCGAGGACCGCGCCTATCTGGAGGACCAGCGAGGTGCCGGAGTAGCGCACCCGGACCGGGAAGGTGTCGGCGATGATGGCGCCCTGGACGCAGTGGGTCACCGGGATGATCAGGCCCATGCCGGCGAGCGCGAGCAGGGCGGTCGCCCGGCTGCCGGTGTCCAGCAGGGGGAAGAACACCGCGCACCACAGCAGGATGGCGACGGAACCGCCGATGAAGAGCGTGCGGCGCCCCTTGCGGTCGGCGATCTTCGTCCATACCGGGATCGACACGAACCACAGCACGGCGGCCCCGCTCACCCCGAGGACGAGGAACTGCTGGTCGAAGCCGAGGTGTTTGGTGCCGTAGGACAGCGTGAAGACCATGAAGACGTACGCGACCGCGGAGTTCGCCACGACGGCGAGCAGGGTGACGGCCAGTCGGGGCAGTCCGGCCTTGAGCGCGTCGGCCAGCGGGAAGCGGACCACCTCGTCCTCCTGCCGGGCCCGGTCGAAGGACGGCGATTCGGTGACGCGCAGCCGCACGACCAGGCCGACGCCGACCAGGACGAAGCTCAGCAGGAACGGGATGCGCCACGCCCAGGCGGTGAACGTGGCGTGTCCGGCGAGCGAGTTGGTGGCGAGGAAAATGAGGTTCGCCAGCACCAGGCCCGCGGGCGTCCCCATCTGCGGGAAGCCCGCGTACAGGTTGCGCCGCCCCTCGGGGGCGTGCTCCATCGACATCAGGGTGGCGCCGGCGCCCTCGCCGCCGAGGCCGATGCCCTGGACGACGCGCAGGAGGACCAGCAGGACCGGGGCCCACAGGCCGATGGAGCCGTAGCTCGGGACGGCGCCGATGAGGGTGGAGCCCAGTCCCATCATCACCAGCGAGACCACCAGGGTGGAGCGGCGTCCGAGGCGGTCGCCGAAGTGGCCGAAGACCAGGCCGCCGAGGGGCCTGGCGACGAAGCCGACCGCGAGCGTGGAGAACGCGGCGAGGGTGCCCGCCGCGGGGCTCAGGTCGGGGAAGAACTGCTTGTCGAAGATCAGTGCGGCGGCCGTGCCGTACAGGAAGAAGTCGTACCACTCCAATGTGGTTCCGAGAAGGGTGGCAAGCGCAGTCCTGCTCGCGCCCTTGGGACGGTCCGCGTCGCTCATGGAACACCTCGTCTGCTGGGGAAGGCGGGGAAGCCCCGCGCTTTCGGTGGATCCTGGGGCCCCGGGCAGAGGCGAACAAATGCCGTTTCGTCCCGCCGCTATAGCGGGACGGGTATACCGGGCGACCAAACCCGAGGGCGCCGCCGCCCGCTCCCCGAGGGAAACGCCTGTTCGGCGGGGCCATACCGAAGTCGGCATAGCTGAGCCCCGAAACGTCATTTGTCGTCATGGCCGCGTGATCCCAGGGTGTGAGTCATGACGGCACAGACTTCGCGGTGGATCCGCAACTTCGTGGACGGGCGTTTCATCGACCCGGACGACGGCGGCAAGAGTTTCGAAGCGACGGACCCGGCCACCGGCCGTGTGCACTCCCTCGTCCACGAGGCCGATGCCCCCTTGGTCGACCGGGCCGTCGCGGCGGCGCGCAAGGCGCTCGGGCCCTGGTCGGCGACCCCGGTCCGGGAGCGCACCGAGGTCCTGCGCCGGGCGGCCGCGCTGATCGAGGCCCGGTTCGAGGAGTTCGTGGCCGCCGAGGTGGCCGACACCGGCAAGCCCGTGACCCTCGCCCGCGACCTCGACGTAGCCAGGGCCGTATCAAACTTCCGTACGTTCGCCGATGTCGTCGCGGCCGCCGGGCAGGAGTCCTTCCTGACCGACCTGCCGGGCGGCCGGCAGGCCCTCAACTACGCGGTCCGCAAGCCCCTCGGGGTGGTCGCGGTCATCGTTCCCTGGAACCTGCCGCTGCTGCTGCTCACCTGGAAGGTCGCCCCGGCCCTGGCCTGCGGCAACACCGTCGTGGTCAAGCCCAGCGAGGAGACGCCCGGCACCGCGGCCCTGCTCGCGGAGGTACTGGCCGAGGCGGGTCTGCCGGCCGGCGCCTACAACGTGGTGCACGGCTTCGGCGGCGGCTCGGCCGGGGAGTACGTCACCACGCACCCCGGGATCGACGGCGTCACCTTCACCGGGTCCACGGCGACCGGCGCGCGGGTGATGAAGACCGTGGCACCGCGCGTGCGCCCCGTCTCCTTCGAGCTGGGCGGCAAGAACGCGGCGCTGGTCTTCGCCGACGCGGACATCGAGGAGACCCTGGACGGCCTGACCCGGTCGGTGTTCGCCAACACCGGCCAGGTGTGTCTGTGCACCGAGCGGGTCTACGTGCACCGCTCGGTCTTCGCGGACATCGCGGACGGCCTGGTCGAGCGGGCCCGTTCGCTGCGGCTCGGCAGCCCGCTGGACCCGGCGACCACGACGGGGCCGCTGATCTCGCAGGCGCACCGGGAGAAGGTGCGCGGCTACCTGGACCTGGCCGGACAGCTGGGCGCGAAGGCCCTCACCGGGGGCGGCACGCCGGGCCTCGGCGAGGAGCTGGACGGCGGTTCGTGGATCGAGCCGACGCTGTGGACGGGGCTGACGAACGCCGACCGCCCGGTGCGCGAGGAGATCTTCGGGCCGGTCGCGGCGCTGATCCCGTTCGACACGGAGGAGGAGGCGATCGGGCTGGCCAACGACACGGAGTACGGCCTCGCCGCCTCCGTGTGGACCCGGGATCTGCGGCGCGGGCACCGCGTGGCCCAGGCGATGGACGTCGGCATGTCCTGGGTCAACACCTGGTTCCTGCGCGACCTGCGCTCGCCCTTCGGCGGCGTCGGCCTCTCCGGCCTCGGCCGCGAGGGAGGCGCCTCCTCGCTGCACTTCTACACCGAGCCGACCAACGTGTGCGTCCAGCTGTGACGCCCGGGCCCGCGCCGGCTCCCCCGCCCACGACCGAGCAGGCCGCCCCCGAGCCGGGCGGCCGGAAGGACATGACCATGGGCGACAACGCCCCGTACTCCGGTGAAGGAGGCCCCCGTTGATCACCGAGGAAACGGTCCGGACGCTGGCCGCGCGGCTCGACACCGCGCAGCGCACCGTCACGGACACCCTCAGCCTCGCCGACACGCACACCCTGGCCGTGGACGACGCCTACGCCGTGCAGGCCGCGCTGCTCGCCCTGCGCGAGGGGCGCGGTGAGCGGATCACCGGCGTGAAGCTGGGCTTCACCAGCAAGGCCAAGATGGAGCAGATGGGAGTCTCCGAGATCATCGTCGGCCGGCTGACCGACGCCATGTGCGTCCCGGACGGCGGTGCGATCGAGCTGGACCGGTTCATCCACCCGAAGGTGGAACCGGAGGTCGCGTACCGGCTGGGCCGGGACGTGGACCCGGCCGATCCGGACACCGACCTCGTCTCCTGTGTGGACGCCGTCGCGCCCGCCCTGGAGATCATCGACTCCCGCTACCGGGACTTCCGCTTCACCTACGAGGACGTCGTCGCGGACAACACCTCGGCGGCGGCCTATGTGATCGGCGCCTGGGTCTCCGTGCAGGACGTGTCCGACCGGGCCGTACGCCTGTCGGGCGCGGGCCGGGAGGTGGCGGGCTCGACCGAGGCCATCCTCGGTGGCCCGGTCAACGCCCTGCGGGCCCTGCTCGACCTGGCGCGGCGGCGGCACATCCCGCTGCGGGCCGGCCAGGTGGTGCTGGCCGGGGCGGCCACCGCGGCGATCCCGCTGGAAAGCGGGGAGACCGTGTGCGAGGTCGACGGCATCGGCCGCGTCGGCGTGAGGGGGGTCTGATGGAACAGGGACGGGTCATCCCCGGCAAGGCGCGCCCGCGCGGCCGGTTCCCGCACTTCCGCCGCGCCGGAGACCTCGTCTTCGTCTCCGGCACCAGCTCCCGCCGGCCCGACAACTCCTTCGCCGGGGTGGCGACGGACGAGCTGGGCACCACCGACCTCGACATCCGCGCGCAGACCCGCGCGGTCATCGAGAACATCGGGGACATCCTCGCCGACGCGGGCGGCGGCCTCGCGGACGTCGTCCAGGTGACCGCGTACCTCGTCTCCATGAACGACTTCGGCGGCTACAACGAGGTCTATGGCCAGTACTTCGACGAGACGGGACCGGCCAGGACCACCGTCGCCGTGCACCAGCTCCCCCACCCCCATCTGCTCATCGAGATCCAGGCCGTGGCGCAGCTGCCGGCCGCGGCCACCACGAAGGAGACACCGTGACCGACATCCCCGAGGTCATCGACTTCCAGGGCTGGATCGACGCCCACGCGCACCTGCTGAAGCCGCCGGTGAACAACCGCACCATGGCGCTCGGCAAGGACTTCATCGTGCAGATCGTCGGCGGGCCCAACCAGCGCACGGACTTCCACCTCGACCCGTACGAGGAGTGGTTCTACCAGGTCAAGGGGGACATGCACGTCAACCTCATGACCGACGAGGGCCCGCGTACCGTGCACATCAAGGAGGGCCAGGCGTGGCTGCTGCCCGGCCATGTGCCGCACTCCCCGCAGCGCCCGGACCCCGACTCCATCGGCCTGGTGATCGAGCGGGTCCGTGAGGAGGGCACGCTGGAGAAGTTCCTGTGGTTCTGCCCCTCCTGTTCGGCGACCGTGTACGAGGTGGAGCTCCAGGTCCGCGACATCGTCGCCGACCTCCCGCCGGTCTTCGAGAAGTTCTACGAGGACGAGCGGGCCCGGGTCTGCTCCGCCTGCGGTGCGCTCCACCCCGGGAAGGGCTGACCGGTGGCCGACCTGATCGACGTCCACACCCACTACGTCCCGCGCGGCTGGCCCGATCTGTCGGAGCTCGGCGGCCCGGACGCCCCGTGGCTGCGGATCGAGTCCGAGACCGAGGCCATGATCATGACCGGCTCCTCGGAGTTCCGCCGGATCCAGGCGGACTGCTGGGACGCCGGGGTCCGGCTGCGGGACATGGACGCGGACGGGGTGAGCGCCCAGGTGGTCTCCCCCACCCCGGCGTTCTTCCACTACGGCCGCAGCGGCGCCGAGGCCGCGAAGATCGCCCGGATCTTCAACGACCTGGCCCTGGAGATCACCGCTCCGGCACCGGACCGGCTGATCCCGTTCTGCCAGGTGCCGCTCCAGGACCCGGACGCCGCGTGCCGGGAGGTGGAGCGGGCGGTCGCCGCCGGGCACCGGGGGGTGGAGATCGGCAACCACGTCGGTGACCGGGACCTGGACAGCGAGGGGGTCGTCACCTTCCTCCAGCACTGCGCGTCGCTCGATGTGCCGGTGTTCGTCCACCCCTGGGACATGGACTCCTCGCCCCGGCTCGACCGGTGGATGGCACGGTGGCTGACGGCGATGCCGGCGGAGACCCATCTGTCGATCCTGGCGCTGATCCTGGGCGGTGCGTTCGACCGTATCGACGAGCGCCTGAAGATCTGCTTCGCGCACGGCGGCGGCTCGTTCGCGTTCTGGCTGGGCCGGATGGAGAACGCCTGGCACGGGCGCAACGACGTCATCGGCACGTCGCAGTACCCGCCCTCGCACTACCTGGGCCGGTTCTACGTGGACTCGGTCGTCTTCGACGACCGCGCGCTGCGGCTCCTCGTGGACACCGTCGGCGAGGACCGGGTCATGGTGGGCAGCGACTACCCGTATCCGCTGGGCGAGCGCCCGGCGGGTGCGGTGGTACGCAAGAGCCGTTCGCTGAGCGAGTCGGCCCGGCAGAAGATCACGTACGGGAACGCGGAGCGCTACCTCGGGCTCTGATCCCGCCGCTCCTCCGGCCCCCGGTCCGCTGCTCGCGGGTCCGGGGGCCTTGCCGTCATCCCGGCCGCCGCCTCCTCCAGGCTCTCCATCAGCGCCCTGGCCGACGGGCTGAGGGTGCGGTCCGCCGACAGGGTCAGCCCCACGCGGTGGCCGATGCGGTCCAGCGGCACGGGGAGTTCGGCCAGTCGGCCGTCGTCCCGGACCAGGGAGCCGGGCAGGACGGCCACCACCTCGGTCTCCAGGAGCAGCTGGCGCACGGTCAGGAACGAGGTGGCCTCGACCCGGTCGCGGGGCAGGCCGAGGCCCTGGAGCGCGAGCAGTTCCTCCACCTCGCGGCGGAGCACGGTCTGCTGGCCGGGCAGGATCCAGGGGAAGTGGAGGGTGTCCGCGAGTTCCGCGTCGGGGGTGGCGGTCAGCGGGTGGCCGGCGCGGACGACCAGGCCGATGGACTCGTCGTAGAGGGGGCGCCGGATCAGGCCCTCGCCGGAGGACGCGGTCAGCCTGCCCACGATGAGATCGACGCGCCCGGCCTCCAGGTCGAGCAGCAGGTCCTCGGGGACGCCTCGCGGACGACCACCGTGAGGAAGGGGTGGGCCCGCTTGAGCGCGGCGACGGCGCGGGGCAGCAGGATGTTGGAGCCGGCCAGGTGGGTGCCCACGACGGCGGTGCCCCGGTCGGCCTCGGCCAGCTCCACGACGTGCCGGCCGGCCTGGGCCAGCTGGGCGAGGACGGCGCGCGCGTGCTGGGTGAACGCCTCGCCGAAGACGGTCGCGCGGACGCCCCGGGGGCCGCGTTCGAAGAGCGGGACGCCGAGGATGTCCTCCAGCTCGTGCAGGCTCCGGGTGGCAGCGGGCTGGGTGGTGTGCAGCTCACCGGCGGCCGCGACGACCGATCCCTGCCGCGAGAGGGCGTCCACCAGGAGCAGGTGCCGCATCTTCAGCCGGCCGTCGAGCAGGCGGGGAATGTCCACGTAGCGACCCTAACGGAGCCGTACCCGGCTCCCTTCTCGAAGCAGCGGCGGGCCCGGTCGTCACCGTGGTGCGCGACCGGGCCCGTCCGTTCGGCTCAGGCGGGGGCGTCGGCCCTCGTCAGGTCGAGCGCGATGTCGGTGATCATGTCCTCCTGGCCGCCGACCATCTTGCGCCGCCCGACCTCCACGAGGATGTCGCGGGTGTCGAGACCGTAGCGACGGGCGGCGGTCTCGGCGTGGCGCAGGAAGCTGGAGTACACGCCCGCGTAGCCGAGGGTCAGGGTCTCCCGGTCGACGCGCACTTCCCGGTCCTGGAGCGGGCGGACCACATCGTCGGCGGCGTCCATCAGGGGGAACAGGGCGCAGCCGTGGTCCCAGCCCATGAGGTCGGCGACGGCGACGAACGCCTCCAGCGGGCAGTTGCCGGCGCCCGCGCCCTGGCCCGCGAGGGAGGCGTCGACGCGGGTGACGCCGTTCTCGACGGCGACGACGGAGTTGGCGACGCCCAGGCCGAGGTTGTGGTGGGCGTGGATGCCGAGCCCGGTGGCCGGGTCGAGGACGTCGCGGTAGGCGCGGACGCGGTCGCGTACGCCGTCCATGGTGAGCCGCCCGCCGGAGTCGGTCACGTAGACGCAGTGGGCGCCGTAGGACTCCATCAGCTTGGCCTGGCGGGCGAGTTCGGCCGGTTCGGCCATGTGGGACATCATCAGGAACCCGGCGACGTCCATGCCCAGGTCCCGGGCGGCGGCGATGTGCTGGGCGGAGATGTCCGCCTCGGTGCAGTGGGTGGCGACGCGGACGGAGCGGATGCCGAGGGCGTGGGCCTGTCGCAGGTCGTGCAGGGTGCCGATGCCGGGGAGCAGCAGGGTGGTGGGGACGGCGTGTTCGACGCTGTCGCAGACCGCCTCGATCCACTCCCAGTCGGTGTGGGCGCCGACGCCGTAGGTGATGCTGGAGCCGGACAGGCCGTCGCCGTGCGCGATCTCGATGGCGGCGACCCCGGCGGCGTCGAGGGCCGTGGCGATGGTGCGGGCCTGGTCCACGGTGTAGCGGTGGCGGACGGCGTGCATGCCGTCCCGCAGGGTCACGTCCTGCACGTAGAGAGCGGTCATCGCGGGGCCACCTCCGTGGCGCGGTGGGCGGCCATGCGTTCGGCGGTGCGCAGGGCGGCCGACGTCATGATGTCGAGGTTTCCGGCGTAGGCGGGCAGGTAGTGGGCGGCGCCCTCGACCTCCAGGAAGACGGAGACCCTGGCGGCGTCCCCGGACCGGGTGCCGACCGGGAGGAGCGTGCGCAGCGGGTCGTCGTCGGTGACCCGGTCGAACTGCACCTTCTGCTTGAGGCGGTAGCCGGGCACGTAGGTCCGGACCCGGGCCGCCATCTCCTCCACCGAGGCGGTGACCGCGGCGTCGTCGCAGTCGCCGACCAGGCAGTGCACCGTGTCCCGCATGATCAGCGGGGGTTCGGCCGGGTTGAGGACGATGATCGCCTTGCCGCGCGCGGCTCCGCCGACCTGTTCGATGGCCGAGGAGGTGGTCTCGGTGAACTCGTCTATGTTGGCGCGCGTCCCGGGTCCGGCCGAGCGCGAGGAGATCGAGGCGACGATCTCGCCGTAGTGCACGGGGGTCACGGCGTTCACGGCCGCGACGACGGGGATGGTGGCCTGGCCGCCGCAGGTGACCATGTTGACGTTGGCGGCGCCGAGGTGCGCGTCGCCGTTGACGGGCGGCACGACGTACGGGCCGAGGGCGGCCGGGGTGAGGTCGACGACCGTACGTCCCAGGGCGCGCAGCACCTCGTCGTGGCGGCGGTGCGCGCCGGCCGACGTGGCGTCGAAGACGATCTCGACGTCCGCGAACTCGTCCAGCTCCACCAGGCCGTCGACGCCCCCGTGGGTGGTGGCCACCTTGAGGCGGCGGGCCCGGGCGAGGCCGTCGGATGCGGGGTCGATGCCCGCCATGGCGGCGATCTCCAGGGTGTCGGAGAGCCGCAGCACCTTGATCATCAGGTCGGTTCCGATGTTTCCGGACCCGATGACGGCGACCTTCGTGGTCATGCGCGCGCTCCTTGCGTGGTGGCGGACGCGAACGCGGTGGAGACCGTGCCCAGTCCGTCGATACGGGCGGTGAACTCGTCGCCCTCGGCCGCGACGGCCATGGGCCCGAGCGCGCCGGTCAGGACGAGGTCGCCGGCCTTCAGCGGGTCGCCGAGCCCGGCGAGGGTGGCGGCGAGCCAGAGCGCCGCGGTGAGCGGGCTGCCCAGGCAGTCGCGGCCGGTGCCCTGCGAGACGGTCTCGCCGTTCTTCGTGAGGGTCATGGCCGCGTCGCGCAGGTCGACCCGGTCCAGCGGGACCGGGGTACCGCCGAGCACGTACAGCCCGCAGGAGGCGTTGTCGGCGACGGTGTCCACGATGCCGATGTCCCAGCCGGCGATGCGGCTGTCCACGATCTCCAGCGCGGGCAGGGCGAAGGCGGTGGCGCGCAGCAGGTCGGCGGCGGTCGGGTCGCGGTGCGGCAGGTCCGCGCCCAGCACGAGCGCGACCTCGGCCTCCACCTTGGGCTGCATCAGCCTGCCGGGGGCGATCGGCAGGCCCTCGGGCACGGCCATGTCGGCGAACAGGGCGCCGAAGTCGGGCTGTCCGACGCCGAGCTGGCGCTGCACGGCGGGCGAGGTCAGGCCGATCTTGCGGCCGACGAGGCGCCGGCCCTCGGCGAGCGAGCGCTCGACGTACAGCCGCTGTACGGCGTACGCCGCCGCGACGTCCTCCTCGGGGAGCAGCGTGCGCACCGGGGGGCACGGCACGCCGGTGCGCGCGGCCTCCCGCAGGACGGCCGCCGCCTCGTGCACGGCGTCGGTCGCGCTCACGGCCGCCTCCCCTCGGCTGCGGCGGTGCGGTGTGGGACGTACATGCGCGTTACCTCCGGCGGGGATGGGGTGGGGCGGCCGTCGACCGCACGACAGGTATAGGCGTGCGGCCGGAGGCGCGGCAAAATATGTTCCATGACACGGAACAGCGCGTCGGGGAACATGCTCGACAAGGCGGCGGCCGTCCTGGATTGCTACCGCCCGGACGGCGGGGCGTTCCGCCTGACAGAAATCGCCGCGCGTACGGGCCTGGCCAAGACCACCGCGTTCCGGCTGTGCGCCGATCTGGTGCGCCTGGGCCTGCTGGAGCGTGCGGGTGAGACGTACCGGCTCGGCGGCAAGCTGTTCGAGCTGGGCTCCCTCGTGCCGCGCCGGCAGGATCTGCGGGAGGCGGCGCTGCCCTTCCTCCAGGACCTCTTCGAGGCGACGCACGAGACCGTGCACCTGGGCGTGCGCGAGGGCTTCGACGTGGTGTACGTGGAACGCATCCACGGCCATGACGCGCTGGCCCTGCCGTCCCGCATCGGCGGCCGGCTGCCGCTGACCTGCACGGGGGTGGGCAAGGCGCTGCTGGCGTTCTCGGACGGCGCCCTGGTCGAGGAGGTGCTGGCCCGGCCGCTGCCCCGGCTGAGCCCCCACTCGATCACCGACCCGGTCCGGCTGCGCACGGTCATCGAGCAGATCCAGGTCTCCGGGCTCGCGTACGAGGAGCAGGAGGCGGCCCTCGGCGTCAGCTGCATCGCCTCGCCGGTCTTCGACGGTCCGACGGCGGTGGCGGCCCTGTCCGTGGCCGTGCCGCGCGCCCGGTTCCGGCCCGCCCAACTGGCCCCGGCCGTGCGCACGGCCGCCCTCGGGCTCTCACGGGTGATGCGTCTACCGGCGCGTCGGTAGTCGCGGCCCCCGCGCTCGCACCTACCGCCCCGCGGCTCTGCCGATGCGGGCCGAGTCGGCGCGGTGTAGAGAGGAGTCATGCCGCAGCACGCCGAAAGACGCCGCCGGCCGCTGCGAGCAGGCCGGGCACTGCTCGCTGTCCCCATCGGCTGGATCATCGCGGTCTTCCTGGTGGACATATTCGCGCCGCCCGACATCCATCTGGGCCCGCTGCTGGTGGCGGCCCCGGCGATCACCCCCTCGATCGGCGGCCCCCGGGCGGTCGGGTTCGTGGCCGCGCTGGCGGTGATCGCGCAGACGGCGGTCGGCGTGCTGCGCGATCCGGACGAACTGCTCTCGGCCAACCACGAGGCGCAGATCGTCGCTCTGGCCCTGGTCGGGGTCTGCCTCGTCGTCTTCTGCGTCCTGCGGGAGCGCCGCGCCCGGGAGCTGGAGCAGGTGCGGTACGTCTCCGAGGCGGTCCAGCGGGTCGTCCTGCCGCCGCTGCCCCGGCGTCTCGGGCCGTTGCGCGCGGCCTCGCTCTACCTGGCGTCGGAGGCGGAGGCGCAGATCGGCGGGGACCTGTACGCGGCGGCGCGCACCGGATCGGGGACCCGGCTGATCATCGGTGACGTGCGGGGCAAGGGGGTGAGCGCGGTCAGTGACGCGGCGCTGCTGCTCGGCGCGTTCCACGCCGCGGCCCGGCACCGGGCGAGCCTGGACGAGCTGGTCGCCTATCTGGACGAGAGCGTGTCCTGGGGGCTGCCCGGGTCGGACGGGCCCGGGGAGGCGTTCATCACCGCCACCGTGCTGGACATCCCCGACCGGCACGACCGCGTGCACATGGTCTCCTGCGGGCATCCCCCGCCGGTCGTCCTGCGGGACGGCCGACCGCTGACGATGGACGCGGCATCGCCCGCGCCCCCGCTGGGGCTGGGCGGCCTGTCGCGACCGCGCTATCACATCGACAGTTTCCGGTTCGTCCCCGGCGACCTCCTGCTGCTGTACACCGACGGTGTCACCGAGGCCCGCGACGCCTCCCGCGCCTTCTACCCGCTCGCGGAACGCGTCACCGGGTGGGCCGAGGGCGACCCGGACTCCTTCATCGACCGCTTCCGCGACGATCTGCTGCACTACGTCGGCGGGCATCTGGACGACGACGCGGCCATGATCGCGATCGGGTACGCCACCGCTCCCGGGACCTGACTCCGGCGGCTCGCGGACCGCCTCCCCCCTTGACGACACCGTTGGTCCAGTCCAATCTGGGCCACCCCGCGTGTTGTTGTGCCCCTGCCAAGACGGTGAGGTCCCGCCATGCTCCGTACCCCTTCCCCTTCCGGCCGGTCCGGGTGCCCGGTGCGGCGCACCGCCGTCGCCGTGGTGCTCGTCGGCGCCGGGCTGCTCTCCGCTCCGGGTGCCGCCTCGGCCGCGGCCGGGACCTCCGACGCGGTGGCGGTACGGGTGACCAACGGCAAGGAGCTCAAAGCCGCACTGGCCGCCGCCGTACCGGGGCAGACGATCGAGCTGGCGGACGGCTCCTACTCGGGCAACTTCAAGATCACGCGGGGCGGCACCGCGAGCGCGCCGATCACCCTGACCGGCTCGCGGGCCGCGGTCCTCACCACCCCCTCGGGCGGCGGGAACGGCATCCAGCTCACGAGCGCGCCCTACTGGGTGATCCGGGGCGTCACCGTCACCGGCGGCCAGAAGGGCATCATGATCGACGCGTCCGACCATGTCGTGGCCGACTCGGTGGAGATCCACCACACCACCATGGAGGGCATCCACTTCCGGACGTCGAGCAGCTACGGAGTCGTACAGAACTCCTTCATCCACGACACGGGTCTGTCCGGAAACGGAATGGGCGAAGGGGTGTACGTCGGCACGGCGAACACCCTCACGGACGCCAGCGACCACGTCCGCATCCTCGACAACGTCATCGGCCCCGGCATCGGCGGCGAGAACATCGACATCAAGGAAGGCACCACGGGCGGCCTGATCTCCGGGAACACCTTCGACGGCGACGGCCTCACCGGGGCCAACTACGACGACTCGTGGGTCGACATCAAGGGCAACGGCTACACGGTCGAGAACAACCGGGGCACCGGCACCACCAACGACGGCTTCCAGACCCACACACAGGACCCGGGCTGGGGCTGCGGCACGGTCTTCCGCGGCAACACCGCCGACCTGACCGGCGCCACGGGCCCCACCCGCTTCGCCATCGACATCACCAACTACGCCGCTGCGGACTGCCCCGCCACGGTGACCTCCGACAACCGGGTGACCGGCGGAGCCGGTCTGGTCAACCCGGGCGTCCCCGTCACCTGACCAGGCACGCGCCCGGCTTCCCTGCACCCGGGACGTACTCCGACCGGAGGAATCGCGGGCGACACGCCGTCCCGAGGCCCGCATTCGGCGGCAGCCGGGGTGAGATCGCCCGATGCGCTCCCGGCAGGAGGCCGGCGTGCGTGCGCGAGCGAGGAGGGGGCCGGGTGAAGGGCGTACCGGGACCCACGGGCCATGTCGTCGTGGTGGGCGCGGGGTTGTCCGGGCTGGCCTGCGCCCTGCATCTGCTGGGGGCGGGCCGCCGTGTCATCGTGGTCGAACGGGACGCGGGCCCCGGCGGCCGGGCGGGGCGGATGCGGCTGGGCGGGTTCGAGATCGACACCGGTCCCACGGTCCTGACGATGCCCCACCTCGCGGACGAGGCGTTCGCCGCCGTGGGCGACAGCCTGTACCGCCGGGTCGAGCTGACGGCCCTGCACCCGGCGTACCGGGCCTGCTTCGCGGACGGGTCCTCGCTGGACGTGCACACCGACGGCGAGGCGATGGAGGCGGAGGTCCGGCGCTTCGCCGGGCCGGCCGAGGCGGCGGGCTACCGCGATCTGCGGCGGTGGCTGGAGCGCCTGTACCGGGCGCAGATGAGCCGCTTCATCGACACGAACTTCGACTCGCCGTTCGGGCTGCTGCACCCGGACCTGGCCCGGCTCGCCGCGCTGGGCGGGTTCGGACGCCTGGACGGCCGGATCGGCCGCTTCCTCTCCGACGAACGCCTGCGGCGGATCTTCTCGTTCCAGTCGCTGTACGCCGGTGTGGCCCCGGCCAGGGCGCTCGCGGCCTACGCCGTGATCGCCTACATGGACACCGTGGCCGGCGTCTGGTTCCCGAAGGGCGGGATGCACGCGCTCCCCCGGGCCATGGCCGACGCGGCGGCGGACGCGGGCGCCGATCTGCGGTGGGAGGCCGAGGTGAGCGCGCTGGAGCGTTCGGCGGGGCGGGTACGGGCCGTGCGGCTGGCCTCCGGCGAGCGCATCGGCTGCGACGCGGTGGTGCTGACCTGCGAACCGCCCACCGCGTACGAGCTGCTGGGGCACCGCCCCGGCGCCCGGTCCGGCCGCGCCACGCGCCGTCCGCCGTGGTCCTGCACGCCGGCACCGACCGCACCTGGCCGCACCTCGCGCACCACACCCTGTCGTTCGGCGCCGCCTGGGAGCGGACGTTCGAGGAGCTGACGCGTACCGGCGCGCTGATGAGCGACCCCTCGCTGCTGATCACGCGCCCCACGGCGCACGACCCGTCGCTGGCACCTCCGGGCCGTCATCTGCACTACGTCCTCGCGCCGTGCCCCAACACCACGACCGGTCCCCCGGCCACCGCGTGGGCGGATCTCGGCCCGCGCTACCGCGAAACCCTGGTCCGCGAGCTCGAACGCCGGGGCCTGGACGGCTTCGCGGAAAGCATCGAGGAGGAGCTTCTGGTGACCCCGCTCGACTGGACGGCCCGGGGCCACGCCGCCGGCAGTCCGTTCTCCCTGTCGCACACCTTCGCCCAGACCGGTCCCTTCCGGCCGCGCAACCTCGTGCGGGGGACGGAGAACGCGGTCCTCGCGGGGTGCGGGACGACTCCGGGGGTCGGCGTGCCGACGGTGCTCATCAGCGGCAAGCTGGCCGCCGCCCGGATCACCGGCGTCGCCGGGCCCCGCCCCCGCCGGGTGCGCAGCGGCACGTCTCCTCTGGTCCGGGCAGGTGCCGATGACGCGTCGTGAACTGGACGCGGCCGGCATCACCGACCCCGGGCTGCGCACCGCGTACGCCCGGTGCCGGCAGCTCAACGCCCGCCACGGACGCACGTACTTCCTCGCCACCCGCCTGCTGCCGCCCGAGCGGCGGTCCGCCGTACACGCCCTGTACGGCTTCGCCCGCTGGGCCGACGACATCGTCGACGACCTGGACCGGCACCGGACACCCGTGGAGCGCGACCGGCTGCTGCTGCGCCTCGAACGCGATCTGGCGCACGGTCTGAGGACCGGCACGGGCGACGAACCGGTGGTCCGGGCCGTGGCCGACACCGCCGCGCGGTACGGCATCGGCCACGATTTGTTCGCCGACTTCATGTCCTCGATACGGGCCGACCTGACCGTCACCCACTACCCCACCTACGCCGATCTCCAGAAGTACGTGCACGGTTCGGCCGCGGTGATCGGTCTGCAGATGCTGCCGGTGCTCGGTACGGTCGTGCCCCGGCAGGAGGCCGAGCCGCACGCGGCCGCGCTGGGGGTGGCGTTCCAGCTCACCAACTTCGTACGGGACGTGGGCGAGGACCTCGACCGGGGACGCGTCTACCTGCCCGGCGATCTGCTGTCCTCCCACGGGGTCGACCGGGCGCTGCTGGAGTGGAGCCGGCGCACCGGGCGCGAGGACGCCCGCATCCGGGCCGCGCTGGTGGCAGCGGCGGAGCTGACGCGCGGGGTGTACCGGACGGCGGAGCCGGGCATCGGCATGCTCGATCCCCGGGTGCGCCCCTGTATCCGCGCGGCGTTCACCCTCTACGGCGGGATCCTCGACGCGGTCGCCGAGCAGGACTACCGGGTCCTGCACCGGCGTGCGGTGGTCTCCCGGCGGCGGCGCGCCGCGACGGCGGCCGTCGGTGTGCTGCGCGTGGCGGCGGCCAGGTGGCGTGCGCGCGGCCGGACGGCGGCGGAGGGCGCGGCCGAGCGGAAGGAACCGGTGCGGTGACCCGGCGGAACGGGCGGCGGTGGTCGCCGCCGCTGCGGCTGCGGGGTTCCGGCCCCGACTGGGCGGCGCAGGAGCCGACGTGGCGCGAGGCGCGGCCGGCGCTCATCGCCGGGGCGCTGAAGCGGGCGACGACCCGCCCGTCGGGCAACTGGTACGTGGTGGGCGCCTCGCGGGATGTGCGCGTCGGCGCCCGCCCGTACGGCCGGACGGTCGGCGGCACGGAGATCGTGCTGTGGCGCACGGAGGACGGTGGGCTGCGCGCCGGGTCGGGTGTCTGCCCGCACCTGGGGGCTCCGCTGCGGGACAGCCGGGTGGTGTGCGGCACGCTGGTGTGCCACTGGCACGGACTCGCCCTGGACGGGGCCCCGTTCGCGGGCTGGCAGCCGTTCCCGGTGCACGACGACGGTGTACTCGTGTGGGTGCGGCTCGACGAGGTGGGCGGTGAGGAGCCCACCGACCGGCCCGTGGTGCCCGTACGGCCGGCGCGCGGTGGCGCGGTGGACGCGGTGTTCACGGCGGTCGGGCGGTGCGAACCGCAGGACGTGGTGGCCAACCGGCTCGACCCGTGGCACGGTTCGTGGTTCCACCCGTACTCGTTCATCGACCTGTCGGTGGTGCGGGAACCGGAGGGCGAGGAGGACGACGCGTTCGTGGTCGATGTGTCCTTCCGGGTGGCCGGGCGCCTGGTGGTGCCGGTGCGGGCCGAGTTCACGGCGCCGGGCCCGCGCACCGTCGTCATGCGCATCACGGACGGCGAGGGCGCGTCCTCCGTGGTGGAGACGCACGCGACGCCCCTGACCGCAGCCGATCACGAGCGCCCGCGCACCGCCGTCGTCGAGGCGACGGTCGCGGCGTCGGACCGGCCGGGCTTCGCTCTGGCCCGGGCCGCCGCCCCGGCGCTGCGGCCGTTGATGCGCCGTACCGCCGGGCGGCTGTGGGTGGACGATCTGGCGTACGCGGAGAGGCGCTGGGCGCTGCGCAGCACCGGGCGCTTTCCGGGCTGAGGCGCTTCAGGCGCGCCGTGCGGCGGCGAGCGCCCGGAGTGCGCGGGAGCGGCCTCTCCGGGGCACCGTCCACAGCACCTGGCCCCGGACGCCCCGGTCGGCGAGCAGGGCGTTCGCGGCCAGGAAGCCGGTGGTGGCGGCCCGTTCCATGAGGGCGACGGGCAGGTCGCAGCGGATCGCGTCCCCGGCGAGGGCCAGCCAGGGGTGCGGGGTGCGGACGGCCGGGCGCAGGGGGTACGTGCCGGCTTCGAAGAGCGGGCAGTCGGAGCGCCATTCGTGCCGGGAGTCGACCACGCGGGCGTCGCGGGTCTCCGGGTACACGCGGTGCAGCCGGTCGATGAGCCGTTCCTGCACCTCCTTGTGTTCGGCGCCGGGATCCACGGCGTACGCGTGCAGTTCCACGACGGAGCCCCCGGTGCGCGCGGCCCAGCGGGCGGCCTCGCCCTCGTAGCGTTCCAGGACGCTGATGTTGTCGAGCCCGTCGTAGCCGCTGGTGCCGAGGAAGCCGGGCCGGTCCGCGCGCACGGGGCGGTCGAGCCAGAGCCGGGAGACGAGGAAGGGCGGTGCCGTGCGGAGTGCGGCGATCCCGTCGCGCCAGGGGGCGGTGCCGAGGCCGGGCGACGCGGCGACGGTGTGCCGCAGGCCCTCGGTGTCGAGGGCGAGCACCACGGCGTCGTGCCGGTGGGCGCCGGTCGCGGTGTGTACGTGGGCTCCGCCGCCGTCGCGCGGGGCGATGCGGTGCACGGGTGTCCCGGGACGGATGTCCGCGCCCAGGCTCTCGACGTACGCGGCGAGCGGTTCCCAGAGCGCCTGCGGGAAGGGTTCGGCCGGTACGTCGAAGAGCAGGCCCTCGGACGAGCCGAGGAAGTAGATGTGGAACATCAGCAGGAGTTCGGCGGCGGACAGCCGGCGCGGGTCGGCGAAGAAGCTGCGCGAGAACACCTCGAACGCCAGATGGTGGGCGGCCTCCGGGAAGCGCACGCTCTCCAGGAAGGCGGTCGCGCCGACGCCGTCGAAGCGCTCGTACACCTCGGGGACGCGGACGTCGAGGAGCGGGAGCGCGGCCAGGGGGTCCATGGCGGCCAGGTCCCGCCATCCGAAGGTGGGGCTGAGCGCGACGAAGCCGAGCGCGCTGAGGGGCGGTGTCCTCGGGACCCGGGCGAAGCTGTCGGTCAGGCCGCCGCTGTGCCGCAGGGGGTAGTCGGGCAGCGGTACGAGGCGGGCGAGGGCGGGGTCGGTACGCCGGAGCAGGCCGCGCAGGTTGTAGTACTGCCGGAAGAAGGCGTGGAAGCCGCGGGTCATCGTCACCGGTGAGCCGTCGGCGAGCACGGTGCGGTGGCCGGAGAGGCGGCCGCCGAGTGCGTCGTCCTTCTCGTACAGGGTCACCCGGGCGCCGCGCTCGGCCAGCAGGGTGGCCGCGGCGAGGCCGGCGATTCCGCCTCCGACGACGGCGACGGACGGTTCGTCACCTCGTCGGAAGCGTGGTGCGCCGGGTGCGGGCAGGAGGACTTCGGCCTTGCGGTCGCGGCCTCGTCGGGCGGCGGGGGGTCGGGCGTTCACGGGGCGTGCTCCGGTGTCGTGGCCGGGTGGCCGTCGCGGGCGAGGAAGGTGTGCACGATGCCGGTCTGCCATCCGGCGACGGGGGCGACCCGTACCGAGGTCAGACCGGCCCGGGCGAGCCGGCCGGCGAAGGCGGGCGCGGTGTCGAAGGCGAGGACGCTGTGCCAGAGGTGGCGGTAGAGGTCCCGGTCGCCGGTGAGCGTGCCCGCCGGGATGATCACGCCGCGGCAGACCGCGGTCCACAGCGCCCGGTGCGCCCGGGACCCGCTGAGGCTGTATTCGTGAGCGGCGAAACGCCCGCCCGGCGCCAGCAGGGCCCGTACGGACCCGAGGACCGCGTCCGGGTCGGTGACGTTGCGGAACAGGTAGGCGGCGAACACCGCGTCGAAGGGCCCTTCGCCGGCCGTGGCCAACTCCTCCGCGGTCAGGTGGAGGAAGCGCACGCGGGCCGGCCAGGGTTTGGCCAGGGCGCGGCGCAGTATGCCCGCGGACGCGTCCACGGCGGTGATCCTGGCCAGGGGCGCGGCGGTGAGCAGGGCGCGGGTGGAGGCGCCGGTGCCGCAGCCGAGGTCGAGGAGGTGCAGTCCGGCACCGCCGCCCGGGAGGCGGAGGCGGCGGGCGGAGCGCAGGAGGTCGGTGCGGTAGCCGGGGTTGAGGGAGGTCAGGCCGTCGTAGGTGCGGGAGGCGTGGTCGAAGGCGTGGGCCAGGTCGTGGTCGCGCAGCAGGGTCATCGGTGGCTCTCTCCGTCTGGGGCGGTGGACCGGGTCCGGCGCGGGAGGAAGGGCAGTTCGACGGCGGTGGCGAGCATCGGCCGGACCGGGGTGCGCAGCCCGATGCCCCACTCCTCCCGGAGCGTGGCCGTGCCGTCGAGGAACCTCAGCAGCCGCTCGGCCGGGACGCGGCGGAAGAGGCCGGTGAAGAAGTCCGGGCCGTCGATCCGGCCGGTGTCCAGTGCGCGGAGCACGATGGCGTCCATGGCGAGGGCCCGTCGGCCGTGGGGGGCGGGGACGGCCTCCCGTCCGTCGCGCAGGGCGGCGGCGACGGCCCGGGCCTGGCGTTGCACGGCGGCGAAGGTGTAGCCGGTGGCCGGGCGGGTGGCGCCGCCCGCGGTGCCGATCCGGAACACGGAGGGCCCGGCCCGGTGCGGGAAGCGGGCGTCGGTCATGGGGATGACGCCCTGTTCCGTGCGCTCCACCGTGAGCGCGCCGAGCCGGAGGACGTCGCGGCAGTAGTGGCCGAGCGCCGACTCGTACGCCTCGGTGGTCAGCGGGCGGCGGGAGAACTCGGTGTACTCCACGAGCGCCCGGTCCGGGGCCAGGGGCAGCACGTAGCCGAAGGCGAGTCCGTGGGCGGGCTGGGGGACGCGGAAGTCCATCAGGTCGGCGACCCCGGGATCGAACCGGGCGCCGGTGGTGCGGACGAACCAGCCCCGGAAGTGCTGGAGCAGCCGGGTGCGCGCGGGCGGCGGGGCGGGCAGGGGCCGGGAGTCGAACACGCGGCGGGCGCGTACGTTCACCGTGGAGCCGTCCGGCAGCGTGCAGCGGACCTCGGCCCCGCCGGGCACCGCGCGCACCGCGTCCGCCGTGGCGCGCAGCACCTGGCCGCCGTCCGCTCGGGCCAGCTGTCCGTGGACCAGGCGCTCGAAGTCGGCGGAGCGCACCATCCGGTAGGTGAAGGGGGCCGGTTCGACGGTGACCGGGCGGCCGTCGGCGCCGTGCACCCGCAGCACGGACCAGGAGGCGCTGACGGCTCCGTCGAGGCCGTCCGGCTCCGCGTGCCAGTAGCACCAGGTCCGCTCCGCCGGGCGCGCCGGTCCGTCCGGCGGCTCGATCACGGTCACGGTGGCGGCCCGGGTCTCGGCCAGCCGGTGCGCGAGGCTGAGCCCCGCCGCGCCGCCCCCGACGACGGCCACGTCGCAGCGGCTCATGTCCGGCGCGCCAGGTCCGCCGCCACCTCCCGGGCGGCCCGGGTGCCCGAGGCGAGGGCGCCCTGGACGGAGCCGGTGGCCCGGTGGTCCCCGCACACGTACCGGCCCGGGCGGACGCGGGTGGTGCGGCTCAGCGGCCAGGGCGGGCGCATGGCCGGCAGCGCGCCCTCGACCGTGCAGGCGGCGATCCGCGTCCAGCCGCTGGTGTCGGTGGCGTACAGGTCGGCCAGGCGCCGCAGCACGGCCTCCGCCCGGCCCGGGAGGTCGGCGCCGAGCACGGAGGTGGAGATCAGCGCGGTGCCGGGCGGCGCGTACGTGGGGGCGACCTCGCTGAGCACGCAGGTGTTCACGACCGGTCCGGTGCTGTCCACGAGCAGGGTCGGTTCGGCGAGCGGGGTGCGGTCGGTGGCGTGGTAGTACGTCGTGACGGTGCGGGTGTCCGGCACGGTCAGGTCCGGCAGCAGGCGGGCGGCGGCCGCCGCATCGGTCGCCACCACGACGATGCTCGCGGGGACTTCGCTCCCGTCCTCCAGGGCGACGCCCGTGTCCGTGATCTGCGCGACGGGGGCGCCGAGCCGCAGCACGCCGTCGGGGAGGCCCTGGGCGAGTTGGTGGGGCACGGCGCCGATGCCCTGCGCGGGCAGGCACAGCGTCCCGCGCACCATGCTCCGCCAGACGAGGTGGAAGAAGCGGGCGGAGGTCTCGAGGCCGTCCTCCAGGAACACCCCTGAAAGGAACGGCCGGAGCACGCCGGTGATCGCGTCGTCCGACAGGCCGGCCCGGAACAGCGCCGCCGAGGTGGTTTCGTCGCGGCGGCGCCTGACCGAGGAGGCGGGCAGCATCGCGTCGCGTGCCGTGAGCGCCGCCAGTACGCCCAGATCGCGGGCGGAGAGGACCCGGCCCGGCAGCAGGGCGCCCACCGCGCCCTGCTCGCGCGTCGGGTCGGCGAGCCGGACGGGGCCGGTACGGGTGTGGGCGATGATGCCCGCGGTAAACGGCCGCAGGCGCAGGCTCCGCAGGTCCAGGCGCCGCTTCACCTGCGGGTACGAGGTGTTGAACACCTGGAAGCCGCGGTCGAGCAGGAATCCGTCCCGGCGGTCCGTGCGCATCCGGCCGCCCACCGCATCGGATGCCTCCAGGAGGGCCACCTTCAGCCCGGCGCGGCAGAGGTCCAACGCGCAGGCCAGTCCGGCCAGTCCGGCTCCGACGACGACGGCGTCCGTGGGCCGGCGGTGCTCGTCGGTCATGCTGCTCCTCGCCCCGGCGCGGTCATTCGGTCCAGCGGACCACGTTCCGCGGGCCGATGCGAGGAGCCACGCATGTGCGGACCGGGTGACGTACGGGGAGCCCCCGGGCCGGGCGCTCCCCGTACGCGGGCGTCAGCCGCCCGAGCAGACCGCGCCGTTCAGGCGGAAGACGGCCGGGTCGGGGTTGGGGCCGTCGTTGGCGCCGACGAACCCGAAGGAGGCGGTCGAGCCGCCGTCCGGGGCCAGCGGGCCCGCGCCGTCGGGAGCGGTGACCCGCACATGGGAGCCGGTCTGGTGGAACGTGGCGTTCCAGCCGGAGTCCACCGACTGGCCCGTGGTCGGCCAGTCCCAGTCCACCGTCCAGCCCGTGATCGGGGTGGACGCCAGGTTCCGCACGGTCACGGTGGTCACGAAGCCGTTGCCCCAGCTGGAGTCACGGTGGTACGTCACCGAGCAGACCGCGTCCGCCGGGGTGCCGGTGGTGAAGGTCAGGGGCGAGGAGGGGCCGGATGGCCGCCCCGCCGAGTCGGTGGCCAGCACGTTGACCGTGTGGGTGCTGCCCGGTGGCAGGTTCCGGAGGGTGACGGAGGTGCCGGTGGTCTCGCCGATCAGGCGGGTGTGGGCGCCGTCGCGCTCCTGGACCAGGTAGCGGGTCGCGCCCGTCGCACCGTTCCAGGTGAGGCGCGCGGTGGTGTCGGTGACCGCGTCCAGGCGCGGGGCGCCCGGGGTGCTCGCGGCCGAGGCGGCCGGACCGGTGCCGGCCTTCGGTGCGAGGGTCACGGTGAGCAGGCCGTACGGCGGCACCGTGACCCGGGACGCGGACGCGTCGCCGCCGGTGACCTCGGTGATGTCGCTGTCGCCGCGTGCGTAACGGCTGACCTCCGGCGCGGCGGCGGACGGGGTGAAGCCGGCGTAGTCGAGGGCGACGGTCCGGGCGGTGTCCGGGTTCTTGTTGACGAGCATGACGCTCAGCCGGCCGTCGTCGCGGAGCACGGCGTGGGCCGAGACGTCCTGCGCGGAGGACTGGGCGGCGACCATCGTGTCGCCCGCGGTGCCCAGTCGGGCGGTCATCTTCATGCCGTAGTACGGGTGGAACGGCGTGTTGGGCGCCGGTTCGCAGACGTCGCCGGTGCAGGCGCCGCTGGACAGCATGCCCATGTCGCCGTAGTCGGTCTCCCCGTCGACGGTGGTGATCTCGCCCCCGCCGTTGTGGGTGTTCCACCAGTCCACGTTGAACACGCCGTTCTCCAGCGCCGTCATGAACGCGTCGGCGGCGAACAGGCCGTTGGGGCGGGCGGTGAGCCGGGCGCCGCCGGTGTTGGTGTTGATCTCGGTGAGCGCGATCCCGATGCCGGGTGAGCGCGCGCCGGCGGCCCGGTCGATCTGGTTGCGTACCTCGCGGAGTTCACCGGGCAGCTTGGCCAGCCTGGACAGGGCCGCGTCGGCGGTGGTGTCCGAGCCGCCCGCGTACCAGTGGACGCTGACGAAGTCGATGACATCCGCCACCGCCGGGAGCACGGTGTGGTTCCAGTCGCCGGAGTCGCCGTCGCCGACGACGCCGTCCGGCCACTCCCCCGGGCTGGTGAGGACCGCGCCGATCTTGACCGTGGGGTCGACGGCCTTCATCGCGGCCGCGTAGGCGCGCACCTCGCGCGCGTACTCCCGCGGGCTCTTGTCCGCGTGCTCGTCGTTCTCCCAGCCGCTGCCGTAGTGGCCGTTGCCGTAGATCTCGTTGCCGATCTCCCAGTACTTCGCGCCGTACTTCTTGGTGACGTTCGCGTACCTGACCCAGTCGGCCGCCTCCTCCGGGGTGCCGGAACCGTAGTTGGCGATCAGGATCGGCTGCGCCCCGGCGGCGCGGACGGTGCCCATGAAGGCGTCGAAGCCGGTGCCCGGGGCGACGTAGCCGCCGGGTGCCGTGTGGGTCTCCCAGTGGTAGATGTCCGCGTACGACCCTCCCGGGTAGCGCATCGCCCCGACGTCGGCCGCCGTCATCAGGTCCGCCACCTCGGGGTCGTTCATGTGCGCGTCCCAGATGGCGGTGTTGACCCCGCGGGCGGCGCCAGTCAGCGTGCCCAGCGCCGCCTGGGCGTTGACCTGTACGTCGGCGTCGGCGTCGGTGGCGGCCTGCGGTGCGGCGGGGGCCGCGACGGTCAGTGAGGCCAGCACGGCGAGCGACGCGGCGAGGACGGCGGAGGCACGGGCGAGAGGGCGGAAGCCGCGTGGGGGTCTGTGCGTTGGCGCCATGGGGGATCCTCCCTGGGATCTCGGCGGCACGGATGGAGTGGGACAGGGCATGGGAGCGCTCCCATGATGGGGAGAGGTGTGACGCCCTGTCAACGGCCGCGACAGGCAAGGGAATCGCACCGAATGGGGGCTTCCCGAGCGGCCCCGGTCTTCCCTACTGTCGATGATCGGCTCATCCGGACCTTCTGGGAGATCACATGAAGCCTCAGACCTTGTTCTGCTATACGTGCGATTCGGACGAGATGCACCGGCCCCTCACGGAGGAGGAGAAGAGCTGGCTGAGAGGCGAGACGGGGCGCGCGAAGGTGGACGAGTTCTTCATGTGCGAGGCGCCGACGTGCCGCAATGTCCGCAGCGGGTACGTCAAGCGCCCGTTCCATCCCGTCATCCGCATCCCGGTGCCCTGACGGGTACGAGGAGGTTGATGTCCTGTGTCCGTCCTGGTCGTGCAGAACACCGCACGCGGGGGCCCCGGGCGGGTCGGTGCCTGGTTGAGCGCGGCGGGGCTCGGTCTGCGGGTGCTGCGTCCGTACGCCGGTGAGGCGCTGCCCACCGCGCTGGGCGGCCGCCCGCTCGTCGTGCTGGGCGGCGGCTTCCTCCCCGACGACGACGCACGCGCGCCCTGGCTCGCCGCGACCCGCCGCCTGGTCGGGCAGGCGCTGGCGGACGGCACACCGATGCTGGGGATCTGCCTGGGCGGGCAGATGCTCGCCCAGGTGGCGGGCGGGACGGTGCGGGGCGCCTACGGGGAGCCGGAGTTCGGCAGCACGCCCATCCGACTGCGGCCCGAAGCGGTGGACGATCCGCTGTTCTCGGGGCTGGGTGAGACGGTGCCCGCGATCGAGCGGCATGTCGACGCCATCACGCGGCTACCGGCGGGGGCGGTCTGGCTCGCTTCCAGTGACAGCTGCCCGTACCAGGCATTCAGGGTGGGCGAACGGGCCTGGGGCGTGCAGTTCCACCCCGAGGCGGAGGCCGGGAACATCACCGCGTGGGACCGGACCCGGCTGGCCGCCCAGGGCGTCGACCGGGACCGGCTGCACGCTCGGGCCGCGGCCGACGAGGAGGCCGCCGTCGCGGCGTGGTCCGTCTTCACGGGACGGTTCGCGTCCGTGTGCCGTTCCGCGGGGCGGGCGCGTCGGCCGTAGCGGGCAGGTGCGTTCAGCGCTGCTCGTTCGCGTAGACGAACGCCGCGCAGTGCTCGTCCACGTCCTTCCGGCCGTGGCGGGTCCGCAGGGAGAGATCCGAGGCCAGTCTCCGCGCGAGCTCCCGGGCCTCGCCCTGCGGCGCCGCCCCCTCCGCGTACTCAAGAAGCGTGCGCAACGCGTGCAACTCGCCGCTGCGGAAGGCCACCTCGACGACCTCCTGCTCCCCCGCCGCCAGAGCGCTCAGCACACGCTTCCCGTACGCGTCGGCGCGTCGGCTCGCGAACCGGCGCTCATGGTCCCGGAATCGCTTCGCGCCCTCGTAGGTGTCGAAGACCTCGAGCCGCTCCAGCAGCTCCTCCGGCTCCGTGTGCGACGTGCGGTAGAAGGGCCGGTCCTCGCTGCCCACGAAGTCCGGATCCAGTCGGGCCTCGGAGAAGAACGCGGCGACCCGGCCGGGTTCGGGCGTCAGGCCGCCGCCCATCCAGCGGGCGGACTCGTGCAGACTCTGGCCGGAGCCCTCGGGTATGCGGAAGAAGCACCAGCCCGACACACCGCACCACAGCAGCCCCGCGTCCCGGCCCCCGCCGAAGGCCGCCCGGCAGAACCCGCCGGTGAACTCCACGCTTCCTTCCACATCCGCGCCGAAGTCGTCCTGGCTTTCGTCGTCATAGGCCCCGTACGCCGAGATCGCGGCCACGGGCAGGCCCTCGTCCAGGAGTCGGCTCGCCACGGCCGCCATGTAGTGACCGATGGCGGATTCGAGGTCGTCCCTCACCAGCTGCGCGTCTTCCTGATCGTCGGTCACGCCTGTTCTCCCGATTCGGCTCCGGTCGTGGTTCCGCTCAAAGCCGTTCCCCGAGATCGCGCTCGTACACCGCAGCCGCGCTGTCACTGTCCGCGTGCGGCGCCGACTCCTCCGGGAAGGACGGCAATTCGTCCTCCCAGGGGCCCCCGTCGGTGGCGGAGAGGACGAGCACACGCCGACCCGGGCCGTCCGTCGAATCCCTGACGTTCCCCTGACCTGACGGAGGAGGAGTTCTGCGGGAGTCCTGAACCGGCATGCCTTGTCCCGTCCGGCGGGCGCGCCCGATGCTGGAGAGAAGCCCGCGGTGGACCCCGACCAGAACGGGAACGCATGATGCTGACGACCACGGCACGCCCTTCACCGGAGACCGGCGCCCCCGGCCGGCTGTCGCCGGGGGTCCGCAGGATCACCCTCGACGCGGCCGGCGTCCCCCTGTCCGCGCTGCTGAGCGAGCCCGTGGACGGACGTCCGGCGCGGGCGACCGTCGTCGCCCTGCACGGCGGCGGGATGAGCGCCGGATACTTCGACGGGCAGGCCCATCCGGACGTCTCCCTGCTGACGCTCGGCGCCCGCCTCGGCTGCGCCGTGCTCGCACTCGACCGGCCCGGATACGGCGCGTCGGCCCCGTGTCTGCCCGCCGGGCAGTCGTTGCTGGAGCAGGCGGCGACGGTCCGGGCGGCGCTCGCCGACGCGCGGGACCGCCATGTGTCCGCGCCGCTGTTCCTGCTCGCCCACTCCTTCGGCGGCAAGCTCGCCCTCGCTCTCGCCGCCGACGCCCCGGCCGGCGCCTTCGTCGGCCTGGACGTCTCCGGGTGCGGGCACCGGCCGGCCGCCTCCGCCGGGCTGCTCGGCCGCACCACGGCCGCCGGTCTGCGCCGGCTCAACTGGGGTCCGCTGCGGCTCTATCCGGCCGGGACCTTCCGCGAGAGCGGGGCGGTCGTCGCCCCGGTGCCCCGGCGGGAGGCCGAATCGGCGGCGGAGTGGGGCGCATTGTCCCCCCGCCTGCTGCCCCGGGTGCGGGTGCCGGTGCGCTTCACCTTCGCCGAGCACGAGGCGTGGTGGCGTCACGACGACGCGGATCTGGTGGACCTGGCCGCGCAGTTCTCGGCGGCGCCGCGAGTGCTGGTCGACCGGCTTCCCGCGGCCGGGCACAACGTCAGCCTGGGTTCCGCCGCCCGGGCCTACCACCTGCGCGCCCTGGCCTTTCTCGACGAGTGCCTCGACGCCGGCGACCGGGCCGCCGCACGGTGACCGCCGCCCCGGCCCGGGTGAGCGCTCCGCCTCGGGTCCGGCTGCGGACGCTGTCCCTGCCCGCCCCGGGCGAACCTTCCCCGTTTCCCGTCCCTGGCTGCCTCGACGCGGGAGAGCTGGCCCGTGCCGCCGGTTTCGCCGGTCCGCGCGCCCGGCTTCGCTACGTCACCGCCCATGTCGCGCTGCGCGAGGTCCTTGCCGAGTACACCGGTACGGATGCGGCACGGCTGCGGTTCGGGCGCGACCGGCCCGGCGGAACGGGCGGCGGTCCGGGAGGGCGGCCGGTGCTGCTCGGCTTCCCGGACGGGCCGCACTTCTCGCTCTCGCACAGCCACGACCTGATCATGATCGCCGTCGCCGCCCTGCCCGTGGGCGTCGACGTGCAGCGCGTGCCGCGGACCGGCACGGTCGAGGCGCTGCTGCCCCGGCTGCACCCGGCGGAGCGCGCGGGCCTGCTACGCGTCCCCCGGGCCGCGCGGGCAGCCGCCTTCGCCCGGCTGTGGACGCGGAAGGAGGCGTACCTGAAGGGCCTCGGTACGGGCCTCGCGCGCGGTCTGGCCGCCGACTGCCTCCTGGACGGGACGCAGCCGGCCGGCTGGCACGTCCGCGACCTGGCGGCTCCTCCCGGGTACGCGGCGGCGACCGCCGTCGCGTACCCCTCCGCCCCGGAGGCCGGCCCGCTACCCGCCATCCACTGCCCCGGCACGGCGTGAACCGGCCACCGAAGCGAGCAGTTCCCTCGTGTACGGGTGGGAGGGCTTGGCGAACACCCGCGCCACCGGACCCGACTCGACCAACCGGCCGCCCCGCATCACGCCGACGTGGTGGGCGATGCCCCGGACCACGGCGAGGTCGTGCGAAATGAACAGACAGCTCAGCCCCGACTCGTCCTGGAGCTCGGTGAGCAGTTCCAGGATGCGCGCCTGCACCGAGACGTCGAGCGCCGAGACCGGTTCGTCGCACACCACCAGATCGGGGCGCAGCGCCAGCGCGCGGGCGATGGCCACGCGCTGCCGCTGCCCGCCCGACAGCTCCTGCGGGCGCCGCCGGAGGGTGCCGGCCGGAAGCCGTACGCGGTCCAGGAGGGCCGCCGCCTCCCGGGAGCGCCCGGCCCGGTCGCCCACCCGGTACGCGCGCAGGGGCTCGGTGACGATGTCCCCCACCGTGAGGCGCGGGTCGAGGGAGGCGTAGGGGCTCTGGTAGACGATCTGCATGCGGCGCCGCAGCCGGCGCAGCGCCTCCCCGCGCAGCGAGGTGATGTCCTCGCCGTCGAAGTGGACCGTGCCGGAGGTCGGATCGGCGAGGCGGACCAGCAGCCGGGCGGTGGTCGACTTGCCCGAGCCCGACTCCCCCACCAGGGCGAGCGTCTCCCCCGCCGGATGGTCAGGTCCACCGAGTCGACGGCCCGGACGGGCGCCCGGCCACGACGGCCCCGGTGGAACTCCTTCACCAGCCCCCGGGCCACCACCAGGTCCGGTGAGGCCCCCGCGGGCCGGACCGGCGGGGTCCGCTCCCGTACCGAGCCGAGACTCGGCGCGGCACGCAGCAGGTGCCGGGTGACCGTGTGCCGGGGATCGCCCAGCACCGCGTCGACCGTCCCCGATTCGACGATCTCGCCCTCCGACATCACGCCCACGCGCTGGGCGCGGTCGGCGGCGACACCCAGGTCGTGGGTGATGAGCAGCACCGCCGTGCCCGTGCGGGCGACGAGTTCGTCCACATGGTCGAGGAGAGCGCGCTGCACGGTGACGTCGAGCGCGCTGGTGGGCTCGTCGGCGATCAGCAGCTTCGGCCGGGCGGCGAGCGCGATCGCGATGAGCGCCCGCTGGCGCATTCCGCCGGACAGTTCGTGGGGGTACTGCCGGGCCCGCAGGTGCGGCTGGGGCAGGCCCGCCTCGGCGAGCAGTTCGACGGCGCGTTCGGCGGCCTCGCGCCGGCCGGAGGCCAGCTGGTGGATCAGGAGCACTTCACCGATCTGCGGGCCGATGCGGCGCACCGGGTTCAGCGACACCATGGGGTCCTGCGGGACGAAGCCGATGCCCCGGCCGCGGTGGCGGCGCAGCTCCGGTTCGCCGGCTGCGGCGAGGTCGGTCGCGCCGAAGAGGACGCGGCCCGCCGTGACCGTCGCTCCGGGCGGCAGCAGGCCGACGACGGCGTGGGCCGTCGTGGACTTGCCCGAGCCCGAGGCGCCGACCAGGGCCACGACTTCGCCCGGTGCGACGGTGAGGGAGACCCCGCGCACGGCGTCCACCCGGCCCGCCCGCGTGCGGTAGGAGATCCTCAGCCCTTCTATGCCGAGCAGGGGACCGGATTCCCCGGCCGGTCCGGCAGGCGCTGTCAGGGGTCGCGTCATGGGGTGCTCTCCTTCGCCTCGCCGTCGAGGGCGCGGGCGATGCGGTTGGCGGCCAGGACCGTCGCCGCCAGGACGAGTCCGGGCAGGGTGGTCAGCCACCAGGCGGTGGCCAGGTAGTCGCGGCCGCCGGCGACCAGCGACCCCCACTCGGGGGCCGGCGGGCGCGCCCCGTAACCGAGGAACGACAACGACGACACCTGGAGCACGACGCCGCCGAAGTCCACCGCCGCGTAGACGAGGACGGGCCCGGCCGCGTTCGGCAGCACATGGCGTAGCAGCACCGCGTACCACCGGGTGCCACTCGCCCGAGCGGCCTCCACGTACGTGGACCCGGCGACCCGCAGGACCTCGGCCCGCATGATCCGGGCGAACATGGCCACGCTGGTCACCCCGACGGCCACGGCGACCTGCACGGTTCCGAAGCCGAGGGCGGTGACCAGGGCGAGCGAGAGCAGCAGTCCCGGCACGGCGAGGAGTACGTCGGTGAACCGCATCAGCACACTGTCGGCCCACCCGCCGGCCGCGCCGGCCACCAGCCCGGTCAGCGACCCCGCCACCAGACCGACGAAGACGGCGAGCGCGGTCGCCCGCAGGGTGAGGGAGCTGCCGTGCACCAGCCGGGTGAACAGATCACGGCCGAGCTGGTCGGTGCCCAGGAGGTGTTCCCCGCCGGGCGGCCGGAGCCGGTCGGCGGGCACCCCGGCCAGCGGATCGCGGCCGGTGAACAGGGCGGGGTGGAGCGCGGCGAGCAGGACCAGGGCGAGGAACACGACGGACAGGACGAGTCCGGGCCGGGCGAGCCAGAACCCGGCGGTCCGGCGCAGCCGCGCGGGCGCTTCCCGCGGTGCGCCGTCGAAGGGCGTGCCGGGCGCGGTGACCGGGCCGTCGGGGGACGTACCGAGTGCGCTCATGCGGCCACCGCCGTCGGGCCCGTCGCCGTGAGCCGCGGGTCGAACACCGGGTGCAGGAGGTCCACGGCCAGGTTGGCCAGGACGAAGGCGCACGCGCCGGACACCACGAGCCCCTGGACGACGGGGATGTCCTGCGCGGACACGGCGGTCGCCGTCAGGCGGCCGATCCCGTTGCGGGAGAAGACGGTCTCCACCACCACGGAGCCCGCCAGCACCTGGCCGACCAGCACCCCGACGACGGTCAGCGGCGCGAGCGCCGCGTTGCGGGCCGCGTGGGACAAGTGGACCCGGAGCCGGCTCGCCCCCTTGGCGACGGCCGTGCCGATGTACGGCTCGGCGAGTGCGGTGCGCAGGCTCTTCGCGAAGACCTGGGCGATCAGCGCGGCCGCCGGCAGCGCCAGCGTCACCGCCGGCAGCAGCAGCGAGGCGGCGCTCCCGTCCCCGAAGGCCGGCAACAGCCCCAGCGGAAGGAGAGGAACTGGATGAGCACCAGGCCGGTCCAGAAGGTGGGGGCGGCCACCCCCGCCGACGGGAGCGACAGCAGGAGCTGCGCCGCCCAGCGTCGGCGGGTGTAGGTGCCGGCCAGGGCGACCCCGGCCCCGAGCGGCAGGGCCAGGGCCAGCGTGGCCGCCGTGAGCTCCAGGGTCGCGGGGGCCGCGTCCGCGATCATCCGCCCGACCGGTTCGCCGGTGTGGACGGAGGCGCCGAAGTCCCCGTGCAGGGCGTGCCCGAGCCGTGTCGCGTACTGCTCCGCCACCGGCCGGTCGAGACCGTACCGGGTGCGCAGCGAAGCGAGTTGTTCCGGGGTTGCGGAGGTGCTGTCCCCGCCCCCGGCGGCCATGACGGTCACGGGGTCGCCGGGCAGCAGGTACAGCACACCGAAGGACAGGGTGTAGGCGGCCCAGAGGACGAACACGGCCTGGGCGAGCCGGCGCACGATGTACGTGGTCATGATCAGGACAGCCACGCGTCGTGGAACTGCGGGTAGGACGTCGAGTCCAGGGTCAGGCCGTGCACCTTCTCGCCGATTCCGTAGACGCTCGCCATCTCGAACACGGGGATCTGGTAGCCCTGTTCGAGCACCCGGCGCTGCGCGGTCGCGACCAGGGCGGCCCGCTTCTCCGGGTCGATCGCGGCGGCCTGCGCGTCCAGTGAGTTCTCCAGCCGGGGGTCGTCGATGCGGCCGAGGTTGAGCAGTTTGCCGGAGAAGGCGGTGCGCAGGATGTCGGGGTCGTTGCGGGTGCCGTTGCCCCAGGCCAGGTCGTAGTCGCCGGCGCCGCGCGCCTGCTGGTAGTCCGGCAGGGAGAGCAGCGTGAGGGTGAGGCCGATCCCGGTCTTGCGCAGCTGCTGCTGGATCAGTTCCAGAACGGTCTGGTTGGGCCCGAAGTTCGCGCCCAGGATCACCTTCAGGTTCAGCTTCTTGCCGTTCTTCACCCGGATGCCGTCCGGGCCGGGTACCCAGCCGGCCGCGTCCAGCGTCCTTCTGGTCTTCTCCGGATCGTGGGCGAGCAGCGCGCTGTTGTCGGCGTACGCGCCCGTGCTGCTGGACAGCGCGCTGGTCGCGGGGAGGTAGCTGGGGCTGAGGACGGTCTTCACGACCTCGTCCCGGTCCACGGCCGACTGGAGGGCGCGCCGCACGGCCGGGTCCTTCGTCAGCGGCCGCGCGGTGTTGACGCTGAGCGCGACGGGGACACCGGGGTTGGGCCGGTCGAGGACGCTCACCCCGCGCCCCGCGAGGGTCTCCTGGTCCTGTGGCGCCACGCCGGCGATCGCGTCGACCTGTCCGGAGTTCAGGCTCCCGCCGCGTACACCGGCCTCGGGGACGACTCGGAAGGTGAGCTTGTCCAGATAGGCGGATCCGGAGTGCTTCCAGAGCGGGGAGCCCCACTGGTAGCCGTCGCGCCTGGTCAGCTCCACCGAGGTGTTAGGGGTGTAGCCGTCGAGGGTGAACGGCCCGGAGCCGATCAGTTTGGCGGTGCAGCGCCGGTCTGCGGGGAGTTTCAGACTGGCGGGGGCGAGGAGCCCCAGCGTCGCTGTCGACGTCGCCTGGAGGAACTGCTCGTTGGGCCCCTTGAAGGTGACCTTGGCGGTGTACCGGTCGACGACCTCGGTGCTGCGGTAGCCCTGGAGGTAGCCGGCGCCGAGCATCGACTTGGCGCCCAGGGCGGCGACGGCGTCCAGGTTGGCCTTGACCGCCTTGGCGTCGAGCGGGGTGCCGTCGGCGAAGGTGGCGTCCGTGCGCAGGCTGAAGGTGAACTGCGAGGCGTCGGCCGAGACCTGCCACGAGCGCGCGATCCACGGCACGATCTGGCCGGTGCTCGGGTTCTGGTCGGTGAGCGAGTCCACGAAGGCGCGGGCCGCGTAGAGGGCGTCGGTGGTGGTGGCCTGGTGCGGGTCGACGCAGCCGGGGTCGGCCGCCATCGCGAACCTGAGGTGGCCGCCGGAGCGCGGCGTGGACGCCGCCTTGCCGGAGGACCCGGATGCTCCGGAGCAGGCCGTCGCGGTGAGCGGGAGGACGAGCGCGGCGGCGAGGGCGGCCGCCGGGGAGCCCGCGAAGAGGCGCGAGGGCACGGGACGTCTGGACATGAAGGTACGACTCCGGGTGAGCGAGAGCGGAAAGGAGGGGCCGGTCGCGTACGGCCGAACCGGCTTGTGCGCACGGGCGTCGAGGGCCTGCGTGGGAGACGCGTGCCCGTGCGTGGTGCGGGAGGGGGTCAGTGACCCGGACAGAGGAAGCCGGCGAGGCGTTGCAGATCGATGTGCCGACGGGTCGTCAGCGGTACCCGCTCAGACACGGCCCATCCTGAAGCCGACACCGCGGACGGTGATGATCCAGTCGGGTGAGCCGAGCTTGGAGCGGACCGCGCTCACATGGGTGTCGATCGTGCGGCTGGCCCGGCCGCCGGGGACATGACGTCCCGGGAACCCCCACACCGCGGCCATCAGGGAGGCCCTGGAGTGCACGGTGTGGGGCTCCGACGCGAGCCTGTGGAGCAGGTCGAACTCCTTGAGGGTGAGGCCGATCAGCCGGCCGTTGAGCCGCACCTCCCGCGTCTCCGGATCGATGCACAGCGAACCGTGCGCGATCGCCGCCGCCCGCGTGCTCCGTGCCGTCACCGGGCGGGAGCGCCTGAGTACGGCATCGATGCGGGCGAGGAGCTCACGGAATCCGTACGGCTTCGCCATGCAGTCGTCGCAGCCCGCCTGAAGGCACAGGATGCGGTCGAGTTTCATCCCTGCATCCGTGAAAGCGATGATGGGAATATCGCTGTTCGCCCGGACGGTCCGGCAGACTTCCAGGCCATCGATGTCGGGCAGGAGGAGATCGATCAGAACGAGGTCGAACTTCGCGTGCTTTTCCAGAGCTTCGGCGCCCGTCGCGCAGATCTCCACGTCGTACCCGTGACGCTTCAGCTGGGCACTCAACGTGTTTCCGTTCGACCTGTCGGAATCAACGACCAGGACGCGCATCAATTCCCCCGTTCCATGGTGCGGGCGCAGCACCGAAGTTGCGCGCCTCAGGCTAGACACCCGGCCAGGCACCTGACTGTGAGCGGGGTCACAGGAAGCGGTCCGAGGGGGCGTCCTGCACCTTCCTGAACAGGGATTTGTACTTCCCCTGACATTTCCTTGGCGCCGGCCGCGCAGTCGACGCGGCGCCGGGCTTTTCCCCACCGCGGAAATGTCAGACATCCACGCCGGCGACTTGACGAACGCTTGACATCTCCTTGCGCAGGACCTTGATATTTCCGCCTTGAAAACAAAAAGTGCGGCGGCCGAGGATGTTTCACGTCAGCAGGAATCGAACGGACCTTCAGTCGGGAGACTCCATGGATGCTTCGGTCATCATTGTCGGAGCGGGACCGGCAGGACTCGTACTCGCCGGTGAATTACGCCTGGCCGGAATCGACGTCGTCGTGGTCGAACGCCTTTCCCGGCGTACCGGGGAATCGCGGGGACTGGGTTTCACCATCCGTACGACGGAAAGTCTCGACCAGCGTGGCCTGTTGTCCCGGTTCGGCGAACTGGACACCAGCACCCGGGGCCACTTCGGCGGCATCCCGCTGGACCTGGCCGTCCTCGGCGGCGCGCATTCCGCCGCCCGCGGCATCCCGCAGTCGGTCACCGAGACGGTCCTGGAGGGCTGGGCGCGGGAACTGGGCGCCGACATCAGGCGCGGCCATGAGTTCCTGTCGCTCCAGGACACCGGCGACGCGGTCTCCGTACGCGTCGGGGCGGGCGACCGGGAAACCACGCTCACCGCGCGCTATCTCGTCGCGGCGGACGGCGGACGCAGCGCGGTCCGCAAGGCGGCCGGTTTCGACTTCCCCGGTACCGAGGCCACCACGGAACTGCTGCTCGCCGACATCAGGGGCGTGGACGTGGATGCCCGGGCGACCGGGCAGAGCCTCGCCGGGGGGATGGTCATGGCCGCCCCGCTCGGCGACGGCCTGCACCGCGTCATCGTCGGCGAACGCGGCGCCCTGCCGGGGCGGCGCACCGGGCCGCCCTCCTTCCAGGAGGTCGCCGACGTGTGGAAGCGGCTCACGGGCGGCGACATCTCGGGGGCCGAAGCGGTGTGGGTGTCCGCGTTCACCGACGCCACCCGTCAGGCGTCCGAGTACCGGCGGGGCCGGGTGCTGCTGACCGGGGACGCGGCCCACATCCACCTGCCGGCCGGCGGACAGGGCATGAACACCTCCATCCAGGACTCGTTCAACCTCGGCTGGAAGCTCGCCGCCGTCCTGCGCGGGACGGCTCCCGCCACCCTGCTCGACACCTACCACTCGGAACGCCACCGGGTGGGGCGGCAGCTGCTGGCCAACACCCGCGCGCAGAGCCTCCTCATCCTCGGCGGCGACGACGTGCAACCGCTGCGGGACGTCCTGTCCGAACTCCTGCCGTACGACGAGGTGGCCCGCCATCTCGCCGCCAAGGTCAGCGGGACCGACATCCGGTACGACGTCGGCGCGGGCTCCCACCCGTTGCTCGGCGCCCGCCTGCCCCGGCTGGAACTGACCACCCGGGCCGGGCGCACCAGCTCCACCGCCCTGCTCCGCTCCGGCCGGGGGGTGCTGCTCGACCTCACGGACAACCCCTGGCCGCGCCGCAGGGCCGCCCGCTGGCGGGACCGGATCGACGTGGTCACCGGCACCCCGCACGGCCCCGTGCCCGCCGGGCTCGCCGGCACCACCGCGGTCCTGCTGCGCCCGGACGGCTACGTCGCCTGGGCCGCCCCGGGCAGCCACCACGACCTGCCCACCGCGCTGGACCGCTGGTTCGGCCCGGCCTGACCACGACCGCTCTCAGAGAGGCCACCATGCACAGCAACCTCATCGTCGCCCGGATGGAGATCGGGAGCGCCGACGAAGTCGCCCGTCTCTTCGGCGAGTTCGACACCACCGACATGCCCCACCGGATGGGCACCCGCCGCCGCCAGCTGTTCGCGTACCGCGGGCTCTACTTCCACCTGCAGGACTTCGACGGCGAGGACGGCGGCGAGCGTATCGAGGCCGCCAAGTCGGACAGCCGGTTCATCGGCATCAGCGACGACCTCAAGCCCCACATCGCGGCCTACGACCCCGCCACCTGGCGCTCGCCGGCCGATGCGCTGGCCCAGCGCTTCTACCATTGGAGCGCCACATGACCGCCACCCCGCCCGGACAGGAACGCCGTGTCGTCATCACCGGGGTGGGCGTCACCGCGCCCGGCGCCCTCGGCACCAAGGACTTCTGGCGGCTGATCTCCGACGGCCGGACCGCGACGCGACGGATCTCCCTCTTCGACCCCTCGCCGTTCCGCTCCCAGGTCGCCGCGGAGGTCGACTTCGACCCCGAGCTCGCCGGCCTCGGCCCGCAGGAGGTCAGGCGGATGGACCGGGCCGCCCAGTTCGCCGTCGTCACCGCCCGCGAGGCCGTCCACGACAGCGGGCTCGACTTCACGGCTCTGGACCCGGTGCGCACCGGGGTCACCATCGGCAGCGCCGTCGGCGCCACCACCGGACTCGACCAGGAGTACCGCACGGTCAGCGACGGCGGCAGGCTCGACCTGGTCGACCACCGCTACGCCGTGCCGCACCTCTACAACTTCCTGGTCCCGAGCTCCTTCGCCACGGAGGTCGCCTGGGCCGTCGGAGCCGAGGGGCCGGGCACGGTCGTCTCCACCGGATGCACCTCCGGGCTCGACGCCGTCGGCCACGCCGCCGGCGTCATCAGGGACGGTCTCGCCGACGTGATGGTGGCCGGCGCCACCGACGCCCCCATCTCCCCCATCACGGTGGCCTGCTTCGACGCCATCAAGGCCACCACCCCCGCAACGACGACCCCGAACACGCCTCCCGACCCTTCGACTCCAGCCGCAATGGTTTCGTCCTCGGTGAGGGCGCCGCCGTCTTCGTCCTGGAGGAGCTTTCCGGCGCCCGGCGGCGAGGGGCCCACATCTACGCCGAGGTGGCCGGCTACGCCACCCGGTCCAACGCCTTCCACATGACCGGGCTGCGGCCCGACGGCAAGGAGATGGCCGAGGCGATCCGGGTGGCCCTGGACGAGGCACGGCTGGGCGCCGAGGACATCGACTACATCAACGCCCACGGTTCCGGTACGAAGCAGAACGACCGCCACGAGACCGCGGCGTTCAAGCGGAGCCTCGGTGAGCACGCCTACCGCACCCCGGTCTCCTCCATCAAGTCGATGGTCGGCCACTCGCTCGGTGCCATCGGATCGATCGAGGTCGCCGCGTCCGTGCTCGCGATGGAGCACCACGTCGTCCCGCCCACGGCCAACCTCCACAACCCCGACCCCGAGTGCGACCTCGACTACGTGCCCCTGACCGCCCGCGACCGGCGGACCGACGCGGTGCTGTCCGTCGGCAGCGGCTTCGGCGGCTTCCAGAGCGCGGTCGTCCTCGCCCGCCCCGATCGGAGCACCCGATGAGCGCCCGGACGGTCATCACCGGAATCGGCGTCGCCGCCCCCAACGGGCTCGGCCTGGAGACGTATTGGCGGGCCACCCTCGCGGGGCGGCGGGCCATCGCCCCGCTGACCCGGTTCGACCCCACGCCCTACCCCTCCCGACTGGCCGGCGAGATCAGCGGCTTCGAAGCCTCCGAACTGCTGCCGGGACGGCTTCTGCCGCAGACCGACCGGATGACGCGGATCTCGCTCGTCGGGGCCGACTGGGCCCTGGCGGACGCGGAGGTCACCCCCGGCGACCTGCCCGACTACGACGTCGGCGTGATCACCGCCGGCCACTCGGGCGGCTTCGAGTTCGGCCAGAACGAGCTCAAGGCCCTGTGGAGCAAGGGCGGCACCTACGTCTCCGCCTACCAGTCGTTCGCCTGGTTCTACGCGGTCAACAGCGGGCAGATCTCCATCCGCACCGGTGCCCGGGGGCCGAGCAGCGTCGTCGTCAGCGACCAGGCCGGCGGCCTCGACGCCCTCGCCCAGGCCCGGCGCCAGGTCCGCAAGGGAACCCCCGTCCTCATCGCGGGGGCCGTGGACGCCTCCCTGTGCTCCTGGGGATGGGTGGCGCAGATCGCCGGGGGCCGGCTCACCACCTCGGACGACCCCGAGCGCGCCTACCTCCCCTTCGACAGCGAAGCCTCCGGACACGTCCCCGGAGAGGGGGGTGCCATCCTCGTCGTGGAGGACGCCGAGCACGCCCGCCGCCGGGGCGCCCCCCGGGTGTACGGAGAGATCACCGGCCACGCCGCCACGATGGACCCGCGGCCCGGCAGCGGCCGGGCCCCCGGGCTCCAACGCGCGATCGAACTGGCCCTGGCCGACGCCGGAAGCGAACCGGCCGACATCGACGTCGTGTTCGCCGACGCCGCCGCGGTGCCGGAACTCGACCGGGCGGAGGCCGAGGCGCTCACCAAGGTCTTCGGGCCGCGCGGGGTGCCGGTCACCGCCCCCAAGACGATGACCGGCCGGCTGTACTCCGGGGCGGCGCCGCTCGACGTCGCCACCGCCCTGCTCTCCCTGCGGGACGGCGTCATCCCGCCGACCGTCGGCTCCACCCTCGCCGAGGGGTACGAGATCGACCTGGTCGGGCCCGGCCCCCGCCCCGCCGCGCTGCGCACCGCACTGGTCCTGGCCCGTGGGCAGGGCGGCTTCAACTCCGCGCTCGTCGTGCGCCGCGCCGGCGAACCGGGGTGACACGCCCGTACACGCGACTCCCCCGCCCCCGACCACCTGCGCCGCCCACCGTCGCGCGCCGCGCCACCGTCCGTAACGCTCCACGCCACGAAAGGCTTCGCCATGTCCGTGCCCGGCACCCACACCGTCTTCGTCCTGGACGACCTGCGCCGCATCCTCCGGGAGGCCGCCGGCGCCGAGGAGGGGGTCGACCTCGACGCCGACATCCTCGACACCACCTTCGACGCCCTCGGTTACGAGTCGCTCGCCCTGCTGGAGACGGGCGGCCGGATCGAGCGGGAGTACGGCATCACGCTCGACGACGACACCCTCACCGACGCCGACACCCCCCGCGCGCTGATCGACGTGGTCAACGCGCAGCTGACCGCCACCCGCACCGTCTGAGGAGACCTCATGAGCCAGCACACGGGCCCCGTGGCCCTCGTCACCGGCGCCACCAGCGGCATCGGCCTCGCCGTCGCCCGGCTGCTCGCCGGCCAGGGCCACCGGGTCTTCATCGGAGCCCGTAACGGCGACAACGTCGCCGCCACCGTCAAGGAACTGCGGGCGGAGGGGCTGGACGTCGACGGCACCACCCTGGACGTCCGGTCCGCCGACGACGTGCGCGCGTTCGTCGGAGCCGCCGTGGACCGCTACGGCACGGTCGACGTCCTTGTCAACAACGCCGGCCGCAGCGGCGGAGGGGTTACTGCGGACATCGCCGACGACCTCTGGGACGACGTCATCGACACCAACCTCACCAGCGTCTTCCGCGTCACCCGGGAAGTCCTGAACACAGGTGGGCTGCGGCAGAAGGACCGGGGCCGGATCGTCAACATCGCCTCCACCGCCGGCAAGCAGGGCGTCGTCCTCGGCGCCCCCTACTCGGCCTCCAAGCACGGGGTGGTCGGCTTCACCAAGGCGCTCGGCAACGAACTGGCCCCTACCGGGATCACCGTCAACGCCGTCTGCCCCGGGTATGTGGAGACGCCGATGGCCCAGCGCGTACGCGAGGGCTACGCCGCCGCCTACGAGACCACCGAGGACGCGGTCCTGGAGAGGTTCAACGCCAAGATCCCGCTCGGGCGCTACTCCACCCCCGAGGAGGTCGCCGGTCTCGTCGGCTATCTGGTGTCCGACACCGCCGCCTCCATCACCGCGCAGGCCCTCAACGTATGCGGCGGCCTCGGCAACTTCTGACACCCCATCACACCACTTCATCCAGGAGACTTCACCATGACGACCCGCGAGGTCGAGCACGAAATCACTGTCCGGGCCGCCGCCTCCGAGGTCTACCGGCTGCTCGCCGAGGTCGAGAACTGGCCCCGCCTCTTCCCGCCCTCCGTCCACGTCGAGCAGTTGGAGGTCGACGGCGACCAGGAGCGCATACGGATCTGGGCCACCGCCAACGGCGAGGCCAAGAGCTGGACCTCCATCCGGGTCCTGGACCCCGAGGGACTGCGGATCCGCTTCTGGCAGGAGATCCCCGCCCACCCCGTCGCCGAGATGACCGGGACGTGGATCGTCGAGCCGCTCGCCGGGGGCGAGACCCGCGTCCGCCTCCTCCACGAGTACCGGGCCGTGGACGACGACCCGGAGAAGCTGGTCTGGATCGACCAGGCCGTCGACCGCAACAGCCGGGCCGAGCTGCCCGGGCTGAAGACCAACCTCGAACTGGGCGCCACGGACGCCGAACTCTCCCTCTCCTTCGAGGACTCCGTGCGCGTCGAGGGCTCCGCCAAGGACGTGTACGACTTCCTCAACGAGGCCGCGCTCTGGACCGAGCGGCTCCCCCACGTAGCCGGGGTCCGGCTGACGGAGGAGACCCCCGGCCTCCAGATCCTGCGGCTCGACACCCGTACCAAGGACGGGTCGGCCCACACCACCGAGTCCGTCCGGGTCTGCTTCCCGTACCGCCGGATCGCGTACAAACAGACGACGCTGCCCGCACTGCTCACCCTGCACACCGGCTACTGGCAGCTGGAGGAGGACGCCGACGGGGTCACCACCGCCACCTCCCAGCACACCGTCGTCCTGAACGCGGAGAGGATCACCGAGATCCTCGGTGAGGGCGCGGGTGTCCCGGAGGCCCGCGCCTTCATCCGCGACGCCCTCGGCGGCAACAGCCGCGCAACGCTGGGCCACGCCAAGCAGTACGCGGAAGCCCGGCGTTGACCGGGACGGCGGCCGAGGTCCCGGCGGCCGACGTGGTCGTCGTCGGCGCCGGGCCCGTCGGGCTCCTCCTCGCCGGAGAACTGCGCCTGGGCGGTGCCCGGGTGACCGTCCTGGAGCAACTCGTGGAACCCACCACGGAGTCCCGGGCGTCCACCCTGCACAGCCGCACCCTGGAGATCCTGGAGGACCGCGGCGTGCTCCGGCGCCTGGGCGCCCTGCCGGACGGCGGGCCCGGCCACTTCGGCGGGCTCCGCCTCGATCTCGCCGAAGCGGAGCCCGGCCACCCGCACGCCGGACAGTGGAAGTGCCCCCAGACCCGGCTGGAGGCCGTCCTCCAGCTCTGGGCCACCGGCCTCGGGGCCCACGTCCGGCGCGGACACCGGGTCACGGGGCTCACGGTCCGTCCCCACCGCGTGGAGGTCGCCCACACCGGCACCGACGGCACCACGCACCGCACCACGGCCGCGTTCGTCGTCGGCTGCGACGGCGAACACAGCACGGTACGGCGGCTCGGCGGCTTCGAACTCGCCGGGGAGGACGGGACGCTGGAGATGCTGCGCGCCGACGTGGCCGGCGTCGACGTACCCGACCGCCGCTTCGAACGGCACCCGCGCGGGCTGGCCACGGCGCACCGCTGGCCCGACGGCTCCACCCGGGTGATGGTCCACCTCTTCGGCGCGCCACCGGCCCGGCGCACCGGCCCGCCGTCCTTCGCGGAGGTCACCGCCGCCTGGGCCGAGGTGACCGGCGAGGACATCGGCCACGGCACACCGTTGTGGCTGAACGCGTTCGACAACGCCAGCCGGCAGGTCACCGCCTACCGGCGCGGCCGGGTCCTGCTCGCCGGTGACGCCGCCCACGTCCAGATGCCGGTGGGCGGCCAGGCGCTCAACCTGGGCCTCCAGGACGCCGCCGCCCTCGGTCCGCGCCTCGCCGCCCGGGTCACCGGCCGCGCCGGCGACGACGAGCTCGACGCGTACCACCGCGAACGGCACCCGGTGACCGCCCGCGCGCTCACCGGGATCCGGGCCCAGGCACGGCTGCTGCTCGGCGGCCCCGAGGTGGACGGCGTGCGTGAGGTCGTCGCCGGACTCCTGCGCCTGGGCGTTGTACGCCGCCATCTCGCCCGGGTCGTCACCGGGCTCGACACCCCCCGACCACCCGCATCCACAGGGAGCTGACCACATGAGCAACAGGCTCGAAGGAAAGACCGCACTCGTCACCGGGTCGAGCCGGGGCATCGGACGCGCCATCGCGATCCGGCTGGCCCGCGAGGGTGCCCTCGTCGCCGTCCATTACGCGCACGACCGGGAGTCGGCCGACGCGACCCTGGCGACCATCGAGGGGGAGGGCGGCCGCGGCTTCACCGTCCGCGCCGAACTCGGCGTCCTCGGCGACGTCCACGAACTCTTCCTCGGCCTGGAACGCGGGCTGAAGGAGCGGACCGGCGAGACCACCCTCGACGTCCTCGTCAACAACGCGGGTGAGACCACCCAGAACGGCGTCGCCCCCGAGGACGTCACCCCGGAGCAGTTCGACCGCTTCTTCGCCGTCAACGCCAAGGCGCCGTACTTCCTGGTGCAGCGCGCCCTGCCGTCGATTCCCGAGGGCGGCAGGATCGTCAACATCTCCTCGGGCCTGACCCGGGTCGCCAACCCCGAGCAGGTGGCGTACGCCATGACCAAGGGAGCGATCGAGCAGCTCACCCTCCACCTGGCGCGGCAGCTCGCCCCCCGCGGCATCACCATCAACAGCGTGGCGCCCGGGATCACCGACAACGGGAGTCCCGTCTTCGACATCCCGGAGGCCGTGGCGGAGATGGCCAAGCTGTCCGCCTTCCGGCGCGTGGGAGAGGCCGGGGACGTCGCCGACGTCGTCACCTTCCTCGCCACCGACGAGGCTCGCTGGATCACCGGCTCCTTCGTCGACGCCACCGGCGGCACCCTCCTCGGCTAGGCCTGCCCCCCTTCCGAAAGGCATCTGTCATGGACGTCGGACTCCTCTTCGACCTGCGCAACCCCGACCAGTGGCACCGGCCCTGGGCAGACCACTACGCGCGGACCCTGGAGTTCTGCGAGGAAGCGGACCGCCGGGGCGCGGGCGGTCTGTGGTTCACCGAGCACCACCGGTTCGAGGACGGCTACCTGCCCCAGCCGCTCACGTTCGCCGCGGCCGTCGCCGCACGCACCCGCCACACACGTATCGGCACCTCTGTCGTCCTGCCGGCACTGCACCACCCGGTCGACATCGCCGAACAGGCGGCGATCGTGGACCTGCTCAGCGGTGGCCGGCTCGAACTCGGCCTCGGGGCCGGTTACCGCGTCCCCGAGTACGCGCTCTTCGACGCCGACTTCGGTCACCGCTTCGCACGGACCGAGGAACGCATGAGGGAGATCCTCCGGCTCTGGCGCGAGCGGGAGATCACTCCCCTGCCGATCCAGGACCCGCCACCGGTGTGGGGCGGCTTCTACGGGCCGCGGGGCGCCCGGCTGGCCGGGCGGCTGGGCGTCGGGCTGCTGCACATCTCCCGCGAACGCTTCGGGCAGTACCGCGAGGGTCTGGTCGAAGGCGGCCACGACCCGGAGACCGCTCGCGTGAGCGATCTGCTCCCCATTCTGCTCTCCCGGGACCCGGAGGCCGCCTGGCACCGTATCGGCCCCCACCTGGTCCACCAGGTGAACTCCTACCGTCAGGGGGCTCTCCAGGGAACCGCTTTCGAAGGCCCGCCGCCCCTGACCCTGGAGGACCTGCGCGACCCGGACGCCGAGGACCGGCGCGGACTGCTCGACATCCTCACCCCCGAGGACGCCGCCGTCCGCATCAAGGAGCTGACCGCGGGCCTGCCCGTGAAGCACCTGATCTTCTGGGCGAGCATCGCCGGCATGCCCGACGACCTGGTCGCCGAGAACCTGGAGCTGGTCACCGAACAGCTGCCGCGCCTCCTGCCGTGACCACGACCGAACGCGCTTCCGCCGGGCACGCGTGGCCCCTGCTCCTCGTCCTCTCCGGCAACATGGTGCTGGACGCGACGGAGGTGTCGCTCGTCCTGGTCGCCCTGCCGGTCATCGGGAACGACCTGGGCCTGTCACCGCTGACCGTGCAGTGGCTCATGAGCGGTTTCGCCCTCGGGTTCGCGGCCCTGCTGACCAGCGGGCCGCGGCTCGCCGCCCGGTTCGGCAGGCGGCGCGTCTACTTGGCGGCGATGCTCGGCTTCGCGCTCGCGTCGGTCGCGGGCGGGCTGGCGGACGGGCCCGCCCTGCTCATCGCGACCCGGGTGGTCAAGGGGGCGTGCGCCGCCCTCACGGCGCCGATGGGGCTCGCCATCATCGGCACGGCCTACCCCGAGGGGCCGGAGCGGCGCCGTGCCGTCTCGGTGTATTCCGCCTTCGGGGCAGCGGGGTTCACGGCCGGGCTCCTCGTGTCCGGAGCACTCCTGGAGGCGGCGGGCTGGCGCTGGGTCTTCCTCCTGCCGGCTCCCGTCGCCCTCGTCCTCCTGCTCTGGGGGCTGCGGCTCGTCCCCCACGAGGTGACCGCCCGGCCGCCTTCGGCCGCGGGCCGCGCAGGTCTCCCCGCACCGGAGCCGCCGGGGCGCGACCGCGTGCTGCTGCGCACCGGTCTGGGGGCGGCCACGCTGAACGGCACCTATCACGGGCTGCTGTTCCTGCTCACCTTCCAGATGCAGGGTCAGCTCGGCCTGTCGCCCTGGACCGGTGCGCTGGCGCTGCTGCCCGCCTGCGTGCCGCTCGCCGTGTCCGTGCCGTTCGCGGGCTCCCTGGTCCGTCGCCACGGAACGGGCCGGCTCATCGCACTGGGGGCCGCGGCGCCCCTGCTGGGATACCTGCTCGCCGTGTGGCGGCCCCCTTCGGACGCGTACCTCACCCGCACGCTGCCCGTGCTGCTCCTCGTCGGCGCCGGGTTCGTGCTCTCCTTCGCCGCGCTCAACATGCGGGCCGCCGGGTCCGTACCGCCGTCGCGTCGCGCCACGGCGATCCCGCTCTATCAGATGGCCGTGCAACTCGGCGCGGTCCTGCTCCTCCCGCTCACCGCCTGGCTCCTGACCGCCTTCGACGACCCGCGCCCGGCCCTCGCCGTGCTGGCCGTCGTGGCGGCCGCGGGTCTGGCCGCCGCCCTCCCCGGACTCCGCGACGGACGTCCCGGCCCGCCCGCACGGAAGGAACCCGCATGACCCGCACCGCACCACCGCTCCCGCTCGCCGCCACCCTCCGCGAGCAGCCCCATGGGCGCTGAACCCCGGGCCGCCCGGCGCGGCCCCGACATCGCGCGCCCGGACGCCACCTCGGTCCACATCACCCACTGGCACGCCCCCGGACGTGACGCCGCCCGCGCCCTGCTGGACGAGGTGTCCGACCGGTGGGCGGCAGCCGTGTGGCCCGACGGCCTGCTCTCGTTCCACTCCTATCTGGATACGGTCGGCGACACGGTCCTCGCCTACGTCCAGTCCGCGCGGCCCACCGCCCACCAGGATCTCGTCCGGACGCTTCGGGGCCCTGCGTCGGCCGCGGCCGTCTCCTACCGGCTGCACACCAGCGTCGTCCTGGACGGCACCGGGACACCCCCCGGAGCCGTCGTCGTCGCCACCTTCGACGTCGACGGAGCCGACGCACAGGAGCGGATCATCGAGTCCGTGGCGCGGGCCGTCACCGACGCACCGGCGGAGCAGCGCGAAGGCATGCTCAGCGCCCACTTCCACGCGAGCACGGACGGCAGCCGGGTCCTCAACTACGCGGAGTGGACCAGTGACGAGGCGCACCTGGCCTTCCTGGAGGGCGCGGCCCGCGCGGCCACCCTCCGGGCCACCGGCGCCACCCCCGGCGTACGCCCCATCGGCTTCCGCCGCTTCCACCTCCACCACGGCATCACCCCCGACAGGAGCGACACATGACCATCCTGGTGACCGGAGCGCGCGGCCGGGTCGGCGCCGCCGTCGTACGCGAACTGCTCGCCGCCGGCGAGAAGGTGCGCGCCGCGAGCGCCGACCCGGAGTCCTTGACGGCACTGCCCGACGAGGTGGAGCGGGTGCGCCTCGACCTCGCCTCACCGCAGGGCCTGCACGAGGTCCTCCAGGGCGTGCGGAAGATCTTCCTGTACGCCCAGCCGGCCGGCGCCGCCCGTCTGGCCGATGCCGCGGCGGCGGCCGGGGTCGGGCACATCGTGCTGCTCTCCTCCCTGGCCATCGACAGCCACGGGGCGGACACGAGTCCGATCGCGCAGCAGCACCGGCTCGTCGAGGACGTGCTGCGGGCATCGGGGATCGGCTGGACGTTCGTCCGGGCCGGCGGGTTCGCCACCAACGCCCTCCAGTGGGCGCCGGAGATACGGGAGGGGCGTCCGCTGCGGCTCGCCTACCCCGAGGCCCACAGCGAGCCGGTCCACGAGTCGGACATCGCCGCCGTCGCGGTGCGCGCGCTCCTGGACGAGGCCCACCGGGGTGCCACTCTGCGGATCACCGGCCCCCAGTCCCTCTCGGCGCGGCAGCAGGCGGAGCTGGTGGCGGCGGCCGCCGGCCGGGACGTCGTGGTGCGGCTGATCACGCCCGAGGAGTACCTGAAGGAGCTCACCGCGTTCGTGCCGGAAGCGGTGGCCGCGACGCTCGTCGCGTACCAGGCGGAGCGGGACGGCCGGCCGCACAGGACGTACGACGACATCCCTGCCGTGCTGGGCCGCCCGGCGCTCCCCTTCGGGCAGTGGGCGAAGGAGAACGCCGAAGCCTTCCGCTGAACCGGCCTCGCCCCATGCGTGAGCGGCGCCCCGGGCGGGGCGCCGCTCACGGCCGTTCCGCTCTACCACTCGACGGGCAGGCGCGTGACACCTCGCATCACCCGGTTGGTGTTCCACTCCACCTCGTCGGCCGGCACCGCGAGCCGCAGCCCCGGCAGCCGCCGTGCCAAGGTCGCGATGACCGTCTGCAGTTCGAGCCGGGCGAGCGGGGCCGCGGGGCAGTGGTGTGCCCCGTGCCCGAACGCCACATGCGGGTTGGCCTCCCGGTTGAAGTCCAGCTCCTCCGGGTTCTCGAACACGGTCCCGTCCCGGTTGGCGGAGTCGGTCTGGGCGACCACCGCGTCCCCGGCGCGCACCAGTTGCCCGGCCAGCTCGAAGTCCTCCACGGCGATCCGCGAGAACGGCGCCACGCTGGTGGCCAGGGGGGTGTACCGCAGCAGTTCCTCGACCGCCGCGGGAACCAGGGCCGGGTCCTTGACCAGGGACTCCCACAGCGGGGGCCGGGACAGCAGGGTGTAGAGGAAGTTGCCGGTCTGGTTGGCGGTCGTCTCGTGGCCGGCGGTGAGCAGATCCACGGCGAACACGCCGAGTTCGCTCTCGGTCAGCCGGTCGCCGTCCTCGCGCGAGGTGACCAGGCGGCTGAGCAGGTCGTCGCCGGGCTCGGCGATCCGGCGCGCGATCAGCTCCCGCAGGTAGCCGTCGAGGCTGTCCCGCGCCGCCTGGATGGTCGTGGGATCGGCGGCCGTCAGCGCCATCATGGCGTCGGTCCACTCGCGGAACCGGCCGCGGTCCTCCTCCGGAATGCCGAAGGTCTCGCAGATGACCGTGATGCCCATGGGCCAGGCCAGCCCGGTGGCCAGGTCGGCGGGGGGACCCGACTCCTCCAGGGCGTCCACGAGGGAGTCGATGATCGCCTGCACCCGCGGCCGGACGGCGGCCACCTGACGTGCGGTGAACGCCTTCGCTGCGAGCCGGCGCAGGCGCGTGTGCTCCGGCGGGTCCATGCTGAGGAGGGAGTCGGCCTGCTGGATCAGCGGGCTGGACCGGGGGACGTCCTTGCCGACGGCGGCGGCCCTGCTCAGCCGGGTGTCGGAGAGCGCGGCGCGTACGTCCGCGTACCGGGTCACCAGCCAGGCGTCCCCGCCGTGCGGCATCGTGACCCGCGTGACGGGCTCCTCGCTCCGCAGCCTGGCGTAGGCCGGATCGAGTTCGAGGCGCTCGGAGGTGAAGCCGGAGGCGTGGTAAGGGCAGGAGGAGAGGGAATTCCCGGAATCGGTCGTCGTCATCGGATGATCTCCGTCTGTGAGGTGAACCGGTGCGCGAACCCTGCCGACTCTAGATTCCGCCGTTTTCCGTCCCGGTCAGCCGGTTCATCACATCTCGACAATTCGTTGTCAGGAAAAGGAAAACCGGCGGGGTGGTGGCGGGCCGACGGATCACGGAATCCGGCGGCCCACCACCGGGTTTCACCCGTGTCCGACCCTGAACCCCACGCCGCGTACGGTCCGTATCCAGCTCCTCTGGCCCAACTTGCTGCGCAGGGAACTGACATGGGTGTCAACGGTGCGGGTCGCCCGGGAGCCGAGCATGTGCGGCATCGGGTCCTCCCAGATCTCGGTCATCAGCCGTTGCCGGCTGACCACGCTCTCGGAGTGGCGGGCGAGATAGTAGAGCAGGTCGAATTCCTTGCGGGTGAGATCGACGGGACTTCCGCGCAACAGGACCTCGCGGGACGCGGCATTGATGCGCAGCGTTCCGATCGAGAGGACCGTCAGGGACTCCCTTAATCCCGGCCGGGCATGCCTGCGCCTGGTCACGGCCTCGATGCGGGCCACCAGTTCGCGAAATTCGTAGGGTTTGTCGAGGCAGTCGTCCGCGCCGGTCCGCAGGGCCAGGACGCGGTCGAGTTCGCTGCCGCTGTCGGTGAACGTGATGACCGGTGTCTCCGCGTCCTCGCGGATGCGCCGGCAGACTTCCAGGCCGTCGATGTCGGGCAGGTCGAGGTCGAGCAGGACGAAGTCCGCACCACGGTGTGCGTCCAGTGCCGCCGTGCCACTGCTGACGGAGGCGACGCCGTACCCGTGGCGTTCCAGTGCCCGGGTCAGTTCGCCGTCGCTGTTGTGTGAGTCCTCCACCACGAGAATCTGCACGATGTCTCCCTTGATCCGATCGGGTGCGCGCACGCAGACGATGTTCTCCGCGCGGCCCGGGATCCGATGGCAGGTGCCGAGGGTCTTAAAGAAGCGTTCACAGCAGTTCACGACCGCTTCGCGTACGACCGCTCGAACCTGCCATTACGTGTCAACTCATGAACTCAGCAAGGGATTTGACACCCCGTAAGCTCCCAGGAAGGCGCCGACCGCCGAGCGGGCCACCTGCCGGACCTCCGCCTCCGGCACGGCGCGGGTGCCGAGCCGGGACCGGGCCTCCATCGGACCGGTCAGCAGAGCGAGGAAGTGCTCGGCCGCCTCCGCCGGATCGCAGGACCTCAGCCGGCCGGACAGGGCGAGCCGCGCCAGCCGGTCGGCCAGCGCTTCCTTGAGCCGGCTCGCACCACGCCCCCAGACGATCTCCAGCAGGTCGGGGAACTGGCCGATCTCCGCGTAGAGCAGGCGCCGCAGCGCCCAGGACTGCTCGTTGCAACATCGCAACAGCAGGCGGTACGCCAGGTCTTCGAGCCGGGCGGCCTCGTCGCCGTCCGACACCTCGGCACCCGCGCCGCCCTCGGCGGTGAACAGGTCCACGACGGCGAGGTTCTGAGCCATCACGTCGTCGGCCGCGGCCTCCATCGCGCTGCGGAAGACGTTCTGCTTGTCGCCGAGGTGGTTGTACACCGTGTGCTTGGCGACACCCGCGACCTCGGCGATCTCCTCCATGCAGGCACGGGCGTAGCCCCGCTGGGCGAAGACGGTGAATGCAGCGCCCAGGATCGCCTGCCGCTTGTCGATGCGGCCGCGCGACGGGGCCTTGGGGGTGCTCGTTCCGCTCACTCCGCCATCGTACCCACCGGCTCGCGGAAATGCACCAGCGAGTGCAAACAGCTGCCCCCATCCGTTGAAACGGAACGCGCGGGTGCCCTACTCTGCACTCGCCAGTGCAATTCTCGCTCGATCTCATCGGAGACAGTCATGGCGCATGCACAGGACGAACGTCTGGATCCCGCCCTGCGGCGGCTGATCGGCGTGATCCTGTTGGGCGGAATCATGGGAATCCTCGACGGCTCGATGATCGCCGTCGCGGCCGACACCCTCGCCCGGGACTTCGACACCTCGCTGTCCACCATCAGCTGGGTGTCCACCAGCTATCTGCTCGCGCTCACCGTCTCGATCCCCGTCACCACATGGGCGGTCGACCGGTTCGGCGGACGCCGGCTGTGGCTGCTCGGCCTCGTCGTCTTCCTCGTCGGCTCGGTCGCCTCCGGCCTCGCCTGGAACGCACCCAGCCTCATCGTCTTCCGCGTCGTGCAGGGCCTGGGGGCCGGTCTGCTCGACCCGCTGATGCTCACGCTGCTCGCCCGCGCCTCGGGGCCCGCGCGCGCCGGTCGCGTCATGGGGCTGATGGGCATCGTCGGCTCCAGCGGCCCGGTGTTCGGGCCGGTCGTCGGCGGCATCATCCTCCAGGGCACCGGCTGGCGCTGGATGTTCCTGGTCAACGTCCCCATCGGCCTCGTCGCCCTGGCACTCGCCCTCAGGTTCGTGCCCAAGGACTCCCCCGCCGGGGAGTCGGCCGCCGGCAAGCTCGACATCCTCGGCCTCGCCCTGATCGGGCCGGGCGTCGCGGCCGGTGTCCTCGCGCTCTCGCAGGCCGCCGAACAGGCCGCGTTCGCCGTCCCGTCGGTGCTGGTGCCCCTGGTCCTCTCCCTCGTACTGCTGGGCGGATACGGGTACCACGCCCTGCGACGACGCGGCGAGGGTGCGGCCGCGCCCCTCATCGACCTGCGCCTGTTCCAGCGGGGCAGCTTCGCCGCCAGCGTGACGGTCGGCTCGCTCGTCGGCCTCGCCACGTTCGCCAGCCTCTTCGCCCTGCCCCTCTACCACCAGCAGGTCCAGGGACGGAGCACCTTCGAGGCGGCCCTGCTGCTCGCCCCGCTCGGCATCGGCTCGGCCCTGTCCATGCCGGTCACCGGCCGGCTCTCGGACCGGGTCGGCTCGCGGAGCCTCGTAGGGGCGGGTGGCGCTCTCGCGCTGCTGAGCGCGCTGGCCTTCACCCGGATCGGCGCGGACACGTCCGAGGTGTGGCCGGCCGTCGCCGCGTTCGCCATCGGCGTGGGTCTCGGCGCGGTCGGCGCCCCGACGATCGCCTCCCTCTACCGCACCCTGCCCGCACCCCTGGTGCCGCAGGGGAGTTCGGTGCTCTACATGCTCAACCAGCTGGGGGCGTCGATCGGCATCGCCGTCGTGGCGCTCGTGATGCAGACCGCGGGCGACGGGGACCCGGTCCGCGGCTTCCACGCCGCGTACTGGACGGTGTCCGCGGTGCTCGTCCTCGTCCTGGGTGCGGCGACCCTGCTGCCGGGCCGCCCCGCGCCGGCGGAGGCCCCGTCCGCCGGAAGCCCGTCGGCGGAGGCCCCTTCCGAGGAGGCCCCGTCCGTGGGAGTCCCCACCGCATCCGTTCGCACGCGGGGAGAGGGCGAATGAGCACTCTGGTCATCGCGGGCGGCACCGACGGCATCGGCAAGGCCCTGGCCGAGGTGTACCTGGGGCGGGGCGACACGGTGGTCGTCATCGGCCGGAATCCCGAGAAGGGCCGCCGGTTCCTCGACGCCGCGGCTGCGGCGGGCGCCGCCGGGCGGGCCTTCTTCGTCACGGCCGACCTCAGCCTGCTGAAGGAGACCTCTCGTGCCGCCGAGGAGATCCGCGCCGCGTTCCCGACGGTCGACGCGCTGGTGTTCTGCGCCCGCCATTACCGTTTCCGGCGCACGGAGACCGCGGAGGGGTACGAGGAGAATTTCGCGCTCTTCTATCTGAGCCGCCTCGTGCTGGGCCGGGCTCTCGCCGAGCCGCTCTCCCGGGCACGGCATCCGGTCGTCGTCAACGTGGCCGGTCCGGGCGCCGGGCTCGACATCGTCCAGTGGGACGATCTCCAGCTCAGCCGCGGCTACCACGGAGGGGCCGCACTCGGTCACGGCGGAAAGCTCAACGACCTGCTGGGCGTCTCCTACGCCGAGCAGCACGGCCCGGCCGGCATCCGTTACGTGCTCATCCACCCCGGGGTCACGGCGACCGGCTTCTCCGGCGAGTACGACCGCGCGACACTCGCCCACATCCGGTCGATGCAAGCGCACGCGAAGCCCGTCGAGGCAGCGCTGCCACCGATCATCGACGCCATCGACGAACCCCCCGTCGAAGCGCTCAGCGCCTACGTCGAAGGCCGTCGCATCCCGGTCGACACCCCCGACTTCGACCCCGCCGCCGCACGCCGGCTGCGCGACCTCACCGACCGTCTCCTTGCGGGGAGTTGACGCTCCTGACGAAGACCTGAAACGGCGGCCCTGGGAATCGGAGCACGCCGGACGGAGACTGGGAGGGCGCCCGCCCCTCCCCCTCCCGACTCCCAGGAGCCGTCACCATGTCCTACGTGTCCGCCGATCCCGTACGGGCCGTCCTCGACGATCCGCGCAGCGCGGCCGTACTCGTCACCACCGTCGCCACGCGGGGACCGGACCACACCCGGCGGACCGCCGAGCAGGCCGTCGCCGACGCGCGCCGCGCACCGTGGCCGCGCGGGCTGCTCTCCCTGACCGTGTACACCGGCGGGGACGACGACTCCGTCCTCACCTACGCCCAATGGGACGCCGAGGACCGGATTCCGGCCACCGGCCCGCCGGACGGAGCGGGCGCCGTCTCCCGGGTGTTCCGGCACTACCGCACGGTGCGCGGCACCGCCGTGGAGGAGCCGGCGCCCGTCCCGGAGTCGTTCCCGGCGGCGTTCTTCCCCGCCGAGGACGAGCGGGCCGCCCGCGCCTGGCTCGACGGGCTGCTCGCGGGGGAAGAGCGGACGGAGGGCGACGACCGGGCCTACCCCGGCGCCCTTGCCGCGCACCTCCACGTCGCCGCGGACGGTCGCCAGGTGCTCAGCTTCTCCGAGTGGGTCGCGGAGGAGCCGGCCGTCGCCCATATCGAGGCGGTATGGGCCCCGGTGCTCAAGGACTTCGGCGGTACCGGCACCCTCTACCGCCACCACCGCACCCTCCTGCCCCGGACGCGACCGCTCCGCGATGAAGCGTCCGCCGCGGGGCGGCGGAACACCCCGGTCCTGCCGCGAAACTACGATGGTGACGCGACGGTGACGGGATGGTCGGGGGGCCTGGGTGGAGCGGTACGAGATCGAGACGTTCCTGACGCTGGCGGACGAACTGCACTTCGCGCGGACCGCGGAACGGTTGCGTGTGTCGCCGGGGCGGGTCAGCCAGACGGTCAAGGCGCTGGAACGGCGCGTCGGCGGGCCGTTGTTCGAACGGACCAGCCGCCGCGTCGCCCTCACGCCGGTCGGCCGGCGGCTCCGGGAGGACCTGCTGCCCGCGTACCGGCAGATCCAGCGTGCCGTCGCCGACGCGACGGCGGCGTACGCGGGTGTACGGGGCGCGTTGCGGGTCGGCTTCACCACCCCGTGGTGCGGGGAACTCCTCATCAAGGCCGGTGACGCCTTCACCGCGCGCCACCCCGACTGCACGGTCGAGCCGCTGTACGTGACGTACAACTCCGCCGTCACCGCCCTGCGGAAGAAGCGGGTCGATCTGCTGGTCGCCGCGCTGCCCGTGGAGGAATCCGACGTCGTCGCCGGGCCGGTGCTGTTCTCCGAGGAGCGTGCGCTGGTCGTTCCTGCGGGCCACCCGCTGGCGCGACGGGCCACGGTCTCTGCGGAGGCACTGGCCGAGCTGCCGCTGGTGACGGCCGCGGGGGTGTCGAAGGCGTTCGGCGAGTCGTTCTTCCCCACCCGCACACCGGGCGGCCTGCCGATCGAGCACGGTCCGGCGGCGGGCGGCTGGCAGGGCATCCTGTCGATGGTCGGGGCCGGGAAGGGGGCAACCGTGGCGACCGTCGCCGCCGGCAGGTACTACGTCCGGCCCGACGTCGCCTACGTGCCGTTCGATGACGCGGAGCCCGTCGACTACGCGCTGATGTGGCGGACCGGTGACCGGCCGTCGGGCCTGTCGGCCCTCATCCGGACCGTCGTGGAGCTCGCCCCGCCGGCCGGCCGGTCCTCATGCGGCTGTGAGGGTGCCGGCGCCCCCGGCCCTCGGCAGTGTCAGGGTTGCGGCGGCGGTCGCTAGCAGCCCGGCCGCCGCGAGCAGCACGCTCCAGCGCATCCCGGCGAGGAACGAATCCGCGCCGGCCAGCAGCGCCCCGAAGACGGCCACCGCGATCGCCCCGCCCACCTGGCGCGCCGTGTTGAGTACGGCCCCGGCGGTGCCCGCACGGTCGGCGGGCACCGCGTCGAGGAGCATCGCCGTCAGGGCCGGCACCGCCAGCGCACCGCCGAGGCCGACCGGCACCATCAGCACCGCCACCACCCACACCCCGGTGTGCGGGCCGACGAGAAGCAGGGTCAGCAGCCCGCCCGCGCCGACGAGCTGCCCCGCCGTCATCGGGACACGCGGTCCGTACCGTGCGGCCAGCCGGGCCGAGGCCAGGTTCACCAGCGCGACCAGCGCTGTCATCGGGATGAACATCAGGCCCGCGTGCAGCGCCGTCTGCCCGCGCTCCTGCTGGAGGTAGAGGCTGAAGTCGAACACGCCCCCGTAGTAGGCGGCGTTGGCCATGAAGCCGACCACCAGGGACACCGTCACCACCCGGGTACGGAACAGCGCCATCGGCACCATCGGGTGGGCGCCCCGCGCCTGCGCGACGAGGAAGCCCGCAGCCGCGACGACGGCCACCGCCAGGGAGGCGAGGACCGCCGGACGGCCGAAGCCCTCGGCGCCGCCCTCGATCACGCCGTACGTCAGCCCGCCCATCGCCAGGACCGCCGTCGCCTGCCCCGGCACGTCCAGTCGCGCCGGGAGTCGCGGGGATGCGGGGAGCCGGGCCAGGAGGGCCAGCGCCGCCAGGGCCGCGGGCAGATTGACGTAGAAGATCCACCGCCAGCCGGCCGACGCGGTCAGCGCGCCGCCGACGACCGGCCCGGCCGCGACGGCGACGGCGCCGCCGACGGTCCAGACCGCGATGGCACGCGCCCGCTCGGCCTGATCGGGGAAGCCCTGCCGGACCAGTGCCAGCGAGGCCGGCATCATCACCGCGGCCGCCGCACCCTGGACCAGCCGGGCGGTGACGAGGACGGAGAGGCCGGGCGCGAGTCCGCAGGCGGCCGAGGCCGCCGCGAAGAGGACCAGGCCGCCTCCGAAGGCCCGCTTGGCGCCGATGCGGTCGGAGAGGGCACCGGCGGACAGCATCAGGGCGGCGAACATCAGCGTGTAGCCGTCGACCACCCACTGGAGTCCGGACATGCCGACACCGAGGCCGCGTCCGATGTCGGGCAGGGCGACCGTGACGATCAGCGCGTCCAGGGAGATCAGGAAGAAGCCCAGCAGGGCGGCGCCGAGTACGGCGGGTCTGCCGCGCCGTTCGGTGGCCGGCGGTCCGGTGGTGGGGTCCAGGGCCTGTTCGGCGGCCATCAGCCCGCCGTCCGTACGGGCAGCGCCTGGTTGCCGTCGCCCCAGGTCGCGGTCATGACCACCGTGTCGATCAGCCACCGGTCGCCGTTTCGGACCAGCTCCCAGCGGTAGTCGCCGCCGAGCGTCCACAGGGACGCCCCGTGGGCCGCGGCCAGTCGGTGGGTGGCCTGGAAGGAGGCGGTGCAGACGGCGCGGTCGCCCTCGACGGTGACGAGCTGGTTGGCGATCAGGGGCTGGGTCGCGTCGTAGCCGGAGAGGGTGCCGCGCCAGGCGTCGGTGATCTCCCGCGGTGTCAGGCGGACCGGCTCTCCCCCGTTGAGGCTGGTGTAGTCGAGCACGACCTTGTCGGCGAAGAGCGTGCGCAGCTGCTCCCACTCCCGGCGGTCGGCGTGCACCGCCATGCGGGTGCAGGTCTCGGCGACGGCGAACCGGGAGGCGAGGGTGGGGGTGGATTCGGGCATGGTGGACGACCTGTCCGTGGGGGCGGCGGTGTTCACAGCGTGCGGGCGAAGTGCTCGGCGACGGCATCGGCGGCCAGGCGGACCTGGGGTGACTGGTCGTAGAAGTCGAACTGACCGCCTTCCGTCCATACGAATTCCGAGGACCCGGCCAGACCGGCGTGGAAGCGCCGGGCCCCGTCCGGTATCGCGGCGTCCTCGCTGTGCACGAGGAGCGTCGGCGCGGTGATGCGCGGGGCGAGGGCGACGGCGTCGTGGTCGAGCCATTCGGCCCAGGCCATGACGGCGTACCGATTGGGCCAGCCAGGTATCGCGCCGCGTTCGGGGTTCAGGTAGAAGTCGATGGCGAAGGGCATGGCGGCGTCCGGGTCGCTGCCGCTGACCACGGGCACGTAGCTGACCTCCCCGGTCTCCGCGTACCGGCGGGCGGCGTCGGCCGCCGCGGCCTTCTTCGCCTCGATGCCCGCCGGGCCTCCGTAGTTCTCCTCGCAGATCCGGCGGTCGTGCAGCCAGGGTGCGACGAGGGCGAGCGAGCGTACGCGGGGGTCCTCGGCGGCGAAGGCTGCGGCGTACATCGCACCCGCGCACACCCCCAGCGCCCCCAGGTCCTCGCCGCTCACGGCGGGGTGGGTCAGGACGAAGTCGGCCGCCGCGCGCAGGTCGCGGACCTTCTGCGCGGGCGACTCGCAGTCGCGTGGCGCGCCGTCGGACTCGCCGTATCCGGTGAAGTCGAACGACAGCGCCGCGAAGCCGCGTTCGGCCAGCTCCCGCGCGTAGCGGTCGGCCATCTGTTCCTTGACGGACGTCCAGGTCCCGGCGATCAGGACGGCGGGCGGCGGGGTGGTCTCCTCGGCGTCGGGCAGGTGGAGGTGACCGGACAGTTTGCCCATGTCACCGACGAAGCTCACTTGTTCACGTACGGGCATACGCCACTCCTTGCGATCAAGGGGAAGGGGGTGCCCTCACGCTGACATCCGGCGGTGTTCCGGATCAACGGCCTATGCCTAAGGCGAGGTTGAGCTGAACTAAACGACTCCCGACGCCGTACTCTGCCCGGACGGTGAGGGCACGTTCCGGATGAACAGCACCGGCGTCACCGCGGTCGCGGCGGCGAAGAGGCCGAACGCCAGGCGCATGCCGCACAGTTCGGCCAGGAGGCCCACCAGCGCCGCGCCCAGGGGCATGGCGCCGAAGTTGAAGAGGCGCGATGCTGCTCCGTAGCGGCCGAGCATCTCGTCCGGCACCCTGCGCTGCGTAAGGGTGCGGGCGTTGACGGACCAGAGGGTGCCGCCCATGCCTCCCAGGAAGGCGCCGGCCGCCACCGCCCAGAGGCTCGTCGTGAGCGCGGGCAGCGCCACCATCGCGATGGTGCCGATCAGGTCGGCGAACATCGCGCGGCGGGCACCGAGGACCCGGTTGACCCAGGTCACCGTCAGCGCGCCGGCCAGGCCGCCGACGCCGAGGGCGCTGAGCAGGATGCCGTACTCGCGGGAGCCGAGGCCCATGGCCTGCTGGGCGTAGAGCGGCATGAGCGCCAGCCAGGCACCCCAGACGGCGGAGAGCACGGCGACGATCAGGGACAGGGTGCGCAGCAGGCGGTCGTTCCAGAGGAAACGTACGCCCTCGGCGATGCGGCTGTTGACCGATGCGGGTGCCGTGTCCGGGGCGGGCGCGGCGGGGCGGAAGCGGCCGACGAGCAGGAGCAGGGCCAGGGCGGCGAGGGCGTAGGAGGCGCCGGTCACGCCCAGCGCGAGGCCGGTTCCGGCGGCCAGGAGCAGCCCGCCGACGAAGGGGCCGGCGAATTCCTGCCCCACGGTCTCCGCGCCCACCATCCAGGCGTTGGCCCGTTCCCGTCCGGCGGGCGGCACCGCGGCCGGGACCAGGGCGGACGCCGAGGTCGATGCCGCCACGTCGGCGACGCCGAGGATCGCGCCGGCGGCGAAGAGCACGGCGAGCGCGACGCCGCCGTCGAGGGCGGTGACGGTGAGCCAGGCCATCGCGGCCACGCGCATGCCGTTCGCCGTCCAGAGCAGCCTACGGCGGTCGAAGCGGTCGACGAGGACGCCGATGTGCAGGGCGATGAGCAGCCACGGCAGCGTCAGGGTCAGGGAGACGGCGGTGACTTGCGCGGGTGAGCCGGTGAGCTGGGCGGCGAGCAGGGGGAGCGCCATCTTCATCACGCCGTCGGCGAGGTTGGTCGCGGCGGTGAAGGCCACGAGGACGGCGGTGTTACGGCGGCCGAGGCGCGTCCGGGTGTCGTGCCGCGCGGTCGCGGTGCCTGTGTGTTCGGGCGCTGTCGTGGTCATGGCCGTCCATCCCCCTGGTCGTCTCGGCACCGAGCCGTCTCACCGTCTAACGCGTTAGCCGGTGAGAGCACTGTGCCCCACGCCGCTCCCTCCGCGCAACCGGTAAAACGGATAGCCGGTAGAATGGCGGGGGTGTGGAAGGAGTGACGCGCATGCTGGAGCAGCCGGTCCCGGCCGTCCTGGTCGAAGCCTTCGCCAACACGGTCGACGTGGAGGAGGCGAGCGACGAGATCACGACCGCCGCCGGGCTGTCCGCCTGGCTCACCGGACGCGGTCTGCTCGACGCCCCGGCGGAGATCGCGGCGGAGGTGCACGCCGACTACCTCGCCCTGCGCGCGGGCCTCAGGGAGGAGTTGGGCGCCCATGTGGGCGACACCCCCGACCCCGCACTGCTCGCCGCCGCCGAGCGGGTCCTCGCCGCGCACCCGGTGCTGGTCACCGCCCGGGGCACGCTCACCGCCGCCCCGGGGCTGCCGCCGGAGCGCCGGCCCCTGGCCGCCCTGGCCATCGCCTGGAACGAACTGGTCACCACGGGCGACGCGGCCCGGCTCAAGCGCTGCGCGGAGCACACCTGCGCCTGGGCGTTCTGGGACGTCTCGAAGAACCGCAGCCGTCGCTGGTGCTCGATGAAGGTGTGCGGCAACCGCAACAAGTCCCGCACCTACGCCACCCGGAAGCGGCAGGGCGCCTGACGGCGCGTCCGGCCGGGCTCATCAGGAATCGAGAAGCGGGGGGCGCCGGGGCGTCCCTAGCCTGCTGGACATGGACATCTCACCCATACGCAGCACCCCGGGGAACCGCCCGGCCGACGTGGCGCGGCTGCGTCGCGTCCGCGACCTGATCGACCGGACCTACGCCGCGCCGCTGGACGTGGTGGCGCTCGCGCGCGGGGCGGGCATGGCACCCGGCTGCCTCGGTCGGCGATTCCGGACCGTCTACGGGCAGTCCCCGTACGCCTATCTGACCGCGCGTCGCGTGGACCGCGCGACGCTGCTGCTGCGGGGCGGTCTCGGCGTCGACGCCGTGGGCGCGGCGGTCGGCTGCGCGACACCGGGGATATTCACCGCCCGCTTCACCGAGCTGGTCGGCCTGCCCCCGGAGCGCTTCCGCCGCCTGGCGGACGAGGCGGCCACCACCGGGGGCGGGGCCGCGGGCGCGGCGGTGGCGCCCGGTGTCGAGGGGCTGCCGGCGTGCCTGGCACAGCGGGTCGCGAGAGCGGTCAGGAATCAAGAAGCCCAGGCACCGGCCCGGCCCCTAACGTGAAGTTCATGGACACCACCACTGACACCAAGCCCGCCACCTCGCTCTCCTCCGTCACCCTTGAGGTGGCCGACATCGAGGCGGCCCGCCGCTTCTACGCCGCCTTCGGTGTGGACACGCACATCCGGCTGCGGGCCCGCGAGGCCCAGGACACCGGTTTCCGCGGCTTCACCCTGGCGCTCACCGTGTCCGGCCCCGCCACCGTCGACGGCTTCGTCGCCGACGCGGTCGACGCCGGGGCCACCGTGCTGAAGCCGGCCGCCAAGTCGCTGTGGGGGTACGGCGGCGTCGTACAGGCCCCGGACGGGACGATCTGGAAGATCGCGACCTCGGCCAAGAAGGACACCGGGCCCGCCACCCGCGAGATCGACGAGTTCGTGCTGCTGCTCGGCGTGCGGGACGTGAAGGCCACCAAGCAGTTCTACGTGGACCGGGGGCTGGCCGTCGGCAAGAGCTTCGGCGGGAAGTACGCCGAGTTCCGGCCCGCCGACTCCTCCGCCGTGAAGCTGGCCCTGTACAAGCGGCGCGCCCTCGCCAAGGACCTCGGCGTCCCGGACGACGCGGCCGGCTCCCACCGGATCGTCCTCGGCGGCACCGCCGGAGCCTTCACCGACCCGGACGGCTTCGCCTGGGAGCCCGCCGCCCCCGCCGACCGCGCCTGACCCGCACGCCCGCTCTCCGCCCTGCCCTCCCCCGTACGAAAGGAACCCCTGCCATGCCGACGTCGAAGTCCTCCGAGCACTACAGCGGATTCACCGCCGAGGAGCGGGCCGCGATGAAGGAGCACGCGCGCGAGGAGAAGAAGGCGGCCTCCCGGCGCGGCGCGTCCCGGGCCGAGAAGGAGGCTGCGGCGGAGCAGGACGTCCTCGCGAAGATCACCGAGATGCGGGACGCCGACCGCGCCCTCGCCGAGCGCATCCACAAGATCATCAGAGAGGCCGCTCCGGAGCTGGCGCCGAAGCTCTGGTACGGCATGCCGGCGTACGCCAGGGACGGCAAGGTCGTCTGCCACTTCCAGAGCGCGGAGAAGTTCAAGTCGAGGTACGCGACGCTCGGCTTCAGCGACCAGGCCGCGCTGGACGACGGCACGATGTGGCCGACCGCGTACGCCCTGACCGAACTGACCACGGCCACCGAGGAGCAGATCACCGCGCTCATCCGAAAGGCGGCGGGCTGAGGCCCACTTCTCCACGGCCCTTGGCGCTGAGACGCGGAGGCTTACGCGCCGGCCTGGAGGCGCAGTCCGGCCAGGGTCAGGTCCAGCGCGGAGCGGAACTGGTCCACGTCGTCATGACCGTCGAACTCGTCGACGATCTCGTGGATGAAGGGGTACTCCGCCGGGTCCAGCTCGCGCCAGGCACTGGCGAAACGGCCGAGGTACTCCTCGCGGTCCACGGCCCCGTCGAGGATTTCCTGCGGCGGCTCCTGGCCCATGTCGACGGCGGAGCCGACGACGACTCCGACGATCGCGGACACCGCGTGGAACCGCTGCCGCGCGTCGAGCTTCAGGCGCAGCGTCTGCCGGCCGAGCTTCTCGTACAGGCGCAGCGAATTGCTCTGGAGGTCGGTGTTGCGCATGAAGTACGCACCGAGCCAGGGCCGGTCCACGATCGCGTCGAACAACGTCATGGCCATCGCCCGCAGATCGTCGATGGGGTCGTCGCCGGGCGCGGCCTTCTCGATGTCGGCGAGCACCGTGCCCACCACATGATCCGTGGCGCGGTCCAGCAGTTCGTCCTTGCTCTCGACATACCAGTAGATGCTGGCAACGCCGCCGCCCAGGCGCTGCGCGAGCGCGCGGAAGGTCAGCGCGGGCGCGCCTGCCTCGTCCAGCAGGGCCACCGCCTCGGTGAGCACGGACTCCATCGAGTGCGAAGCCCGGCGGCGTCCCCCGTCGGCCCGGCGCCGCTGCTGTGCCATGGCGTGTTCCTCTCGCTTTTTGCATCGTATCGAACGCTGTTCTATCGTAGCTCATCGTACGGCGTTCGATAGCCGAACGATGTTCGATCGAAAGGACCGCGCCATGACTACCGCCCCACCCGGAAACGGGTCCCGTTCCTATCCCTCGCTGCGTGCGGCGTGGATACCCCTGGCCGCCCTGTGCCTGGCCTTCTTCGTCGAGATGGTCGACAACACGCTGCTGTCGATCGCCCTGCCCACGATCGGCCGCGACCTGGGCAGCGGCACGACCGCGTTGCAGTGGGTCACCGGTGCGTACTCGCTGACGTTCGGCGGCCTGCTGCTGACCGCCGGATCGATGGCGGACCGGCTCGGCCGCCGCCGGGTGCTGCTCATCGGGCTCACCGTGTTCGGCGCGCTCAGCCTGTGCGTCGCCCTCGTCTCCACCGCGGGTGAGCTGATCGCCCTGCGCGCCGCGCTCGGCGTGGCCGCCGCCGCGATGGCTCCGATCACGAACTCGCTGGTCTTCCGCCTGTTCGACGACAAGGCCCTGCGGATGCGCGCGATGACCGTGATGATCATCGTGGGCATGTCCGGCTTCGTGCTCGGCCCGCTGCTCGGCGGTACGGCGCTGGCGCACGTCCGGTGGGAGTGGCTGCTGCTCATCAACGCCCCGATCGCGCTGATCGCGTGCATCGGCGTCCGGCTCGGCGTGCCGGCCGACCGCCCCGAGGACCTGACCAGGGACAGGCTCGACGTGCCGGGCGCGCTGCTGAGCGTCGCCGCCATCGGGCTCGCCTGCTACTCGCTGACCAGCGGGGTCGAGAACGGCTGGCTCTCCGGGATCACCCTGGGGTCGATCGTGGGCGCGGTCGCGGCCGCGTACGCCTTCGTCCGGCACGAGCGGCGCAGCTCGGCGCCGATGCTGGATCTCCGGGTCTTCTCGAACGGCACGGTGCGGGGGGCCGCCCTCGCGCAGATCGGGACGTCGATCGCGATGGCCAGCGTGATGTTCGGGCTGATCCTGCACTTCCAGTACGCGTACGGGTGGAGCCCGGTCCGGGCCGGCCTGGCCAACCTGCCCATCATCGTGACGATGCTCATGGCCACCCCTCTGTCCGAGTGGCTCGCCCGCCGGTTCGGGCACCGCATCGCCTGCCTGGTGGGCGCGGCCTGTCTGGCGGGGTCGTTGGCCGGTCTCGCCTGGGGCGTCGAGCACGGGTACGCCGTCATCGCGGTGTGCATGGTGCTCATGACCGTGGGGCTGCGCACCGTGATGACGATCTGCGCGGTGGCCCTCGTGGACGCGATGCCCAGCAACCGGACCTCGATCGCCGCCGCCCTCAACGACACCGCCCAGGAGGTCGGCTCCAGCGTCGGCACCGCGGTGGTCGGCACGCTGATCGCGGCACTGGTCACCACCTCGCTCCCCGCCGGGGTGTGGAGCGGCGACCTCGTCGCGTCCTTCTTCCACGGCGAACGGATCACCTACGCGCTGCTCGCCGTCCTCGTCGGCCTGATCGCAGCCGGTGGCGCGCTGAGCCTCACCGACTCGCACAGCGTCGAGGAACACCCCGTCGAGGAACCCGTCTGATGTGCGCCCCGGCAGCGGAGCCCGTCGGTCCCGGGCTCAGTTGCCGGGCGGCAGCAGATTCCTGGTCAGGTCGAAGGCGGACGTGGCGGTGGCGAGGAGGGCGTTGATCCGGCCGAGCACCCGGTCGGCGCGGTCGGTGTCCTCTGCGCCGACCGCGTCCGCCAGGTCCTCCGCGTACGCGCGCCGGCCCTTGCGGGTGAGGGCGTACGAGCCGAACCTCCAGCCCTCGACGCGCAGGAGTCCGGCCGCCGGAGGGAGGGCGCTGCCCCGAGGGGCGTGCTACTGAGGTCTCACGGCCGGGTTGGCTCCCCGGTATGACGCCGTCGGTGCGGCCCTGCCCCTACCGTCCGGTCATCGCACCGAACCCGAGAAGGGGCTCCCCATGGCACTCGCACCCGACGCCCTCCCCGCACGCCGCCGTCCGCTGCCTCGGCGGGCGGTGCTGCTCCTGGTCCATGCGCTGCTGGCCCTGCCCGCCACCGTCCTCGCGCTGGCGCTGGCCCTGACCGGCAACGCGTCGGCCGCCGGTCGGCTGCAACGGCGCCTCACATCCCTCGGCGGGCCGGCCGAGTCCCCGTCGGCCACGCCTCTTCCGCCCGAGCCGGACCGCTTCCGGACCGTCGTCGGCCGTGCCCTCCGCGGCCTCCCGGCCAACACCCTCGCCTTCGCGCTCGCCGCCCCCTCCGTGACCCTTCTACTCGTCCGCGGCCTGCTGTACCCGCTGGCGACGGCGGGCGAGGACACCACCAGCGCCTGGGGCGGCCCCACCCCGGCCGGCGCCTGGGCAGCCCACTTCGCGATCGCCCTGGCCATGGTCGCAGCGGTGGCGACCCTCCTCGCCACCACCCGCCGCCCCCACCGGTGGTAGCCGCCGGCGCGGCCGGCGATGAGTTCGCGGGGTGGTGGCGGTCATTACTGGGACACGCGCCGATCGTGAAGGGACAGTCCGATGACTAGCCTCATGGTGGACTTCATCATTTCGCTCGACGGATACGCGTCCGCCGAGGGCTGGCCAGGGTTCTGGGGTATGGAGGGGCCCGAATACCTCGCGTGGATCGACAGTGAGGGCGAGAAGCGGCACGTCGGTCTGATGGGGGCCACGACCTACCGGCTCATGTCGGGGTTCGCCGCGCAGATGCCCGACGACCCCGGGTTCGCCGAGCTGAACGCCATGCCCAAGGTCGTCTTCTCGTCCACGCTGGAATCGCCTCTCGTCTGGGAGAACACCGAGCTGATCAGGGGGGACGCCGTCGAGGTCGTGCGGGAGATGAAGCGGACCGAGACGCGTCCGCTGCGTACGCTCGGCAGTCTCAGTCTGTGCAGGGCGCTGCTCGCGGCCGGTCTCGTGGACCGCTTCCGGGTCGTCGTCTTCCCGGTCATCACCGGCGCCACCGGGCGGGAGAGGATCTTCGACGCCTACCCGGATGTCCGCCTCGATCTGATCGAGAGCCGCGTCTTCGACGGGCGGCTCCAGCTGCTGGAGTACGCCCCCGCCGTTCTCGACGGGCCGCCCGGCGAGAACGGTGGAGGTCCGGGTCAGGCGTCCTGAGGCCGGGCCGGAGCGGAGGCGTCCGCGTCCACCGTGAACGTCTCGCCGGCGGCCGGCACCCCGACCCCGTGCCAGGTGAACGGAATTCCGCGCGCCGTCTCCAGGTCCGGGCCGTCCATCAGCTGGAAGTGCACATGGGGCTGGGTCGAGTTGCCCGAGTTGCCGCAGTGGCCGAGCAGGTGGCCGGGCTCGACCTCGTCGCCCGGCCGGACACGCAGGGAGCCGCGCTGGACGTGTGCGTACACGGCGTACGTTCCCTCGCCCAGGTCCAGGACTATGTGGTTGCCCACGACGCGTCGGCTGCCACCTATGGTCCTGCCCACCCCCTCGACCAGCCAGAAATACAGGACCCCGGCGAGCGAGCTGCGGCTCAGGTGGTCGCGCTGGCCGTCCTCCGCGTGCACGACGGTCGCGCCCGCGACCGCGTACAAGGGGGCGCCGAAGGCGGGGTAGTCCCGGTTGCGCCGGGCGACGGGCCAGAACCACACCGGGGCGGGGCGCTCGGGTCCCTCCGCCGGCTCGGCCACGATGTCGATGGCGTAGGTCTGCGCCAGGCTGTGCGTTCCGTGGCTCGGGACCTTGTCGGCGGGGCTGTTGACCGCGGACCAGCGACCGGTCACCGGGGGCTCCACCGCGACAGGTGGCGGAGCCCCGGTCTCGATCCGGTGGCGGACGGAGCGGGCTGTCACCAGGCCGATTCCCATCGCACCGAGGGCCGGGAGCCAGCTCAGCCAGTAGTTGTACGGCAGTTCCACGAAGAATCCGACGACGATCTGGGCGAAGAAGACCACCCACAGCGCGTACTGGACCTTCGCGGCGATCTTCCGTCGGTCCATGAACATGTGCTCCCCCTTGTGCGTCTTCGGCGTACGCGGTCGGCGTACGCGATCGGTCAGGTCACGGGGCGTGCGGCGGTGAGCACCACCAGGAGTGGCACGACTCGCCCCGCCGGTATCTCGTACCGGCCGCGCTCCGGGGAGTGCAGCCAGCCGGCGCCCGTCAGCTGACGCAGATGGTGGTAGACCTGGCCGGTCGTCCCGACACCGTCGAGCGCGGCCAGTTCCGCCGCGGTGCGCAGGCCGCCCAGGACCTCGCGCAGCAGCGTCAGCCGTACGGGATGGCCGAGCGCGGCGAACGACGTGGCGGCCTCCTGCCAATCCTCGTCCAGCACCGTCTCGGTCAGCAGGCCGTACTGCCATTCGTAGCGATGCCCGGTCGGTACGCGCACCGCCCCGGTGAACAGCACCGCGCCGTCCGCCTCGTCCGTCACCGGGTGCCGTGCTTTCAGCGCGTCGAGCGCCCAGAAGTCGGCCTGAGGCACCGCGGGCGCGGCGGGGGCCGCCTCCACCAGCTCGGCCAGGCGCCGTTCCAGCTCGGTGACACGCTCTTCCAAGTCCATGCGACGAGGTTACGTAATTACGGAGTTACATGCAAGGGTGAATTCTCGTCCCGCATCGCACAGGCTTGGTTGCGCAGCTCAAGCTGCGCAGTTAGCCTGCACGCATGAACGAGACCGAGCAGACCGTCTCCGAGACGGCCGCCGGCGCGGCGCACGAGATCCGCGTGGTGTACAGCCGACTGCGGCGGCGCCTGCGGGAGACCTACGACCGCGAGGAGCTCACGCCCTCCCAGACCTCCGTCCTCAGCCGGCTCGACAAGGACGGCGAGGCGTCGGTGGTCGGTCTGGCCGCCGCCGAGGGGGTACGGCACCAGTCGGTGGCGAGCACCGTCGCGGCCCTGGTCGAACGTGGCCTGGTCAGCCGCCGCCAGGACCCGGATGACGGCCGCCGGCAGCTGGTCTACGTGACCGGCAGCGGACACACCTTCCTGGAGGACCGCCGTCGCGCCGGGGAGGGCTGGCTCGCCCGGGCCCTGGAGGAGCACTGCACCGAGGAGGAGCGGCGCGATCTTCTGGCGGCGATGACCGTCCTGGAGCGGGTCGTCCGGTCGTGAGTACGGGAATGACGCGCGCCCTCGAACGGTGGCGCCCTGGGCGGGACGAGGGCTCGGCGCACGGCTTCGACCGGCGGCTGCTCGCCCCGATGATGACGGGGGCCGCCCTCAACCCGGTCAACTCCTCCATCATCTCGGTCTCCCTGGTCCCCATCGGAGCCGCCTTCGGCTCTCCGCCCTCCCGGACGGCGTGGCTGATCTCCGCCCTCTACCTGGCGACCGCGATAGGCCAGCCGGTGATGGGCCGGCTCATCGACCTGTTCGGGCCACGGCGCCTGTTCCTCGCCGGGACCGCGCTGACCGGGATCGCCGGGGTCGTCGGCATGCTGGCGCCCAGCCTCGGCATGCTCGTCGCCGCGCGGGTGCTGCTGGGATTCGGCACCTGCTCCGGCTATCCGGCCGCCATGTACCTGATCCGCAGCGAGGCCCGGCGCACCGGTGAGAAGAGCCCGGCCGGGGTGCTGACCGCGCTCGCGATCACCACCCAGACCATCGCCGTCGTCGGACCGAGCGTCGGTGGACTGCTGGTCGGCATCGGCGGCTGGCGCGCCACCCTGGCCGTCAACATCCCGCTGGCGCTGCTCGGCCTGTACCTCGGGGCGCGCCGCATCCCGGCACTTCCCGGGACGGCCCGCACGGACGGCCGCCCCTGGGTGCGGAGCCTGGATCTGCCGGGGATGGGGCTGTTCGCCGTGGCACTGTCGTGCCTGCTGCTGTTCCTGATGGACATCGGCAGCGGCGCCTGGTGGCTGCTGGTGCTCACCCTCGCGGCCGGTGCCGGATTCACCTGGCGCGAGCTGCGTGCCGGGGAGCCGTTCATCGACGTACGCGTCCTCGGCGGGAATCTGCCGCTGGTCGCCACGTACGGCCGCGCTCTGCTCTGTTACGTCGTCACCTACGCCTTCCTGTACGGATTCACCCAGTGGACCGAGCAGGGACGCGGGCTGTCCGCCTCGCAGGCCGGGCTGGTCCAGCTGCCCCTGTTCGCCACGGGGATCGCCGTCTCCGCCCTCACCGGACGGCGCCAGGCCGTGCGCGGGAAGCTGCTGGTGGGCGCGGTCGGGCAGATCGTGGCGTGTGCGCTGCTGCTCCTCCTGCACGGCGACAGCCCGGTGTGGATGCTGCTGGCGGTCGTGGTCGTCCTCGGTGTGCCGCAGGGGCTGAACGGCCTCGCCCTCCAGAACGCGGTCTATCACCAGTCCGACGGCGACCGCGTCGGCTCGTCCGCCGGGCTGCTGCGCACCTTCGGCTACCTCGGCGCGATCACCGCGTCGGCCGCCAACGGCGCCTTCTTCGGGCAGCGCGCCGACACCGGCGGGCTGCACCACCTGGCCTGGTTCATGCTGGCCACCAGCGTCCTGTTCCTGGCGGTGACCGTCGCCGACCGCTCACTGCGCGGCATCGGCGAGACCTCCGAGAACGACTCACAGGACGACGGGGAGAACCCGTGACCGGCCCGATCACCGGCCGCCAGGCCGCCGACCGCGGCCCGGAGGTGCGCCGGGCGCTCACCGGGAGTGTGGTTCCCGAACCAAAGCGCGTCTTCAGGAGCAGCCCCACCGCCTCGCGACCCTCGCCCCGGTTGTACAGGGCCATGGCCAGGAACGCCCGGAGCGCCGCGTCCTCCGAATACCACCGAACCACGTTGGCACGCCCAGGGCTCGCCCGCACCGCCCGCCCCGTTGCCACGCTGTGCGAGTTGCCGCATGCGGATCGTTACCCGCACCATGGGATTATCGTCCGGGTCGGCTCGTACGGCCTCACCGCCAGGGACGGGATGGGTGCGGCTCATGGCCAGGTACTTCGAGAACGGCGCCGGTGAACTTGTGGCCGACGCGTTGTCCGGCTTCGCTCGTGCGCACGCGGATCTGGTGCGGTACGACGCGGCGGACGGTTTCGTCACCGCCCGGCACACCGCGCCCACGCGGCGGGTCGGGCTGTTGTCGGGGGGCGGGTCCGGGCACGAGCCGTTGCACGCGGGGTTCGTCGGGGCGGGGATGCTCGATGCCGCCTGCCCGGGGAGGGTGTTCGCCTCGCCGCACAACCGGCAGATCTTCCGGGCCTCCCGCGCGGTGGCGGGGCCCGGGGGCGTGCTGCATATCGTGAAGAACTACACCGGCGACCGGATCAACTTCGGCATCGCGGCCGAGCGCCTCGCCGACGCGGGAATCGCCTGTGCGCGGGTCCTCGTGGACGACGACCTGGCCACCGACTCGGAGGACATCGCCGCCGGACGGCGCGGCACGGGCGCCACGGTGCTGCTGGAGAAGGTCCTGGGCGCCGCCGCCGACACGGGGATGGGGCTCGACCAGCTGGTGGAGCTGGGTACGGGCCTCGCGGGACGGTGCCGTACGCTCGCCGTCGCCTCGGCCGCGCACCACGCGCCGGCCACCGGCGAGCCGGCCTTCGAACTGCCGCCCGGTGAGCTGGAGTACGGCGTGGGGATTCACGGAGAGCGTGCCGCCCGCACCCGGGAACAGGGCACCGTGGGCGCGTTGGTGGAGGAGATGACGGGGGCACTGCTGGACGCGTTGCGGCCCGGGGCCGACGAGCCCGTCGTCGCTCTCGTCAACGGGCTCGGGGCCGTCACCTCCCTCGAACTGTACGCGGTGTTCGGAGAGTTGGGGCGCGTGCTCGACGCCCGAGGAGTGCGGCTCGCGCGCCACCTGGTGGGCGAGTACGTGACGGCGCTGGACATGCGGGGGTTCTCCCTCACGCTCATGGCCGCCGACAGCACTGCCTTGGACTTCTACGACGCGCCCGTGCACACCCCGGCACTGCGGTGGTGACCGGTCAGCCCCCTGCGGGACGAAGGTACGAGGAGGGCCCATGACGAGCGACGCTCTGGACGGCACGCGGACCCGCGAGTGGGCGGGGCACTTCGCGGACTCGGTCCATGCGACGGAGGCCGAGCTGACGGCGCTCGACCAGCAGGCGGGCGACGGTGACTTCGGCGCCAACCTCGCCGCCGGGGTCCGGGCCGCCGGGCCGCTGCTCGACGAGGTGGCGGCGTCGGCCGGCCCCGGTGCGTACCTCGGCGCCCTGGCCACCGCCTTCCTGGACGAGGTCGGCGGGACCAGCGGACCGCTCTTCGGCCTGCTGTTCCAGGCGATGGGCCGGGCCGCCGGATCCGGTCCCGGGCTGACGACGGGCGCGCTCGCCGAGGGCGCCGCCGAGGGCCTGGCCGCGATCCGCCGCGTCGGGGACGCGGCGCCCGGCGACAAGACGCTGGTCGACGCGCTGGCCCCGGCGGCCGAAGCGCTGCGGGCGGCCGGGGACGCGCCGCCCGCCGACGCCCTGGCCGCCGCCGCGGCCGAGGCGTGGCGAGGGGTGCGGGAGACCGCGTCCCAGGCGGCACGCATGGGCCGGGCCAGCTATCTGGGCGAACGGGCCACCGGCGTCCCGGACCCGGGAGCCGTGGGCATGGCGCTGTTCTTCGCGTCGGCGGCGGGCACGGTGCGGCAGCTGGCGCCCCACCTCGCCGGTAACTGACCCACCGGTCGGCCAACGTTCCATCTCGCCGTGCCCCACCTCGCCGTGACCGACCCACCGGCACCCCACCTCACCGCGACCGACCCACCGGTCAGGGGCCGAGGCGGCTGCGGGCCCAGCTGAGCAGCTCGGGGTCGGCCAGGCTCGTCACCCACAGGTCGGCCCGCTCGCCGTCCGGGTCCGGCGGGCGCGTCCCGATGCCGATCACCCGGAGGCCGGCCCGGCGCGCCGACTCCATGCCGGTCAGCGAGTCCTCCACGGCCAGGGCCTCCTCCGGCGGTACGCCGCAGAGGCGGGCGGCCGCCCGGTACACGTCCGGCTCGGGCTTCGGCCGTACCTCCTCGCCGGCGACCACCACATGCTGGAAGCAGCCGAGGAGCCCGGCCCGGTCGAGGCACGACTCCACCGTGACCCGGGGGCAGTTGCTTGCCACCGCGAGGGGGCGGTGGCGGGCGGCCAGCCGGACCAGCGCGGCGGCGCCCGGCATGGTGACCGGGTCCTCCTCGACCAGCCCGGTGAAGGTGCTCAGGAGGGTGTCGGCGAGTTCGTCGGCCAGGTCCGGTTTCCCGGTCTCCTGGGCCATCAGGGCCCCGCACTCGACGTAGTGCACGCCCTTGGCCCGGTCGGCGAACCCTGCGGGCGGGGTGAGTCCGAAGAGCCGGAAGGTGATGGTGCGGGCCTCCTGCCAGTGCCTTTCCGTATCCATCAGGGTGCCGTCGCAGTCGAAGACGAGGGCGGACGGGGACCAGGAAAAGATGCGATGAGCTGTCATGTAACCGCCGTTCTCGGAGGCTGCGCCGACCGGTGAACCACGAGGGCGCAGACATGTGCCGGGAGGCACACCTATGGAGGGGAGGAATCGGACGCGGGCGTCGCTCCGTGACCGCGGCGGCCAGGTCGATTCCGCTGGGCGCCGCGACGGACTCGAGACCCCGAGGATCAGCCCGTCCGAAACATCATGACCATTACGTTATTTCGGCGGCCCCGAATTCCGCAATCACCAATTCGAGTGCACCGAATACCTGAAGAAGTACCGCCAGGCTGCGCGGCCCGGGCGATGAATAATAGGATCGTCGCGCGATGCGACTGCGCCCCCGCAAGGAGCGTGACGGCCTTTCATGTCGCGGCGCTAGCACGTATGAGCGAAGGTGGAACAAGTGCAGGACAGGGCGCGCGCAACCCGCAGAGTGCTGCTGGAATCGGCGGCACATCTATTCGTAGAACGGGGATATGCGGGAACGAGTGTCAATGACATAAGTGACCACTCGGGAAAGACCACCGGCGCGATCTACTTCCATTACTCCAGCAAGGAAAAGCTGGCGCTCGCCGTCGTGCGCGAACAGTTCGCCACCTGGCCGCAGCTCGCCACCGCCTACGCCGCCCCCGGCATCCCCCCGTTGGAGAAGCTGGTCGCGCTCAGCTTCCGCGTCGCCCAGTCCCTGAGCGAGGACGTCGTGGCGCGGGCGGGCGCGCGGCTGTGGGCGGAGCGCCGGACCATCGGGGCGCCCGTGCCGACACCGTTCGGCTCCTGGGCGCTGGCCTGCGCCCGGCTCCTCACCCAGGCCCGGACGCGGGGCGAACTCGCGGACGGGGTCGAGCCGTCGGCGGCCGCCGTGGCGCTGGTGTGCGGGTTCTACGGGCACTGCACCCTGACCGACGAGATGCCGGGCAAGTGGGGCTGGACGGAACGGCTCGAGGAGTGGTGGCGGCTGGCCCTCGCCTCGCTCCAGGCGGAGCCCGATCCGGCGGGCCTGCTGGCCCGGGCCCGCGCCCGGATCCCCGCGCAGGCGGTCCCCTCGCAGGCGGGACGGCCGGACGACGCCCTCCCACAAGTGGACCTTTCGCGCGCCGGGCGGCCGGCCGCCTCAGCCCCTCCCCGGTGACGGGCATCACAGGCTTCGACCTCTTGACGCCCTCCGCCCAAACCGGTTTGGTTGTCCTCGTTCGAGCAGTCAAACCGGTTTGAAGACAATCGTCTTCGGCCCGCCGGCAAGGAAGTCCAGGCCCATGGCACGCAAGCCCACCATCGCGGATGTCGCCCGGCGGGCCGGTGTTTCACGCGCCACGGTCTCTTTCGCTCTGAACGACCGGCCGGGTGTCGCCGAGGAGACGAAGCTGCGGATCCTCGCGGCGAGCCGGGAGCTCGGCTGGACCCCCAGCCGTCAGGCCCGGGCCCTCTCCCTCGGCAAGGCCGGCGCCTTCGGGCTCGTCCTCGCCCGCGACGCGGAGCAAGTCGGGGCCGACCCCTTCTTCCCGGCGTTCATCGCCGGGGTCGAGGCGGTGATCGGGCAGCGCGGTGACGGGCTGATGATCCACATCACCGCCCCGGACAACGAGCAGGGCGTCTACCGGCGCCTCGCCTCGGAACAGCAGGTGGACGGGGTCCTCCTCACCGACCTGCGCCGCGACGATCCGCGCCCCGCGCTGCTGCGGGAGCTGGGGCTGCCGGCCGTCGTGGTCGGCCAGCCCGAGTGGGGCGACGGCCTGACGGCGGTGAGCCTGGACGACGAACCGGCGTACACGGCCGCCGTCCGCCACCTCGCGGAGCTGGGGCACCGGCACATCGCCCACGTCGAGGGGCCGCAGGAACTGCTGCACGCCCACCGGCGCCGGAGCGCGTGGGAGCAGACCCTCCGCGCGCTCGGCCTGCCCGAAGGCCCCGTGCTGCCCGGCGGGTTCACGCCCGAGGGCGGCGCGCAGGCGACCAGGCAGCTGCTGGCCTCGGCCGAGCCGCCGACCGCGATCGTCTACGGCAACGACCTGGCCGCGATGGCCGGGCTCTCGGTCGCCCAGGAGCTGGGTGTCCGGGTGCCCGACCAGTTGTCGCTGGTCGGCTACGACGACGCGCCGCTGACGCGGTACAGCTTCCCGCCGCTCGCCTCCGCGCGGGCGGACGCCCGGGGCTGGGGCGAGGCGGCAGCCCGCGCGCTCGACGCGGTCGTCGCCGAGGGCGCCGCCGACCATGTGCGGCTGCCCCCGGCGCAGTTCGTGCCCCGGGCGTCGATGGGGCCGGCGCCCCGCCGGTGACGTAACGGGGGCAATCGACCGGTCGCGCTCGCGCCGACCGGCGATTCCGTGCGGCGACGAGGCCGCGCGTGAACAGTTCGGAGATCAATCATGCTGAGGAGAACGGCGTACGCGCTGCTCGTGCTCGCCCTCGCGGGCACGGCGACGGCCTGCGGCCGGTCGGCTCCCGATCCGGCCACCGCCGCCACGGCGCGCGGCCCGATCACGGTCTGGCTTTCCAACAACGCGCAGGAGGTGCAGTGGGGCAGGGCGATGGTCGCCGCGTGGAACAAGGCCCATCCCGACCAGCACGTCACCGCGCAGCAGATCCCGGCCGGCAAGACCTCCGAGGAGGCCATCAGCGCCTCGATCATCGCGGGGACGACGGCCTGTCTCGCCTTCAACACCTCGCCGGCGGCGGTGCCGACCTTCCAGAAGCAGAACGGCCTCGTCCCCCTCAGTGACTTCCCGGACGGCGAGAAGTACATCACCGGACGCGGCGGCTCCCTCACCGACCAGTACCGCTCCACCGACGGCAAGTTCTACCAGCTGCCGTGGAAGAGCAATCCGGTCATGATCCTCTACAACAAGAAGCTGTTCGCGAAGGCCGGTCTCGATCCCGAGCACCCGAAGCTGGCGACGTACAAGGAATTCCTCGCAACCTCCCGGACGCTCGTGCACAGCGGCGCCGCGAAGGCCGCGATATGGCCCTCGCCGAGCAGTGACTTCTTCCAGCCCTGGTACGACTTCTATCCGGCGTTCGCCGCGCAGAGCGGCGGAAAGCAGCTGATCGAGGACGGCAAGCCGCAGTTCGACTCGGCGGCGGGCCGGCAGGTCGCGGCGTTCTGGCGCACCCTGTACGCGGAGAAGCTGGCGCCCCAGGAGCAGTACCCGGGCGACCCGGTGAACGACGGCAAGACCGCCATGGCGACCGTGGGCGCGTGGGCCGTGGCCGCGTACAAGGACAATGTGGACATCGGTGTGGCCCCCGTTCCGACCGCGGACGGCGGCAGCGGCAAGCACTCCTTCAGTGACGAGAAGTCCGCGGCGATGTTCAGCGCCTGCAAGAACCGGGGCACCGCCTGGGACGTGCTGAAGTTCGCTTCGTCCACCGCACAGGACGGGAAGTTCCTGGAGGCCACCGGCCAGATGCCGATGCGCGAGGACCTGACGGCGAAGTATCCCGGCTACTTCGCGAAGAACCCGACGTACAAGGCGTTCGCCGACCAGGCGGAGCGCGTCGTCGAGGTGCCGAACGTGCCGGGCTCCATCGACATCTGGCAGGCGTTCCGCGACGAGTGGACGAAGTCGGTCGTGTTCGGCCGCGAGTCCACTGACGCGGGGCTGCGCAAGGCGTCGTCCGAGATCACCGACCTGCTGAACGAGTACGGGGACCCGTCATGAGCGTGAACCTGGACGCGGCGCCCGGCGCCGTACGCACGAGTGCACCCGCCCCGCGCGGCAGGGCACGGCGTGGCCTGTCACGGGCCGGCGCGCTGTTCGTGTCGCCGTACGTGCTGTTCATCGTGGTGGTCTTCGCGGTCCCGCTGGTCTACACGGTGTGGATCTCCTTCCACCGCTTCTACTTCACCGCGCCGGGCACGGACATCGACTCGCCGTGGGTGGGTCTGTCGAACTACCGGGACGTGTTCACGGACCCGGTCGTCGGGCAGGCGTTCCTCAACATCCTGATCTTCCTCGTCATCAACGTGCCGCTGACGGTGGGCCTCTCGCTCGTGCTGGCGGCGGCGCTGAACTCGAAGATCCGGGGGCGCGGGTTCTTCCGCGCCGCGTTCTACGTGCCGTATGTGACGGCGAGCGTGGCCCTGGTCGCCGTATGGCAGTTCCTCTTCGGCTCGGACGGGTTCGTCAACCACCTGCTGGGGTCGCACGCCCCGGACCCGTCGTGGCTGGTCAACTCGCATCTGGCGATGCCGATGATCGCCGTCTTCGTGACCTGGAAGCAGCTCGGCTTCTTCGTGATGCTGTACCTGGCGTCGCTCCAGAACGTCGGCAAGGAGCTGTACGAGGCGTCCGCCATGGACGGTGCGGGCAAGGTGCGGCAGTTCTTCTCGGTGACCGTGCCGGGCGTACGGCCGGCCACGACGCTCGTCGTGATCTACGCGATCATCACCGGCGCCAACCTGTTCAGCGAGCCGTATCTGCTGACCGGCGGCGGTGGCCCCGACCACGCGTCGACCTCGCCCGTCCTGCTGATGTACCAGAAGGGCATCGAGCAGGGGCATCCCGACTTCGCGGCGGCTCTGGGCGTCGTGCTCGTCGCCTTCGTGATGGTCGTGTCGATCGCCGCCCGCAAGCTCACCGAGAGGGGCGACTGACATGAGCGCCACCACCCGCAGGCCCGCCCGCCGCTTCGCCACGGGCAGCGCCGTCCGCTACGTGCTGCTGTCGCTGGGCGCCGTCGCCTTCCTGTTCCCCTTCTACTACATGATCGTCGGCTCACTGCGCGGGCAGACCGTCGGTGACCTGTCGGCGGCGGTCCCGTCCGGGCTGACCGGTGACAACTACGCGGCGGTCAACAGCGCGATCTCGCTGGGCCGGTCCCTGCTCAACTCGGGGATCATGACCATCGGGGTGCTGATCTGCACGCTGGTGTTCGGGGTGCTCGCCGGGTACGCGCTGGCGCAGCTGCGCTTCCGGGGCAAGGGGGCGGTCTTCGCGGCCCTCCTGCTCGTACAGATGATCCCGTTCCAGCTGCTGACGCTGCCGCTGTACGTCCTGGTCGTCCGCGACTACGGGCTCGGCGACAACTACCTGGGCATGATCCTTCCGTTCGCGATCAACTCGACGGCCGTGTTCCTGTTCCGCCAGTTCTTCGCGCAGATGCCGCAGTCCCTCTTCGAGGCGGCCCGTATCGACGGTGCGAGCGAGCTGCGCATCCTGTGGAAGATCGCGCTGCCGATGGCCCGGCCGGCCGTACTGACCGCGCTGCTGCTGACGTTCATCGGTCCGTGGAACGAGTTCCTGTGGCCGTTCCTCGTCACCAAGAACGCGGACATGCAGCCGCTGGCCGTCTCGCTCGCGAGCTTCCTCTCCAACCTCCAGGGCACGGTGGCCAACCCGGCCGGTGCCCTGCTGGCCGGCGCCTGTGTGCTGGCCCTTCCCGCGGTGGTCCTGTTCCTCCTGTTCCAGCGCCACTTCACCTCTACCGACATCGATTCCGGAGTAAAGGGCTAAACGCCATGAGCAACACCACCACCGCCACCACAATCCCCTACCGCATGGTCCGCAAGGGTGTCGTCATGTCCCCGCTGGCCGGTGAGGCGAACGAGGTCGAGGGCGTCCTGAACCCCGCCTCCGGCCGCACCCCGGACGGCACCCTGCACCTGCTGCCCCGCCTGGTCGCCGAGGGCAACGTCTCCCGCGTCGGCCTCGCCGAGGTGACCTTCGACGGGGCGGGCGTCCCGAACGGCGTCGAGCGCCGCGGCACCGTCCTCTCCCCCGACGAGGGCTGGGAGCGCGGCAAGAACAACGCCGGGGTCGAGGACCCGCGCATCACCTGGATACCGTCGCTCGGCAAGCACGTCATGAGCTACGTGGCCTACGGCCCGCTCGGCCCGAAGCCGGCGCTGGCCGTGTCCGAGAACCTCACCGACTGGACCCGTCTCGGCCCGATCCAGTTCGCCTACCAGCCGGACCTGGACACCGACCTCAACCTCTTCCCGAACAAGGACGTCGTCCACTTCCCCGAGCCGGTCCCGGGCCCGGACGGCGAGATGGCGTACGCGATGCTGCACCGCCCGATGTGGGACCTGGGCTGGTTCCGCCCGGGCGAGGGCGTCCACCTGCCCGCCGGTGTCACCGACGAGCGCCCCGGCATCTGGATCAGCTATGTGCCGGTCGCCGAGGTGGAGGCCGACATCACCGCCCTGGTCCGGCCGCGCGACCACAGGCTGCTGGCCCTCTCCGAGTACCCCTGGGAGTCCCTGAAGATCGGCGGCGGCCCCGCCCCGATCCGGGTGCCCGAGGGCTGGCTGCTCATCCACCACGGCGTGTCGGGCACCATCGAGGACCCGTGGGCGCAGAACCAGGACGTGGCGTACGCGGCCGGGGCGATGATCCTCGACCCGGCCGACCCGTCCCGTGTCCTCGCCCGCTCCGACCAGCCGCTGATGGCCCCGGAGACCGAGGAGGAGCGCTCGGGCACCGTCCCGAACGTCGTCTTCCCGACGGCGATCGAGGAGATCGACGGCGAGCTGTACGTGTTCTACGGCATGGCCGACGCCCACATCGGCGTGGCCCTCCTGGAGCGCACGGCATGACGGACGGCGCCCTCGGTATCGGCCTGGCCGGCTGCGGCGGCTTCGCGGAGTTCGTCCTCGACGCGATCGCCGGGCTGCCCGGTCTGCGGCTCGCGGCGGTCGCCGACCCCTCGCGGGAGCGGTCCCGGCTGCTCGGTGAGCGGCACGGCGTTCCGGCGCTGGATTCGCTGGACGAGCTCCTCGAGCGGGACGACGTGGCGGCCGTGCTGATCGCCACCCCGCCCGCGACCCACGCGGCGATGGCCACGGCCGCGCTGCGCGCGGGGCGCCACGTCTTCTGCGAGAAGCCTCTCGCCACCACGACCGAGGACGCCTCGGCGGTCGTCCACGAGGCGCGGCGCGCCGGGCGTGCCCTGGTCGTGGACCATGTGCTGCGCTACAACCCGCTGCTGCGGGCGGTGGAGCGGCTGACCGCGCGGGGGCTGCTCGCGCCGCCGCGCCGGTTCCTGTTCGAGAACGACGCGTCCGACGAGGACCTGGGCCCCGGGCACTGGTTCTGGGACCCGGCGCACAGCGGCGGCATCTTCATCGAGCACGGCGTCCACTTCTTCGACGCCGCCCGCGCGCTGCTCGGCTCCGACCCGGTCAGCGTGCGGGCCACCTCGGTCGCCCGCCCGGGCGGCCCGGTCGACATGGTCAGCGCCGATGTGGTGCACCCCGGGGGCGTGCTCGCCTCGCACCTGCACTCCTTCACGCACGCCCATCGCGCCGAGCGGCAGCTGATGCGCCTGGACCACGGGTTCGCGGAGAGCCGGATCAGCGGCTGGATCCCCGTACACGCGGAGATCACGGCGTGGGTGGACGAGGACGGCGCCCGTGCCTGGGAGGAGCTGCCGGAGCTGCGGGACGACCTGCTGGCCGTCGAGGGGTTCCGGCCCGGCGGCGGCGAGCGGATCACCGTGCGCGTGGAGCGGGACGCCGGGCCCGCCGCGCCGGGCCGGGGCCGGGGCGAGGAGCGCACGGTGCCGCACCGCGTGACCGCCGTCCTGGACCTGGGCGGCGAGCCGCGCAAGCCGTACGTGTACGCGCAGAGCGTGCGCGCCGCGATGGCCGATCTGGTGCGGGCGGCCCGTACGGGTGAGCCCCCGGTGGCCGGACCGGTCAGCGGTTTCGCGGCGGTCGCGGTCGCCGAGGCGGCCACGGTCGCCGCCGCGACGGGCGCCGAGCAGCACGTCCTGGCCCCCGGCCCGGCCCTCTTCGAAGGAGTCCCCGCATGAACTGGTGGCAGGACATGGTCTGCTACGAGGTGTACCCCCGGGCCTTCGCCGATTCGGACGGGGACGGGACGGGCGACCTCGCCGGCCTGACCGCGCGCCTGGAGCACATCCGGGACCTGGGCGCGGACGCCGTGTGGTGCACCCCGTTCTACCCGTCCCCGCTGACCGACGGCGGCTACGACATCTCCGACTACACGGGCGTCGCCCCGGACCTGGGGACGGACGCGGACGCCGGACGGCTGACGGCCCGCGCCCACGAGCTGGGCCTCAAGCTGATCGTGGACCTCGTCCCGAACCACACGTCGGACCGCCACCCGTGGTTCCTGGACGCCCTCGCGGCGGGCCCGGGGTCGGCGGAGCGGGAGATGTACCTGTTCCGGGCGGGCCGGGGCGAGGCCGGGGAACTGCCGCCGAACGACTGGCAGTCGGCGTTCGGCGGACCCGCCTGGACGCGGGTCGCGGACGGCGAGTGGTACTGCCATCTGCACGCGTCCGAGCAGCCCGACCTGAACTGGCGCAACCCGAAGGTGCGCGACGCGTTCACGGAGGTCCTGCGCTACTGGCTGGACCGGGGGGTGGACGGCTTCCGGGTGGACGTGGCGCACGCCCTGTTCAAGGCGGAGGGCCTGCCGGACGCCGGGCCCGGGCAGCACGCCGACCCGCTGCGCAACCACCTGATGCCCTACTACGACCAGGAGGAGCTGCACCCGCTGTACCGCGAGTGGCGGGCGCTGCTCGACACCCATCCGGCGCCGCCGGGGGCGGTGGCGCCGCACGACCGGGTGATGGTCGCGGAGTCGGCCGTCTTCGACCCGGCGCGGCTGGCCCGCTACATCCGCCCCGACGAGATGCACCAGGCGTTCAACTTCGCCTTCCTGGAGGCGGCTTGGAACCCGGCGGAGCTGCGGCGCGTCATCGACGACTCGTTCGGGGTGCCGGGCGCGGCCGTCACCTGGCTGCTCTCCAGCCATGACGCGGTGCGTCCGGTCACCCGGTACGGCTCGCTCGCGCGGGCCCGCGCCGCCGCGCTGCTGATGCTGGCGCTGCCCGGCTCCGCGTACCTCTACCAGGGCGAAGAGCTGGGCCTGCCCCAGGCCGAGGTGCCCGTCGACCGCATCCGCGACCCGCTGTGGGAGCGGTCCGGCCGCACGGAGCGCGGGCGCGACGGGGCGCGGGTGCCGATGCCGTGGTCCGGCGCGCGGGCGCCGTACGGCTTCACCACGGCGGACGCCGGGGCCACCTGGCTGCCGCAGCCCGATGGCTGGGCCGGTCTCACCGTCGCCGCGCAGGAGACGGACCCCGGCTCGACGCTCGCCCTGTACCGGGCGGCGCTCCGGCTGCGCCGCGCCCATCCGGCCCCGGACCCGGCGGCGCCGCCCGTCTGGCTCTCGGAGCCGGGGGCGCCCATCCTGGTGTTCCGGCGCGGGGAGTTGGGGTGCGCCGTCAATCTGGGCGCCGAGTCCGTACCCGCGCCCGGCCGCCCGCTGCTCAGCAGTGGACCGCTCGACGGGGACGCGCTGCCGCCCGACACGGCCGTGTGGTTCCTCGCCCCGCCCTCTTCCCGTACCGCCCATGGAGACACCTGTGACGACGCCCGTGACTGAACCGACGCCCCGGACCGACCTGTCGGGGCTCGTCAAGGCGTACGACGTACGCGGTGTGGTGCCGGACCAGTGGGACGAGGCGACGGCGGAGCTGTTCGGTGCCGCGTTCGTCCGGGTGACCGGTGCGGGCGCGATCGTGACGGGGCACGACATGCGGCCCTCCTCCCCCGGTCTGGCCCGGGCGTTCGCGCGCGGCGCCACCGGGCAGGGGGCCGACGTCACGGAGATCGGGCTGTGCTCGACCGACCAGCTTTACTACGCGTCGGGCTCGCTGGGGCTCGCCGGTGCGATGTTCACCGCCTCGCACAACCCGGCCCGCTACAACGGCATCAAGCTGTGCCGGGCCGGTGCGGAACCGGTCGGCCAGGACACCGGTCTCGCCGACATCCGCGCGCTCGTGGAGCGGTGGACGGACGAGGGCGCCCCGGCCCCGGCCGCCCGCGCGGGTTCGGTGACCGGGCAGGACACCCTGGCCGGGTACGCCGCGTATCTGCACTCCCTGGTGGACCTGTCCGCGATCCGCCCGCTGAAGGTGGTGGTGGACGCGGGCAACGGCATGGGCGGCCACACGGTCCCGACGGTGCTCGCGGGGCTGCCGCTGACCGTGGTGCCGATGTACTTCGAGCTGGACGGCACGTTCCCGAACCACGAGGCCAACCCGCTGGAGCCGGCGAACATCGTGGACCTCCAGGCCCGGGTGCGCGCCGAGGGCGCCGACCTCGGGCTCGCCTTCGACGGGGACGCGGACCGCTGCTTCGTCGTGGACGAGAACGGCGACCCGGTCTCGCCGTCGGCGATCACGGCCCTGGTCGCCTCGCGCGAGCTGGCGCGGCACCCGGGTGCGACCGTCATCCACAACCTCATCACCTCGCGCGCGGTGCCCGAGGTGATCCGCGCTGCGGGCGGCACCCCCGTCCGTACCCGGGTCGGCCACTCGTTCATCAAGGCCGAAATGGCCCGTACCGGGGCGGTGTTCGGTGGCGAGCACTCCGCGCACTACTACTTCCGCGACTTCTGGAACGCGGACACGGGCATGCTGGCCGCGCTCCACGTCCTCGCCGCGCTCGGCGGCCAGGACGGCCCGCTGTCGGCGCTGACCCGCCGCTTCGAGCGGTACGCCGCGTCGGGCGAGATCAACTCCACGGTCACCGACCAGGCCGCCCGTACCGCGGAGGTCCGCGCGGAGTGGGAGTCCCGCCCCGGCGTCACGGCGGACACCCTGGACGGGCTCACCGTCAGCGGCCCCGACTGGTGGTTCAACCTCCGCCCGTCCAACACGGAACCGCTGCTGCGGCTCAACGTGGAGGCGGCCACGGAGGAGTTGATGGGGCAGGTCCGGGACGAGGTGCTGGCGACGGTGCGCGAAGCCTGACGGACACCGCCGGGCACAATGCGGCCCATGAGCCTGCACTACGAAGTCGTCTTCACCTGCTTCCTCCGCGAGGACACCCCGGCCCCGGTGCTGGACGCCCTGCGGTGGCACCTCGGCCTGACCGAGGAGCCACCGCCGGGGTACGGCGAGGAGGAGTACGCGTATCCGCTGCTCCGCCCGGACCCGCACACGCGCCTCCCCGGCGGGGACTTCGCTTCCCTGCGCCTCCAGGACAAGGGCTGGGGCCTCTACAGCCGCAACTACTGGCTGGACGACGACATGGGCGAACTGGTCACGGTCCTGGACCTGCTCGCCCCGCACGTCGCGAGCCCCGGGCCCGGCGGCTTCTTCCGCGAGGAGGACGAGACCCGTCCGACGGTCTTCACGTTCCGGGACGGCGCCTATGACGCGCTGAAGCCCTGAGGACCGCGGGTGCCCCTACTCGGTGCCGTCCGTCAGGGTGACGGTGAGGGTGTCCTCGTCGCGGGTGAGGTGTTCGATGGTGACCGAGCCCTCCGCGCCGCTGTAGCTGCCGGTGCCACCGGTGACGGCGAACTCGTGGGTCCAGCGGCGTGAGTCGAGGGGCAGTTCGGTCACGGCGGGGAGCGGGCGCTGGAAGGCGGTGGAGGCCGTGATCATGCCGTCGGTGAGGGCCAGGACCAGGGTGGCCATGACGAAGGAGCCGTCGGGCCCCACGGTGACGGGCATGCAGTGCGCGTTCTCGGTGCCCACGGCACGGCCGTCGGCGTCCGTCAGGTCGTAACGCACGAAGTACGGGAGGCCGACGGTCAGCACGTCCGGGATGTTCGCGCCGGTGCGCCTGCCGTGCAGGGTGAACTGCCGGTCGGCCCTTCGTGTCGCGTGGGCGGTTCCGGCGGCTCCGGCCGCCAGTCCGCCGGTGATCGTCGCCGCCGAGGTCAGTCGCATCATGCTTCTGCGGTCCATGCGGGTCATCCCGTGTCTCACACCCTTGCTCGTCCGGTACGCGGTGCGGGGCCGCACCTCACGGGTAACGTCGTCCGGGGGCGGAACGGATCGCCCTCCACCGCAAGATCACCGGAACGCAGGAGCCCCTAGGCTCACGGGTGTGGAGATCACCGTACGAACCGCCGCCGAGCAGGACCTTCCCGCACTGCTCGCCCTCTACCGCGAGGTGAACCCCGACGACCCGGCCCTGTCGCCGGAGGCCGCCCGGGCCGGGTGGGCGCGCATCGCGGCACAGCAGGGGCGCACCGTTCTCGTCGCGGAGGCCGACGGGGCCGTCGTCGGAACGGCCGACAGCATCGTCATGCCGAACCTGACCCGGGGCGGCCGGGGCATCCTCTTCGTGGAGAACGTCGTGGTCGCCGGGGCCGGCCGCCGACGGGGCGTCGGGCGGCGGCTGCTGGACGCGGTGGTGGGCCTCGCGGAGGAGGCCGGCTGCTACAAGGTGCAGTTGCTTGCCGCGGATGACGCGTACGTGCACACGTTCTACGAGTCGTGCGGCTTCGAGCCGCGCGCCCAGGGGTTCCGGCGCTACCTCGCGCGCGAGGGGTGACCCGTGGGGCCGTTCAGCCGTCCGCGCCGAAGCGGTCCGGGGCCAGGGTCCTGAGCAGGGCGTTGACCACCAGGTCCGTCGAGGCGGCCATGTCCACGGCGCCGGGGGCCAGCAGCCACTGGACCTGGAGGCCGTCCATCACGGCGATGACCGCGTTGGCCGCGTGCCCGACCTTCTCCGAACCGTCGTCGGGGAGGCCGCACGCCTCGCGGAGGGCGTCGGCGACGAAGCCCCGCAGCCCGTCGTAGCGGTCCCGGAAGTAGTCCTGCGCCGGGTGGTCGTCCGTGACGGACTCCGCCGACAGGACGGCGTACAGGCGGACGATGCCCTCGCGTTCGGCGTTGCGGATCGCCGTGTCGACCAGGTGGCGCAGGAAGGCCAGGCCCTGCGGGCGGTCCGGGCCCAGCTGCTGGATGTCCGACTGGTCGCGCAGTTCGAGGACGCTGGTGAGCAGGAGCGCCTTGGACCGGAAGTAGTGCAGGACACCGGCCTGGGTGAGGCCGACCCGCTCGGCGATCTCGGCGAGCGAGGCGTTGTTGTAGCCACGGGCGGCGAAGGTGTCCATCGCGATGTGCAGGATGTCCCGCTGCCGCTGCTGGGCTTCCGGGCTCCTGGGCGTGCGGGGCTTGGCCGACCGGCCGGACCTGCCTGCTGACTGGTTGCTCACCGGCACAGCTTAGACCGGCCGGAACGGGGGTCAACGGGGGCGTCCGGGGCGCTGACCTGGGGGCGGCGGGGGCTCGGGGGCCTCCCGCACCAATGCGCGTCCGACTACTTACTAACCACTTAGTGGGTGTGCTTTCATATCGCCGTCGTCCACGGAACCGCGCCCCGCCACGGTGTCCGAGGGACGCGCCATGTCCTCCCCCAGGCATGACCGAAGGAGAGCCGCACATGTCCCACGACACTCCCCCGCGCCCCCGGGCGCGCGCCGCAGGCGCGGCCCTGGCGATGGCCGTCGCGGCCGTCGGCCTGGCCGGCAGCGGTACGGCCGCGCAGGCCGCGGACCCCACGGCCCAGGTGTGGGTCACCACCCCCGACGGCGCGAAGAAGCTGTCCGCCGAGGGCTCCGTCGCCTTCACGGGCTCGCCGCAGGGCGTCGACATCCGCGTCGACGCCAACAGCAAGGGCCAGAAGTTCACCGGGGCGGGCGCCTCGGTCACCGGGGCCTCGGCCCACCTCATCCAGGGCCTGCCGCAGGACAAGCGGAACGCGCTGATGACCTCGCTGTTCTCGTCCGCCGGCGACGGCATCGGGCTCAGCTATCTGCGCCAGCCGCTCGGGAGCAGCGACTTCAACGCGGACAGCAGCCTCTACACGTACGAGGACACCCGCGGCTCCTTCTCCATCGACCGGGACAAGGCCGAGATCATTCCGGTCCTGAAGCAGGCCACCTCGGTCAACCCGGCCATCCGCTTCATGGGCACACCCTGGTCGCCGCCCGCCTGGATGAAGACCAACAACGCGCTGAACGGCGGCAGCCTCAAGACGGACAGCTACCAGGCGTACGCCGACTACCTGGTCAAGGCGATCAAGGCGTACGGGCAGCAGGGCATCACGCTGACCGACCTCACCGTGCAGAACGAGCCGGAGTTCGCCGCGAGTTACCCGTCGATGACCATGTCGTCGTCGCAGCAGGCGGACTTCTTCAAGGTGCTCGACCGTACGCTGACGGCGGCGAACCTGCCGACGAACCTGCTGGCCTTCGACCACAACTGGGACCACCCCAACTACCCGTTGGAGGTCTTCAACGCGACCCCGGGCATGAGCCGGGTGATCGGCGCCGCGTTCCACTGCTACGGCGGCAACCCGTCCGCCCAGCAGCAGGTCGTCAACGCCGGGAAGCGGGTGTTCTTCACGGAGTGCTCCGGTACGGAGAGCGCCGACCGGTCCACCACGTTCGCCGACACCCTCAAGTGGCACGCCGAGAACCTCGTCGTGCAGAACATGCGCAACGGCGGCGAGACGGTCGTCGACTGGAACCTGGCCCTGGACCAGAACGGCGGCCCGCACCAGGGCGGTTGCTCGGACCGCTGCAACGGCGTCGTGGAGATCGCGAACGGCAATGTGACCCGTAACGCCGAGTACTACGTGCTGGGGCAGCTCGCCAAGTTCGTCAAGCCCGGCGCCACCCGCATCGGCTCGACCAGCCAGGGCAGCGGCGGGGTGGAGAACGTCGCCTTCCAGAACCCGGACGGCAGCCGTGCCGCGTACGTCGTCAACTCGGCCACGAGCGCGCAGAAGTTCTCGCTGACCGACAACGGCAGGTCGCTGGTCTACACGCTGCCCGCGGGCGCGGTCGCCACCTTCGTGTGGAGCGGCACCGACGGCGGCACCACGGAGCCGCCCACGGGCTCCATCGACTCCTCCGCCTGGTACCGGGTGAAGAACGCCAACAGCGGTACCTGCCTGGACGCCGCCGACTGGGGCACCGCCGACGGGACCGCGCTCCAGCAGTGGAGCTGCACCACCGGCGCCAACCAGAGCTGGCAGTTCCGGTCCGCAGGTGACGGCACCTACCAGGTCGTCAACCGGCACAACAGCAAGGTGTGGGACGTCGACGGCGGCCCCGGCGCGACCGCGTCCGGCACCCGGGTGCACCTGTGGTCGTACGTGGGCGGCACCAACCAGCAGTGGCGGGCGGAGCCCTCCGGCGCGGCCGGCCGCTACCGCTTCGTCGCCCGCAACAGCGGCAAGTGCCTGGCCGTGGACGGCGGTTCCACGGCCAACGGGGCGCACCTCTCGCAGCAGCCGTGCGACGGATCGGCGGCGCAGACCTTCTCCCTGGAGAGCTGAGCACCCCCGTCCGTGTGCCCCCGCGAGCGGTCCGCTCGCGGGGCCTCGTGCGTACGCCGCCGGGCTCAGCCCAGGCCGCGATGGGCGGCCCACAACGTGCCGGCGCGGCTCGCCCCTTCGGCGACCAGGGCCGCCAGTTCGGGCCGGTCGGGCACCGGGAACGAGACGTACGCGCCCCGGCCGCCCTCCACCGGCCTGCCGTACGCCTTCGCGGCGAGGTGGCCGTCGGGGAGGAGCCTGATGTTGAGGGTGGTCAGCTGGAACTCCGTCCCGCGCCGGGTGTCGGTCCAGCGGAGCTCCGCCGGGATCGTGATGTTGACGGCCAAGGCGCTCACTTCCAGGTCACTGCTCATCCCCGCATGATCCCACGGTGCTCCCCTGCGCCGGGGTGTGCGGCGCATTGCGCGCGGGCGCTGTGCTCCCAGGGGGTCCCGCGCGCTCTACCGGGGCCCCTGGGCGGCGGAAATGATGAGCGCACCGCAGGTCAACCTGGTGATCCGCACCCCTGCGGCGGAAGGAGCCCAAGGTGTTGCTTCTCATCTCTCCGGACAGCGTCGAGGAAGCCGTCGACTGTGCGAAGGCGGCGGAGTATCTCGACATCGTCGATGTGAAGAAGCCCGACGAGGGGTCGCTCGGCGCCAACTTCCCCTGGGTGATCAGGGAGATCCGGGAGGCGGTCCCGGCCGGCAAGCCGGTGTCCGCGACCGTGGGCGACGTCCCGTACAAGCCCGGCACGGTGGCGCAGGCGGCGCTCGGGGCCGTCGTCTCCGGGGCCACGTACATCAAGGTCGGGCTCTACGGGTGCACGACGCCCGACCAGGGCATCGACGTCATGCGGGCCGTCGTCCGGGCGGTGAAGGACTACCGTCCGGAGGCGCTGGTCGTCGCCTCCGGGTATGCCGACGCCCACCGCGTCGGATGCGTCAATCCGCTCGCCCTCCCCGACATCGCGGCCCGGTCCGGTGCCGACGCGGCCATGCTCGACACGGCGATCAAGGACGGCTCCCGGCTGTTCGACCACGTACCGCCGGACGTCTGCGCGGAGTTCGTCGGTCTCGCCCACGCCTCCGGGCTGCTCGCGGCCCTCGCGGGCAGCGTGAAGCAGGCGGACCTCGCGACGCTGACCCGGATCGGCACGGACATCGTGGGGGTGCGCGGGGCGGTCTGCGAGGGCGGTGACCGCAATGCCGGAAGGATTCAGCCGCATCTGGTGGCGGCGTTCCGGGCGGAGATGGACCGGCACGCCCGGGAGTTCGCGGCCGGCGTCACCCTCGCGGGCTGACCGCCGGATGCGGACCTCCGACGAGGCGGGGCGCGGGATCTCCGTGACCGACCCGGCCACCGGGGAGACCTGCGGCGAGGCCCCCGACATGCGGCCGGACGAGCTGGACGCGGTGGTCGGCCGGGCGCACCGGGCCTGGGCCGGGTGGCGGGCCGACGCCGCCGCCCGGACGCACGCGCTGAGCGGCGCGGCCGACGCCGTGGAGGCGGCCGGTGACGGGCTGGCGCGGCTGCTCACCCGGGAGCAGGGCAAGCCGCTGGCCGAGTCGTACGCCGAGGTCGCCCGCACGGCGGCCCGGCTGCGGTACTTCGCGGACCTGGCCCCGAGGACGCGGCGGATCGGCGACGGGCGGCCCGTGCGCAGCGAGGTCCGCTGGCGTCCCGTCGGGCCGGTGGCCGCGATCGTGCCGTGGAACTTCCCGCTGCAACTGGCGGCGGCGAAGTTCGCGCCCGCGCTCGCGGCGGGCAACACCGTGGTCCTCAAACCGTCCCCGTACACCCCCCTGGCCACCCGGCTGCTGGGGTCCGTGCTGGCGGCCGTCCTGCCCGAGGACGTGCTGACCGTGGTCACCGGGCGCGAACCCCTCGGGGCGCGCCTCGCCTCGCATCCGGGCATCCGGCACGTCACCTTCACCGGTTCGGTGCCCACCGGGCGGGCGGTCGCCGAGGGGGCGGCGGCCTCCCTCGCCCGGGTCACCCTGGAACTGGGCGGGAACGACGCGGCCGTCCTGCTGGACGACGTCGATGTGGAGGGGGTCGCGGACCGGCTGTTCTGGGCCGCGTTCCGCAACTGCGGGCAGGTCTGCATGGCGGTCAAGCGGGTGTACGCCCCCGCCCGGCTGCACGCGGAGGTGGTCGAGGCGCTGGCCCTGCGGGCGAAGTCCGTCGCGGTGGGCAGCGGTCTGGACCCGGACACCCGCATCGGTCCGGTCAACAACGCCCCGCAGCTGGCCCGGGTGGCGGAGCTGACCGCACGGGCCCTGGCCGACGGCGCCCGGGCCGCGGCCGGCGGCCACCGGCTGGACAGGCCCGGCCACTTCTTCGCGCCGACGGTCCTCACCGATGTGCCGCCGGACAGCGCGGTGGTGACCGAGGAGCAGTTCGGGCCGGTCCTGCCGGTGCTGCCGTACGGGAGCGTCGACGAGGCGGTCGCCGCGGCCAACGGCACGGGCTTCGGCCTCGGCGGCTCCGTCTGGGGCACTGATCTCGACCGGGCGGAGGCGGTGGCGGACCGGCTGGAGTGCGGCACGGCCTGGATCAACCATCACGCCGAACTGTCGCTCGCCCAGCCGTTCGCCGGGATCAAGGACAGCGGGGTCGGCGTCGCGGGCGGGCCGTGGGGGCTGTACGGAAATCTGCGGCCGTTCGTCGTCCACTGCCCGGAGGCGCCGTGACCAGGAGATTCCGGGCGGCGGTGCTGCGCGCGTACGAGGAGCCGTTCGCGGTCGAGGACGTCGTCCTGCACACCGAGCCCGCCGCCGGTGAGCTGCTGGTGGAGATCGCGGGCGCCGGGATGTGCCGGACCGACCTCGCGGTGCGCCGGTCGGCCGGGCGCAGCCCGCTGCCGGCGGTCCTCGGTCACGAGGGGGCCGGGGTCGTCGTGGGGTCGGGCGGCGGGCCCGGTACGGAGATCCGCGTCGGCGACCCTGTGGTGCTGAGCTTCGACTCCTGCGGGCACTGCCGGAACTGCCGGGGCGCGGCCCCCGCGTACTGCGACTCCTTCGCCGCCCTCAACCTCTTCGGCGGACGTGCGCGGGAGCCGTCCCGGCTCGGCGACGCGGACGGGAAGGCGCTGGCACCCCGGTGGTTCGGCCAGTCCTCGTTCGCCGATTACGCGCTCGTGTCCGCCCGCAACGCCGTCCGCGTCGATCCCGCGCTGCCCGTCGAACTGCTCGGGCCGCTCGGCTGCGGCTTCCTCACCGGGGCCGGGGCGGTGCTGAACACCTTCCGCGCCGGTCCCGGCGACCCGCTGGTGGTCCTCGGTGCCGGGGCGGTAGGGCTCGCCGCGGTCATGGCGGCGCGGGCGGCCGGTGTGCCGGTCGTGGCGGTGGACCGGCTGCCGCAGCGGCTGGAGCTCGCCGAGCGGTTCGGCGCCGTCCCGCTGTCCGCCGACGCGGCCGGGCTGCCGGAGCGCGTCCGCGGGCTGACGGACGGCGGCGCGCGGTACGCGCTGGACACGACGGCGTCGCCGGCGCTGATCAACGACGCGCTCCTGGCGCTGCGCCCGACCGGGACGCTGGGGCTGGTGGCGCGGCTGCACACCGCCCTGGCGCTGGAGCCGGGGACGCTGGACCGGGGCCGGAGCGTCCGCCACATCTGCGAGGGGGACGCGGTGCCGGCGCTGCTGATCCCCGTACTCACGCAGCTGTGGCGGGCCGGGCGGTTCCCCTTCGACCAGCTGATCCGTACCTATCCCCTGGCCGAGATCAACGAGGCCGAACGCGACTGCGAAGCGGGCCGGGTGGTCAAACCCGTCCTGATTCCGGAGGGAAGAAGCCGATGAACGAGGTATGCGGTACGACGTCCGAGGAGCTGGCTGCGGGGGGCGTGGGCGGGGGTGTGGGGCTGACCGCCCTCCTGGTCGCCGCCGCCCGGGCGATCGAGACCCGTCGCGGCGACAGCCTGGCCCGCGACGTCTACGCCGAGCACTTCGTGCGGGCCGCGCCGGCCTGCGACGGGTGGCCGGTGCGGATCGAGGAGGTGCCCGACGGGGACGAGAACGCGTTGTGGGGCCGGTTCGCCCGCTACTTCGGGCTGCGGACGCGGGTCCTGGACGACTTCGTCGTACGGTCGGTGCTGACGGGCGCCCGCCAGGTGGTGCTGCTGGGGGCCGGGCTGGACACCCGGGCGTTCCGGCTGGACTGGCCGTCGGACTGTGTGTTCTTCGAGGTCGACCGGGCGGGCGTGCTGGCCTTCAAGCACCAGGTCCTCGCGGGCCTGTCGGCCGCGCCGAAGGTGAAGCGGGTGCCGATCCCGGTCGACCTGCGCGACGACTGGGTCACCGCGCTGACCGCTTCGGGCTTCGACCCGGCGGCGCCGAGCATCTGGCTGGCGGAGGGGCTGTTGTTCTACCTGCCGGGCCCGGCCGAGACGTATCTCGTGGACACCGTGGACCTGCTGGCCACCGAGGGGAGCGCCCTGGCCTTCGAGGCGAAGCTGGAGGCGGACCTCATGGCGTACCGGGACAGCGCGATCTACACGGCGACGCGTGAACAGATCGGCATCGACCTGCTGGGCCTCTTCGACCCGGGCCCGCGCCCCGACTCGGCGGGCCGGCTCGCCGCGAGGGGCTGGTCCGCGTCGACGCACACGCCCTTCGAGTTCACCCGCCGCCACGGGCGCGGTCCGCTGCCGGAGCCGAACGACGCGTTGGAGGGGAACCGGTGGGTGTTCGCGTACCGGCGTCGGACGTGATGGCTACGGCAACTCGCGGGTGAGCCAGACGACTTCGCCGTTCTCCTCCATGGAGAGGTGGTCCCGTACGAAGTCGAGCTTCTCCAGGACGCGGAGCGAGGGCGCGTTCCAGGTGCCGACGGTCGACCAGAGCCGTCGCCGCCCGGTCGCGGCGGCGGCGCCGACCACGGCGCGGGCGGCCTCGGTGGCGTAGCCCTTGTTGTGCGCTCGCCGGAAGAGTTCGTAGGCGATCTCGGGCTCCTCCAGGGTGGAGCGGCCGATGATCAGTCCGCAGTATCCGATGAAGTCGCCCTCGTCCCGGCGCTGGATGGGGAGCAGCGCGATGCCGGTGTTCTCCGTGCCGGCGAGGAGACCGGCGATGGCCTTGCGGGCGCGCTCCACGGTGTGGTTCTCCTCGCCGCGTTCGGAGAGGAGTCGGCTGAAGTCGGGGGCGTCGGATTCGGCCCAGGGGCGAAGGATCAGTCGCTCGGTCTCCAGGTGGTACGGCATGGTCGCGTAGGTCGGCATGCCCCTACTCTGCCGTACGGCCACGGGTCTTCTTACGGCGCGTCCGGGTCTCCGGGGCGGAGGCGAGCCGGAGGGCGCGGCCGGTCAGCGAGGTGTCGTCGCGGAGGAGGGCGGCGGGGGTGCCGGTGAAGACGATCCGGCCGCCGTCGGTGCCGGCACCGGGCCCGATGTCGATGACGTGGTCGGCGCGGGCGACGACGCGGAGGTTGTGCTCGACCACGACGAGCGTGGCACCGGCCTCCAGGAGGTCGTCGAAGAGCACGTTGATCCGGTCCACGTCGCTGGGGTGCAGTCCGGTGGTCGGCTCGTCCAGGACGATCCGTTCGCCGGCCATGTCGTCCACGCCGTTGAGGTGGCGCGCCAGGAGGAGGCGCTGCTTCTCGCCGCCGGAGAGGGTGTCGAGGGACTGGCCGACGGCGATGTAGCCGAGGCCGACGCGTTGCTGCCAGGACATCGCCGCGACGATCCCGGGGTCGTCGGGGAACTGGTCCGCGAGTTCGTGTGCGGCCATGGAGAGCACGTCGGCGATGGTGCTGCCGCGTACCGTGACGGCGAGGGCGGTGTCGTTGAAGCGCAGGCCGCCGCAGACGTCGCACGGCGTGGAGACGTCGTCCAGGAAGGCCAGCTCGGTGGTGAGGTGGCCCTTGCCCCGGCAGGCGGGGCAGGCGCCCTTGGAGTTGAAGCTGAACCAGGACGGGTCCAGGTCCGATGCCCCGGCGAACGCGCCCCGGACGTGGTCGGCGACGCCGAGGACGGAGAGCGAGGTGGACCGCTGCCCGCCGCGCAGCGGGTCCTGGCCCACGACGGTGAACTCGGGGTGCTGGGAGGGGAGTTCCCGGGTGGCGAGGGAGCTCTTGCCGGAGCCGGCGACTCCGGTGACGGCGGTGAGGACGCCGAGCGGGATCTCGGCGTCGAAGCCGGTCAGGTTGTTGGCCCGGGCCTTCCGGACGACGGCGGAGCCCTGCCGGGGGCGGGCGGTGGTCGCGACCTCCAGGGGAGTGCCGAGCAGCCGCCCGGTCACGGTTCCGCTCGTCCGCAGCGCGTCCGGCGTGCCCTCGAACTCGATCCGCCCGCCGTCGGCCCCGGCGCCCGGGCCGACGTCGATGACGTGGTCCGCGATGTCGATCATCTGCCGGTGGTGCTCGACCACCAGCACGGTGTTGCCCGAGTCCCGCAGCCGGAGCAGCAGATGGGTGAGGAGGTGGACGTCCACGGGGTGCAGGCCGACCGAGGGCTCGTCGAACACATAGGTGACGTCGGTGAGGGCGCTGCCCAGGTGGCGGACGATCTTCACGCGCTGGGCCTCGCCGCCGGAGAGGGTGGACGAGGTCCGGTCCAGGGAGAGGTAGCCCAGGCCCACGGAGCGGAGGGCGTCGAGGGTGGCGCGGATGCCGTCGAGCGCGGGCTCGACACGCGGGTCGTGGGTGTCCGCCAGCAGTTCCCGTAGCCGGGTGACCGACATGGCCGACCAGTCCGCGAGGGAACGGCCGTCGATCAGGCTGGCCCTGGCCGCCTCGTTGAGCCGGGTGCCGCGGCACTCCGGGCAGGTGTGGCGGGTGGTGATGCGGTCCAGTTCCTCGCGGACCTGCGCGGAGATCTTCGTCGGGTGGTTCTTGACGAAGGTGTCGCGCATGCGGGTGATGACGCCGTCGAAGCGGGCGGTCTTGGGGAACTCCGGGTCCGGGTTCGGGAGTTTCAGCTGCTCGGCGTGGAGGAAGAGGTCCATCTCCTCGTCCGTGTAGTCCTTCAGCGGCTTGTCCCGGTCGAACAGACCGCTGTACGCGAACCGCTTCCACCGGTATCCGCCCCGCCGGAACAGGCTGAACCGGACGGGCCCGTCGTTGATGGACTTCTCCGGGTCGATGAGTTCGGCGGGGTCGATGTCGACCACGGTGCCGATGCCCTCGCACTCCGGGCACATTCCCGTCGGGTCGTTGAAGGAGTACGCGGGTGTGTAGCCGGCGGACGGTTCGCCGATCCGGGAGAACACCAGCCGCATCAGCGGTGCGACGTCGCAGGCGGTCGCCACGACCGAGCGGGCGTTGCCGGTGAAGCGGCGCTGGTCGATCAGCGCCGTGAAGGTGAGCCCGTCCATCGACTGGACCTCGGGGCGGGCAGCTGCGGCAGCCGGTTGCGTACGAAGGTCGGGTAGGCGTCGTTGACCAGCCGCTGGGCCTCGGCCGCGATCGTGTCCAGCACCAGCGACGACTTGCCCGAGCCGGACACCCCCGTGACGACGGTGAGCGCCTTCTTGGGGACGTCGACGGTGACGTCCCTGAGGTTGTTCGTCGCCGCGCCGACCACGCGGATCATCCCGGCCGCATGCGCATCGCTCATCAGGGGATCGTACTCAGCCGGGTGTTCCCTCGTGGGTGACGGCGCCCGGCATTTCGCGTGCCGGGCGCCCCGGAGGGTCAGCCGGTGGCGGCGTTGAGGAGGTCGAGCGCGCTCTGCTGGCAGCCGTAGTCGGTGGCCCCGCCGCCGTTCCAGTGCGGGCCGTACTGGTCGAGGGCGTTGCGGTCGCGGTCGTGGGCGGCGTCGGCCCAGCGGGTGAGGGGTGCGGCGTACGGGTGGTCGGAGAGCGCGCGGTCGAGGGTGCCGAGGCCGCGCACGTAGGCGCCCTTGAAGCTGGGGCCGTCCCCGGTGCAGCCGTCGCCCTCGCCGGGTTCGCGCAGGACGCCGTCGGTCTGGAGCCGGACGGTGGACGCGTCGGCGAGGAAGCGGGCGGTCGTCAGGAGGGTCTGGTCGCCGGTGGCCCGGTGCAGTTCGGTGAGTGCGCCCAGGATGACGCCCTGGTTGTAGGTCCAGGTCGGCTGGCCGTTGTTGGCGCAGTTGCCGTCGAGGCCGTCGTTGATCATGCGGTCGCCGTTGATCATGCCGCTGCGCCGGAACCAGTCCCATTCGTTCTTCGCCCGGTCCAGGTACACGGTGTCACCGGGGATGCGGTTGTGCAGGGCGGCCGTGAGGCCGAGGAAGAGTTCGTTGGTGATGGCGTTCTTGTAGTTGCCGCCGGTGTTCCACCGGACCCCGCCGCCGCAGGTGCCGTTCCAGTTGGCGAACATGTGGTCCGCGTCGGCCCGTGCGGTGTCGAGGTAGCGGCTCTCCCCCGTCAGGTCGTAGGCGGCGATCCAGGCGAGGCCCCACCAGCCGGTGTCGTCCAGGTACTCGTTGCGGAACTGCCCACCCTGGGCGTTGATGTTCTTCTCGTACGTGTCCGCGATGGCGTACCGGTAGCTGCCCATGCCGGTGATCCGGATGTTGTCGATGACGGCGGTCAGCGCGTTGGCCGCCGTCCACCAGCCGTTGCCGCCGAAGAGTTTGGTGCCCCGGTCGTACGACATCATCAGGGCGGTCGCGGCGGCGGTGCTCCTGCTGCCCGCGTTCCAGGTGGTGCGGGCCCAGGGGGTGCAGGCGATGGCGCCGCCGCCCGCCGGCTGCCCGCAGGCGCGCAGGGCTCCGACGCCCTGGGTGTTCCAGTCGTCCACGTTGTACATCTGGGTGCGCCAGCCCCGGCCCCCGGAGGGCACGGCGGTGTCGCCCAGCTTGCTGCCGGACGTCCAGGTCCGGCCGCCGTCCATGGACCGGTCCAGCCAGACGTGGTCGCCGGCCGCGCCGTTGTCGATGGAGCCCCAGCCCATCGCGTCGGTGTCGTCGAAGTGCAGGGCGATCGTGCGGGAGTCGACGGCGGCCGTGACGGGGATCCGGTCCTGCGGACTGAGCGCCGGGTCCCGCGCGTCGCAGTACTTGTTGCACACCGCCGCCTCCGGGGCGGCGACGGCGGGCACAGCGCCCAGGAGAAGGGAGGACAACGTTGTCAGTGCGGCACCGAAGAGGGCTGCCCTGGATCGCGCAGGCTTCATGGGGGCTCCCGGAACGACTGGGGGTGACGGAGGGCGCTCCGCCGGAGTACAGGAGAACGCTCTCCGAAGCTAGCGAAGCGCCATGGGCACGTCAACGATGCGGGGCAGGGCGAGGCTGGAGCCCTGTCACCCCCGCGCGGGGCCGGATGCGTACGCCAGCGGCGGTGCGATCGCCTGGGCGTCCGCTCCCTCACCGACCCACAGCCCGATGAACAGCGCCGCCGTCGCTTCCAGGAGCCCCGCGCGTTCCAGTCCGCCGCCCGGCACGGGTACGCAGCCCGTGTCCCGTACGAGTCGGCGTACGAGGTCGAGGGAGGGTCCGTCGTCCCCGCACACCGGTACGGCCAGCGGACGGCCGTCGAAGACGGGCGGACGCATGCGCCACACGTCCTCGTGGCAGAGGTTGAACGCCTTGACCACCTGGACCCCGGGCGCCGCTGCGGCCAGTTGCTCCGCCGCCGAGGCGCCACCGCCGGTCAGCAGCCGGAAGCCGGGGCCGACGGGGTTGGAGCAGTCGATCAGCGCCTTGCCCCGGAGCTGGGGTCCCAGGTCCCGCACCACCTCGGCACCGGCGCGGAAGGGCAGCGCGGCGAGCACCACGTCACCGAAGGCGGCGGCCTCGCGCAGCCCGTCGCCCTTCGCGCCGCCGCCGAGCCGTGCCGCGAGCCCTCGCGCCCGCTCCTTGTCGCGTCCGCCGACGACGACCTCGTGCCCCGCCCGCACCCAGTGGGTGGCGAGCGCGTCCGCCATGTTCCCCGCGCCCAGTACGCCGATCCTCATCACGCGTGTCCTTTCGCCGACGGCCCGTTCAGCCGTTCGCGTCGACGCTAGAACGCGGCTCGGGCACCATCTGGTACGTGACCACCGACGCCTTCCTCGCCGACTGCCGCGCCCGCCTCGCTTTCGACCTGCTCTCCCACACCTGGAACGCCGTGGTGCTCTGGTCCCTGCGCGACGGCCCCCGCCGCCCGGTCGGACTGCGTGAGCACATCGGGTCGATCAGCCCCAAGGTCCTCACCGAGACGCTGCGCCGCCTCCAGTTCAACGGGCTCGTGTCCCGGCAGGCGTACGCCGGTTCCCCGCCGCGCGTGGAGTACGCGCTCACCGATCTCGGGCGCACCCTGCTGGGGCCCATCGACACCATCGGGGCGTGGGCCTTCGAGCACGGCGACGAGGTGATGGCGGCGCAGGACGCCGGTGTGGACGAGCGGTAGCGGCAGGCGCGCTCAGGGCAGGATCGAGTCGACGTAGCCGCCGTCGACGCGGAGGGCGCCGCCCGTGGTGGCGGAGGCGTACGGCGAGGCGAGGTAGACGACCATGTGCGCGATCTCCTCGGGCTCGATGAGGCGTTGCAGCAGGGACTGGGGGCGGTGCTTGACCATGAACTCGTGCTGGGCCTCGTCCCAGGGGAGGTCGTCGCCGACGAGTTCGCGGACGAAGTCCTCGACGCCGCCGGTGTGGGTGGGGCCCGCGATGACGGAGTTGACCGTGACGCCGGTGCCGGCGGCGTCCTTGGCGAAGCCCCGGGAGACCGCGAGCAGCGAGGTCTTGGTCATGCCGTAGTGGATCATCTCGGCGGGGATGACCACGGCCGAGTCGCTGGCGATGTTGAGGACGCGCCCCCAGCCGTTGTCCTTCATGCCCGGCAGGTAGGCGCGGATGAGCCGGACGGCGGAGAGGACGTTGACCTCGAAGTAGCGGCGCCACTCGGCGTCCTCGATCTCCAGCGGGGCGGCGGAGCCGAAGACGCCGAGGCTGTTGACGAGGATGTCGACCGCCGGTGCGGCCTCCAGGACGGCCGCGGCGCCGTCCTCGGTCGCGAGGTCGCCCGCAGCGCCGGTGACCTGGTCGTTGCCGGAGGCGGTCCGTACGGCGTGGACGGCCTCGGCGACGCGTTCCTGGCCGCGGCCGTTCACGACGACGTGCGCCCCGGCGCGGGCCAGCCCGACGGCGATGGCCTCGCCGATGCCCTGGGTGGAGCCGGTCACCAGGGCGGTGCGGCCGGAGAGATCGATGTGCATGGCGGTCCTCCTCGCGCCGGGCAGGGCCCGCGCGGATCAGTTGAGGGTGTCGGGGTCCGGGCCGGTGCGCAGTCCCCGGTCGAGGTCGGCGAGGGCGGCCAGGTCGGCGTCGGTCAGGTCGAACCCGAAGACGTCGAGGTTCTGCCGGATGCGGGCGGGCGTGACGGACTTGGGGATCACGATGTTGCCCGTCCGCAGGTGCCAGCGCAGCACGACCTGGGCGGGCGTTACGCCGTTGGCCTGAGCGATGCGCGTGACCGCCTCGTCCTCCAGCACCGCGCCCTGCGCCAGCGGGCTCCACGCCTCGGTCGCGATGCCGTGCTCGGCGTGGAAGGCCCGCAGCTCCGCCTGCTGGAAGCCGGGGTGCAGCTCGACCTGGTTGACGGCGGGGACGGTGCCCGTGTGCTCCATGAGCCGCCGCAGGTGGGGGACCTGGAAGTTGGAGACGCCGATCGCGCGGGCGCGGCCGTCGGCGAGGATCTTCTCCAGCGCCTTGTACGTCTCCACGTACAGGTCCCGGGCGGGGGTGGGCCAGTGGATGAGGTAGAGGTCCACCTGGTCCAGGCCGAGCTTGTCCAGGGAGGCGTCGAAGGCGGCGAGCGCCTGGTCGTAACCCTGGTCGGCGTTCCACAGCTTGGTGGTGACGAAGAGTTCCTCGCGCGGGAGGCCGGAGTCGGCGATGGCCCGGCCGACACCGCGTTCGTTGCCGTAGACGGCGGCGGTGTCGATGCTGCGGTAGCCGGCCTCCAGGGCGTGTCCGACCGCGGTGGCGGTCTCCTCGTCGGGGACCTGGAAGACGCCGAAGCCGAGCTGGGGCATGCGCAGGCCGTTGTTGAGCGTGATGTGGGGCACGGAAGTCATGGGGGGTGGTCCTTTGCGTGTTCGTCGTACGCCGTGCGGCGAGCCGGGCCGGGCCGGCTCACCGCACATGCATGCAAGCGCGTCTTACTTGCATCGACAATACTTGCACACGCTTATTAATGCAATCGACGGCTTCCCGCGCCGGTCACTCCCCCACGTGCAGCCCGAAGCCCGTGCGGCCCGCCGGCTCCAGGCCCTCCTTGAGGTGCAGGGACGGGATCTCGTAGTCGCCGAAGTTCTGGCGGCGGTACGGGACCGGGGCGGTCGTTTCCAGGGTGAGCAGGCGCTCCTGCCAGGCCTTGGCCGCTTCCGGGTAGTCCGTGTCGGTCATCCGGTCGGTGCCGTACAGGACGAACGGCGGAAGCACCTCCAGCCCGGGGTAGTGGAGGATGCCGTGCTGGATCGGGAACAGCAGGTCGTCGATGGGTCCATTGATGCCCCGGGGCGCGTAGTGGGACTCCAGGCCGCCGACGGTCACCGAGAGCATCGCCCGGCGGCCCGCGAGGGTGCCCTCGCCGTAGCGCTCGCCGTACTTGGTGTCACTGTGCTCGCCGACGCCGTACGCGAAGTGGTACGTGAACACGCGGTCCACCCAGCCCTTGAGGATGGCCGGCATCGTGTACCACCACAGGGGGAACTGGAAGATGACGGTGTCCGCCCACAGCAGCTTCTCCTGTTCGGCGCGCACGTCCGGGGTGAGCGTGCCGGCGTCGAAGGCGCGGCCGGAGTCGCGGGCCGGCTTGAGCGGGTCCGAGGCGTCGGGCCCGTAGTCCGCCGCGTCGACGGTGGTCTTCCAGTTCATCGTGTACAGGTCGCTCACCCGCACCTCGTGCCCGGCCGCCTCCAGGGTCGAGACGGCGAGGTCCTTGAGCGAGCCGTTGAGGGACTTCGGCTCGGGGTGGGCGTGGACGATGAGCGTCTTCATGGGGATCGCACTCCTTCGGATCGGATGGGTTCGATCCTGGACGCCGGGGCGCCCGTTGTTCAGGGGCGCCGCTTCCGTCGGACCGGGCTTCCTGGTACCGGCAGGGCCACCCTCGCGCGGGCCGGGCGCGGCCATACTGGGGGCATGGACGATCTCGCGGGATTCCTGCGGACCCGGCGCGCCCGGGTCGACCCGGCCTCGGCCGGCATCTCCGCCGACAGCCGCCGCCGGGTCGACGGGCTGCGCCGCGAAGAGGTCGCGCACCTGTCCGGGGTGAGCGTCGACTACTACGTGCGCCTCGAACAGGGCCGGGCGACCCAGCCGTCGGAGCAGGTCCTCGACGCGCTCGCCCGCGTCCTCGGCCTGGACGAGACCGAGCGCGAGCACCTCGACCGGCTCGCCCGGCAGCCGCGCCGGCGCGCGAAGACGCCCGGCGGGCGGGTGCGGCCGGAGCTGCTGCGCGTGCTCGACCTGGTCACCGACGCGCCCGCGCTGCTCATGGACCACCGCATGGACGTCCTCGCGGGCAACCGCCTGGCCCGGCTGCTGTACGGCCGGCCGCTGCCGGGGATGAACACCGCCCGGCACCTCTTCCTGGAGGAGACCGAGCGGGGCCTTTACGCGGAGTGGGAGCAGTGCACCCTGGACGCGGTCGGCCACCTGCGGCTGGCCGCCGGCAAGTATCCGGACGACGCGCGGCTGGCCTCGCTCATCGGGGAGCTGTCGATGGGCAGCGACCGTTTCCGCCGGCTGTGGGCCCGCGCGGACGTGCGCGCCCGTACGCACGGGCGCAAGGTCTACCGGCACCCGCTCGTCGGCCTGTTGGAGCTGCACCAGGAGAACTTCTCGCTGGCGGACGCTCCGGGCCGGGAGATGATCGTACTGTCGGCGGCGCCCGGCAGCCCCGCCGAGGACGGGCTGCGGCTGCTGGACGGGCTGGGGGCGGAGGGCGACGGCGCTCCCGACCGGCCCCGCGTCCCCGAGGAACGCCCCCGCTAGCGCGCCGCGTCGAAGCGGGCCAGGTGGTCGCCGGTGAGCCGGACGTCCCGGGCGGCGAGTGCTTCCTCGACGTGCTGTACGCGGCTCACGCCGACGATCGGGGCGATGCCCTGGCGCAGCAGCCACGCCAGGACGACCTGGTTCTTCGTCGCGGAGACCTCACCGGCGACCTCGTCCAGGACCGCGAGCACCCTGGCGGTGCCGGGGTGGTCGTACGTGTCGGGAAACGGCTTCTCCGGGCGCGTGTAGGAGCCCCACAGCAGGGAGCTGTACGCCCACACCTCCAGCCCTTCCGCCTCGGCGAGGTCCAGGTCCTCGGGGGTGAGGTGGCGGTGGCCGCCCTCCGCGAGCGGGGTGAGCGGGCGCGGCTGGACGAGGGAGTGGCGCAGTTGCAGGGCGGTCCACGGCTCCGCGCCCTGCTCGCGGGCGAGGGACCGGGCGCGTTCGACGCGCCAGGCGGTGTGGTTCGCGGCGCCGACGCGCGACGCCACGCCCTTGGTGACCAGTTCACCGAAGGCCCCGACCGTCTCCTCCAAGGGGACGGTGCGGTCCTCGGCGTGGGCCCAGAGCAGGTCGACGTGGTCGACGCCGAGGCGTTCCAGGCTCTCCGCCATGCCCGCGTGGACGGCGCGGGCGGAGAGACCTTCGGCGCTCTCGGGCCAGGAGTGCGGGACGAGCGGGTTCTGCCGGACCTTCGTCGCGATGCGTACGGCGTCGCGGGCGCCGGGACGGGCCGCCAGCCAGGCGCCGATGACCCGCTCGCTGGCGCCGCCGACGCCGCTCGGATCGGCCCAGAAGGAGTAGCAGTTGGCGGTGTCGAGCCAGTCGCCGCCGCCGTCGACGAAGGCGTCCAGGATGGCGAAGGAGGTGTCGGGGTCGACCTGGGTGCCGAAGCCCATGGTGCCCAGAACGATCCGGGGGTTCGCGTCGTTGAGGTGGGTGGCGTGCGCGTCGGCGCGGTTCGTGTTCGCGTTCATGTCCGTCATGCTCGGCGTTGAAGTGCGCTCCATGGCAAGCCCGTTCTTCGAAACCTTCAGGAGTTGTGGTGGCGTATCTCGCGGAGTCGGTCGAATCGATGGAACAACTCACCGTGGGCTGGCGGACCATGGTGCTCGACCGGGACGCCGGCGCGGATGTACGGGACCTGCCGGGGATCGCCGTGCGCTGGGCCGACTGCGGTTTCGCGTTCTGGAACTGCGTCACCCTGACCGACGTCGGCGCGGACGCGGCGCTCAGCGCCCGGCGGTTGGGCGAGGCGGCGGAGATCATGCGGGCGAAGAGCCGGCCCGGCTTCCTCTGGGTCTTCGAGGGGCTGCTCGACGCGGGGGCGCGCGCCTCGCTGGACACGGCGGCCGAGCGCGCAGGGCTTGCGTACGCCTTCCCCGGCACGGGCATGGCGGGCGACCTGTTCCCGCTGCCCGAACCGGCCCACCCTGAGCTGGAGTTCGTACGGGTGAGCGAGGACGAGCATCTGTTGGCGTACGCGGACCTCAACTCGCGCGCGTACGGCTTCCCCCTGGAAGCGGGCCGCGACGGGCTCGCGGGGTCCGCGCTGTGGAAGAGCGGGGTGCACGCCTATCTGGGGTTGCGGGAGGGGGTGCCGGTGACGTGTGCCGCGACGGTGGAGGCGGCGGGCCGGCTCTTCGTCGTGCTGGTCGCCACCGATCCGGCGTGGGAGCGCCGGGGGTACGGGGAGGCGGTGACGCGCAAGGCGCTGTACGAGGGGGCCCGCGCCACCGGGCTGACCCGGGCCACCCTGCACGCGACGGCGGCGGGCGCCCCGGTGTATCCCCGGATCGGCTTCACCCCGAATTCGGCCATGCGCTTCTACGGGTTGCGCGAGTGAGCGGGAGGCGGCCGACGCTGTCACAGAACCATGACACACGGGGTCACAACCCGGGGCCGGGGTGGCCTGTCCAACTGTGTGAGACGACGGGCTGATCCACCTGTCGTCGGCGGGACGCGGCAACCGGCCGCGCCGCCCACATGCCCTGGGGGAACCTTGAACACCGTTGCGCGCAGCCTGCGTTCGTCCGCCGTCGCCTCGGCCGCCGGCCTGCTGCTGACCCTCACCGGAGCCGCCCTGGCCCCGGTCGCCCTGGCCGACACCGGCGTCCCCGGGCTCTCCGTGGGGACGGAGGCGCCCGCGGAGATCGGCCTCGGCGGTCTGCCGGTCGCCTTCACCACCACGGTGTCCAACACCGGCCCGACCGACACCTCGTCGGCGCGCCTCATCTACCGCGTCGACGGCGGCAACGGCCTGCCGGAGCACGCCCTGAGCCTGGAGTACCGGCTCGACGGGACGGCCTGGAAGTCCGTGCCGCTGGAGATCGTCGAAGGCACCGTGTACGGCGGTGAGCTGCCCGAGCAGTTCGCGCTGGCCGCCGGTGAGTCGCGGACCGTGCAGCTGCGGCTCGGGCTTCCCATGGGCACGCCGCACAACGGCGCCAGCAACGGCGGCACCGACCGTCTGAAGCTGACGACGATGGTCTCCTACGGTGCCTCGGGTGCGGCCACCGACACCGATGTGGACGACGTCGCGGTCGACGGGCTGGACACCCACCTGTCGGGGGTTCCCGCCACCGCCGTGGCGGGCGGGCCGGGGGTCACCTTCACCGCCACGGTCGACAACCCGACGCCGTCCGCGTACGAGAACGTGAGCGATGTGCTCATGACGAGCCGCGACGCCTCCGTCCAGGTGCTGCGCTCGGGGAAGTGGACCACGCTGAAGCCGATCACCGACAGCGCCGAACCCGATGTGTACGGCTTCAACGTCATCGGCCCGGACGTGTCCCTCACCGCACACGGCAGCACATCCACGCAGGTCCGTGTGACCTACCGCAAGGACACGCCGGCCGGGAAGACCACCCTGAATCCGTGCGCGATCGTCAACGAGGGGCCGGGCACCTTCCGGGGCACGACGAGCTGCGGCAAGGGGGCCACGGTCACCGTGAAGAAGGCGGCGGCCACCACCGGCACCCCGTCCCCCTCCCCCTCCGCCACCGCGGGCGCGTCGTCCTCCCCCGCCGCGACGGGGACCGGCACCACCTCCACCTCGTCCGGCATGACCGCGCAGCTGGCCGAGACCGGGAGCGGTGGCCTCTCGGCGACGGCGGCGGGTGCGGCGGGCCTCGTCGCGGCCGGGGCGGGCGCCCTGGGCTTCACCGCGGTGCGCCGCCGGCGCGGCCGGGCCTGAGCGGACGGCGGAAGGGCCCGGTCCCCGGCGGGAACGCACGAGGGACCGGACCCTTCCGGGTCAGGCGGGGTCAGGAGGCGATGAACCGCGCGACCTGGCCGAGGACGACCGTGTCGGCCAGGTATCCGATATGGGTCTGGCAGAGCACGTTGTTGTTCGTCGCCCCGCTCAGGCGGGTGCTGGTGTACGGGAGGATGACGCCGTCGCACGCCGAGTACCAGGTGGCGTACTTCGTGTCGCCGGGGGTCTCGTCACCGGAGGTGATCTCCGAGATGAACGAGGAGCCCGGGTACATCTGCCGGCAGGTGGTGTAGATGAGGCAGGCGCCCGCGGCCGTGGTGCCGTGGTTGGCGCCGGCGATGGACGCGAGGTGACTGACGCTGGTGTTGCCGCCGAGCACCTTCAGGTAGTACTGGCTGACCAGACCGCCCATGGAGTGGTTGACGATCGCGACCTTGCTCGCCCCGGTCCGGGACTTCACGTTGCTGACGAAGGCGGCCAGGCCCTGGGCGTTGGTGATGTTGTCGCCGTAGGAGTCGTACTCGTACGCGAACAGGTTCGCGCTCGACCAGCCGTTGAGGCGGAAGACGCTCATGGCGGTGGTCCAGTTGGAGGCGCTGCCGGTGTAGCCGTGGACGAAGACGACCGGGGTGCCGGTCGACAGGGGCCGCACCGCGGCCGCCCGGGCCGGGGCGGGCGTCTCGGCGGCACCGGCCGCGGACGCCGGGGAGAACAGGGCGAACACGACCGTGACGGCCGCGAGGGCACCGAGGAGCCGGCGAGGTGAACGACGAGGCATGGGGCACTCCTGAGGGGAACGCGGGGATGGGGTTGCCTGCCCGCACAAGGTGCCGGGCACGGGGTACCCACGCCATCGGCTGATTCACCGGTCTTCGCGACCCGCCGACGGGTGCTCCGTGGCCGCCGGGGCCCGGAGAGCGGCGGTTTTCAGCCGTTCGGACCCCCGAAGCGGTGTTACGCCCCCGGGCTGCACGGCGCTCGCGCAGAGTGCTGCGTATGACCACACCCGCTGAGCTGCTCCGCCTCCTCGCCCGCACCCGGGCCTCCCTCGACGGGGAGGAGGTCACGTACTGGTGGTCGGGTGATGTGTACTCCTGGGCTCCCGACCAGCCCTACCAGCGCCTCTTCGGCTTCGAGGGGGTCAATGTGGCCCGCCTCGTCCAGGACGCCGGAGCCGGGCCGGATGCCTTCCAACTGCTCACCCGCGAGGCCGCGTTCTACCTCGATCCGCTCACCCGGGAGATCCTGGAGACCTGGCAGGACCTGCCGGTGGTGCACGTCTGGAACGACCCGGCCAACCAGAAGTGGCGGCCCTTCCCGGTGCCCATGACGGAGCTGGGCGCACAGGTGTGCTTCAGCCTGGAGATCCCGCTGGCCTATCCGTCCCCGCTGCCCGTCGCGCAGTACCCCGTGCACTCGTCCGGCGACACGTACCGGGCGCTCGAACTCTTCCAGTTCTTCGCCGACCGGGCGGACCTGGCCGGTGACGCGCCGAGCGTGCCCGCCACCATGTCGTGGACACGGATGTCCCCGTGGCTGCCGTGGATGGCCCGGGGCCAGGCACCGGGCGGCCTGGCGTTCCACTGCCGGGGCCGGAAGCTCGGCTCGTACGCGGAGGTGCCCGAGCGCACCCGCGCCTACATCGCCGACCGGCACCCGGAGTTCGCGCACGCGCCGGAGCGGTGGAGCGAGCCGAACGAGACCAGTTGGACGTACTTCCGCAAGCTCAACCCCCCGGCGTAGAGGGGCGCGGGCAGGCTCAGTCCTTGTGCCCCGTGGCGGCGACGGTGACGCCGAGCCCGATCATGGTGAGCCCGCCGACGCCTCCGACCAGCGACATCCGCCGGGGCGAGCGGGCGAACCAGTCGCGCCCCGTCGCCGCCGCCAGCCCCCAGACGCTGTCGCAGGTCAGCGCGATCAGGTTGAACACCAGCCCGAGTTCCAGCATCTGGACCATGACGTGCCCGTGCTCGCGGTCCACGAACTGCGGCAGCACGGCCGCGAAGAACACGATGGTCTTCGGATTCGCCACCCCCACGGCGAAACCCTCCCACAGGGTGCGCAGGCTCCCCCGCGCCTGCCCGTCGGCGTCGAACACCGCCTGCAACGAGCCGCGTTGACGCCACGCCTTGATCCCGAGGTACACGAGGTAGGCGGCACCCGCCAGCTTCAGAGCGGTGAAGACGAGGACGGAGCGCTCCACGACCGCCCCGAGACCGAGCGCGACGGCCACGATGAGCACGTACGCGCCCAGCGTGTTGCCCACGACCGTGGTCAGCGCCGCGCGGCGGCCCTGCGCGAGGGCGCGTCCGATCACGAACAGCACGCTGGGGCCGGGGATCACGATCAGCAGGAACGACATGGCCGCGAAGGCCAGCACACGGTCAGAGGACACCATGCGGCCATGTAAGCACGCACCGCTCCCGCCCCACAGCCGAATTCCGGGCGGCCCGCGCATCGGCGGCAACTCACCTCCGACGCCCGCCTTATGGACACCGCGCCATGGGCGTGCTCTCATGCCACTTGCACTTTTCCAACGATGCACAACGAGCGGTGCGGTGCGGACGGGCCGACCGGTCGGCGTGAGAACGGAGTCGCACATGAAACCTCCATCCGCGAGGCGGCGCAGAGGGCTGCGGCGGTGGATCGGTGGAGCCGCCGTCCTCGGGACCGCCGCGGCCATGACGGTGACGGGCACTGCGGGTCCGGCGGCGGCCGGCGGTCCGCACAGCCACCGCGTCCCGACGGTCACCTCGGGCGACGCCCGGTTCCAGGTCCTGTCGCCCACACTGATCCGGACCGAGTACGCGGGTGACGGGGCGTTCACCGACGAGGCGACGTTCAACGCCATCGGCCGCGGCTCGTTCGCCCCGGCGGCGTACACCGCGAAGACGGCGGACGGCTGGCTCACCCTCAGGACGAGCGCGGTGACGCTGCGGTACAAGGTCGGTTCCGGGCCGTTCGACGCGAGCAACCTGTCGGTCCGGCTCAACGCCGGCGACTCCCCCGTGACCGCCAGCCCCTGGCACCGCATCACCTGCGCGCCCGGTGCGCTGTGCGAGGCGGAGAACCTGCGGGCCGGCGGGGTCTCCGTGGCGTCCGACCACGACGGCTACACCGGGTCCGGGTTCGCCGCCGGCTTCGAGAGCACCGGCGCTTCCCTGTCCTCTGACATCGATGTCAAGGCGGCGGGCTCCTATCGGTTCGCCGTGCGGTACGCCAATGCGCGCGGCGGCGACGGCAAGAGCGAGCCGCGCACCCTCACCCTGTCGGTGGACGGCGGGGACGAGCAGCGGGTGACGCTGCCGCCGACGGCGGACTGGGACACCTGGGACACCGTCTACACCGATGTCCGGCTGGGTGCCGGGCACCACTCGGTCGGCCTGACCCGGGGCGCCGCGGACTCCGGCAGCGTGAACGTGGACAGCGTGGCGCTGCTGGGCGGGGGCGAGGCGTTCCCGCCGGTGTCCAGTACGGCGATCGCCGACTGCCGGTTCGGGGTCAGCTGTGAGGCGGAGGCCGGGCGCGTCATCGGTTCGGCGGCCGCCGCCACCGATCACACGGGCTTCGCCGGGACCGGCTTCGTCGCGGAACTCAACCGGGGTTCCTCGCTGACCACGCATGTGGTGGAGGTCCCCGCGGCCGGCACGTACAGCCTGCGCGTCCGCTACGCCAACGGCCCGGGTGGCGACGGCCGGCACGAGACGCGCACCGCCGCCGTGTCGGCGGGCGGCGCCACCGGCACCCTGTCGTTCCCCGCGACGGACGACTGGGACACCTGGTCCACGGCCACCCTGCCCGTCCACCTGGAGGCGGGCGCCAACGACGTGACGCTCGCCTGCCCGGACGCGGGGAGCTGCCATGTGAACGCGGACACCGTGTCCGTCGCCGCGACCGGCGATCCGGCCCCGCAGCCGCACCTGGCCCTCGGCGGCTACCGGCGCGGCCTCGACGGCGTCACCGGCGACGGCGCGGCCCCCGTCACCACGCCCGGCCTGCTCAACCAGGACGGCTGGTACCTCCTGGACGACACCCCGTCCGCGCTCTACGACTCCGCCACCCGCAAGGTCACCCAGCGCTCCGGGCACGGCGGCGCCCCGTACCAGGACGGCTACCTCTTCGGCTACGGCCACGACTACAAACAGGGCCTCGGCGACCTGGCGACCCTCACCGGGCCGCCCGCGCTGCTGCCCTCCTGGGCGTACGGGGTCTGGTACTCGGAGTACATCGACCGCACGGACGCGGACTACCGCAACACGATCCTGCCGAAGTTCCGTTCCGAGGGCGTGCCGCTGGACGTGCTGGTGACGGACACCGACTACAAGGCCGTCAACGCGTGGAGCGGCTGGGAGATCGACACCGCCAAGTTCCCCGATCCGAAGGGGTTCTTCGACTGGTCGGAGTCCCAGGGCCTGCACAACACGCTCAACGTGCACCCCAGCATCCTCGCCGCCGACCCGCAGTTCGCCCAGGCGCAGAAGACCGCCAAGGGCAAGCTGGAGAAGGGGAGTTGCGGCGGTGGCGCAGGGCCCGACTGCTACGTCTTCGACTTCGGCGACCCCGATCAGTTGCAGGCGTACATGGATCTGCACCGGACCATGGACGAGCAGGGCAACGACTTCTGGTGGCTGGACTGGTGCTGCGACTCGGCCCAGTCGTCGCTGCCCGGTGTGACCCCGGACGCGTGGATCAACCAGCAGTACGCGGACACCACCGGCCGGCACCTCGACCGGCCGTTCGTCCTCTCGCGCGCCTACGGTTCGCTCCAGGCCGCCGGATACAGCGGCCAGCAGTCGGTGCCCACCGGCCCGTGGGCCGACAAGCGCACCACGGTCCACTTCACCGGTGACACGTCGTCCACCTGGGGCACGCTGAAGTTCGAGGTGGGGTACACCCCGGCCGAGTCGGCGGCGACCGGGATGGCCAACGTCACGCACGACATCGGCGGCCACAACGACACGACGGGCCTGAAGGGCTCGGAGACGTACACCGACGGCGGCGGCACGCACACGACGACGAAGCTGCCCGACGACCTGTACGCGCGCTGGGTGCAGTTCGGCACCTTCCAGCCCGTGGACCGGCTGCACAGCAACCACAGCGACCGGCTGCCCTGGCAGTACGGCCCCGAGGCGTCGGCGTCCGCGAGCAAGTTCCTCAACCTCCGGGAGAAGCTGCTGCCCTACACCTACACGCTCGCCGAGGAGGCCAACCGGACCGGTGTGCCGATCGTCCGGCCGATGTATCTGGAGTACCCGGAGGAGCGGCAGGCGTACGAGACGGCCGGCAGCGAGTACTTCTACGGCTCCGACATGCTGGTCGCCCCGGTCACCACGCCCGGCGCCTCCGCGAAGACGTCGGTGTGGTTCCCGCCGGGGCGGTGGACGGACTACTTCACCGGCAGGACGTACGAGGGCGGCACCACGCAGGACGTCACGACGACGCTGGACACCATGCCGGTGTTCGTCAGGGCGGGCGCGGTCGTCCCGAGCCGCACGCATGACGTCGCCCACGACGGGGCGTCCGGCGCGGACGACCTCACGCTCACGATCGCCCCGGGCGGTTCCGGTTCGTTCAGCCTGTACGAGGACGACGGGGGCGCCGCGGGCAAGGCCCGGAGCGCCACCACGAAGATCTCCTACCAGGAGTCCGGCGGACGCCACACGGTGTCCATCGCCCCGGCGAAGGGGTCCTTCCGGGGCCAGCCGAAGGCCCGCACCTGGACCCTGTCGGTCAAGGCGGACCACGCGCCCCGGCAGGTCACCGCGAGCGGGGCCCACCTGCCCGCTCAGGCGTACAAGTGGAACGCGGCCTCCAGGACCCTGGACATCACCCTGCCGCGGCGCAACGTCCACGCGCCGGTCACCGTCACGTACTGGTAGCAACGGCCCGGCAGTCGGTCAGTCCTTGCTGGCCGACTGCCAGGACAGGCCCCAGTCGTAGGCGAGGTCGACGGCCTGCTGCTTGAAGACGCCCGGCGGGAGGATGATGTACTTCGCCTCCCGCCGGACGATGAGTTCGCCGTCGATGTTCTCGATGAGGGCGATCGCCGCCACGGGCGCGGGGACGGTGCACTCGTCCAGTTGCACCTCGATCGGCGGTCCGGCGGGCGGGTAGAGGGTGGCCACGCCGTGCAGCCCGGCGAAGCTGGACGCGCCGGAGTAGACGGCCACGAAGACCAGGAGGCGCTTGATCTCGGAGGTGTGGTCGAGGTTGATCGTGAGGTTCTCGCCCTCGTCGCTGCCTCCGGTCCGGTCGTCGTGGTCCAGCTGGACGTAGGGCGGCTCGTGGTACGAGCCGAACTGGTTGTTGATGGGGTGGACGATCCCGCTGGCCCCGTTCCGCAGCTCCCACAGGCAGGAGAGGTCGAGGTCGACGTCTTCGAGGCGGACGGCGTCGCGGCCCTTGTTCATCCAGCCGCGCGGCGGTGTGCGGGCGCTCCAGGAGAGATTGACGCGCATGGCGCCGGAGGTCGCTCCCTGCTTGGTGAGGGAGACCGAGGGCGCGGTCTTGGTCAGCGTGATCTTCGTCAGCCGTACCTGCGGCGGAACGGGCGCGATGACCGGCGCCGGGGGTGCGGGGGCCGCCGGCTCGTCCACGGTGATGCCGAAGTCGGTGGCGAGCCCGGCCAGGCCGGAGGCGTAACCCTGGCCGACGGCGCGGAACTTCCACGCGCCGTTGCGCCGGTACAGCTCCCCGAGCACGAACGCGGTCTCCGTGGTGGCGTCCACGGGGTCGAACCGGGCCGTCTCGGCGCCGGTCGCCGCGTCCAGCACCCGGATGTAGAGGCCGGACACCCTGCCGAATGTGCCGTCCGTGGAGGCCGCGAGGACCACGGTCGCGATGTCCTGCTCCACCGACGCGAGGGACACCTGGACCGTCTCGACCACCCCGGCTCCGTCCTGCCGCCGGCCCTCGTGGCGCACGGCGCCGCGCGGGTGGACGGGCTGGTTGTAGAAGACGAAGTCGTCGTCCGAGCGGACCCTCCCGCCCGCCGTGAGCAGCAGCGCCGACGCGTCGACATCGGGTGCGCCGGGTCCGGTGCGCCAGCCGAGCTCCACCCGTACGACCGGACTCGCGACCGGTGTGTTGGCACCCTTGCGCAACGACATGTGGCTCCCCCTCAGCAGTCCGTCCGTCCCGGGCAGCGTACGGAATGCGGGAGGGCCGCCACATGTGAAGCGGGGAATTGGGCGGGCCCGCCCCCGCCGGGATGCGGAGGCGGGCCCGGTGAGCGGCGCGGATCAGCGGACCTGGAGGCTCCGCTGCTCCTTGAACGAGGCGCAGTTGGAGTTCTCCACGGACACGTACACGTTGGCGATGTGGCCGCCCCAGCTGACGCAGTGGCCCTTGCCGTAGACGTAGGCCGGACCGGCGTACGACGTGTAGCTCCCGTAGTCGCTCGCCGACGCGTCGGTGTCGGGGACGTAGAGGTACGCCGACATGTCCTTCGCGGCGCCGGGCGTGGACCGGATGGTCACCACACAGTTCTTGCCGTTCGAGGCGTTGTACGTCAGGTAGACCGTGCCGAGGGAGCCCACGGCGGCGGAGTTGACGGTCTTGTACGCGCTGCCGCAGACCTTCTGCGGGGTGGTGTTGGGCGCGGCCGACGCGGTCGGGCCGAAGGCGGCCGTCGCGCCCACCACGAGGGTGGTCAGGGCCCCGGCGGTGGCGAGAGTACGGATGTTTCGCATATTTCCCCCTTGTAGCTTCGGGAGTGTTTTGCTCCCACTTGTTGGGACCTCCCAGGGGCACGGATGGTTGTATGCGAATCGCCGGGAACCTGACATTTGGTGATCGTTTACGCCCCCGGAAGCGCTCCGGGAGCCGGCAGGAAGCCCGTGACCTGGAAGTACGTCAGATAGCGCGTCAGCACCTCGTCGGTGAGCGGTTGTTGGCGCACGCCCGCCTCCTCCGCCGCCCGGGCCGTGCGGCCGGAGTCGAAGCGTCGGTGGTCCGCCTCGTCCTCGCCGGACCCGTCATCGCCGAGGAACAACTGCGCGGCGTTGTCCGGGTGTTCGGCCACGCAGGCCCGCCACTCCTCGGGCGTCACGGGGCGCAGCTCGTACCCGAGGCGGGCCGCCGCCTCGAAGACGCGGTCCAGGCCGGGCGCGTCCGGGTTGGTGTAGTGGTACGCCGGGGCCCCGGGCCGTTCGGCGGTGCTGAGGGCCACCACGGCGGCGCTGACGTAGTCCACCGGCACCCAGTCCGTCGTGCCGTGCGCCAGGTCGGGCACCGCTCCGGCCTGGAGGCAGCCCTTGATGAGCTGCCAGAGCAGGTCGCGGTCCTGGCAGGCACCGGTGGCGGTGTCGCCGCTGATCCGGCCCGGGCGGTGCACGGTCACCGGGAGGCCGCGCTCGCGGGCGAGGCCCACCAGTTGCTCGGCGACCCACTTGCTCTGCGCGTATCCGTCCGGCAGGCCGTCCGCCGGTCCGGTCGGGGAGGACTCGGTGAGCGGCGTGGGGTCCGTCCCGCGCGACGGGGCGTACACGCCGGTGGTGGAGACGTAGTGCAGGCCGGGCGAACCGGAGTCCGCGAGGAGGCGCAGCAGTTCCTCGGTGCCGCCGACGTTGGGCGCGCGCAGATCACCGTACGGGGCGGCGAAGTTGACGCGTGCCCCGTTGTGCAGCACGGGTCCGAGGCGCCGGGCGAGGGCGGTCCGTTCGTCGGGTGCGAGGCCGAGGCCGGGGGCCGCGAGGTCGCCGGGGACGGGGTGGATCAGGTCGGCGTACCGGGACTGCCACAGGCCGTAGTGCTCCAGGTTGGCCCGGAGCCGCTGGGCCGCGCTGTCGGGGCTCGCGGCCCGCACGAGGCAGTCGACGGGGCCGTCCGTGGCCTCGATGAGATCGCGCAGCAGGAACGCGCCGAGGAAGCCGGAGGCGCCGGTGAGCAGGGGCCGCGCGGAGGGGTGGGCGGGCCGGCGGCCCCGGCGCTCGGCGGTGATGTCGGGCGCGAGGCGCACCTCGGCGGCGAAGTCCGGTACCGCCGCTTCCTCGTGCTCCTCCTCCCCCGGCGCCCGGCCGAGGAGACGGTCGACGCCCTCGACGGTGGGTGTCGCGAACAGGGCGCGCAGGGAGGGCCGCACCCCGCAGCGCTCTCCGATCCGGCGGGCCAGCGTGACGGCGAGCAGGGAGTGGCCGCCGAGCGCGAAGAAGTCGTCGGTGACGCCGACTTCGGGCACCCCGAGGGTCTGCGCGAAGACCTCGCAGAGTTCCCGTTCGCGGGCGGTGCGCGGGGCGCGCCCGCCGGCCGCCGCCGGGCTCTCCGGGGCGGGCAGCGCGCGCCGGTCCGTCTTGCCGTTGGGCGTCACGGGGAGGGCGTCGAGCCGGACGTGGGCTGCGGGGATCATGTGTTCGGGCAGGGTGGCGGCGAGGTGGGCGCGCAGTTCCGCCCAGCCGGGGGCGGGCCCGTCGGCGGCGGGGACGGTGTAGGCGACGAGGCGCCGGTCGCCGGGGCGGTCCTCGCGGACGGTGGCGCAGGCGGCGGCGACCCCGGGGTGCGAGCCGAGCGCGGCCTCGATCTCGCCGAGTTCGATGCGGAAGCCGCGCAGCTTGACCTGGTCGTCCACGCGGGAGACGTAGAGGAGGCGGCCGTCGGGCGTCCACCGCACCAGGTCCCCGGTGCGGTACATGCGAGCCCCGTCGCCCGCGAAGGGGTCGGCGACGAAGCGGGTCGCGGTGAGGGCCGACCGGCCGAGGTAGCCGCGGGCGACGCCCTCACCGGCCACGTACAGCTCGCCGGTGACCCCGGGGGGCACGGGGGCCAGCCGGTCGTCCAGGACGTACACGCGGGTGCCGTCGACGGGGGCGCCGATGGGCACGGTGCGGTCGGGGGCGAGGGGCCCTTCCGCGTGCTGGAAGGTGCTCATGGTGGCGCAGACAGTGGTCTCCGTCGGGCCGTAGGCATTGACGAGGAAACGGTCCCCGGCCCAGGCGTGGACGAGTGCGGGCGGGCACGCCTCTCCGGCGAGGACCATGGTGAGGCCCGTGGGGAGGGAGTCCGGCGGCATCACGGCGAGGGCGGCGGGCGGGATGGTGAGGTGGGTGACGCCCCGGTCGCGGACCAGCCCGGCGAGGGCCGGTCCCGGCAGCAGGGCGTCGCGGGTGTCGATCTCCAGGCAGGCGCCGGTGAGCAGCCCCATGCACAGCTCCCAGAACGCGGCGTCGAAGCTGACCGACGCCATGTGCAGCACCCGGCTGCCCGGTCCGACCCGCAGCCGTTCGCTCTGCGTCCTGGCCATGGCGCGGACGCCCCGGTGCGTGACGACGACGCCCTTGGGGCGGCCCGTGGAGCCCGAGGTGTAGATGACGTACGCCGGGTTGGCCGGGTCGATGCGGACCGGAGCGGGCGCCGCGCCGCTGTCGCCGAGGTCGTCGGTGTACAGGTGCGGCACCGGGTGCTCGGGCAGGCCGCGGTGGAGTTCCGGGGTGGTGAGGAGCAGGCGGGGGCGCGCGTCGTCCAGCATGTACGAGAGGCGCTGGGCCGGGTAGTCCGGGTCCAGCGGGAGATAGGCGGCGCCCGCCTTGAGGACGGCGAGCAGGGCGACGACCAGCTCGGACGTCCGGGGCAGCGCGACGGCCACCCGGTCCTCGGGGCCGATGCCCCGCTCGGTGAGGTGGCGTGCCAGGGCGCCCGCGCGGGCGTCGAGTTCGCCGTAGGTGAGGCTGGTGTGCGCGTCGCGGACGGCCGGGGCGGCGGGGGTGCGCCGGGCCCACTCCTCGAAGAGTGCGGGGACCGTCGTGGCGGGCAGGTCGTCGGCGGGTCCGGTGCCGAGGGCGGTGAGGCGGCCGTGCTCGGCGGGGGTGAGCAGGTCGTACGTGTGCAGGGGGCGGTCCGGGTCGGCGGTGACGGCGCCGAGGAGCCGGACCAGCCGGTCGGCCAGGCCCTGGACGGTGGGCGCGTCGAAGAGTTCGGTGGCGTAGTCGACGGTGCCCCGCATCCCGTCGAGGGCGCCGGTGCCGTCGTAGGTCTCGGTGAGCGCGAACGACAGGTCGAACTTGCTGACCTCCGCCTCGGCGGGCACCCCGGTGACGGTGAGGCCGGGCAGGTCGATGGCGGCGGACGCCTGGTTCTGGAGGACCAGCATGGTCTGGAAGAGCGGGTGGTGGCTCTGGGCGCGCGCCGGGTTGAGGAGTTCGACCAGCCGCTCGAAGGGCACGTCCTGGTGGGCGTAGGCGGCGAGGTCGAACTCGCGGACCCGGCCCAGGAGTTCGCGGAAGGTGGGGTCGCCGCTCAGATCGGTGCGCAGGACGAGGGTGTTGACGAAGAAGCCGACGAGGCCGTTCGCCGCCTCGTCGGTGCGTCCGGCGACGGCCGTGCCCAGGGGGATGTCCTCGCCGCCGCCGTGCCGGGAGAGGACGGTCGCCAGGGCGGCCTGGAGGACCATGAAGACGCTGGAGCCGCAGGTGCGGGCGAGCTCCGTGACGTGGCGGGCGGTGGCCCGGTCCACGGAGAAGCCGAGGGTGGCGCCGGTGTGCCGGGAGGTGGCGGGGCGCGGCCGGTCCCAGGGCAGTTCGATCGCCTCGGGCAGCCCGTCCAGCGCGTGCCGCCAGTGGGAGAGCTGCCGGCAGACGAGGCTGTCGGGGTCCTTCTCGTCGCCGAGCAGGTCGCGCTGCCAGAGGGTGTGGTCCGCGTAGTCGACGGGCAGCGGGGCCCAGTTGGGCTCCTCGCCCCGGGCGCGGGCGCGGTAGCCGAGGCCCAGGTCGTGGGCGAGGGGCGCGAGCGAGGTGCCGTCGGCGGCGATGTGGTGGACGACGAGCACGAGGACGTGGGCGTCGGGCGCCAGGCGGAGCAGGGTCGCGCGCAGCGGCAGGCTGCGTTCGATGTCGATGGTCTCGGCGGTGGCGGCGGCGACGCGGTGGCGCAGCTTCGCCTCCTCGACGCTCTCCATCGCGAAGGGGATGACGACGTCGCCGGGCGCGGTGATGTGCTGGCACGGCCCGTCCTCGCCCTCGGGGAAGACGGTACGCAGGGCGGTGTGGCGCGCGATGACGTCGGCGACGGCGGTGCACAGGGCGTCGGCGTCGAGCGGTCCGTCGATGCGTACGGCGAGGGGGATGTTGTACGTGGCGGAGGGCCCGTCGAGCCGGTGCAGGAACCAGAGCCGCTGCTGGGCGTACGACAGCGGGAGTTCGGCGGGGCGCGGCTGCGGGACGAGGGCGGGGCGGGTGCCGCCCTCGGCGCCTGCCAGGGCCGTGGCGAGCGCGGCGACGGTGGGGTGCTCGAACAGGGTGCGGATGTCGGTCTCGGTGTGCAGGGCGGTGCGGATGCGGCCGACGAGGCGGGTGGCGAGCAGGGAGTGGCCGCCCAGCGCGAAGAAGCTGTCGTCGGTGCCGACCCGGTCCACGCCGAGCACATCGGCGAAGAGCCCGGCGAGGATCTCCTCCATGGCGCTGCGCGGTGCCCGCCCGGCCGCCGTGCGGGGTGCGGTGGGCGCGGGCAGGGCGTTGCGGTCGATCTTGCCGTTGGGGGTCAGGGGCAGGGCGTCCAGCGGCTGGATGACGGCCGGGACCATGTACGCGGGCAGCAGCCGGCCGACGTGGGCGGCGAGCAGTCCGGGGTCGGGCGTCTCGCCGGGCGCGAGGACGACATAGGCGGTGAGGGTGCGGTCGCCGGGCAGGTCCTCGCGTACGAGGACGCAGGCGGCGCGTACCGCGGGGTGGTCGCGCAGGACCGTTTCGATCTCGGCGGGTTCGATGCGGTGGCCGCGGAGCTTGATCTGCTGGTCGGCCCGGGCGACGTAGCGCACGGTGCCGTCGGCGTCCTGGCGCACCAGGTCGCCGGTGCGGTACATGCGGGCCCCGTCGGCCGCGAAGGGGTCGGCGACGAAGCGGGTCGCGGTGAGGGCGGCCCGGCCGAGGTAGCCGCGGGCGACGCCGGGGCCCGCGAGGTACAGCTCGCCCTCGGCGCCGGGCGGTACGGGGCTCAGGGCGGCGTCCAGGACGTAGGCGCGCATGCCGTCGAGCGGGTGGCCGATGGGCGGGGCGCCGCCCGGGGTGTGGTCGGGGCCGACGTGGTGGGTGGTGGCGAAGGTGGTGGCCTCGGTGGGGCCGTAGACGTGCAGGACGGTCGTCCCCGGGTGGGCGGCGGCGATGCGCTGCATGACCCCGGGCGCGGCGGCCTCGCCGCCGGCGGCGACCAGGCGCAGTTGTCCGAGGCAGCCGGGGTCGGTCTCGGCCAGGACGTTGAAGAGGGCCGTCGTCAGGAAGGCGGACGTGACGCCGTGCCGGGTCACCAGGTCCCGCAGGGTGTCGGGCTGGAGCGGGCCCTCGGGGGCGACGACGACGCGTCCGCCGCGCAGGAGCGGGGTCCAGAGTTCGAAGGTCGAGGCGTCGAAGACGTACGCGGAGTGCAGCAGGACGGCGTCGGCGGCGCCGCCGTCCCAGCCATGGTGGGCGGCCAGCGCGGCGATGTCGCCGTGGCTGACGCCGACGCCCTTGGGCAGTCCGGTGGAGCCGGAGGTGAACATGACGTACGCGAGCCGGTCGCCGCCCGGTGCGGCGGGGAGCGGGCCGGGGGTGGCGGGGCCGCCGGTGAGGACGCGGCCGGCGCGGTCGACGGTCAGCAGGGCGGTGTCCGGCCCGAGTTGGCGGACCCAGGGCAGCGAGGCGGTGGTCTCGTCCACGACGAGGACGCGCAGGGGGACGACGTCGGTGACCCGGTTGAGCCGTTCGGTGGGCCAGCGGGGGTCGAGGGGCACATAGGCCCCGCCCGCGCGCAGGGTGGCCAGCGAGGCGGTGACGGTGGCGGCCGAACGGGCGACGAGGATGCCGACGCCGTCCTCGGGCCCGGCCCCGAGCCCGGTCAGGGCGGCGGCGAGCCGGTCCGCGAGACCGGTGAGCTGTGCGTACGTCAGCTGCTCGCCGGCGCCGGAGACGGCCACCGCGTCGGGGCGGCGGGCGGCCCGCTCGGCGATGGCCTCCGGGACGCTCAGGGCCGTGGTGCCGTCGGGGAGGGCGGCGCCGGTGCCCCGGGCGATCAGCTCCTCGCGTTCGCCGTCGAGCAGGAAGGGCGCGGTGTCGGCGCGCCGGCCGAGGTCCTGGGCCATGGCCGTCAGCAGCTGCCGCATGCGCGAGACGGTCTCGGCCACCTCCTGGCGGTCGAGCACGGCGGCCCGGTAGCCGAAGGTGATCCTCAGGGTGTCGCCGGGGGCGACGGTGAGGGTGAGCGGGTAGTGGGCGGCGTCGGTGCCGCTGAAGCCGGTGACGGCGAGGCCGGGCAGTCCGCGCTGGGCGGTGCGCAGGGCCTCGGCGTCCATCGGGTAGTTCTCGAACACGACGAGGGTGTCGAAGAGTTCGTCCAGTCCGGTGACGCCCCGGATGTCGCTGAGGCCGATGTGCTGGCTGCCGAGGAGCCGGCCCTGCTCGGCCTGGAGCCGGGTCAGGAACTTAGCCAGGGTCTCGCCGGCCGCGGGTCCGGTGCGGACGGGCACGGTGTTGATGAACAGGCCGACCATGGACTCGACGCCGGGAAGCTCCGGCGGGCGCCCGGACACGGTGGTGCCGAACACCACGTCGGACCGTCCGGTGAGGTGGCCGAGCAGCAGGCCCCAGGCGCCCTGGACCAGGGTGTTGAGGGTGAGGCGGTGGGCGCGGGCCGTCTCGCGCAGCCGGTCCGTCACGGCCGCGTCCAGGTCGAGGACGAGCGTCTCGGGCAGTTCGGCGGCACCGTCCGGGCCGTCCCGCTCCGCGAGGAGGGTCGGCGCCTCGATGCCGGCGAGGGCGGCGGACCAGGTGTCGAGGGCGGCGGCGCGGTCCTGCTGGGAGAGCCAGACGAGGTAGGCGCGGTACGGGGTGACGCGGGGCAGTGCGGTGTCGTCGCCGCCGGCCGCGTACAGCTCGAACAGCTCCCGTACCAGCAGGGGCAACGACCATCCGTCGAACAGGATGTGATGGCTCGTCATGACCAGGCGGTGCCGGTCCGGCGCGGTCCGTACGAGGGTGAACCGCATCAGGGGCGGGGTGGCCAGGTCGAAGCGGCGGGTGCGGTCGGCGGCGAGGAAGGCGGTGAGCCGGTCGGGCACCTCGTCGGCGCCGGTCAGGTCCAGCTCCTCCAGGGGTACGGGGACCTCGGCCGCGACCGCCTGCACGGGTTCGTCCAGGTCCTCGTGGAGGAAGCCGACGCGCAGGTTGGCGTGGCGGCGGAGGAGGCCGGCGACGGCGGCGCGCAGGGTCGCGACGTCGACGGGGCCTTCCAGGTCGAAGACGAACTGCGCGGTGTAGACGTCCACGGCGTGCGAGTCGTACAGCGCGTGGAAGTACATCCCGGCCTGCAGCGGCGTCAGCGGGAGTACGTCCTCCAGTTGGAACCCGTTCACTTGCGTCCACCCCACTTGTTCTGCAGTCGGTCGATCTGGGCCTGGTTGAGCGAGACCAGGGGAAGGTCGGACGGCGTCCAGCCGCCTGCTCCGGGCTGTTCGGCGTGTTCCGCGACGGCGCGCAGGGCGCGGTTGAACGCCTCGGCCAGTGCGCCGACGTCCTCCTCCTTCAGCAGGTCGCTGGGCCAGGTCCAGCGGGCCACCAGGCGGGGGCCTTCCGGCAGGTCCTCGGTGTGCGCGTTGATGTCGAGGACGTGGTGCACGGGCATGTCGGGGTCCTGGCTGCGCGGTCCTCCGGCGTCGAGCAGGACGTCCCAGTCGCCGTCCGCCGCCCGGCCCGGGGCCGCGTACCGACCCAGGTAGTTGAAGCCGATCTGCGGTGCGGGGGCGGCCAGACGGGGGCCGGTGGCCGGGTTGAGGTGGCGCAGCATGCCGTGGCCGACGCCGTGGTCGGGGACGGCGCGCAGCTGTTCCTTGACGCGCTTCACTGCACGCTCAACGAGCGAGGCGCCGAAGCGTGCCGGGTCGCGGACGTCCAGCGGGCCGGGGTCGACCCGGACGGGGTAGAGGCTGGTGAACCAGCCGACCGTGCGGGACAGGTCGATGTGGTCGGCGATCTGCTCCCGGCCGTGGCTCTCCACGTCGAGGAGTACGGCGGTGTCCGGGCGGGTCCGCCAGGCGTTGACGGCGAGGGCGAGCGCGGTCAGCAGGATGTCGTCGACTCCGGCGTGGAAGGCGCCGGGGACGGTGGTGAGGAGGGGCTTGGTCCAGGTGGCGGGCAGGTGGGTGGTGAGGGTGCGGGTGCCGTCGGCGGTGTCGAGGAACGGGTCGAGCGGCCGGTAGCCGAGCTGGGGGTCCGGTGTCCGCAGCGCTTCCTCCCACAGGGGCAGTTCGCCGGTGCGGGCCGGTGTGCGGGACTGTTCGGCGAGGAGCTGGGACCAGCGCCGGTACGAGGTGGTGGCGGCGGGCAGCGCGGTTGCCGTGCCGGTGGCCACCCGCCAGGCGTGGGCGAGGTCGTCGGCGAGGATGCGCCAGGAGACCGCGTCGACGGAGAGGTGGTGCACGACGAGGAGGAGGCGCCCGCGCGCACCGGGTCCGGCGTCGCCCCAGACCGCCTCGAAGACGGCTCCGGCGGAGGGCCGCAGGCGCCTGCGGGCCCGTTCGCCCGCTTCGGTGAGCGCGGCCCGGGCTGCGTCGGCGTCGAGTCCGGCGATGTCGATACGGGTGAAGCGGCGCCGGGCCGTGACGGCGCCGGGCGGCAGCGTTTCGAGTACGGGGTCGCCCCCGGCGATGCGGGTGACCCGCAGGCGGAGCATGTCGTGGTGGTCGGCGAGGAGCTGGAGCGCGGCGACGAGGGTGTCCTCGCGGGCCCCGGCGGGGGTGCTCAGCACCCCGGACTGGTTGTAGCCGTCGGCGGTGCCGGGGCGTTCGAGGAACCAGGCGGCGATGGGGGTCGGTTCCATGGTGCCGGTGCCGTGCCCGTCCGGTTCTCCGGTGGCGCCGTCCAGCGGTGCGGCGACGGCCGCGATGGCCTCCGGGGTGCGGTGGACGAAGACGTCCCGGGGGGTGACGGCGAGCCCGGCTTCCCGGACGCGGCTGACGAGCTGGATGGAGAGGATGCTGTCGCCGCCGAGCGCGAAGAAGTCGTCGTCGGTCCGGACGGCGGGGGCGCGGAGTACGGAGGCGAACGCCTCGCACAGGACGCGTTCGGGCGCGGTGCGCGGCTCCCGGCCCGGCCGCGCGGCGTCCGGCCGCTCCGGTGCGGGGAGGGCCGCGCGGTCCGTCTTGCCGTTGGGCAGGAGCGGCAGCGCGTCCAGGGCCACGAAGGCGGCGGGCACCATGTACGGCGGCAGGGCGGTGGTGAGCCGGGTGCGCAGTGCGCCGTCGGTGAGCCGGTCGCCCACGGTGTACGCGACCAGGCGCCGTTCGCCGGGCCGGTCCTCGCGGACGAGGGCGCAGGCGGCGGTGATGCCGTCGACGGCGGTGAGGGCGGCCTCGATCTCGCCGAGTTCGACGCGGAAGCCGTTGAGCTTGACCTGGTCGTCGGCGCGGGCGACGTAGTGCAGGAGCCCGTCGGCGTCGCGCCGGACCAGGTCGCCCGTGCGGTACATGCGGCTGCCGGCCGGGCCGAAGGGGTCGGCGACGAAGCGGGTGGCGGTGAGCCCGGGGCGGCCGAGGTAGCCGCGGGCGAGGCCGTCGCCGGCGATGTGGAGTTCGCCGGTGACTCCTGCCGGTACGGGCTGGAGCGCGGCGTCCAGGACGTAGGCGCGGGTGTTGTCGACGGGGCGGCCGAGCGGGATGCCGCCCTCCTCCCCCGCGTCCTCTGCGCGGACGTGGTGGGCGGTGGCGTCGATGGTGGTCTCGGTCGGGCCGTAGAGGTTGTGCACCTCGGCGCCCCAGGCCCTGGCGGCCCGGGCCGCCAGGGCGCGGGTCAGGGGCTCGCCGCCGCAGGCGACGGCCCGCAGCGCCGGGGGCGCCGCCTCGGCCCCGGTCTCGGTGAGCAGGAGCGCGAGGTGGGAGGGCACGAACTGGGCGAGGGTGATGCCCTCGTCGCGCATCCGGGCCAGCAGCCCGGCCGGGTCGTGGTTGAGCGCGGCCGGTACGGGGCAGGTGGCGCCGCCGTGCAGCAGGGGCAGCCAGGTCTCCCAGACCGAGGCGTCGAAGCTGGGCGAGGTGCGGGCGAGGACGCGGTCGTCGCCGGTGAGGGCGAGGTGGCCGGCCAGCCAGGCCATGTGGTTGGTGAGGGCGGCGTGGGTGACGACGACGCCCTTGGGGCGGCCGGTGGAGCCGGAGGTGTAGATGACGTAGGCGGCGTCGTCCGGGCCGGGCGCGGCGGCGGCCGGTGGCGCCCCTCGTCCGGCCGGCCAGGCGGACCGGTCGCCGAGCGCGAGACGGGGCACGGCCGCGTACCGGTGGGCGCGCGCCATGTCGTGGACGAGGAAGAGGGCCGGGCGGGCGTCGTCGAGCATGTGGGTGACGCGGGCTTCGGGATAGTCCAGGTCGACGGGCAGGCAGGCGGCCCCGGCCTTGGCGACGGCCAGCATCGCGACGACGCGGTCGGCGTTGCCTTCGGCGGCGAGGGCGACGAGGTCGCCGCGGCCGATGCCCCGGTCGTGGAGGTGGTGGGCCAGGTCGTCGGAGCGGGCGTCCAGTTCGGCGAAGGTGAGCCGCTGGGCGCCGGTCCGGACGGCGGTCCGTCCGGGGGTCCGGGCGGCCTGGGCGCGGAACGCCTCGGGCGCGGTCCGCGCGTGGACCGGGCGGACGGGCCCCGGGGCGGCCCGGTCCAGCTCGGCGCGCTCGGCCGCGTCCAGGAACGCGGCGGTGCGGACGCGCCCCTCGGGGTCGGCGGCGAGCGAGGCGAGCAGGCGGGTCAGGCGCGCGGCCAGGGCGTGCGCGGTGGCGGGGTCGAAGAGGTCGGTGGAGAACTCCAGGTTCCCGTCGAGCCCGGTGGGCCGGCCCGCCTCGTCGCGGGTCTCCGTGAAGGTGAAGGTGAGGTCGAACTTGCTGATCCCGGTGCGCACGGGCTGCTCGGTCACGGTGAGACCGTCGAGGCCGAGCGCGGTGTCCGCCTGGTTCTGGAGGACGATCATGGTCTGGAAGAGCGGGTGGTGGTCCTGCGCCCGGGTCGGCGCGAGGGCGTCCACCAGCCGTTCGAACGGGAGGTCCTGGTGGGCGTAGGCGGCCAGGTCGTACGCCCGGACCCGGTCGAGCACTTCGGTGAACGTGGGGTCGCCGGTCAGGTCGGTGCGCAGCACGAGGGTGTTGACGAAGAAGCCCACCAGATCGTCCAGGGCCTCGTCGGTGCGTCCGGCGACGGCGGTGCCGAGGGGGATGTCCTCGCCCGCGCCGTGCCGGGAGAGCAGGACGGACAGGGCCGCCTGGAGCACCATGAACAGGCTGCATCCCCTGGCGCGGGCCAGCTCGGCGAGCGCCCGGTGCGTGTCCGCGTCCACGGGGAACGTGAAGGCGTCGCCCCGGTAGGTGAGGGCGGCGGGGCGCGGCCGGTCCAGGGGCAGGGCGAGCAGGCCGGGGCTGCCGGCCAGCGCGGTGCGCCAGAAGTCCAGCTGCTGGGCGGCCCTGCTGTCCGCGTCGTTCTCGTCGCCGAGGAGGGCGCGCTGCCAGAGGGTGTAGTCGGCGTACTGGACGCGGAGTCCGGGCAGGTCGGCCGCCTGGCCCCGGCCGCGGCCGCGGTAGGCGTCGCCGAGGTCGCGGGCGAGCGGGGCGAGGGACCAGCCGTCGCCGGCGATGTGGTGGACGAGGAGGACCAGTACGTGGGACTCGGCCCCGAGGCTGAGCAGCCGGGCCCGTACGGGCAGGTCCGCGGTGACGTCGAAGGCGTGCGCCACCTCGGCGGCCAGCGCCTCGTCCAAACGGTCCGGGTGGACGGCCCGGGGGGTCAGGTCCAGGTCGGCGTGGTCGGCGGCGAGGACGAGCTGACGGGGCACGCCGCCGGTCTCGGGGAACACGGTGCGCAGGCTCTCGTGCCGTTCCACGACGTCCACGAGGGCGCGTTCCAGGGCCGGGGCGTCGAGCGGTCCTTCCAGGCGCAGTACCAGCGGCACGTTGTAGGTGGGGCTGGGGCCCTCGAACCGGTTGAGGAACCACAGGCGCTGCTGCGCGAAGGAGAGCGGGAGCGGGTCCGGCCGGTGCGGGATGCGCACCAGCGGCGGGGCGGCGGCTCCGGCACCGTCCAGGGCGGCGGCGAGCGCGGCGGGCGTGGGGTGCTCGAAGACCGCCTTGACCTGGGCCTCGACGGCGAGCGCGGTCCGGATGCGGGCGACGAGCCGGGTGGCGAGCAGGGAGTGGCCGCCGAGGGCGAAGAAGTCGTCGTCGGCGCCCACGGCCGGGAGGCCGAGGACATCGGCGAAGAGCCCGCAGACGATCTCCTCGCGCGCGGTGCGGGCGGCGCGCCCGCGTGGCGCGGCGTGCTGTTCGGGCGCGGGCAGGGCGCGCCGGTCCACCTTGCCGTTGACGGTCAGCGGCAGGGCGTCGATCAGGACGAACGCGGAGGGCACCATGTAGGCGGGCAGCGAGCGGCCGACGGCTTCGGCGAGTTCTGCCGGGTCGGGGCGGACGGCCCCGGCGGGCACCACGTAGGCGACGAGCCGCCGGTCTCCGGGGACGTCCTCGCGTACGGCGGTGAAGGAGTCGGCGACCCCCTCGCAGCAGGCGAGGACGGACTCGATCTCGCCGGGTTCGATGCGGTAGCCGCGCAGCTTGACCTGGCTGTCGGCGCGGGAGACGTAGGCGATCTGCCCGTCCGGGGTCCACTTCACGAGGTCGCCGGTGCGGTACATGCGCCCGCCGTCCGGGTCGAAGGGGTCGGCGACGAACCGGGTGGCGGTCAGGGCGGGCAGGCCGGTGTAGCCCCGGGCGACGCCGCGCCCGGCGAGGTACAGCTCGCCCGTGACGCCCGCCGGGACCGGGCCCAGCGCGCCGTCGAGCACGTACAGCCGCATGCCGTCCAGGGGCCGGCCGATGGGCGGCGGGCCCGCAGGCAGGTCGGCGGCGACGTCGTAGCGGGTGGCGAAGGTGGTGGTCTCGGTGGGGCCGTACACATGCAGGACGCGGACACCGGGCGCGGCTCCGGCGACCCGCTGCATGGCGTCGGGCGAGGCGAGTTCGCCGCCCGCGCAGACGAGTCGGAGTCCGGCGAAGGCGCCCGGGTCGGTGTCGGCGATCACGTTGAGCAGAGCGGTCGTCAGGAACACCGCCGTGACGCCCTGTTCGCGGACGGCATCGCGCAACGTCCTGGCCTCCAGGACGCCTTCGGGTGCGACGACGACCGTGCCGCCGCGCAGGAGCGGCGCCCACATCTCGAAGGTGGACGCGTCGAAGACGTACGCCGAGTGCATCAGGACCGCGTCGGCCGCGCCGCCGTGCCAGGCGGAGTCCTCGGCCAGCGCCGCCACGTCGGCGTGGCTGACCCCGACGCCCTTGGGCAGGCCGGTCGAGCCGGAGGTGAACATGACGTACGCGAGCGTGTCCGGGCCCGGTACGGCGGCGGCCCTGCCGGGTGCCGGGGGCGCGCCGCGCAGGACGCGTCCGGTGCGGTCCACGACGAGGACCGGGATGCGGCGCGCGGTCTCGGTCACCCAGGCGGACGCGGCGGCCGGCTCGTCCACGACGAGGACCCGTACATCCGCCACTTCGGCGACCTGGTCGAGCCGTTCCCGGGGCCAGCGCGCGTCCATCGGGACGTACGCGGCGGCGGCGCGCACCGCGCCGAGGGACGCGGAGACGACGGCCGGTGACCGGGAGAGCAGCACGCCGACACCGGTCTCCGGACCGGCCCCGAGACCGGCGAGTGCACCGGCCAGATCGGCCGAGACGGCATCGAGCGCGGTGTACGTGAGGGTGGTGCCGTCGCCGGTCACGGCCACGGCGTCCGGGGTGCGGCGGGCCTGCGCGGCGAAGAGCGCGGGCAGGGTGGTGTCCGGTGCGGGGGCGGGGAGTTCGCGGCCGGTGCCCCGGTGGGCGGTGCGGGTGCGTTCGTCCGGGGTCAGCAGGTCGTAGTCCGCGAGGGGCAGGGCGGGGTCGGCGGCCACCTGTTCCAGGAGCCGCAGCAGGCGCGCCGCCAGGGCCTCGACGGTGGCGCGGTCGAAGAGGGCGGCGGCGTACTCGATCCCGGCGGTGAGGCCGCCCGCGCCCCGCTCCTCGCCGAAGGCGAAGGTGAGGTCGAATTTGCTCAGGCCGTTGTGGACGAGCCGGTCCTCGACGTCGAGTCCCGCCAGGTCGGGGCGTACGGCGTCCTGGTTCTGGAGGACCAGCATGGTCTGGAACAGGGGGTGGTGGTTGCGGGCCCGGACCGGGTTGACGCTCTCGACCAGCCGCTCGAACGGCACGTCCTGGTGTGCGTAGGCCGCGAGGTCGAACTCCCGCACGCGCTCCAGGAGTTCACGGAAGGTAGGCGCACCGGACAGATCGGTGCGCAGGACGAGGGTGTTGACGAAGAACCCGACCAGCTCCTCCAGCGCCTCGTCGGTGCGGCCCGCGACGGGCGTGCCGAGGGGGATGTCGTCACCGGCACCGTGCCGGTGCAGCAGGGTGGCGACGGCCGCCTGGAGCACCATGAACAGCGTGGTGCCCGATTCCCTTGCCACACGCAGGAGTTCGGCATGCAGCGCGGGCGGTACGTCGAAGGCGTGCACGCCCCCCGAGAGGTCGGTGGTGACCGGGCGCGGGCGGTCGAGCGGCAGGTCGATGAGCCCGGGGAGTCCGGCGAGCGCGGCGTGCCAGTGGTCCAGCTGCTCGCGCAGCACACTGCCGGGGGCGTCCGGGTCACCCAGGACGGCCTGCTGCCACAGGGTGTAGTCCGCGTACTGGATCCCGTCGCCGGCCTCGGGTTCCCGCCCGGCGAGGCGGGCCCGGTAGGCGTCGCCCAGGTGGCGGGCGAGCGGGGCGAGGGACCAGCCGTCGCCGGCGATGTGGTGCAGGACCAGCACGAGGACGTGGTGGCCGGGCGCGGTGCGCAGCAGCCTGGCCCTGAGCGGCGGATCGCCGGCCACGTCGAACGGCTCGTCCACGGCGGCCGCGACGGCCGCGTCCAGCCAGGCCGGGGCGGTGCTCTCGACGGGCAGCCGGGGGGCGACGGCATCGGCGGGCAGCACCAACTGCTGCGGCACGCCGTCCCGTTCGGGGAAGACGGTGCGCAGCGCCTCGTGCCGCTCCACGACGTCCCGGAGGGCGGCACGCAGCGCGTCGGTGTCCAGCGGCCCGTCGATGTCGAGGACCAGCGGGATGTGGTACGAGGAGCTGGGGCCTTCGAGCCGGTTCAGGAACCAGAGCCGTTGCTGCGCGTACGACAGGGGCAGCGGGTCGGGCCGCTCGGCCACGGGCAGGACCGGCGGGCGGGAGCCCGCCCGGCTGTCCAGGGCCCGGGCGAGCCCGGTGACGGTCGGGTGCTCGAACAGGGTGCGGACGGCGAGGTCGGCGCCGAGGACCGTGCGGACCCGGCTGACGACGCGCATCGCGAGGAGCGAGTGCCCGCCCAGGTCGAAGAAGCTGTCGTGCGGTCCGACGCCGGGGCGGCCCAGCACTTCGGCGAAGATCCCGGCGAGCAGGTCCTCGCGCGGGCCGAGCGCGCCGGCGCTGTCCCCCGCCTCCTCCTCCGGCCGGGGCAGGGCTCGCCGGTCCGTCTTGCCGTTGGGCAGGAGCGGCAGTTCGTCCAGGGCGACGACCGCGGCGGGGACCATGTAGTGCGGCAGCGCCTCGGCGAGGGCGTCGCGCAGGGCGGCCGGGCGCGGGCCCCGGTCCGTGGTGACGGCGTAGGCGACGAGGCGGCGCTCGCCCGGCGCGTCCTCGCGGATCACCGCGCAGGCGGCGGTGACCCCGGGGCGGGCGAGCAGGGCGGCCTCGATCTCGCCGAGTTCGATGCGGAAGCCCCGCAGCTTGACCTGGTCGTCGGCGCGGGAGACGTAGTCGAGCAGCCCGGCCGCGTTCCACCGGACGAGGTCGCCGGTCCGGTACATGCGGGCGCCGGCACCGTCGAAGGGGTCGGCGACGAAGCGGGCGGCGGTCGGTCCGGGCCGGTCCAGGTAGCCGCGGGCGAGGTTGGGGCCCGAGAGGTAGAGCTCACCGGTGACCCCGGGCGGGACGGGCCGCAGCCGGTGGTCCAGGACGTAGGCGCGCATGGTGTCGACGGGCCGGCCGATCGGCACGGTCTCGTAGGGGGTGTCCGGCGTGGCGGGGACGCGGTGGGCGGTCGCGTCGATGGTGGCCTCGGTCGGCCCGTAGAGGTTGTGCACCTCCGTCCGCCACAGCGCGGCCGTCTCCTCGGCGAGGGCGCGCGGCAGGGGCTCCCCGCCGCAGAGGACGGCACGCAGTCCGGGCAGGGGTGCGGCGTGGGCCGCCTCGGACAGGACGAGCGTGAGGTGGGAGGGTACGAACTGGGCGACGGTGACGCCGAATCGGCTCATCCAGGAGACCAGCGTGTCCGGCTCCGTGTTGGCCCCGGACGGCAGTACGCACACCTCGGCGCCGTACATCAGCGGGAGCCACACCTCCCACACGGAGGCGTCGAAGCTGGTGGACGTCCTGGCGAGGACCCGGTCCTGCGGACTGACCGTCAGGTGCCCCGCCATCCAGGCCATGTGGTTGGCCAGCGCGCCATGGGTGACGACCACTCCCTTGGGGCGGCCGGTGGACCCGGAGGTGTAGATGACGTAGGCCGGGTCCGCCGGGTGGGGTGTGTACGGGAGCGGAGTGGCGGGGTTTGCGTGCGGGGCGTCGATGGCGAGCCGGGGGATGTCGCCGGTGGGCACGTCCCCGGCGGTGAGGACGAGGACGGGGCGCGCGTCGTCCAGCATGTGGCGGATGCGGGCGTGCGGGTAGGCCGGGTCGACCGGCAGGTACGCGGCGCCCGACCGCAGCACGGCGAGCATCGCGACGGCGGTGTGCACGGAGGGCGGCGCGGCGATGGCGACCCTGGTCTCCGGTCCCGCGCCGCGCTCGCGCAGCGCGTGGGCGAGGCCGTCGGCCCGGACGTCGAGTTCGGCGTAGGTGAGGTGGGTGTGCGCGTCGCGCACGGCGACGGCCTCCGGCGTACGCAGGGCCTGGGCCCGGACCGCTTCGGGGGCGGTGAGCGCGGGCAGGGGCCGGGGCGCGCCGTGTCCCCGGGCGAGGAGTTCTTCCCGCTCGGCCGGGGTGAGGGGGTCCAGGTCGCCGATGGGGCGGCCGGGGTCGGTGACGGCCTGGGTGAGGACGTGGGCGAAGCGGGCGCAGAGGGCGCGGGCGGTGGCGGCGTCGAAGAGGTCGGTGGCGTACTCCAGGTAGCCGCCGATGCCCGCAGGGGCCTCGGGGCTCTCCTCGGTCTCGGTCAGCGAGAAGGTGAGGTCGAACTTGCTGCCGCCCTGGTGCCGGGACCGGTCGCGGACGGTGATGCCGGGCAGCTCCGGTTCGGCCCGGTCCTGGTTCTGGAGGACCAGCATCGTCTGGAAGAGGGGGTGGTGGTCGCCGGACCGCTCCGGGTTGACGGCCTCCACGATCCGTTCGAAGGGCAGGTCGCTGTGGCCGAAGGCGGCGATGTCGGACTGCTTGACCCGGTCGAGGAGTTCGCGGAACGTCGGCTCGCCGGAGAGGTCGGTGCGCAGGACGACGGTGTTGACGAAGAAGCCGACCAGCTCGTCGAGCACCTCGTCGGTGCGCCCGGCCACCGCGGTGCCGAGCGGGATGTCGCTGCCCGCGCCATGGGCACCGAGCGTCACGGCGAGGGCCGCCTGGAGCACCATGAACGGTGTGCACCCGGCGGTGCGGGCGAGCCGGACGAGGGCGGCGTGCGCCGGGGCGGGTAGGTCGAAGGGGACGGACGCGCCCCGGTGGCTGGGCACGGCGGGGCGGGGCCGGTCGAGGGGCAGGGCGAGCAGGCCGGGGGCGCCGCGCAGGGCCTCCTGCCAGAAGGCGGTCTGCCGGGCGGCGAGGCTGTCCGGGTCGCCGTCGTCGCCGAGCAGTCGGTGCTGCCAGAGGGTGTAGTCGGCGTACTGCACGCGCAGCGGCGCCCAGTCCGGGGTGCCGCTGCCCTCGGTCCTGGCCAGGTAGGCGGCGGAGAGGTCGCGGCAGAGCGGGGCGAGGGACCAGCCGTCGGCGACGATGTGGTGCAGGACGAGGACCAGGACGTGCCGGGCGGGCCCGTGCCGGAGCAGGTGGGCGCGGACGGCGGGGTCCCGGCTCAGGTCGAAGGGGGCGGTGCTCAGCCGGCGGACCGTCTCGGCCTCCCAGAGGTCGGCGTCCCCGTCCGCCGGGGGCTCTTCGAGGGTGAGGGGGACGAGCGACGCGGCGGCCTCGGCCTCGATGATCCGCTGGCGGGCGACGCCGTCGCGCTCGGCGAACGTGGTGCGCAGGCTCTCGTGCCGGACGGCCACATCGGCCAGGGCGCCGCGCAGCGCCTCGGTGTCCAGGGGTCCGTCGAGTTCCAGGACGAGCGGGACGTTGTAGGTGTCGCCGGGCGCCTCGGACCGGTTGAGGAACCAGAGGCGCTGCTGGGCGAAGGACAGCGGCAGCTCCTCGGGCCGGGGCTGCGGTACGAGGACGGGGCGGGCGGCACCCGCGGTGTCCAGGGCCGCGGCCAGGGAGGCGACCGTGGGGTGGTCGAAGAGGGTGGCGAGGGCGAGTTCGACGCCGAGGGCGGCCCTGACCCGGCCGGTGAGCCGGGTGGCGAGCAGCGAGTGGCCGCCGAGGGCGAAGAAGCTGTCGTCCACCCCGACCGCGTCCATGCCCAGCACGTCGGCGAACAGCCCGGCGAGCACTTCCTCGTACGCGGTGCGCGGTGCGCGGCCGGTGCCGGTGGCGGTCCGGGGCGCGGGCAGGGCGCGGCGGTCGACCTTGCCGTTGGGGTTGAGGGGCAGGGCGTCGAGGACGACGAAGGCGGACGGCACCATGTACGCGGGCAGCGTGCGCCCGACGCGCCGGGCCAGTGCGGCGGTGTCCGTGCGGGCTCCGGGCGCGGGCACCACATAGGCGACGAGCCGGCGGTCGCCGGGGGTGTCCTCGCGGACCATGACGCAGGCGCCGCGCACGTCCGGGTCGGTGAGCAGGGCGTGCTCGGTCTCGGCCGGTTCGATGCGGAAGCCGCGCAGCTTGACCTGGCCGTCGGCGCGCCCGACGTACTCGATGTCGCCCGCGGCGGTCCAGCGCACGAGGTCGCCGGTGCGGTACATCCGGCTGCCGGGCGCCCCGTACGGGTCGGCGACGAAGCGGGTGGCGGTGAGCGCGGCACGGCCCTGGTAGCCGCGGGCGACGCCGTGCCCGCTCACGTACAGCTCGCCCACCACGCCGGGCGGCACCAGGTCCAGGGTGTCGTCGAGCACGTACAGCCCCATGCCGTCCAGCGGGCGGCCGATCGGCGGGACACCGGGGGCTTCGGCGGTGACGGGGTGGCGGGTGGCGAAGGTGGTGGTCTCGGTGGGGCCGTAGACGTGCAGGACGCGTGTGCGGGGCGAGGCGGCGGCCACCCGCTGCATGAGGTCGGGGGTCGCGGCCTCGCCGCCGGCGGCGACCACGCGCAGCCCGGCGAAGACCGCCGGGTCCGCCTCGGCCATCACGTTGAACAGGGCCGTCGTGAGGAACAGCGCGGTGACGCCGTGCCGTTCCACCGCCTCGCGGACGGCGCGCGCCTCCAGGACGCCGCCGGGGGCGACGACCACCCGGCCGCCGTTCAGGAGCGGCACCCAGAGCTCGAAGGTGGAGGCGTCGAAGACGTACGCGGAGTGCATGAGGACGGCGTCGGACACCCCGTCGGTCCAGGCGCTGTCGGCGGCGAGGGCCAGGACGTCGGCATGGGTGACGCCGACGCCCTTGGGCAGGCCGGTGGAGCCGGAGGTGAACATGACGTACGCGAGCCGGTCGGGTCTGCTGATCCGGGGCAGCGGCCCGGGCCGTTCCGGCGCTCCGTCGAGTACCCGGCCGCCCCCGTCCACCACGAGGAGCGGCAGGTGGGCGGCGGCCTCGCGGACCCAGGGTTCGCGGGCGGTCCGCTCGTCGGCGATCAGTGCGCGGACGCGGGCGGACTCGGCGACGCGGCCGAGCCGTTCGGCGGGCCAGGCCGCGTCCATCGGGACATAGGCGGCGCCCGCGGCGACGGTCGCGAGGGTGGCGGCGGGCACGGCGGCCGAGCGCCCCAGGAGCACCCCGACGCCGTCCTCGGCGCCGATGCCCCATCCGGTCAGCGCGCTCGCCAGGTCGTCGGCCGCCCGGTCGAGTTGCCGGTACGAGAGGGTGTGCGCCCCGTCCACGACGGCCGGGGCGTCCGGGGTCCGGCGCGCTTGGTCGCGGAACGCCTCCGGCAGGGTCCGCGCGAGGGCCTTCTCGGGCAGGCCGGTGCCGAGCCCCTGGGCGCGCAGGGCGGGGGCGGTGGCTTCGTCCACGAGCGGCAGGTCGCGCAGGGGCAGTCCGGGGTCGGCGGCGGCGAGGGCGGAGACGAAGGACACCACGGCCTGCTCGTGGAGGCGGACGTCCTCGGGGCGGTAGAGGTCGGGCCGGGCGTCGAAGCCGATCAACGGGCCCTTGCCCTCGGCCCGTTCGGAGACGAAGAGGGACACGTCGTCCACCTGGCCCACCGACAGCACCCGGGAGGGGGCGGGGATTCCGGCGAAGTCCCGGTCGTAGTCGTAGCCCATGATGTTGACGACGATGCCGGTGAGGCGGGCCGCGTCGTCGCCCGTGTTCAGTTCGCGGGCGAGCTGTTCGCGCGAGAAGCGGCGGTGGCGCAGGGCGCCGCGCATCTCGGCCGCCGCCGCGCGGACGAGGTCGCCGACGGACATGGCGTCGGTGGGGGCCAGGCGGAGCGGGAGGATGTTGGCGGTCATGCCGACGATGTGCCGCAGCCCGCCGTGCCGGCCGTTGGAGGCGAGGCCCACGGTGACCTCGCGGGTGCCGGTGACCCGGGCGGTGTAGGCGGCGACCGCGGCGACCAGGACGGCGCTCCATGTGGTGCGGTGGGCGCCGGCGAGTCGGCGCAGGTCCTCGAAGACCTCGGCGGACAGGGACTCGCCGTTGTGCAGCCGCATGCCGGACGTGCCGGTGGTGGTCGGCGCGTCGGGGTCGGCCGGTGCGGGGAGGTCGGTGCGGCGGCGGATGAGCGTCCGGCCGCCGTGCGTGTCGTCGTCCCCGGTTTCGGCGGCCGGACCGGCGAACTTGGCGGTCCAGTAGGCGCGGTCGGCTTCGTGGCGGTCGGATGCCAGGTAGGCCGTCTCGTCGGCGACGAGTTCGCGCAGGGGTGCGGCGGGCAGCGTGGCCCCGGCGAGGTCCTCGCCGCGCACCGCGCGTCCGTAGAGGTCGGCCACGGCGCGGGTGAAGAGGGCGCCGCCGAGGCCGTCGACGGCTATGTGGTGGAAGCGGACGTACCAGTAGGACAGCCCGTCGCCGGCGCGGAGCAGGGCCATGTGGTGCCGGGGGCGGTGCAGGCTGTCGGGCGTGGCCATGTCCGTCGCGAGGTAGCGCTCGACCTCGGCGGCGGGGTCGGCGGCCCCGGACATGTCCACGATCCGGAGCCGGCGGGCGCCGGGCTCGCGGACGACGCGCTGGAGGAGGGTGTCGCCCTCCGTGACGAACTCGAGGTTGAGGCTGTCGCACAGTTCGAAGGCCCGGTCGACGGCGGCGGCGAATAGCGCCTCGTCCAGGTCGCCCCGGATCTCGAAGCATTCACCGATGTTGTATTTCGGGCTGTCTGGATCGACCAGTTGCCCGTACCAGACGCCCTGCTGGGCTGCGGTCGTCCCGAAGAACTCTTCGGGAGCGGATTCCGGGGAGGCAGAGCCGTTTTCGCGCATGCCGGGACACACCTTCGGGGAGAGCTTTCGGGGGACGGAGAGGGCAGGACGAAGCCGGCCGTGCCGGTGCGGCGTCCATGGCCTACTACGGGCGGATAAAAGCGAGGAGAACGTCACCGGGCCAGGGCATCGGGCACCACGGGACCGGCTTACCGGTCCGAAAACCGGGAGCGGGCTCGGTTTTTTCGCTTATCGAGGACAGGCCGACGCGCAGTGCGTCAATGCAGTCCAGCAATGAGGAAACAAAGCCGCGTGACGGCGGCATGAACATTTCTCGCCGGAGCATGATCGATCACCACTCCGGACTGATCGACTTTGCCCGGATGTGAACGACACTGATCGATTGGAGCGCGCAAGCGGCCGCGGACCGAGGCGGCCCGCGGGCCCGCGCGCCGCCCTACCCGGCGTCGGCTTCCATCGCCCGCACCAGGCCGGCGGGCCGCATGTCCGTCCACGCGGCCTCGATGGCGTCGAGACACTCCTGTCGCGAACCCTCCGGACCGCCGACGCTCCAGCCGCCCGGAACCTCGATGTGCGCCGGCCACAGCGAATACTGGCCCTCGCCGTTCACCAGCGTCACGAACCGGCCCGACTCGTCATCGAAAGGATTGGTCACGACTGTCCCCCACTTGTTTTCCCACATGCCACCGCATGTTCTTCAGATATATGCGGGCCCGCCGCGCGGATTCACCGTTCCCCGCCACGGCGCCGCCCATCCCTGTCGCGCAAGCCCGGCCCCACGGGCCGGAGATACGTTACGCCTCGGGATACCGGCGTGACGCCGATGGCCGGCCGGTCATCCGGCTTCGCCCGTTCACGCCAATCACCATAGAGGACCACCGACAGCCCAAGAGTCGAATTCGGCCCATTACTTATCAGCCTCTACGGCCGCGACGTGCGGTAAGGCCGGCCGGAGACATATGCCAGGCCCACTCCGCCGGAAATTTTCAGCCACCTGATGTCCCGATTGTGCGCATTTCACTGAATACGACCCGCGCACATTCGGATAACCGCTGGCGTACACCCCCTCAGCCACGAGCACGCGCCGAACGCATCGCGCTCCCGTGCGCCGGGTGCGCGCCCCATTCGAGATCAATGGCCATTACCCTCACCCTGCGTCATGTTCCGCTGTGTGGCGAGGTCGGGTCCCCGGCGGGAGCGGCCGGTCCGCCATGCGATACGAATGCCGGGTGACCGAAGAGACCCCGCCCGCGACCGTGCGCGTGTTCATCGCCCTCGCTCCGCCCGACCCGGCGAAGGACGAGCTGGCCCGGGAGCTGCGCCCCGTCTACGCGACGCATCCGCAGGTGCGGTGGAACCGGGTGGAGGACTGGCACATCACCCTGGCGTTCCTGGGTGCCCTTCCGGTGGACACCGTCCCGCTGCTGCGTCCGCCGCTCGCCGCTCTCGCCGCCTCCCACCCCGCCCCGCGCCTGGCGCTGCACGGCGGCGGCACGTTCGACGAGCGGGTGGCGTGGAGCGGGGTCGCCGGTGACCTCGACGGACTGCACCGGCTCGCCGACGGCGTACGGGCCGTGGTCCGGGACTGCGGGATCGCCCTGGAGGACCGGCCGCTGCGCCCCCATCTGACCCTCGCCCGGGTGCGCCGGGGCGACCACACGTCGGCCGGGGAGATCGCCGCGCGGCTCACGGAGTTCCGGGGCCGCCCATGGCCCGCCGAGCGGCTGCATCTGGTCGGCAGCAACGCGGGGAGCGGCCCCGGGCAGATCCGCTACCGCGACATCGAGGCGTGGCCGCTCGGCACGGCTTCCGGTGCGGCCGCGCCACCGGCACGCCCCTGAGGCGGGCTCGCCCGGCCGTTACGCCAGGCTGACCGGAGTGGGGCGTGGCTCCGTGTGTTGGTGAGGTTCGGGGGTACCCCTGTGGAACGGTGAGCTGACTTCGGCTCGCACCACACAAGCGGAGAGGGTTGCACTGATGGGACACGGCGGAAACGTGATCGCGGAGCTCACCACGGACCACCGCGAGGTCGATGAACTGTTCGCGAAGATCGAGGCCCAGCCGGTCGGTGACGAGCAGCGGCGGAAGCTGGCCGACGAGCTGACGATCGAGCTGGTCCGGCACTCCGTGGCGGAGGAGATGCACCTCTACCCCGCGGTGCGGCGGTTCGTGGACGACGGCGACGACATGGCCGACAAGGAGCTGGAGGACCACGCGAAGGTCGAGCAGCACCTCAAGGAGCTGGAGGGGCTGCCGGCGGACGACCCGCAGTTCGACCACCTGGTGGCGAAGCTGAAGCTCGAGGTGAGCGAGCACGTACGCGACGAGGAGAACCGGCTGTTCCCGCTCCTCGCGGCGGCCGTCTCCCCCGAGGCCCTGGACCAGCTCGGCGAGAAGGTGCGCGCGGCGAAGAAGACCGCCCCCACGCGTCCGCACCCCTCCGCCCCCGACACCCCGCCCGGCAACAAGATCCTCGGCCCCGGCGCCGGTCTGGTCGACCGGGCCCGCGACCTGCTGAGCGGCCGCGGCAAGGGCTGAAGCGGGTACGGGTCGAAGCCCCCGGCGCCCCGGGTCTCAGCAGGCGCGGGCCGGGCCGAGGCGCAGGCGGTCCAGCAGGTCCGTGTGGTGGAGCCGGGCTATCGGCTCCAGCAGGTCGGGGTGGCGCAGCAGCGCGGTGGCGGCCAGGTCGTGCGCGCGGGGCTCGGTCAGACGGCGGAACTCGGCGGGCCCGGCCCCACCGTGCTCGGTTCCCTCGAGCGCCCGCACCGCTTCCTTCGCCGCGTCGGGCGCCGTGAGCAGATGCGCGGCCCAGCTGGCGACGACCTCGTCCACCCAGCTGCGCCAGGCCAGGTCCGCCGGACCGGCCGCCGCGGGGCCGTGACCGCCGGTGACCTCGTCCAGGCGGGCGGACCCGCCCGGGCCGGTCAGGACCACGAGGGCGGCGTCCAGGTCGGTCGGGTAGCGCAGCCAGGTGGCGACCGTGACGGCCTGGCGGGCCTGCGCCTCGGCCAGGGCGGCGGTGAGCGGGCCCCCGCCCGCCGGGAACGCGCGCGTCAGCCACTGGGTGGTGGCGGCGATGAGCGGGGCAAGGTCTGCGGGCATCGGGGCGTCCCCTCGGGTGCTGGATCGCCGTGCAGCGTACTGCGCCCTTCCCCGGCCCCCGTATGACGCAGAGCACCTTCCGCCCGTGGTGTGCGTCATGGGCGGCGGACACGCTGACGATTGGGAGAGCACACGATGAATCACCCCCGCCCCCTTCCGGGGCTGGACGAGTCCTTCTGGATGGACAGCACCGACGCGCCCGAGCACCCGCCGCTGGCGTCGGACACCGATGCGGACGTCGTCGTGATCGGCGGCGGCATCGCGGGCCTGAGCACGGCGTGGGAGCTGGCCCGGGCGGGCCGGAACGTCGTGGTCCTGGAGGCGGACCGCATCGCCTCCGGGGTGACCGGCTATACGACGGCCAAGGTCTCCGCCCTCCAGTCGCTGGTGTACGACCGGCTGCGGCGGACCCGGGGCGTGGACGCGACCCTGCTGTACGCGGCGTCGCAGCTGGACGCGGTGGACCGGGTGGCCGGCATCGTGGAGGAGCTGGGGATCGCGTGCGACCTGGAGCGGGTGAGCGCGTACAGCTATGCGGCCGGGCCGGAGTCCCGGCACCTGATCGAGGCGGAGGCGCGGGCCGCCGCCGACGCGGGGCTCGATGTCGCGTACGTCTCCGAGACGGAGCTGCCGTTCCCGGTCGGCGGGGCGGTCCGGGCGGAGGGCCAGGCCCAGTTCCACCCGCGCAAGTACCTGCTGGCCCTGGCCCGGGATCTGGTCGCGCAGGGGGGCCGCGTCTTCGAGCGGAGCCGGGTGACCGGGCTGTCCGAGGGCACGCCGTGCCGGGTGACCGTCGAGTCGGGGCGGAGTGTGACGGCCCGGGACGTGGTCGTCGCCACGCATTACCCGGTCTTCGACCGCGCGATGCTGTTCGCCCGGCTCTCACCCAGGCGTGAACTGGTCGTCGCCGCGCCCATTGCCGCAGAGCTGGCTCCGAAGGGCATGTACATCACCGAGGACGAGGGGAAGCGCTCGGTGCGCTCCACTCCGCTCGATGACGGCCGGCGCCTGCTGATCGTGACCGGGGAGAGTTTCACCCCGGGCACCGGGGACCCCGGCGAGCGGTTCCGGCGGCTGGACGCGTGGCTGCACGAGAGGTTCCCGGCGGCGGGCCCGACCGCGTACCGGTGGGCGGCGCAGGACAACGATCCCAGCGATACGGTCCCGCTGATCGGGCCGTTCCACATCGGGGCCCGGCACACCTATGTGGCGACCGGGTTCGGCGGCTGGGGGATGACCGGCGGGGTGCTCGCGGGCCGGCTGCTGACCTCGCTCATCGCGGACGGCGTCCCGCCGCTGCCGTGGGCGGAGTTGTACGACCCCCGGCGGCTGGGGAGCGCGGTGCGCGAGGCGGGGTCGCTGCTGGGTGCGCAGGCGGAGGTGGCGAAGCACTTCGTCGGCGACCGGCTGAGCGTCAGCCACCTGGACTCGGTGAGCCAGGTGGTTCCGGGGACGGGCGCGGTGGTCCGGGTGAAGGGCCGCCGCTGCGCGGTGTACCGGGAGCCGGACGGCACGGTGCGGGCGGTGTCCGCGCGGTGCACGCATCTGGGGTGCCTGGTGGCGTTCAACGAGGCGGAGACGGCGTGGGAGTGCCCGTGCCACGGTTCGCGCTTCGGCGTCGACGGCTCGGTGCTCCAGGGCCCGGCGGTGCGGCCGCTGGAGGAGCTGGACCTGGACGACGGCCAGGGGTAGGGCTACCGCCGCGCCATGTAGAGGCTGAACGCCTTGTGCAGCACCTTGTTGAGCGGGTAGTCCCATTCGCCGACGTACTCGGCGGCCTGGCCGCCGGTGCCGACCTTGAAGCGGAGCAGCCCGAGCAGGTGGTTGCTCTCGTCCAGGGTGTCGGTGGTGCCCCGGAAGTCGTAGACGTGCGCGCCCATGGCGTGGGCGTCGCGGATCATCTGCCACTGGATGGCGTTGTTGGGCTGCACCTCGCGCCTGCGGCCGGTGGACGCCCCGTACGAGTACCAGACGTGCCCGCCGACGGTGAGCATGGTGGCGGCGGCCAGCACCTCGCCGTCGTGCGCGGCGAGGTAGAGCCGCATCCGGTCGGGGTGTTCGGCGGTGAGCGCCTTCCACATGCGCTGGAAGTACGCCAGGGGGCGGGGGATGAACCGGTCGCGCTCGGCGGTCTCGGTGTAGAGCGCGTAGAAGGTGTCCAGATCGGCGTAGTCGCCCTGGACGACCTTGACGCCGGCCTTCTCCGCCTTCTTGACGTTGCGCCGCCACAGCTGGTTGAAGCCGGCCAGGAGGTCGTCGGGCGAGCGGCCGGCGAGGGGGAGCTGGAACACGTAACGCGGCTGTCCGGCGGCGAATCCGTCCTCGCCGTCGCCCCCGGACCGCTGCCAGCCCAGGCTCCGCAGGCGGTCCGTCAGCGCGTGGGCCCGAGGGTCCTGTTCGGTGGGCGGGACCTCGCCGAGGCGGTGGGCGCCGGGGTCGGCGATGGCCTCCTTGACGGTGGCCGCGTCCCAGCGGCGGGCGACGACGGGCGGGCCCATCTTCACGGTGAACGCGCCCTGCCCCTTGAGGTGTTCCAGGAGCGGGTCCAGCCACCGGTCGAGGTCGTCGTCGTACCAGTCGATGACGGGGCCCTCGGGGAGGTAGGCGAGGTACCGCTTGATCTTCGGCAGCGGCCGGTACAGGACCAGGGCGGTGCCGGTGATCCGGCCCGCGCCGTCGATCCAGCCGAGGCTCTCCGCCCGCCAGTCGGGCTTCACGTCGCCCCAGGACGGGACCTGCATGTGGCTCGCGGACGGCAGGCTGTCGACGTACGCCAGGTGCTCTTCCCGGCTGATCGTCCTCAGGCGGAGGTCCATCGGTGTGCTCCTCGTCCACGGGTCGTGATCCTTCGGCAGCCTACTGGCGGTCGCCGCACCCCACGACGCGAGCGGCCGTTCGAGCGAGGGCTCAGCGCCGGGGCAGCAGCGAGGCGGGGATCAGCCCCAGCGCGGCGAGCGCCGCCACCGCGGGCAGCGCCTGGCCCAGGGCGAGATCCGTTACGGGGAGGAGCCGGTGCCCCGGGTCGGCGACGGCCGACGGGGTGAGCGGCATCAGTCCGGCGGCGACGGCGATTCCGAGGGCGGGGCCCACGTTCATGGCGGTCTGCTTGAGGCCGCCGACCACCCCGGCGTAACCGGGCGGGGCGTCCCCGACGACGGTCCCGGTGGCGGTGACCATGACGGCGGTGAAGCCCGCCCCCAGCACCGCGAGGACGAGGCCGGTCTCCCCTGCGGAGCCCGGCCGGGAGAGCCCGAGGACGGCGAGGACGACGCACAGCTGGCCGGTGATCGCGGTGCGGCGCGGCCCGAACCGGCCGAGCGCGGCCGAGGCCACGGGCGCCCCGGCGATCATGAGCAGGGTCAGCGGCAGGCAGCGCAGCCCGGTGGTGAGCGGATCGAGGCCGAGCCCCTGCTGGAGGAAGAACGTGACGGTGAACAGCGCGCCGAACAGGCCGCCGGAGGTGGTGAGGAGCAGCACCATCGAGGCCGTCACGGGCACGGAGCGGGTCACGGCCGGCGGCACGACCGGCTGGGCGCTGCGGCGTTCGTACGCGACGAGCACCGCCCCGAGGACCACGGCCAGCAGCAGCCCGAGCCCCGTCCGGGCGCCGGTCCATCCGTCGTCGGGGATGCCGGCCAGGGTGTGGACGAGGGCGGCGAGCGCGGCGGCGAGGAGGGCGCCGGAGGTGAGGTCGAACCGCCGGTCCGCGGTGCGCGGCACTTCGGGGGTGCGCACGGCCAGGGTGAGGGCGGCGATGGCCAGGGCGGCCGGGATGTTGATCAGGAAGACGGCGCGCCAGCCCCAGTGCGTGACGAGGACTCCCCCGAGCACCGGACCGGCCGCGGCGGCCAGCCCGATCGCGCTGGTCCGGAGGGCGACGGCCCGGCCGAGGCGGTCGGCCGGGTAGACCAGCCTGAGCAGGGCGAGCGTCGCCGGTTGCAGGAGCGCGCCGAACACCCCTTGGGCGGCGCGCAGGGCGATCACGGGGCCGATGCCCTGGGCGAAGGCGATCCCGGCCGAAGCGGCGCCGAAACCGAGCACCCCGACGCAGAGCAGCCTCCGGTGCCCGTAGTGGTCCCCGAGCCGGCCGGCGATCACGAGGAGGGCGGCTACGGCGAGGAGGTAGGCGGTGCTCGTCCACTGGACCTCGGTGACGGTTGCCCCGAGGTCGCTGCGCAGGTCCGGCTGGGCGACGAGCAGCACGGTGCCGTCCAGGGCGACGATCATCGCGCCCGCCACCGAGGCGAGCAGCGCGGCGCGGGGCCGTACGGCGGTGGGGGTCATGCGTCCGCCCGGCCGAGGTGGGCGTCGAGCGCCGCCGTGACGAGCGGGTCCGGTTCCTCGTCCGCGCCGGGGAAGGCCAGTTGGAGGCTGCCGTTCGCCCGGAGCACGGCGATGCCGTGCAGGTTGGTCCAGAGGGCGGCCGCGGTCAGGGCCGGCGGCGGGGCGGAGTTGTCCGAGGGTCCGGTGCCGTGCTCCGTGCGCTGGGCGCGGTCCTCCGTGACGAGCTCGACGAGGCGCGCGAACAGCGGGAGGGTCGCCTCGCGCAGGCGCGGCCCGGGCGCGTCCGCGTCACTCGCATGGGCCTCGCTGTCGAGCAGGTCGTGGCGGAACATCAGCTCGAACATGCCGCCGTACTCCGCCGCGTAGTCCAGGAAGGCGTCGGCGAGGCTCCGCAGCTGGTCGCGGGGTGTCCCGGAGCCTTCGGTCGCCGTCGTGAAGCGGGCGGCCAGCTCGGTGAAGCCGCGCCGGGCGATGGCGGAGAGCAGGGCGTGGTGGGTCGGGAAGTAGCGGCGCGGGGCGCCGTGGGAGACCCCGGCGCGTCGGGCGATCTCACGGAGGCCGAGCGACGCGGATCCTTCGGCCATGACGAGGTCGACACCTGCGTCGATCAGGCGTTCCCGCAAGGGGCCGGCTTGGTGCGCTTGATCCATAGACACTGTCTACCAGGACTTCGTAGACAGTGTCTACACCTTGGGCGTGGCTCCACTGCGAGGCACGCACCCCGATGACCTCGCCCAAGATGCGGGGGCGGCGGGAGTGAGCAGACTGGGTCCCATGGCAGATCAGCGGCGCTCCCAGGCGGGAACCACGAAAACGGCGACCAAGCGGCGTGCCCCGTCCGCACGGGGCCCCGAACACGCGGCCCGCGCTGCCATCCAGAGCCTGGAGGGTCTCATCGACCACCGCGCGGAGGGCGTGTCCGCCGTCCGGCGCACCGATGACGGCTGGTGCGTTGTCGTGGACGTTCTCGAAGTGCCCCGGATTCCGGACACCACGAGCCTCCTCGCCTCCTACGAGGTGCAGCTCGACCGGTCCGGTGAGCTCCTGGAGTACCGCAGGGTCCGCCGGTACCGCCGGGGCGCCGCCGACGAGTGAGCGGCGTCCACTCCCCTGCCGGAAGGACATTCCATGACCGCGACCACCTACTCCGACGAAGTCGTCGCCTGCCCGCCGCGCGCCGGCACCCTGTACGACGTCCTGGAGCTGATCCTCGACCGGGGCATGGTGATCGATGTCTTCATCAGGGTCTCCCTGGTCGGCATCGAGATCCTGAAGATAGACGCGCGCATCGTCGTCGCCAGCGTGGACACGTATCTGCGGTTCGCCGAGGCGTGCAACCGGCTGGACCTGGAACGGGACTCCGGCAGCACCACCGTTCCGGAGCTGATCGGCGGGGGCGCCGCCAAGTCCATCGGCAAGCGGAAGGTGCGCAGGGCCGCCGAGTCGGTGGGCGACACCGTGCGCAAGGCGGTCGGCGGCGACGAGGAGCCGGAGGAGGAGCGGCCGAGGAAGCGGCGCGCCCCGGCGCGCGACAGCGAGAGCCGGCGCCGCCGTGTGGAGGCGTGAGCGGTGACAGCCGACGGTGTGTACGTGTACGCGATCACCCGGGCCGGGACCGCGCTCCCGGACGGGCAGGGCGGTGTGGGCAGCCCGCCCGCACGGCTGCGGACCGTCCGGCGGGGCCGGCTCGCCGCGGTCGTCAGCGACGCTCCCCCGGACCTCCGGGCGCGCCGCCGCGATCTGCTGGCCCACCAGGAGCTGCTGCTGCGGCTGATGGACGAGGGGCCCGTGCTGCCGATGCGGTTCGGCATGGTGGCCCCCGACCAGGACACCGTGGAACGGCAGCTGGCCGCCGATGAGGACGGCCATGCGGCGGCCCTGAAGCGGCTCGCCGGCTGCCACGAGATCAACGTGAAGGCGCTCGCCGCCGAGGACGCGCTCGCCGATGTGGTCGCCGAGGACGGCACCGTACGCAAGCTGCGGGAGGCCGCGCGCCGGCGTCCGGGTTACGAGGCCAGTCTGCGGCTGGGCGAGGCGGTGGCCGCCGCCCTCGCGCGGCGGGCCGCCGAGGCGGGGCGGCGGGTGCTCCGGGAGCTGACGCCGAGGGCCAGAGCGGTGGCGGCGGGCCCGGAGGTCCAGGGGTGCGCGCTCAATGTGTCGTTCCTGGTGGAGCGGGAGGCCGGAGAGGCGTTCCTGGCCGAGGCGCGCCGGTTCGCGGGCGAGAACCGCGGCCATGTGGAGCTCCGCCTGGCCGGGCCGCTGCCGTGCTACAGCTTCGTCTCCGCCGAGGCCCGGCCGGTCCCCGTGGGCGGTGGCTGAGATGGGCCTCATCACCGGTCTGCTGACGCTGCCCGTCGCACCCGTGCGCGGGGTGGTGTGGGTGGCCGAGAAGCTGCACGACGCCGCCGAGCGGGAGCTGCACGACCCCCGTGTACTGCGCGCCCAACTGGCCGTACTCAACCAGGAGTTGGAGGCCGGAGACATCACGATCGAGGAATTCGAACGGGAAGAGGAGCGGTTGCTCGACCGGCTGCACGCCGTTCGGGCCGTCCGCGTGCCAAGCGATCGAAGGTGACGTGCTCATGGATGACGAGGCCAAGGTAGCGCTCGCAGCCGCGGTGGTCGGCGGCTATGTGCTGGGCCGGACCAAGAAGGGCCGAATGGCCCTGACCGTGGCGACCTATCTGGCGGGCCGGAGGTTCGGGCTCGAACCCCGCCAGCTCGCCGCCGAGGGCATGCGCCGCCTCGGCGGTGTCCCCCAGGTCGCCGAACTCCAGGAACAGCTGCGGGGCGAGGTCATGGACGCGGGCCGCAAGGCGGTGACGGCTGCGGCGAACCGCAGCATGTCCTCGCTGGCCGACGCGATCGGTGACCGCACCGCCCGGCTCTCCGAGGGCCGGCGCGAGGAGGACGAGGACCAGGACGAGTACGACGACGAGCCGTACGAGGACGAGTACGACGACGACGCGTACGAAGAGGAACCGGAGGACGAAGAGGAACCGGACGAGGACGAGCCCTGGGACGAGGGCGAGGACGAGGACGACGAGGACGGGGCGAGGAAGAGGACGAGGGCGAGGAAGAGCCCCCCGAGCCGCCCGCCAGGAAGGCGCCGCCGAAGAAGGCACCGTCCAAGAAGGCAGCCGCCAAGAAGGCACCGGCGAAGAAGCAGGCCGCCAAGAAGACCGCCCCGGCCAAGAAGGCGGCCCCCGCCAAGAAGAGTGCGGAGAAGAAGCCCGCCGCCAAGAAGGCCGCGCCCGCGAAGAAGGCGGCCGGGGCCAAGAAGGCGACGGCGAAGAAGTCGGCTCCCGCGAAGAAGGCCGCGGCCAGGAAGACCGCCCCGGCGAAGAAGTCCGCGTCGAAGAAGACGTCGTCGTCCAGGTCGTCGTCCAAGCGGACCGCTTCCAAGCGCACCGACCGTCGGAGGTAGCGAGTCATGGCCAGGACAGAACAGGACGAGTCCGGGACGCAGGAGTCGGGTCTCGACCGGCTCCGCGAGGAGCTGTCGGGCTTCCTCAGCGCGAAGGTGGAGGACCTCGCGGGCAAGGCGAGCGGCAAGCTGACGGATGTCGCGCAGCAGCTCACCGACTCCGCGGGGGACGGCGGCTCCCTGCCCGCCGTGGCCTCCCGGGTCCTCCAGGGCGAATCGCCGCTGAAGTCGTTCGTCTCGGAGAAGGCCAAGGGCGTGAAGGACAACGTCACGGAGAAGGCCAAGGAGGCGTTCGGCGGGGGCAAGGGAAGAGCAAGTCGAGCGGTGGCGGCAAGTCGATGAACATCGTGGAAGTCCTCGATGTCGGCGTGCCCCTGCGTACGGCGTACGACTACTGGACCCAGTACGACAAGTTCAGCAGCTTCGCGAAGGGCGTCCAGGACGTCTCGACGGAGGACGAGGCCACCAGCGACTGGAAGGTCAAGATCGGCCCGTCCTCGCGCAGCTTCAAGGCGACCGTCCAGGAACAGATCCCCGACGAGCGCATCACCTGGACCTCGGAGGGTTCCAAGGGCACCACGCGCGGTGCCGTCAGCTTCCATGAGCTGACGCCGACCCTCACCCGGATCATGCTGGTGGTCGAGTACTACCCGTCCGGCTTCTTCGAGAAGACGGGCAACCTCTGGCGGGCCCAGGGCCGCCGCATCCGCCTGGACTTCAAGCACTTCCAGCGGTACGTCACCCTCACCGACGAGGAGCCCGACGGCTGGCGCGGCGAGATCCGCGACGGCGAGGTCGTCGTCTCCCACGAGGACGCCGTGGCCGAGGAGGAGGAGTCCGAGGGCGACGAGGACCAGCCGGAGGACGAGGACTACGAGGACGAGGACGAAGGCGAAGGCGAAGGCGAGGACGAGGAGGGCGACGAGGACGAGTGGGAGGACGACGAGGAACCGGAAGAGGAACCGGAGGAAGAAGAGGACGAGGAGGACGAGGACGAGGAGGACGACGAGGAGGAGCCCGCCCCGAGCAGGCGGCGCGGGCGGAGGTCCCGTCGTGACTGATCTCGACTTCCGGCAGGACGCCGCCTACGCACCCGCCGGCCCGCACACGACCAACCTCGCCGACATCCTCGAACGCGTCCTGGACAAGGGCATCGTCATCGCTGGTGACATCAAGATCGATCTGCTGGACATCGAGCTGCTCACCATCCGGCTGCGCCTGTTCGTCGCCTCCGTCGACACGGCGAAGAAGGCCGGGATCGACTGGTGGGAGACCGATCCCGCGCTCAGTTCGCACGCGGCGCGCAACGCGCTGCTGGACGAGAACCGGGAGCTGCGGGCCCGCCTGGACGCCCTCGAGTCACAGGCGTCCGAGTCATGACCGAGGACATCCGCGCGTCGGCGGACGCCAGTGCCGTGTACGTCTACGCCGTGTGCCGCACCGAGGAGCGGCCGGACCTCACCGGGCCGGCAGGCGTCACGGGCGAGAGTCCGCTGCGCGCCCTGCCCCTCGGCCCCGGGCTCACCGCGGTCGTCCAGACCGTACGGGCGGCCGACTTCACCGACGAGGCGTGGCAGGCCCGGCTGGCCGACGAGCCCGAACTCGAACGGTACGCACGGGCCCATCACGACGTCGTGTGCGCGATGGCCGCCCGGCACCCCACGGTGCCCCTCCCGCTGGCCACGCTGTACCACGACGAGGAGCGGGCCCGGGCGGCGCTGGACAAGGAGGCCCGGCGCTTCCACGCCGCGCTGGAACGCACCGCCCACCACTCCGAGTGGGGCGTCAAGGTGTACGTGGCCGACGCTCCGGCCCGGGAGGCGCCCGAGGCCGCCCCGCAGCGGCCCGCGCCCGGAGCCGGCCGCGCCTACCTCGACCGGAAGCGGAACCTGCGGGACCGGCGCGAACGGCACCGGACGGACGGCCTGCACATCGCGGAGGTGGTGGACGCGGACGTGAGCGGCCTGGCCACCGCCTCGCGCAGGCTCCCCTCGCACGGTCCCCGGGTGCCGGACGAGCGGCGCGTCCAGGTGCTCAACGCCACGTATCTGGTGGCCGAGGACCGGGCGGCGGAGCTGGCGCGGCTGGCGCAGAGCCTCAGGGAGCGCACCGGGGCGCAGGTCGAGCTGTCGGGGCCCTGGGTCCCGTACTCCTTCGTCGGAGAGGTGTAGAAGTGGAGCGCTCGGTCGTGCCGTGGGACGAGCCGGAACCGCTGAGCGGGCCGATCGGGGTGCCCCTGGTCGATCTGCTGGACCGGGTCCTCGCGACCGGGGTGGTCATCAGCGGGGACCTGGTCATCGCGATCGCCGACGTGCCGCTCGTACGCCTGTCGCTGCACGCGCTGCTGTCGTCGGTGAGCGAGCGGGTGCCGGCGCCCTGGGCGGACGGGGGGCCGCTGTGACGGACGCGCGGGTCGAGCTGGACTCCGACAAGGTGGGCCAGGACCTCGTCACGCTGGTGCTCACCGTGGTGGAGCTGCTGCGCCAGCTGATGGAGCGCCAGGCGATCCGGCGCATCGACGAGGGTTACCTCACCGAGGAGCAGACCGAGGAGATCGGTACGACGCTGATGCTCCTGGAGCAGCGGATGACGGAGCTGTGCGCGCAGCACGGGGTGCGGCCCGAGGACCTGAATCTGGACCTCGGGCCGCTGGGTTCGCTGCTGCCGCGCGACTGAGCCGGCGCCGGTCCCCCGGGTGCGGGTGCTCACCCGAATGGCGGGGGCGCGGAAGCCGGAGGAGAGTGGGATGAGGGGCGGAACGGCTTCCGCCGGGCAGCCCCTCTCCCACCCCAGCTCTTTCCGTGTGAGGAACTCATGGCGACCAACGAAAGCGGCGGCACCACGCTGGACGGCGGTGCGGCGGGCGGCACCCGAGGGACGACGACCATCGCGGACAACGTGGTCTCGACCATCGCCGGTATCGCGGTACGGGAGACCGACGGGGTGCATTCCGTCGGCAAGGGTCCTTCGCGAGCGATCGGAGCCGTCAGGGACAAGGTCTCCCGCTCCAGTGACCCGGGGCGGGGCGTCAAGGTGGAGGTCGGCGAGAAGCAGACCGCCATCGACGTCGACATCGTCGTGGAGTACGGCGCCCCCATCCGGGACACCGCCCGCAGCCTCCGTACGAACGTCACGGACGCCGTGGAGACGATGACCGGTCTCGACGTGGTCGAGATCAACATCAACGTCACCGACGTCCATGTGCCGGGTTCGGACGACGACGAGGACGAGGACGAGTCGTCCACGCGTTCGTCGCGCGTCCAGTAGGCGGGGATCAGTCCTCGGTGAGGATGCCTTCGCGGAGCTTGCCCAGTATGCGGGCGATCAGCCGTGAGACGTGCATCTGCGAGAGACCGAGCTGTTCACCTATCTGGGACTGCGTCATCTCCTGGCCGAAGCGCATCTGGACGATGGCGCGTTCCCGTTCGTCCAGTGTCTCCAGCAGGGGTGCCAGGGCGTGCAGGTTCTCGACCAGCTCGATCCCCGGGTCGCACTCGCCGGTGATGTCCGCGTGGGTGCGGCTCACCCCGCTGGGGCTGTCGGACTCCGCCCCGTCGAGGGGTACGTCCAGCGAGTGCGCGGTGTAGCCGTTGGATGCGACCAGGCCCTCGATGACGTCCTCCTCGCTGATGGCGAGGCGTTCGGAGAGTTCGGCGACGGTGGCCTCCCGGCCGAGCGAGGTGGCCAGCTCCTCCTTGGCCTTGGCGAGGGTGACCCGGAGTTCCTGGAGCCGCCGGGGCACATGGACGGACCAGGTGGTGTCCCGGAAGAAGCGCTTGATCTCACCGACGATGTAGGGAATGGCGAACGAGGTGAATTCGACTTCCCTGCTGAGTTCGAAGCGGTCGATGGCCTTGATCAGGCCGATGGTGCCCACCTGGATGATGTCCTCCATCTGCCCGTTGCCGCGGTTGCGGTACCGGGCCGCGGCGAAGTGGACCAGGGTGAGGTTCATCTCGATGAGCGTATTGCGGGCGTACTGGTACTCCGGCGTGCCTTCTTCGAGGGTCTGCAACCGGTCGAAGAACAGCTTGCTGAGTGCCCGGGCGTCCTTGGGCGCGACCTTCAGCGGGTCGGCGATCTCGGGGAGTTCGGCCGGCGCACCTGTCGTGGTCCCCGGCACCTGGGCAGATACGGATGTCGGCATGGCGATCATTCCTTCCTCGGACAGCGGCTGCTTACGCATGCGCGAAGCTGCGACTACCCGGAGCCATGCGTTCCACACACGCGTGCGACAAAAGCCCTGGAGAATTTGTCATCTGACGCGGTGGTGGCGGCGCGGGGCCCGGAAGGAAGGGGTCAGCGCGGAGGGTAGGGGGACTCGGCGAGGACCCGGGCGAGGTGTGCGGCGTTGAGGGCCATCTGGTGGGTGGTGGACCGGACGGCGTCGGGCGTCTCCTCGAGGTCCCGGTAGTCGGTGCCGTGCATGGCCTCTCCGACCCAGTAGCTCACCGCCCCGGGCGCGAGGGTGAAGCCAAGGTCGTTGAGGCCCTGGAAGACGTCGGCGCTCACCTTGTGGGCGCCGTCCTCGTTGCCGACGACGGCCACCATGCCCACCTTGCCGTAGGGCAACTGCCGTCCCTCGTCGTCGGTTTCGGAAATGTCGGCGTTCAGCCGTTCCAGTACGCGCTGGCAGTGGCTCGCCGGGTGCCCGAGCCAGATCGGGGTGGCCAGCAGCAGGATGTCCGCCGCCAGCACCTTGTCGCGCAGCCGGGGCCACTCGTCCCCGTCTCCCATGTCCTGGGCGATCCCGGGCCGCACGTCGTGGTCGGCGATCCGCACCGTCTCCCCCTTCACCCCCAGGCCGGAGAGTTCGGCCATGATCTGGTCGGCGAGCAGCTGGGTGCTGGACGGCTTGGGTGACGGGGAGAGGGTGCAGACGAGCGCGAGTGCTCGGGTCATCGGTGGGGCTCCTCACGGTGTGCGGTGGCTCGGCCCGGGGTGTTCGGGCGCCCTTCCCACTATGGGAGGTCCACACGGAGCGCGCCCGGCACCACCGGGTCCGAAATCTTCTTCCCGCTCTTCACCGGGAAAGTCGGGAGTTTTTCAGGAATAGAGGCGGAGGGCCGGGGCATCCGGTGCTTCGGAGGTTGATACCCATGGTTCCCGTGATTCTGGTTCTTCTGCTTGCGCTCATTCTCTTCGGGGCGGGTTTCGCCCTGAAGGCCCTGTGGTGGATAGCCATCGCCGTGCTGGTGGTGTGGCTGCTCGGGTTCGTCGTCCGCCCGGCGGGCGGCGGTGGAAAGCGGGGCCGCTGGTACCGCTGGTAGATCTGACCGGGCGATACGTCGCAGCGGCACATAAAGTGAGGGTCGGCCGGGAATTCCCGGTCGGCCCTCACTTTTTCGTACGGCTTTTCCTCGGTGCGCACACATCTGCCGGACGGGTGATACCCCCATGACACACTCCCCCACCAGTGACGGCGAACGGCTGATGCACGGCTTCCTGGCGGAGGTGCACGCGACCGCGCCGACCGATCTGCCGGCGCTGGTCAACCGGTACGCCGGTCTGCTGGGGCTGCGCCGGGTGGAGATCTACATCGTCGACCTCCAGCAGCAGCGCCTCTCCCCGCTCTCGGGCGAGGCGCAGCTCCATGTGGACGCGTCACTGGCCGGTTCGGCCTTCCGCTCGCTCGCGCTGCGCGTCGAGACGACGGACACCGAGTCGCTGATCGCGTGGCTGCCGCTGGTGGACGGGGTGGAGCGGCTGGGGGTCATCGGGGTCCAGGTGGACGCGCTGGACCGGACGCTGCTCGAACGGTGCGCGAGTCTGGCGTCCGTCCTGGCGATGGCGATCACGTCGAAGCGGGCGTTCAGCGACCGGTTCGTGCAGCGCACCCGTACGGAGACGATGACGCTGCCCGCCGAGATGGTGCGGACCCTGCTCCCGCCGCGGGCGGTCGGTGAGGACCGGGCGCTGTCCACGGCGGTGCTGGAGCCGGCGTACGAGCTGGGCGGCGACGCCTTCGACCACTCGCTGACGGAGTCGACGCTGCACGCGGTCATCCTCGACGCGATGGGCCACAACCTGGCGTCCGGGCTGACCAGCGCGATCGCGATCGCCGGCTGCCGCAGCGCCCGGCGCAAGGGGTCGGGGCTGCGGGAGCTGGTCCGGACGGTGGACGACGCGCTGGCGGAGTGGCTGCCCGACCAGTTCTGCACCGGCGTCGCGCTGCAACTGGACATGTCCAGCGGCATCCTGAGCTGGATCAACTGCGGCCACCCGGCGCCGCTGCTGATCCGCGAGAACCGCGTCCTGGACAACGCTCTCGACCGCCCCGGCGAACCGCCTCTGGGCACCCCCGGCGTGATCTCCGAGGCGGAACGGGTGGTCCACGAGGTGCCGCTGCTGCCGGGTGACCGGATCCTGCTGTACACGGACGGGGTGACCGAGGCCCGCATGGCGGACGGCACGCAGTTCGGCCTGAACCGCTTCACGGCCTCGATCATCCGCGCCACGGCCGCCGGGGAGCCCGCGTCGGAGGCCCTGCGGCAGCTCATCCACTCCATCCGCGAGTACCAGCACGACCGGCTGAGCGACGACGCCACGATCATGATGCTGGAGTGGCGCCCGAACCCCCGGAAGAACTAGGGCCGCACGGGGTCAGAGGTTCGACCTCGGCACGCTCTCGTTCCAGGTGCGGGAGAAGACCCGGCGGCCGTCCTCGTAGCCGTCGAGGGTGGCGTCCACATGGAACGCGGCCTCGTCCGAGGTCAGCATGGTGCGGGTCTCCACGCGTACGTCCCAGTCGGGGCGCCGGAACCGCATGGTCCACGCGGACTCGCCGCTCACCGAGCCGAAGTCGTCCGCGACGGAGGTGTACTTCTCGCAGGCCCGCAGCCCCACCTCGATGCCGTTCTCCTCGAACCGCTGGATGCCCCGGTCCTTCACGATGTCGAGCGCGGAGTGGTAGTCGACCAGGTTCCTCGTCACCGTCCACGCCTGTTCGGGCTCGGTGAGCTGGGTGACCTCGGGCGGCGCACACCCCTCCGGCTCCCCGAAGGGCACCTCGGGCATCCCGTCCGGTGCCTCGGCCGGGCGGACGGGCAGCGTGAGGCGGCTGCCGCTCTCGTACACGCTCAGGCAGGTGGGCGCGGCGGCCGGCCAGACGAGCGGCCAGTACGAGGTGGAGAGCGAGAGGCGGATGCGGTGGCCCGCCGGGAAGACCTGGGCGACCCCGTTGAGCGGGACCCGTACGGGGTACGCCTCGCCGGGCTCCAGGGGTTCGGGCCGGTCCGCGCCGGAGCGGTGGGCGAGGTTGAGCACGCCGTAGGTGACCCGGGTCGCCCGGCCGTCGGGGGCGACGTCGGAGAGCCGCACCGCGACCTGCCCGGTCTCCCGGGACGAGGAGACGAGCAGGTCCACCGAGGGCGCGCCCAGGATCTCGACGCGTTCGGGCAGCGGCGCGGTCTCGAAGACCAGTGAGCCGCCGTCCTCCTCGCGCTGGTCGTAGGGCAGGTCCGGCGGGGCGTTGTACGAGGCCCATTTGCCCGCGAACTGGCCTACGGACAGCGGGGACTGCACGGTGTGGACGCGTTCCTCCGCCCCGGCCGCCGGGTCCTGGTCGCCGAGGACGATGGCGTGGTCCCGGAGGGGGTACGGCACGTCCTCGATGTGCGGGGACGGCCAGCTCGGCTCCCCCACCCAGCGGCCCGGCCGCTCCTGGTAGGAGGTGGAGGGGGCACGCTCTCCTGCATCCAGGCGCGGATCATGGGCCCGTCCATGACCCCGTTCTCGACGCCCTTGAGCCAGTGGTCCCACCACCGCACGACCTCCTGGAGGTAGCCGATGGCCGGGCCGGGCTCACCCAGGTGGGGCAGCTTGTGCGACCAGGGTCCGATGAGGCCCTTGCGGGGGACGTCGACGCGGCTCAGGAGGCGGGTGACGGCGTTGGAGTAGCCGTCGGCCCAGCCGCTGGAGGCCAGTACCGGGCATTGCAGCGCCTGGTAGTCCTCGCTGAGCGAGGCGTGCCGCCAGTAGTCGTCGCGTTCCTGGTGGCGCAGCCATTCGAGGACCCAGGGGCGCGCGGAGTCCAGCCGTTCGTGCCACATGTCCCGCCACCGGTCGCCGACGGCGGCGGGGTCGGGCGGGCAGGTGGAGTAGGCGAACATGGTGCCCGCCTCGGCCAGGTTGTCGGAGAGCATCGCGCCGCCGACGTAGTGCATGTCGTCCGCGTACCGGTCGTCCGTGAAGGACGCGATGACGATGGCGCCGAGGCTCGGGGGGCGGCGGGCGGCGACCTGGAGCGCGGCGAACCCGCCCCAGGAGATGCCCATCATGCCGGTCCTGCCGTCGCACCAGGGCTGCTCGGCGAGCCAGGCGAGGACCTCCTCGGCGTCGCGCTGTTCGCGTTCCAGGTATTCGTCCAGCAGGACGCCCTCGGACTCGCCGGTGCCCCGCAGGTCCACGCGTACGCAGGCGTAGCCGTGGCCCGCGATGTAGGGGTGGTGGATCGCGTCGCGGGTGGAGGTGAGGTCGTTCTTGCGGTAGGGGACGGCCTCCAGGATCGCCGGGACCGGTTGGCGGTCGGAGGTGGTGGGGCGCCAGATCCTCGCCGACAGCCGGACCCCGTCCGACATGGTGATGATGACGTGGTCCTCTTGGCTTACCTCGTACGGCAGTCGGTCGACGTGTCGCATACCTGTGCTCTGCTCCTTCCTCTTCGCGGCCCTGTTCACGACGCCTTGACGTCGCGGCCGCCCGGTGCGGTGTCCTCGAAGGTGAGGCCGAGCGCGGCGACGCACTGGTCGAACTTGCGCCGCAGACCCTCCTCGTCGTCCGCTCCGGTGAAGATGTGGGCGATCTCGTAGCTGTAGCTGTCCTGCTGGGGAACGGTGGAGAGCTTCTGGCCCTCGGACGGCACCATGTCGATGCGTACGCCGGGTATCTCGCGCTCGATGGCCGCGATCCGCTCCGGCGTGGGGACCTCGCGGACCGTGCCCTCGCCGAACCAGCGGTAGTACCACTTGGCGGCCATGCGGTACGGGCCGTCGCCGCCGGGCACCACGGGGTCCTCGCCGAGGGCGAGGCGGATCATCCGGTGGTGGTTGGGGACGCCGTCGACGTAGTGGAAGAGCTCCGCGTGGGACTGGGAGTGGCGCGGGTTGATCTCCAGCAGGCTGACCCGGCCGGTCTTCGGGTCGTAGAAGTACTCGATGCTGAACGTGGCGGCGTCCATGCCGATCTGGCGGATGGTCCGCTCGCTGACCTCGTGCAGCTGGTGGACCACCGCCGGGGGCAGGGTGCTCGGGTACTGGTGGCGCAGGAAGCACGGGGAGTCGGGGTAGTTGATGGAGTCGAGCACCCCGTAGACGGTGACCTCGCCGTCGTTCGCGTAACCCTCGACGGCGACCTGGATACCGGTCATGGCCTCCTCGGCGAGGCAGACCTGTCCGCCGACACCCTCCATCTCCGGCGGCAGGTCGAGGAGTTCCAGGACCTCGTCGAAGGGTTTGCCGACCCGGCCGATGCCCTTGCGTATGGTCTCCACGGCGGCCCGGAACTCCGTCATGTCCTTGACGCCGTAGGCGAGTTCCGAGGAGTAGGCGAGGGCCGGCTTGAGCCACATGGGGAAGCCGACGCCCTCGGGCGGCTGCGGGTCGTCGCTGTCGAGGTCGACCCGGCCGAAGCCGGGCAGGGCGTCGGTGGCCTTCTTCTGCTCCAGCCGGCTCCAGTACTTGTGCTCGCACTTGACGACGGATTCCAGGCTGGTGGTGCGGGTGCCGTACTCGCGGCCGAGCATCGGTACGAGGGTGCTGACGGGGAAGTCCCAGTAGCCGACGATCGCGTCGACGGTGCCCTCGTGCGCGTCGAGCACCGCGCGGGCCCGGTCCATCAGATCCGCCACCGACACCTCACCCCCCTGCAACTCCTCGATGGTCAGCAGGGGGTGGAACCGGTAGCCGCCGGCGTCGGGGACGGCGTTCAGGGTCGGCAGGTTCGCCTCGTCCAGACCGAGTACGAAGATGTTCTTGCGCTGTGGGGACACGCGTCGTCCTTTCGTGGGGTCCCCGGCGCGTACCCCCCATCCGCGGGATCAATGGCCGCTCCCGCTATCCCCTGGCCGCCCGGCGCAGCATCCGGCTGAACACCGCGTGGCCGAGCGCTGCCGTGCTCAGGCCGAACATCAGGACGCCCAGCGGGACATGCCATGCCGCCGCATGGGCGATGCCCAGCACCACCTGCACCGAGGCGAGTACGAGGAAGCCGGTCGCGTACAGGATGGGGCGGGGCGATCCGCCGCCCGGCCGCCACGCCAGGATCGCGGCGAGGACGTACAGCATCGTCGCGCCGTACATCACGCGGGCGCCGACGCCGTGCAGGGTCTCGCCGTACGTGGTGGAGAGCAGCAGCCCCGCGGTGACCGCCTGGAAGAAGATGGCCAGGGTCTGCAGGGCGAGGGAGACCTCGACAAACGTGGTCCGGCCCGGGGCCGCCGCCCCCGCGGGTGTGGGCCTGCTCGGTGCTGCCATCGTCGGTGCGGCCATGACGCGGTCCTCTCTTCTGCCTCGCGGCGGTGGATCGGTACTGTCTCGACGGTCCGACGACGTAGATCCACGGAATGTGAGGCGGCCGGCGGCCTCACATTCCGGCGGGCTGTTCCGTCGGACCGTCAGCAGGGGAAACGCACGACGACAACCAGGGGCGGTCACGTACATGAGCACACCTTCCGAGCCGGACCTGAGCGCCGTCATCGGCGAGCGGCGTCAGCTGATGAACCTCGCCTACCGGATGCTCGGTTCGGTCGCCGAGGCGGAGGACGCCGTACAGGAGACGTACGCCCGGTGGTACGGGATGTCACCGGAGCAGCGGGACGCCGTCGCGTCGCCCGGGGCGTGGCTGACGACGGTGGCCAGCCGGGTCTGCCTCGATGTGCTGGGCTCGGCGCGGGTCAGGCGGGAGCGCTACGTCGGCGAGTGGATACCGGAGCCGCTGCCGGACCGCTCCGAGTGGGTCGGCGGTCGCGCCGAGGGCGGCCGCGACGACCGTGCGGACCCCGCGGACCGGGTCACCCTGGACGAGTCCGTGAACATGGCCTTCCTGGTGGTCCTGGAGGCCATGACCCCGGCCGAGCGGGTGACGTTCGTGCTGCACGACGTGTTCCGTTACCCCTTCGCGGAGGTGGCGGACATCGTCGGCCGGAGCGCCCCCGCCTGTCGGCAGCTCGCCGCTTCGGCCCGTCGGCGCCTCCGGGACGCGCGCGCCGATGCGGTCCCGGCGGCCGGACAGGCGGTCCTGGTGCGGGCGTTCAAGGACGCCTGGGAGGCCAAGGACATCGGGGCGCTCATCGGCCTCCTCGACCCGGAGGCGGCGATGATCACCGACGGCGGCGGGCTGGCCGGGGCGGCCCTGCGCCCGGTCGAGGGCGCCGAGCGGATCGCCCAGTACCTGGTCCACTTCGCGGACAAGGTGCCCGAGCTCCTGCTGCTGGAACGCACGGTGAACGGGCGTCCCGGCCTGGTCGCCCAGCACGCCGGGGTCACGGTCACCGTGGCGGCGTTCGGTCTCGCCGGGGAGCGTGTGCACCGCATCTGGGCGGTGCGCAATCCGGAGAAGCTGCGCCCCTGGCCCGGGCACGGCGGGCCGGGGGCGCCGTCCCCGTCGTAGGGCGGGCGGACCGCGCCGCCCCGTCAGGTCTTCTTCAGCGCACTGCCCTTGTGCATGGCGAGGTGGCCGGTCTTGTCGCTCTTGATCTCGTACTGCGGTTCGTCCTTGCTGCAACGCCGGGTGCGTCCCTTGAACTCGACGTCGCTCGTGTGCTTCTCCGTGATGACGCCTTCGACATGACCGGCTTCGGAGTTCCATCGCACATGGTCCCCGACGGCGAAATCGTTCATGGTCCCTGGGTACGCTCATTTCGGTGAGCACGCCACCGGGCGGGAACCAGGAACGTGGAAGCGGGTCGATCATGTGTACCGCCGATGACTACCCCGTACGGGCCGCCGCCCGCTCCCGAACGCTCGCCGGGCTCGACAGGCAGCTGGTCACCTGCCGCGCCTGTCCCCGGCTGGTGGAGTGGCGGGAGGAGACCGCCCGTATCAAACGCCCCGCCTTCCGTGACTGGGAGTACTGGGCCAGGCCCGTGCCCGGCTTCGGGCCCCCGACGCCTCCCTCGCCATCACGGGCCTGGCGCCCGCCGCGCACGGCGGGAACCGGACCGGCAGGATGTTCACCGGCGACCGGGCGGGCGATCTCCTGTACGCCACGCTGTACGAGCTGGGGCTGGCCTCCCGGTCCACGGTGACGGACCTGGCGGACGGGCTCGAACTGTACGGGGTCAGGGTGACGTCCCCCGTGCACTGCGCGCCCCCGGCCAACCGCCCCACGCCGGGCGAGCGCGACACCTGCCGGCCGTGGCTGGCCCGGGAGCTCCAGCTGCTGCGGCCCACGGTGCGGTCGGTCGTCGTGCTCGGCGGCTTCGGCTGGCAGGCGACCCTGGCCGCCCTGGAACGCGCCGGGCAGCGGGTGCCCCGGCCCCGGCCGGTGTTCGGTCACGGCGCCCGTACGGTGCTGGAACCGGCCGACGGTGCGGACGACCCGCTGACGTTGTTCGGCTGCTACCACGTCAGCCAGCGCAACGTCTTCACCGGCCGGCTCACCCCGGCGATGCTCCGCGAGGTGCTGGCCGAGGCGGCGGAGACGGCGGGGTTGCCGGTGGTCCGGCCGGCCGCGGAGTGACCGGTCCACGGGATTTTTTGCCAGATCATCAGATTGGCATCGCAGAAAATCGAGCAGGCGCCCGTTATGGGCACTCTTTCTCGCACCACCACTCGTACGCTCCACCGCCGCCTCCTCGTGCCCGTCGCGATGATGTCCTTCGCCCTCGTCGCGGCGGGCTGCAACGACGACGGCTCCGGATCGGAGGGCGCGGCCTCGCCCGCGGCCCACGCCGGGACGACGGGCCCCGCGCAGACCTCGTCGCAGCCGTCCGACCCGGCCTCCTCACCCCCGGGGAGCGCGCCGTCCTCCCCGCCGCGCCCAGCGACTCGGCCGCGTCGTCCGGGGCCGACGCCGCCGGTCCGGCTCGGTGCACGGCCGACGGGCTGGGCATGAGCGTGAAGCGCGGCGACGGGGGCGCCGGGCAGGTCTACTACGAGCTCACGTTCGTGAACAAGTCCGGGCACTCCTGCACCCTCAACGGCTTCCCCGGCGTCTCCCTGATCCAGCGTGACGGCCAGGTCATCGGCGCTCCGGCCAAGCGTGACGGCGCCTCGCACGGGGCGACGGAACTGGCTTCCGGCAAGACGGCGCACGTCGTGCTGCACACGCTGAACCAGGGCATCGCGGACGGCGGCTGCTGGAAGCAGGGCGCCTATCTGCGGGTGTACCCGCCGGGCTCCAAGGAGGCGCTGACCCTGCGCGACCCGCAGATCCGCGTCTGCGGCGGCCGCTTCACGACCACGTCGGTCGAGCGCTGACCTCTCCGCCCGGCGGCCGCCGCCGTCAGGCCGGGATGTCGTCCACCGTGGGGGCGACCGGCGCGAACAGGTCGCCTATGGCGGTGAGCGCGGCGGTCTTCAGCGCGCTCGCCGCCACCACCGTGCCGTCGGGCGCGGGCAGGCTGCGGGTGGCCGTGGCCTCGGCGACGACGGCGGGCCGGTAGCCCAGGTTGAACGCGCCCTGGGCGGTGTGCGTGACGCACATGTGGGCCATGAACCCGGCGAGCACCAGGTCCTTGCCGCTGCCGGGCTCCGCGCCCAGGGCGGTGAGGGTCTTCTCCAGCTCCGTGCGGTAGAAGGAGTTCGGGAACTGCTTGACCACCACCGCCTCGCCCTCCCGGGGCGCCACCTCGTCGCTGAGGGCGCCGATGTGCTCGCGGATGTCGTACGGGGAGCCCTCGCCGCCGTCGTGGATGACGTGGATGACCGGGGTGCCGGCGGCCCTGGCCCGCTCCAGCAGCCGGGCGCAGGCCGCGACGGCCTCCTCGGCGCCTTCCAGGGCCATCACGCCGGTGCGGTAGGTGTTCTGGACGTCGATGAGGATCAGGACGGATTCGCTCAGCCGGGGCAGACGGGCGTCCAGGCCGGAGACCTCGCGGAGGGTCGCGGAGGGCTGGTTCGTGGTCATGGTGGTGCCTTTCTCGGGGTGGTGGGCAGGGTGTGCGGGCATGGCGAAGCCGTTCGCCGTGCCAGGTAAGAGGTGTGGGGGCGGAGCCGTCAGGCCGCGTGGGTGCGGAAGCGACGGCGGTAGGCGGCCGGTGTGGTGGCGATCTGCCGCCGGAACACGCGGTGCAGGGTCTCCGCCGACCCGAGCCCGGCGGCGGATGCCACCCGGTCGAGCGGGTCGTCGGTGGTCTCCAGGAGCCGGCGCGCCGCCTCGACGCGGGCGGACTCCACATAGGCGGCCGGCGAGACACCGGTCTCCTGTTTGAAGACCCGGGCGAAGTGGCGCTCGCTCAGGCACATCCGCGCCGCGAGCACCGGTGCGGACAGGTCCTCGTCGAGGTGGTCCGCGATCCACAGCCGCAGCGCGTCGATCTCGCGCCGGGAGGCGGCCGGTCGGCTCAGGGGCACGGAGAACTGGCTCTGTCCGCCCTGCCGCTTGAGGTACATCACCAACTGGCGTGCCACGGCGAGCGCGGTGTCCTCGCCCAGGTCCTCGGCCACCAGGGCGAGCGCGAGGTCCAGGCAGGCGCTGATGCCGGCACCGGTCCACACCCGGCCCCGGTCGGCGCGTACGAAGATCGGATCCGCGTCCACCGTGACCTCCGGGTGCGCGGCGGCGAGCTGGGCGGCGGTCGACCAGTGCGTCGTCGCCGTCTTCCCGTCCAGGAGCCCGGCGGCGGCCAGCAGATGCGCGCCGACGCACACGGACGCCACCCGGCGGGCGTGCGGGGCGGTCTCCTTCACCCAGGCCACGATGTCCGCGTCGATCCGGGCGACGGGCCCGTCGTCGCTGATGTCGACCGCGCCGGGCACCAGCAGGGTGTCGACCTCCCGGCCCACCTCGCCGAAGGTGAGGTCGGCCAGCAGCCGCACCCCGGCCGAGGTCCGGACCTCGCCCGCCTCGGGCCCGGCGAGCCGGACCTCGTAGCGGTCGTGGCCCCCGGACACCCGGTTGGCCAGGGCGAAGACCTCGGCGGGGCCTGAGACGTCGAGCAGATCGACGCCGGGGAAGACCGCGATGACGACGCGGTGTGCGGTGGACATGACTCCATCCTGGTCAACCGCACCGGTGGCCGCAATGACGGTTCCCTGTCACATTCGGACATCGGCGGGCCGGCTCCCGCGTTCGGGATGCGGGCGTGCGGGCGCGCTGGTTCGCTGGGATGGACGGCTCTCCACCGAGAACCTGGAGTGATCATGAGCGTTGCGGACGAGACCGGCGGCCGGGCCGAGCGCATCCGGGCGAAGGCCGAGGAGATGCGGGAGACCGCCGAACGCACGGCGGACCCGCAGGAGCGGCAGCGCCTCCGGGACAAGGCCCGCCGGCTCCAGGAGCGGAGCGACCAGGTGACCACCAAGGGCGACCACGGGACGAACGCGCTCTGAGCCGGCGGGCCCGCCGGTCACTGGGTGAACCGGGGCAGCCACTTCACCAGGTAGTCGGGGTGGCCCGCGTTCTCGGCGGCCAGCTGCCGGACCACGAAGCCCAGGCCGAAGGCCCGGCCGGACGCGAAGTCGCGCTGCGGGCGGTCCACGTCGAGCGCGGCGACCTCGGCGTACTCGTCCAGGAGGACCCGGTTGGTCTCGATGCGCTGGAGCGTCCGGGCCGGGTCCTGGCGGACGATGTGCCGGTCGTAGGCGTGGCCGTGCGTGCGCAGGGTGAAGGCGATCGCGCCGCCCCGGTCGTGGATCTCGCCGGGCGACTCGGCCGGGCACCGCCAGGCGTCGCCGCCGGCCGCCCGGGCGAGGTCTTCTTCCTCGTCGAGGCGCGCCCTGACGAAGGCGACGAGGTCGGAGTTGTCTGTCGTCATCTGGTTTCGCATCCTTCCGCTCGGCCCCACCCCCTGGGGGCCGAGCTGGACACTATCCCGACGCGTCCTCAGTGGCTCCCGTCCACCGGCTCCAGTACGAACACGGGGATCTGCCGGTCCGTCTTCTTCTGGTAGTCGGCGTAGTCGGGGAACGCCTCGACGGCGCGCTCCCACCACTGCTCCTTCTCCGCGCCGGTGACCTCACGGGCCGTCATGTCGGCCCGGGCCGGGCCGTCCTGGAGCTCGGCGCGCGGGTCGGCCTTGAGGTTGTGGTACCAGACGGGGTGGGTCGGGGCGCCGCCCTGGGAGGCGACCACCGCATACCGGCCGTCGTGCTCGACGCGCATCAGGGGCGTCTTGCGGATCTTCCCGGTCTTGGCGCCCACGGTGGTCAGGACGATGACGGGCATGCCGCGCATCGTCGTCCCTTCCGTGCCGCCCGAGCTCTCGTACTGCTCGACCTGGTCGCGAACCCACTGGGAGGGGCTCGGCTCGTACTCGCCCTGGAGAGGCATGCGTTCTGTCCCGTCGTCGGTCTGTCCGGCCGTGGCTCATGGTCGGCCGCGGCATCTCATCATGGCTTCAACGACTTCTGCGGCCGGGGTAATCCGCCCCGGCCGTCGTGTCGCGGTCAGGAGCCCCCGGTGCCCTCGGTGCCGTAGACAACCGTGACCTGCTCGAAGCCCAGGGATTCGAGCAGGCCCTTGAGCATCGCGGTGGTGTTCTTCTCGGCGCGCTGCGCGAGGCCGCTCTCCTTGGCCGCGTCGCCGATGTGGGCGGCGGCCAGCTTGTTGACCGCCTGCTCACTGCCCGGGTTGTCGGAGAAGAAGTCGCCGAGCCGGTCGAGGAGGCCGCGCTGCTTGGACACCGCGTAGGAGCGGTCGGGGTCGAGCGCCGGCTTGCCCAGGACGGCGTGCGGGAGCCGGAGTTCGGCGGTGGTGCGGTCCTTGTTCACGACCACTCCCCCGCTCGTCACCCGTCCGAGGTCGACGTAGGCGGAGACGGTGCCGGCGCCCACGTACAGCGTGCGGCTGCCCCGGATCACGTCGGGGACGTACTTGGTGTCCTTCTCCAGGTCGACCACGACCTGGAAGTTGCCGGCCGCCGCCTCGTACCTGCTCATGTCCTGGATCGACTTGAGCACCGCGGGGCCGGAGCGGTCGTGGGTCTCCTCGCCGAAGATGTCGCCCAGGCCGGGCAGCAGGCTGAGGCGGGTACCGAGGAACAGCAGGGCGAGCGCGGCGGCGGTCAAGGCAGCCGCACGGCCCCAGCGACGGCGGCGCCGGCCGTCGTCGGCCGGGCCGGGCTTCGTGGACGGTTCTGTCGCCGAGTCGGTGGAGGTCATACCGTCCGTATGACCCGGCCCGCCGGGTTCACGCAGGGCGAACCCGCCCTTGCGCCGTCTCCGGGGCCCCGAAGGCCACTCAGGCCCCGGTGACCCCGTCGAGCCGCTCCCGCACCAGGTCGGCGTGGCCGATGTGGCGCGCGTACTCCCCGATCATGTGGACGTGGACGAGACGCAGCGACAACACCTCCCCATTGTGGGTGAAGGTGTCGTCCAGCGAGGCCCCGGCGACGATCTCGTCGGCGAGCCGGCACTCCTCGACCAGCCGGGCGTAGTCCTCGGCGGCCGTGGCGGGATCCAGGTCCTCGAAATCCGCGTCCTTGCCCTTGGCGAGGTCGTACAGGGGCTCCAGGTCCTGCCCGGCGAACCGCTGCCGGAACCAGGTGCGTTCGACCTTGGCCATGTGGCGTACGAGCCCCAGCAGGGACAGGTTCGAGGGCTCCACCGTCCGTTCGGCGAGCTGTTCACCGGTGAGCCCGGCGCACTTCTGGAGGAGGGTGGAGCGGAACCAGCCGAGATAGCCGGTGAGCATCTCCCGTTCGGGGGCGACGAGCGAGCCGGGCGTACGGGTGGCTGAGGGTGCGGTCCAAGTCATCCGGCGATCATGCACCCTGAACAGCTTTTCGTACGAGCCGTTTTACGCGCGCATGCTGTAGTCGTCGCCGTCCGATGCGGAGCGGGTCACGGACGTCGTGGCACCGCCGACCAGCCCGAGGACCAGGAAGAGGACCACCAGGGCCTTGCCCGCGCTGCTCATGACCAGCGGCCTGGTGGCGGAGCGCGGCCGGCCCTGCGGTACGGAGAGGTCGTCGTCGCCGAAGAGCCCCTTGGGGTAGGCGGGGCTGAGCAGCGAGAAGTAGGCGGAGACCCGCATCTCGTAGCGCAGGGTGGCCGCGGTGGCCTCGAAGAGCGGGCGGGGCATGCGGCCCAGGATCAGCGTGATGAGCCACCACAGGACGGCCAGGGCGGACCAGCCGGACGTGGCGAGGCCCTGCACGATCGCGGCGGGGACGACCAGGATCAGCCGGAAGAACACGGCGAGCCGGTTCAGCCGCGTGGGGCGGACGTCGATGCGGACGGGGTGGTCCGGCGGCTGGGACAGGCTGAACGGCGGGTAGCTGTCGACGAGGAGCATGGCGCTCGCGCCGACCCGGGTCCGGTAGGCCAGGACCTGGGCGAGGAAGCGGTAGACGGGTCCGGGCAGCCGGCCGAGCGCCAGGGCGGCGAACCAGCCGAACACGACGGTGAAGAAGGCCGCGATCTCCAGGAAGAACAGCACGACGAAGTGCGGGACCAGCAGGAGCAGCCGGAAGAAGACGGTGAGCCGCCGCTGACGGGCCGGTTCCACGACGTCCAGCACGGGCCGGAACTCGTCGGCGTCCCCGGCGCGCGGCCCCGGGCTCCACTGGGCGTCGGTCATGTCGCTCCTTCTCGGCGGTGGCCTTCCACCGTCGGCCCGCCGGACACGGTCCGCAATCGGCCACGGGCCGATCGGGTAGCCGTGCCGCCGCAGGTCAGCGCTTGCGGGGCCGTCCGCGCGCGGCCCTGCGGCGGATGCCGTGGCGCATCCGCGACCAGGCGGACGCGGACCGCGCGGTACGGCGCGTCTCGGCCTCGGGGCGCGGCCCGGTCTTCGTCCGGGGCGCGGCCTTCGTACGGGGCGCCGTCTTCGGGCGGTCCGCCGGCTCGGGCTCCGGATCCTCGGCGAGGACGTGGTAACGGTGGCTCAGGCGCCGCCCCACGAACAGATAGGCCAGAAGGGCACCCGTCGTGTTGAGGATGACGTCGTCCACGTCGAAGGCGCGGCCCCGTACGATCGCCCCCTGCACCAGCTCCACCAGGACGATGACCCCACGGTCAGCACGAACATCCGGAGCATCCGGAGCCGTCGCGGGACGAGGATCGGCAGCAGGATGCCGAAGGGCATGCCGAGCACCAGGTTGCCGCCGGCCTGCTTGCACGCCGCGAGGAACGTGTAGTCCTCGGCGTACTGCCGCAGCGAGCGGCCCGGGTGCAGGTTCGACTTCACGAGTTCCTCGGAGGCGGGCGACGGGGTGAGCGTCACCTTTGCCAGCACCACCGAGAATCCGACCATGGCCACGAAGGCCAGTACGAGGATCGAGAGGCGCAGCAGGAGCCGCCCCCATCCCTTCCGCCGGGCCGTACCGCTCCGGGGTCTTGCCGCCGCTGCATCCATGCGCGACGGATGCCCCGCGAACGCCGGACCACACCCCCGCGCCGTGCGGGGCGGGCCGCCCGGCGTCAGACTGGTCGCGACGGGCCGGTCGCGCGGGCCCGGCGCATCCGGACCCGATGCGGAGGTCTCATGACGGGCGATCACGCCAACGCACCCTTGAACTGCCTGGTCACGGGCGCCAGCGGCTACATCGGCGGCCGCCTGGTCCCGGAGCTGCTGGCGGCCGGGCACCGGGTGCGGTGCCTGGCCCGCACCCCGGAGAAGCTGCGCGACCAGCCATGGGCCGGCGACGTCGAGACGGTACGCGGCGATGTCACGGACGCGGCCTCGCTCGCCCCGGCGATGGACGGCATCGACGTGGCGTACTACCTGGTGCACGCGCTGACGACCGGGGCCGGTTTCGAGGAGACCGACCGGCGGGCCGCCACCGCCTTCGCGGAGCAGGCGCGGGCCGCCGGTGTCGGTCGCATCGTCTATCTGGGCGGCCTCACGCCCGAGGGCGTGCCCGAGCGGGAGCTGTCGCCGCATCTGCGCTCCCGGGCCGAGGTCGGGCGCATCCTGCTGGACTCCGGCGTGCCGACGACCGCGCTGCGGGCGGCCGTCATCATCGGCTCGGGCTCCGCCTCCTTCGAAATGCTGCGCTATCTCACGGAGCGGCTGCCGGTGATGGTGACGCCGAGCTGGGTGTCGACGCGGATCCAGCCGATCGCCGTGCGCGATGTGCTGCGCTATCTGGTGGGCAGTGCCCACATGCCCCGGGACGTGAACCGCACCTTCGACATCGGCGGCCCGGACGTCCTCACGTACCGGGACATGATGCAGCGTTACGCGGAGGTGGCGGAGCTGCCGCACCGGCTGATCCTGCCCGTGCCGATGCTGTCACCGGGCCTGTCCAGCCACTGGGTCGGGCTGATCACGCCCGTGCCCGCGTCGATCGCCCGGCCGCTCGCCGAGTCCCTGCGGTACGAGGTGGTGTGCCGGGAGCACGACATCGCGGGGTACGTGCCCGACGGCGCGGGGCAGCCGTTCACCTTCGACACGGCGCTGCGCCTGGCCCTGCAACGGATCAGGGAGGCCCGGGTCACCACCCGGTGGTCCTCCGCCTCAGTGCCGGGCGTCCCCAGCGACCCGCTGCCCACGGACCCGGACTGGGCGGGCGGCAGCCTGTACGAGGATGTGCGGGAGCGCGAGGTGAACGCGTCGCCGGAGGCCCTGTGGCGGGTGGTGGAGGGCATCGGCGGGGAGCACGGCTGGTACTCGTTCCCGCTGGCCTGGGCGGTGCGCGGCTGGCTGGACCGGCTGGTGGGCGGGGTCGGCCTGCGGCGCGGCCGGCGCGACACGGACCGGCTGCGGGTGGGCGACTCGCTGGACTTCTGGCGGGTCGAGGAGATCGAGCCGGGGCACCTGCTGCGGCTGCGGGCGGAGATGCGGCTGCCGGGCCCGGCCTGGCTGGAGATGTACGTGGAGCGGGACGGGGAGGGCCGGTCGCGCTACCGGCAGCGGGCCCTGTTCCATCCGCGCGGGCTGCTCGGGCACGCCTACTGGTGGAGCGTCTCCCCGTTCCACGCGGTGGTGTTCGGCGGGATGGCGCGCAATATCGCGCGGGCGGCGGAGAACCGGACGTCACCCGAACGGGCGGTACCGGCGGTGTCGCCCTGACCGGTGCGCTCCGGGGCGCCGGGGTCACGGCAGCATGGCTGTCCCCGCCCCCATCTGGAGTTGCGCCATGACCGTTGCGGTCGTCCTGTTCACCGCCGACCTCCGTCTGCACGACCATCCGCCGCTGCACGCAGCGCTCGCATCGGCGGACGAGATCGTGCCCCTGTTCGTCCGGGACCAGGCGATCGGGGAGGCGGGTTTCGACGCCGCGAACCGGCGCGCCTTCCTCGCGGACTGCCTGCGCGACCTCGACGCCGGGCTGCGCGACCGGGGCGGCCGGCTGGTCCTCCGGTCCGGGGACGTGGCCGAGGAGGTGTGCGCGGTCGCCTCGGAGACCGGTGCGGACGAGGTGCACATGGCGGCGGGCGTCAGCGCGTACGCCCGACACCGCGAGGAGCGGCTGCGTGAGGCGCTGGAGGCGGACGGGCGCCGGCTGCGCGTCCACGACGGGGTGGTCACGGCGGTGGCGCCGGGCACGGTGACGCCGACCTCCTCGGACCACTTCGCCGTGTTCACGCCGTACTTCCGGCGCTGGGCGCAGGAGCGGCTGCGCGAGGTGTTCGGCGCGCCGCGCACCGTACGGGTGCCCAAGGGGCCGCGCTCCGAGGAGGTGCCGGCTCGTGGCGACGTCTCCGGTGTGTCGGAAGGGCTCGCGGAGGGCGGCGAGGAGGCGGGGCGCAAGGCATTCACGGCCTGGCGGCGGCACGGGCTCGCCGCCTACGAGGACAACCACGACGACCTCGCGGCCGACGGCACCTCGCGCCTCTCGCCGCATCTGCACTTCGGCACCCTGTCCCCCGTCGAGCTGGTGCACCGGTGCCGGGACGCGGGCGGTGCGGGGGCGGAGGCGTTCGTACGGCAGCTGTGCTGGCGGGAGTTCCACTACCAGGTCCTCGCGGCCCGGCCCGCCTCGTCGCACGAGAACTACCGCGACAAGCACGACCGGTGGCGGTCCGAGGCGGACGCGGCCGACGAGGTCGAGGCATGGCGGCAGGGGCGCACCGGCTACCCGATGGTCGACGCCGCGATGCGCCAGCTGCGCCACGAGGGCTGGATGCACAACCGGGGACGGCTGCTCACCGCCTCCTTCCTGACCAAGACGCTGTACGTGGACTGGCGGGTCGGAGCACGCCACTTCCTGGATCTCCTGGTGGACGGCGACATCCCCAACAACCAGATGAACTGGCAGTGGATGGCGGGCACGGGCACCGACAGCCGCCCCAACCGGGTGCTCAACCCCGTGGTGCAGGGCAAGCGGCTCGACCCGGACGGGGAGTACGTCCGGCGCTGGGTGCCGGAGCTGTCGCCGGTGTCCGGGTCCGCCGTGCACGAGCCGTGGAAGCTGCCGGACGAGGACCGGGAGCGGCTGGACTATCCGGAGCCGGTGGTGGAGCTGGCCGAGGGCCTGGCCCGGTTCCGGCAGGCGCGTGGGCTGGAGTGAGGGGGCGGGAGCGCGTCGGGCTGTTGCTGCTGTCGGCCGCGTCCGGGGCGGCGGACGCGTTCGTCTTCGTCTGTGTCGGCCAGGTCTTCGCCGGGGTGATGACCGGGAATCTCGTGCTGCTGGGCGCCTCGGCCGCCGGAGCGGGCGAGGAGGGCGTCGCGCCGCGGGTGGTCACCGCGCTGGTCTCGTACGGCTGCGGGGTGGCCGGTGCCGCGCTGGTGGGCGAGCGGATGTGGCGGCGGGTGCCGGTGATGCTGCTGGCCGAGGTGGTGCTGCTCGCGGCGGGGGCGGGGCTGTGGGCGGCCCGTCCGGCGGTCTCGGATGCGGACCGGCTGGGTCTGCTGGTGCTCATGGGTCTCGCGATGGGCGTCCAGGGCCGGGTGCGGTCGACGCCCACGAATTACTTCACCGGGACGCTGACCTCGCTCGTCGGCCGCCTGGCGGTGGGGGCGTGGCGGGGCGACGACGGCTGGACCGCCGGGCGGCTGACCGCCCTGGTGGCGGGGGCCGCGCTCGCCGCGCTGACCGTTCGGCTGTGGCCGGAGGGCGGTGCGATGGTGGCCGCGGCGCTGGCGGTGGCCGCGCTACTGGTGGAGGTCTCGGCGGGGCCGGGGCGGGCGGCGGCCGACCCGGGAAACGGGAAGCCCCGGCCGGATCGGGGGAATCCAGCCGGGGCGGCTTGAAGGTGGGCGCTCAGCGCGTCATCCACATATAGGTGAACGATAAACCACCGCTGCCTGTTCCCCGCAATCCCGGCCCCGGACTGTGATCCAGGGCACGGGTTCGGGTGGCGCGGCGGGCCCTGCGCTCACCGGGCGGCAGGCGCCTCGGTGCCGTAACGGCGGTGGAACCGCTCGATCCGGCCCGCCGTGTCCAGCACCTGCCGGCCGCCCGTGTAGAAGGGGTGGCTCGCCGACGAGGTCTCCACGTCGATGACGGGGTAGCTGCGGCCGTCCTCCCATGTCACGCGCCGGTCGGAGTCGGCGGTGGAGCGGGTGAGGAAGGCGGTCCCGGCGGCGCGGTCGCGGAAGACTACCGGACGGGAGACGGGGTGGATTCGGGACTTCATGAGGCGTTCCTTCCTGGACGCGGACGGTCGTACTCGGTGACGATCACGGATCCCGGACTCTCGTGGGAACGGGATTCGTTTTCGTTCTGTCCGTACAACACGGCACCCCTCCCCCGCATTCCCGCCCGCCGCCCCCTCGCGACTTGCACCAACCGCCGTCAGCAGCAAGGCTGTTCGAAAGGGCGTGGGTTACAGTCAGCCGCTGGCATATGCCGGATGCAAGAACGTATCGAGTGTTGCCAAACCACTTACGGGCCTCTTCCGGCTGTGCGAAAGTCGTATGCGGTCCACCCTTCGTCACTGGTTGTGCCGCCCTGTATCGGAGTACGACATGCCGTCCCCCCTCTCCGCGGACCGCTCCGCACCGCAACCGCCCGAGCGCGGTGCCGTCGACGCGTTGATCCACCGCACGCGTCGGCTGCGCGGTGACGTGGACGCGGTGCGGCGCGACGCCGTGCGCGTGGACGAGGACGATCCCCGGACGCGCTGGCAGCGGGCGCTGTGCGAGCTGGCGGTGCACCACCTGGACGACCTCGGCGCCCAGCTGGGACAGCTCCGCGACGGCCTGCCGGCGCAGCCGTCCGAACAGCCCGCGGAGACCGCCGACGAGCCCGCAGGCTCCCTGATCGGCAGGGTCGGCAGCGCCGAGTGGAATCTGCTCACCGACGAGGTCAGCTGGTCCGACGAGCTGTTCCGGATCTTCGGCCGCGACCCGGAGGCGGGCGGGCTCTCGCTCGACGCCCTGCCCTCCCTGCTGCTCCCCGAGGACCAGCCGTTACTCACCGCGCTCGTCACGGACTGCCTGGTGGACGGCAAGCCGATAGACGGCGAGTTCCGCATCCGGCACGCCGACGGGCGCGTCCGGTCCCTGCACATGATGGGCGAGCCCGTCCTCGACACCGACGGCCGCACCGCCTCCATGTGGGCCGTGCTGCGCGATGTCAGCGCGCTCCGGCGCAGCCAGCAGGTGGTGCGCCGCACCCATGACTCCCTGCGCCGCGAACAGCCCGGCAGCGGACACCGGCCCGCCGCGGAGCCGGAGGCAGCCGTCCTCCCGCCGTGGCAGACCTCCCTCCGCCTCCCCGAGCACGGTGCCGGCGCCCTGGACATCGCCGCGCACTACCTGCCGTCCGAGACGAGCGCCCTGGTCGGCGGCGGCTGGTACGACGCCATGGAGCTGCCCGACGGCAGGACGATGCTCACCGTCGGCGATCTCACCGGCCACGGCGTCCAGGCCACCTCCGCCATGGCGGTGGTGATGGGCGCGGTGCGCGGCATGACGATGGCCGGCATCGAGCCCGGCGCCCTGCTCGGGCATCTCAACCAGTTGCTGGAGACCTCCATTCAGCCGGCGCTGGGCAGCGCCGTGTGCGGCAGGTTCGACCCGGCGACGCGCACCCTGGACTGGGCGCAGGCCGGACACCCCGCGCCCCTGCTCTTCCGCGACGGCACCGGACGGCCGTTGCCGCTGCCGGATGGGGTGCTGCTCGGAGCGGCCTCCGAGGTCGCCTACGAGCAGGTCGAGGCGCAGCTGCTCCCCGGCGACGTGCTGGTGCTGCACACGGACGGACTGGCCCGCGACGACGCGGCCGGGCACGGTGGTGCGCGCCCGGGTACGGAGACGCTGCTGGGGCTGGCCCCGCGCTTCGCCGAGGTCCGCTCGGCGCGGGAGTGCGTACGGATCGTCGTCGAGGCGTTCGGCTCGGCCGAGCGACTGGACGACGCGTGCGTGCTGATCGCCCGCGTCGGGGCGTAGGGAAGCGAAAGCCCTCTTCGGCGGAGCCCGGTGCTCCACCGCGTCCCGGGGCCCGTCAGATCGCGGCGCTCCCCGGCTTCTTGCGCTGGTTCGGCGGCACCGCGAGCTGGATCTGCTCGCGCAGGTCCTCGATCTTCGCGTAGCCGGAGAACTGCCCGGTCAGCCGGTACATCTCGCGCAGCCGGTCCCAGGTCCGGTGCGAGGAGGTCTCCCCCATCGTGACGAGGGCGAGCCGGGCGTAGCGGTCGGCCTGCTCCGGGTCGTCGGCGATGAAGCACGCCGAGGCCAGCGAGATGTAGTCGAAGATCTTGGACCGCTCGCGGCCGTTGACCCGCAGCTCCAGGGCCTGCTTCGCGTGCCGCTGGGCGATGACCGCCGCCGAGGGGTCGTGTTCGGCGAGCGTACGGAAGGCCAGGGCCTGCATGCCGTGCATGTCGGCCTCGTCGAACATCTGCATCCAACTGGGCGGCGGCACATCGGCCTTGTCCGAGACGAAGAGCTCCTCGGCCCGGCCCAGGGTGCGCCGCATGGCCTGGCCCCGGCCCATGGACGCCTGCGCCCACGCCTCGATGGTGCACAGCATGGCCTGGGTGCGCGGCAGTACGGCGTCGCCCGAGCCGGACTTGGCGAGCTTCATCAGGTCCAGGGCGTCGTCGGGACGGCCCAGGTGGACCATCTGGCGGGCCGCGCGGGACAGGGCCTCGCCGGCGCGCGGGCGGTCACCGCCCTCGCGGGCCGCGTGGGCGGCGATGACGAAGTACTTCTGCGCGGTGGGTTCGAGGCCCACGTCGTGCGACATCCACCCCGCCAGGACGGCGAGGTTGGCGGCGACGCCCCACAACCGCTTCTGGAGGTGGGCGGGGTGGTGGTACGCGAGCATGCCGCCCACCTCGTTGAGCTGGCCCACCACGGCCTTGCGCTGGAGGCCGCCGCCCCGGGAGGCGTCCCAGGCCCGGAACACCTCGACGGACCGCTCCAGTGCCTCGATCTCCTCGGAGCCGATGGGGGCGGCATCGTACCGGTCGAAGCCGGCGGGGTCCGCGTGCACGGGGTCGCCGGCGCGCGGGGCCGGTGCCGCCAGTGCGGGGTCGGTGTGCAGCCAGTCGTACATGGGGCCGGCGATGGCGGAGCCGGCGGCGAGCACCGCGCCCGCGCTCATCAAGCCGCGTCGGTTGAGCATGAGGTCCATTCCCGTGAATTCGGTGAGGACCGCTGCCGTCCGCTCGGGCGGCCACGGGAGTTGCTCGGGATTGTCCTGCGTCCCGGCCTCTCGCCGCTTCCCCGCACGCCCGCGTCGGCCGAACCCGAGGTCCTCGATGGTCACGACACGACCGAGCCGCTCGGTGAACAGAGCCGCCAGCACCTTCGGCACGGGATCGCGGGGGGACTCCCCCATGTCGATCCAGCGCCTCACGCGCGAGGTGTCGGTGGCCAGTTGCGGATGGCCCATGGCCGCCGCCTTCCGGTTCACCATTCTCGCGAGTTCGCCCTTGGACCAGCCGGCAAGGCCGAACAGGTCCGACAGGCGGGTGTTGGGTTCTCCGGTCACGTCAAGCCCCCAGGTTCTCGGCTGTGTTGACAGTAACCCCGTGTCAGATGCCTTGCGACTATTCGCCAGGGTTCGCCAGGGTGCGCTATGTCGAGAGACACCCGCGCGCCGGTGTCAGGTAAGAAAGCGCAACCCCGCCCGGCAGCCCTAGGCACTCCCCAGGGTGCCGAACGGCCGCCGGCCGGGGTGGCGCACGCAACTTGTCGGCGCACGAAGGGATCTGTATCGCCCATGTACACAGCATCGTCCTCCGTGTCCGCCCCGCCCCGGCCGCTGCGTCCCCTCCAGGCGGGCGGCGGACCGTATCTCGACCCACGCGCCACCGTCCCGGCCCCCGGCCTCGGGCGGCCCCGGCGGCCGGGAGGGCCCGGTGCCCCCTCGCTCGGCGGACGGCTGGACCTGTCGGGCCCCCAGGGCGCCCAGCTGAGGATGGTGATCGCGTCCGTGCACCGGATCTGCCCGGAGTTCAATCCGGTGCAGGTGCTGCGGCGCAGCGGGCGTTCGGTGCTGCTGGTCGGCTCCACGGGGCGGGCGACGGCGGTGGCGAAGTGTTTACTGGACCACTCCCCCGCGTGGTCGGAGCGGTTCCGGCACGAAATAGCGGCATACCGGGCGTTCGTCCGGCACCGCCCGCCGGTCCGGGTGCCCCGGCTCATCGCCGCCGACCCGGAGAACTGCACGCTGGTCATCGAGCGGATGCCGGGCCGGGTGGCCGCCCTGACGCGCCACCCGGCGGAGGCGCCGCCCCGCGCGGACCTGCGCGCCGTGCTCGGGGCGGTGGCCCGGGTGAACGCCTGGCGTCCGCCGGCGGGCCTGTTCGAGGCGCCGCTGGACTACGCGGCGCGGATCAACCGCTACCACGAGCTGGGTCTCTTCACCGACCGGGACCTGGGTGACCTGCAGAAGCTGCTGCACGGGATCGCCCACTCCGGCGGGCGCGGCGCGATGGGGCAGTTCTGCCACGGGGACGCCCTGCTGTCCAACATCCTGCTGTCGCCCACGGGTCCGGTGCTGGTGGACTGGGAGCACGCGGGCTGGTACCTGCCGGGCTACGACCTGGCGACGCTGTGGACCGTGCTGGGCGACGCCCCGGTGGCGCGGCGCGAGATCAGCAAGCTGGCGCAGGTCGCCGGTCCGGCGGCGCGCGACGCGTTCCTGGTCAACCTGATGCTCGTACTCACGCGGGAGATCCGCCGGTACGAGACGGCGGTGCAGCGGGCCATGCGGGAGGCCGGGCCCGCGCGGGCCGTGCAGGACCGGGCGGGCGCGCTCGCCCCGGGCGAGGAGCAGCGGCTACTGCTGCGCCGGCTGCACGACGACTGCGCGATGGCCCGGAACGCCGTGCGGGCGGCGGTCGGCACGCGCTGACCGGCCGGCCCCACGGGGCGCGCCGCGGGTCCGGTGCCGACACACCGGGCCCGCGGCGCGCTGTTGTGCGCGTGCCGGCGCCGGGCCTCAGCGGGCGCGCACGATGTCCACGTCGGACGCCTTGACGAAGGCGACGCGGTGGCCGATCTGGACGGTCACGTACTTCTCCTTGCCCTTGAAGTACGAGTGGTCCAGCGGAAGGGAGGCGTCGATCGTCGGTGCGTAGAAGAAGCCGGTGGGCGCCTCGCCGCCGCCGGGGTAGGACTGGCCGGCCTTGATCGTGTACGGGAGCGGTGTGCCGACCCGCTGGTCCGCGAAGTCCGCCGGGTACTCCGACTTCTCCGGGTACGCGACCCCGTACACCGGCACCTCCGTCCTGCCGGCCTTCGGGCGGACGATGTAGCCGGAGGTGGGGACGGTGGTGTGGCTGAAGGCCGGTGTACGGAACCATGCCTTCTCGCCGTACCACCAGATCGCCGTCCAGCCGGGGGCCCGGCCCGCCACGACGGCCTGCTGGGTGGCGCTGATCTTGCTGCCCCAGTCGGCGACGCAGTTGGTGCCGGGCGAGCCGTCCGTGTGGATGCCGGGGTCGGAGAAGAGGGGAGCGTCGTCGGAGGGCGCGGTGTGCAGCGGGACGGCGCTGGAGCCCTGGACGGGCAGGTCCACGTTCTTCTCGCAGTCGCGGAACGCCTGCTTGTTCTTCTTGAAGCTCGGGCTGACGGTGACCAGTTGGCTGCCGGGGAGAGCGGTCGGCACGGTGGGCCTGCCGAGCAGCGCCATGAAGTAGTTCCAGTCCCAGTAGGTGCCAGGGTCCCAGTGCATGTTCTTGGTGCCGGCGGCGCTGGTGGGCGGGACGCCGTCGTGGCCGATGATGTGCTGGCGGTCGAGCGGGATGTCGTACTTGGCGGCGAGGTAGCGCACGAGGGCGGCGGTCGAGCGGTACATCTCGGGGGTGTACCACTGGGCGCCGTCGGCGGCGAAACCTTCCTGCTCGATGCCGATGGAGTGGCTGTTGACGTACCAGTTGCCGGCCTGCCAGGCGACGTCCTTGTTCCTGACCATCTGGGTGACGTGCCCGTCGGCGGAGCGCACGACGTAGTGGGCCGAGGTCGCCTTCAGCGGGTTCTGGAAGATCTTCAGCGTGGTGTCGAAGTCCTCCTCCGTGTCGTGCAGCACGATGAACTTGATCTTGTTGGTGTGCGGCCGGTCGGCGGTGTCGTAGTTGCCGTACGTCTCCTTGTCGGCCGGGTCGCCGGTCTGCTGGTAGGCGGCCGGGACCCAGTCGCAGGCGAGACCGCGCGGGCACTCGGGCCGGACCCCGTCGGCGCCGGCCTGGGCGGCCGGGCTGAGCAGCGCGAGGCTCAGTGCCCCGGCGGTGGTGAAGGCGAGTGCGAGCCTGGTCCTCTGCTTGGACGTCATGACAACCCTTCGTAGAGCCGGGTGGAGCCGTTCGGGCGTGCGCGCACACTCTGTGACCTGAGGTGAAGGGGCGTCAAGAGTGCTGGGCGGGCCGCGCGTTGAGCCACTGGACCAGACCACTGACAGGGCCTGTGACCTGCGAAGGGCGGGAAACGGCGGGGGTGTGGCGATGACGCGTTACCAGGGTTTTACGCGTCCGGACCGGCACGGGTGTCCCTCGAACGGGCGCTCTGCGGTGTGACTAATCGCGGGGGTGCGTGCCCCGAACGGACCAAGGGTAGTGCTGGCGCCGACAGGACCGATCCGCGTGGAACGCACGCGATGGCTCTCGGAAAGGCCGGACGCACATGGCTCAGCCGTTCACCCTGCCGGACTTCTATGTTCCGTATCCGGCGCGCCTCAACCCCCATGTGGAGGAGGCCAGACAGCACACGAAGGCGTGGGCGCGGGCCATGGGGATGCTGGAGGGGTCCGGTATCTGGGAGGAGAAGGACCTCGACGCGCACGACTACGCGCTGCTGTGCGCGTACACCCATCCCGACTGCTCGGCGGAGGCGCTGTCGCTGGTCACCGACTGGTACGTGTGGGTCTTCTTCTTCGACGACCACTTCCTGGAGCTGTTCAAAAGGACCCCGGACCGCGAGGGCGGGAAGCGGTATCTGGACCGGCTGCCCGCCTTCATGCCGATGGAGCGGGGTGCGCCGGTGCCCGAGCCGGAGAACCCGGTGGAGGCGGGGCTCGCGGATCTGTGGGCGCGTACGGTGCCCGCGATGTCGGACGCGTGGCGGGTGCGGTTCGCGGAGTCGACGCGCAACCTCCTCAACGAGTCGCTGTGGGAGCTCGCCAACATCAACGAGGGCCGCATCGCGAACCCGGTCGAGTACATCGAGATGCGCCGCAAGGTGGGCGGGGCCCCCTGGTCGGCCGGGCTCGTGGAGTACGCGGCCGGGGCCGAGGTGCCGGAGGCCGTCGCCGGTGAACGGGCGCTGCGGGTGCTGCGCGACGCGTTCTCGGACGGGGTGCATCTGCGCAACGACCTCTTCTCGTACCAGCGCGAGGTGGAGGACGAGGGCGAGAACAGCAACGGGGTGCTGGTCCTTGAGCGCTTCCTCGGCTGCTCGACGCAGGAGGCGGCCGAGGCGGTGAACGATCTGCTGACGTCCAGGCTCCAGCAGTTCGAGAACACCGCGCTCACCGAGGTGGGCCCGCTCTGCGCGGCCAAGGGGCTCGACGCGGCGCAGACGGCCGCCGTCGGGGCGTATGTGAAGGGGTTGCAGGACTGGCAGTCCGGCGGCCACGAGTGGCACATGCGCTCCAGCCGTTACATGAACGACGGCGGGGCCGGTGAGGCCGAGCCGGGCTTCGGGATGTCCGCCGCCTCGATCCGGTTCACCCGGCGCTCCGAGTCGGCCCGGCTGCGCAGCCACAGCCATGTGCTCTTCCAGCACGTCGGCCCGTCCCTGCTGCCCGACTTCGACCTGCCGTTCGACACGACGCTGAGCCCGCACCTGGAGGGCGCCCGGGAACGGCTGGTGGTCTGGGCGGACCGGATGGGCATCCTGGGGCCGCAGCCCGGGGTGCCGGGTTCGCACATCTGGGACGAGGAGCGGCTGCGGGCGATCGACCTGCCGCTGTGCGCGGCCGGCATCCACCCGGACGCGACACCGGACGGGCTCGACCTGTCATCGGGGTGGCTGGCCTGGGGGACGTACGGCGACGACTGGTTCCCGGTGGTGCACGGCCGGTCGCGCGATCTGGCCGGGGCGCGGCTGGCCAACGAGCGGCTGTCGCTGTTCATGCCCCTGGACGGGGGCCCGGTGCCGGAGCCGGTCAACGCGCTGGAGCGGGGGCTCGGCGACCTCTGGGAGCGTACGGCGGGGCCGATGGACGACGCCGGGCGGCGCGCGTTCCGGAAGTCCGTGGAGGACATGACCGAGAGCTGGCTGTGGGAGCTGGCGAACCAGGCGCAGCACCGGATTCCCGACCCGGTGGACTACGTCGAGATGCGGCGCATGACGTTCGGCTCGGACCTGACGATGAGCCTGTGCCGGATCGGGCACGGCCGGAAGGTGCCGCGGGAGATCTACGAGAGCGGCCCGCTGCGCTCCCTGGAGAACGCGGCCGCCGACTACGCGGCGCTGCTCAACGACCTGTTCTCGTACCAGAAGGAGATCGAGTACGAGGGCGAGGTGCACAACGGGGTCCTGGTCGTGCAGAACTTCTTCGGGGTGGACTACCCGACGGGGATGTCGATCCTGTACGACCTGATGAAGTCGCGGCTGCGGCAGTTCCTCCACGTCGCCGAGAACGAACTGCCGGTGCTGTACGACGACTTCGGCCTGGACGCGGAGGCGCGGGAGACCCTTGCGGGCTATGTGCGGGAGCTGGAGCACTGGCTCGCGGGGATTCTGATCTGGCACCGGGGCTGCCGGCGTTACCGCGAGGAGGATCTGCGGCGGGGCACCGGCGCCCCGTGGCACCTCAACGGCCCTACGGGGCTGGGCACTTCGGCGGCGCAGGTGGCGGCGCTGTTCGGCGGGCCGGCGGGGGTGAAGGTGTAGCTCCCGCCGGTGTGCCGCGGTCACCGGGCGGCACCGCCCGGTGACCGCGGTGTGCGCTCAGCCCTGCTGGAAGAGCTCGGCGGGCAGCGGCTTGAGGAGGGCGTACAGGTCGTCGGTGATGGGCCGGTCCCAGCTGGCGATGGTGACGAGCACACCGTCGCTGCGGTCGAACTGCACGCAGGAGATGCGGCTCTCGGAGAGCTTCACCCGGCGCACGATCATGAGGTTGTCGCCCTGCATGACCGGCATGTCCTCGGTGCCGGTGACCTCGACCGGCTCGTCGTTCTCCAGCGCCAGCAGCAGCTGGGCCACCTCGAAGGGGACCTGCCCCTCCTCGGTCTCGCGCGCGGGCGATCCCTCCGGCAGGTTGCCGATGATCATCGCGGGGCCACGCCCGCCGAACAGGTCGTACCGGAGGAACACTCCCTGGCAGCTGCCGTCGGGTGCGGGGAGCAGACCGGCGCCGAGGTTGCCGGGCCAGTCACCGGGGTCCATGGCCAGGACGTCGAAGTCGGGGCCCGCGGGTGTGGCGGCGCTGCGGCGGCGGAGGAAGGACATGCACATATGTTACGTGTCCCAGCTCACCTCGCCGAGCCGGGCCCGAACCGGCATATGCCCAGGCCCGGGGCACACCTCGGTACAGGCCCGGGGCCACACCTCGGTACACCACACGCCTTCCTCGTGTGCACACCTCTCACCCGGTGCGCGACTCCGCGGCCAGCCGTTCCAGCACGGCGACGGCGTCGCCCACCCGCTCGTACGGCACGAAGAGGTGGTCGTGGTGGAAGCCCGCCACCACGTTGCAGCTGATGCCCGCGTCGGTGAGCGCGAGCGACACCGCGGCGGTCAGACCCACCGCCTCCAGCGCCGAGTGCACCCGCAGGGTGATCCAGCCGGCGACGTAGGTGTACGTCAGCCCGGCCGCCGCGGCCTCGGCCTCGGGGAGCACCAGGGTGAGCCCTTCGCGCTCGCGGACCGTGACGACGGGTGCGACGCCGCCGGGCAGGGTGCCGTCCGGCACGGTGGCGTAGACGTACCGGCCGGGGCGGTGCTCGGGGCTCAGGTCGCTCAGCAGGGCTCGGAGGTCACGTTCGGCTGTCACGCCCACCACGCTACCGAGGGAGGCGCGGGCGTGAGCCATTCGGGCACGTCCCGCGTCCAACCGGTCACCGTGCGTGGCACCGAGCCGGGATCGCCCATAGCTTCGGCTCATGAGGAATCGACACATCACACGTCTCGTGGGCATCGCAGCCGCATCGGCCGCCGGACTGGTCGCGGCGGTGCCGTCCGCACCGGCCGCCGCGGCCGGTGCGCGCGTGGTGTCACCGGGGCAGTCCATCCAGGCGGCGGTGGACGCCGCGCGCCCCGGGGACACCGTCGTCGTCCGGCCGGGGACCTACCGCGAGAGCGTCCGGATCAGCACGCCGGGCCTGACCCTGCGCGGCTCCGGTGACGGCACGATCATCATGCCCGCGGCCGGCCGGGCCGCGACCGGCGACGACTGCGCCGGCGCGGGCAACGGGATCTGCGTCCTGGGGACGAAGGGCGCCACCGTGGACGGGGTGACCGTCAGGTCCCTGCGGGTCACCGGGTTCGCCCGCAGCGGCCTGTGGGCGTCCTGGACGGACCGGCTGTCGGTCCGCTCGGTGACCGCCGACGCCAACGGTGTCTGGGGCATCGCGCAGCAGCGGTCCACCCGCTCCGACATCCGGGACAGCACCGCCCGCTCCAACGGGGACGCGGGCATCTTCGTCGCCAACAGCGTCGACGAGGAGGGCGGCGCCACCGACACCGGCGGCACCCGGGTCCGGCGCAACACGCTGACCGACAACCGGATCGGGTTCACCGCGCGCCGGGTGCGCAACCTGTCGGTGCGCGACAACACCTTCACCGCGAATTGCAGCGGGGTGTTCGTCGTGGGCGACGAGGGCACCCCGCAGGCCGGTGCCATGTCGGTCCGCTCCAACCGGATCACCGGCAACAACAAGTTCTGCGCCGCCACCGACCGGCTGCCCGCGATCCAGGGTTCCGGGATCGTGCTGACCGGTACGGAGTCCACCGAGGTGCGGAACAACGTGATCCGCGACAACGTGGGCGCCACCCCGCTGTCGGGCGGCGTCGTGCTGTTCAAGAGCTTCGTGGGCGCGAAGAACACCGACAACACCGTCAGCGGCAACGTCGTCCTCGGCAATCAGCCCGCTGACCTGGCGAACCGGGACACCGGCACCGGCAACCGGTTCGCCGGCAATGTCTGCACGACCTCCGCACCGGCCGGGATGTGCTGACCGGTGACCCCCCGCACGAGGAGAAGCGAGACGGCATGACCACCGTGAGCACCACCCCCGGCACCACTCCCGTCCAGCCCCTTCCCACCCCTCAGCCCGCGATGCGGCTGCGCGAGCTGGTGTTCGGCGCGGCCCGCTCCGCCGCCGTGCGCGCCGTCGCCCGGCTGGGTGTCGCCGACGCGCTCGGCGACACCCCCGAGACCCCGGAGCGGCTCGCCGAGGCGGTGGGGACCGAGCCCGGGCCGCTGCGGCGGCTGCTGCGGGCGCTCGCCTGCTACGGCGTCTTCACCGAGAACGCCGACGGCACCTTCGCGCACACCGACATGTCCCGGCTGCTGCGGGAGGACGCCCCGGACAGCCTGCGGGCGATCTCGCTGTGGTGCACCGAGCCCTGGACCTGGGAGGTGTGGCCCCGCCTGGAGGACGCGGTGCGCTCCGGCGGCAACGTCTTCGAGGACGTGTTCGGCAAGGAGTTCTTCGACTACCTCCACCAGGACGCCCACGAGTCGGCGCAGGTGTTCAACGCGGCGATGACCACGTCCAGCGTGCAGTCGGCGCTGGACGTCGCCGCCCTGCTCGACCTCACCGGGGTCTCCTCGGTGGCCGACATCGGCGGCGGCCAGGGGCACGTACTGGCGAGTCTGCTGGAGAAGCACCCGTCGGTGAACGGCACGCTGATGGACCTGCCGGGGGTGATCGCCCGGGCCGACGAGCGGCTGCGGGACGGCGGCGCGCTGGCCGGGCGGGCGTCGATCGTGGCCGGGGACTGCCGGGAGGGCATCCCGGTCGCCGCCGACCTGTACATCATCAAGAACATCCTGGAGTGGGACGACGAGTCCACCCGCCGGGCGCTCGCCGCCGTCGTCCGGGCGGCCCGTCCCGGCGCCCGGGTCGTCGTCATCGAGAACCTGGTGGACGACACCCCGTCCATGCGGTTCACGACCGCCATGGACCTGCTGCTGCTCCTGAACGTGGGCGGCGCCAAGCACACCCGGCAGAGCCTGGTGGACCGGCTCTCCGACGCGGGGCTGCGGATCGACGGCGTCCGCCCGGTCAATCCGTATCTGCACGCCTTCGAGTGCGTGGTTCCGGACTGACCCTCCGGGCGTACGCGAAACCGCCCCGGTCCCGGCCTCTGTGGCCGGGACCGGGGCGGTGGTCGTCGCTCACGCGGAAGCGCCGCGCTCCCAGCGGTAGAACTCCTGGGCCATCGCGTCCTTCGGCCCGCGCCACGTCTCGGGGTCGTACGGGCTGATGAAGGCGGTGAGCCGTTCGCTGATGGCCCGGAACTCCGGGTGCTCGGTCACCTTGGCGATCTCCGGCCCGGGCGGGTGCTCGGACTCGATCATGTGCAGGTAGACGTCGCCGAACTGGAAGAGCTTGCGGCGGGTGACGCCGACCAGGTGCGGCAGTTCGCTGTTGTCGGACGCGGCGAACAGTTCCGCGATGTCCGGGGCGGATCCCGGCGCCATCCGGGCCACGATCAGTGCGTGGTGCATGAGGGGTGCCCTTCTGCCGGTCAGTTGGCCGGGACGGCGGCGGAGCGGCGCTCGCGGTCGCGCTGCTCGATCTTGTCCCGGATCAGCGCCATCTGGACCTTGGAGTTCCGGTTGATGTTGTCGGTCATCCAGGCGTCGTCCACCGGTGCGTCGGGGCGCATCGCGAAGTCCTGCTGCCAGTGCATGCGGGTGCCTCCGGCGACCTCGGCGTACTCCCACCGGATGTCCATGTGCTGGAACGGTCCGGGCTCGACGCGGCGGGCCCGGACGGTGCGGCCGGGACGGTCGGTGGTGCGCTCGGAGACCCAGCTCCACACCTTGCCGTTCTCGTCGGGGTGCATGGTCAGGCGGAAGGTGGTGCGCTCGCCGTCCCGCTCCAGGACCTCGACGGCCGCGTACTCGCTGAAGAGCTGCGGCCAGTTCTCCAGGTCGTTCGTCATGTCCCAGACGAGGTCCAGGGGGCGGCGATGACGATCTCGTTCTCGGTGTGTCCGGACACGTCAGGCTCCTGTCATGAGGCTGTTGTTGACGAGGTCGAGGAACTCGCGGGGCGTCTTGCACCGGTCCGCGTCGGCCGGCAGCGGCTGCCCGTGCCGGTTCTCGAGTACGCCAACGATGCCGAGCAGGCCGAGGGAGTCGAGGCCGTACTCGTCGAAGGCGGCGTCGGAGCGGTTCTCCATCTCCTTGGGGTCGACGGAGAGGCCGGCGCCCTTCTTCATGAGGGCGGCGAGTTCTTCGTACGTCAGTCGTTCGGTCATGAGGGACTACTCCTTCTCACGAGGGGTGGACGCGAGGGGGACGGACTCACGCGGGGCGCCGGAGCACCAGGGCCGCGTTCGAGCCCATGAGGCCGCGGCTGAGCACGAGCGCGGTGCGCAGTTCGGCGGGACGGGCCCGTTCGGTGACGACGTCCAGGTCGTGGCAGACGTCGAACACGTTGGGCGTGGGCGGGACGAGGCCGTCCTCCATGGCGAGGACGGCCGCCGCCGCGTCCAGGACCGGTCCCCCGCAGTAGGCCCGGCCGATGCCGGTCTTGGGGGCGGTGACCGGGACGCGCCGGCTGTGCGGGCCGAGCGCGTCGGCCAGGGCCAGCGCCTCGGCCCGGTCGGCGGCCGGCGAGCCGAGCGCGTCCGCGAAGACGACGTCGACCTCCTCGGGGGCGCAGCCGGCTTCCCGCAGCGCGCCCTCGATGGCGTGGGCAAGGCCCTCGCGGGACTCCTCCCAGTGGGCGGCCGTGGTGAAGGTGGCGGCGTGGCCCGCGATCTCCGCCCGGGCCCGGGCGCCGCGCTCGCGGGCCGACTCCTCCTCCTCGACCACGAACATCGCGCCGCCCTCGGCGGGCACGAAGCCGCAGGCGTCCGAGGTGAAGGGGCGGTAGGCCCGCGTCGGGTCCTCGGCCGCGCTCAGGTCGCGGTAGCCGAGCTGGCAGACCACGGAGTACGGCGCGAGCGGGGCCTCCGCCGCGCCGACCACGACCGCGTCGGTGCCGCGCCGCACGGAGCGGTCGGCGTGCGCGAGCGCGTCCAGGCCGCCCGCCTCGTCACTGGCCACCACCGCGCACGGGCCCTTGAAGCCGCCGCGGATGGAGATCTGGCCGGTGCTCGCCGCGTAGAACCAGGCGATCGACTGGTAGGGGCCGACATACGTGGAGCCCTGGCCCCACAGCCGTTGCAGTTCGCGCTGGCCGAACTCGCCGCCGCCGGAGCCGGCCGCGGTGACCACGCCGACGCCGAACGGCCGGTCCTCGTAGTCGGCGCGGCCCAGCCGGGCGTCGTCCAGCGCCATGTCGGCGGCGGCCATCGCGAAGTGCGTGAACCGGTCGGTCTGGACGAGGTAGCGCTCCTCGATGAGGGCGACCGGGTCGAAGCCGCGGACCTCGCCGGCGACGCGCAGCGGCAGGTCCTCGCAGCCTTCGCGGGTGACCCGGTCCAGGACGCTCATGCCTTCCTGGGTGCGCTTCCAGAAGGCTTCGGTACTGGTGCCGTTGGGGGCGACGACGCCGATGCCGGTGACAACGGTGCGCCGGGCCTTTCGGGTGCTCATCATGTCCTCCCTCGGGTCAGGGCCACCGCGGACTGGAAGCCGCCGAAGCCGCTGCCGACCGAGAGGACGCTGCGCAGCTTCAGGGGCGGGCGGTGCGCGGCACGTAGTCGAGGTCGCACTCCGGGTCCGGGGACTCGTAGTTGGCCGTCGGCGGCACCGTCTGGTTGACCAGGGCCAGGACGCAGGCGGCGATCTCGATCGCCCCGATCGCGCCGAGGGAGTGGCCCACCATCGACTTGATGGAGCTCATCGGCACCTTGTGGGCGTGCGCGCCGAGGGCCCGTTTGACGGCGGCGGTCTCGTGCCGGTCGTTCTGCTTGGTGCCCGACCCGTGCGCGTTGACGTAGTCGATGTCCTGCGGGGAGATCCGGCCGTGGCCGAGCGCCCGGTTGATGGCCTCGGCCATCTCCAGGCCCTCGGGGGTGAGCCCGGTCATGTGGTAGGCGTTGCCGAAGGTGGCGTAGCCGGCGATCTCGCAGTACACCGTCGCCCCGCGGGCCCGGGCGTGTTCCAGCTCCTCCAGGACGAGTACGGCTCCGCCCTCGCCCATGACGAAGCCGTCGCGGCGTGCGTCGAAGGGGCGGGAGGCGTGCTCCGCGTCGTCGTTGTTGGGCGACGTCGCCTTGATCGCGTCGAAGCAGGCCACGGTGATCGGGGTGATCGGCGAGTCCGACGCACCGGCTATGCAGACGTCGACCCGGCCCTCCTCGATGGAGTGGAAGGCGTAGCCGATGGCGTCCAGGCCCGAGGTGCAGCCGGTGGAGACGGTCTGCACGGGGCCGTGGGCGCCGACCTGCTCGGCGACGGCGGAGGCCAGCGAGCTGGGCGAGAAGGCCCGTTCCAGGTGGGGGCCGGCCCGGCGGTGGTCGACGTCCCAGCGCGCGCCCTTCTCGCTGACGGCGACGTAGTCGTGCTCCAGGCGGGTGGTTCCGCCGACCGCGGTGCCGAGGGAGACGCCCATCCGCCAGGGGTCGGTGCGCTCCGGGTCCAGACCGGCGTCGGCGAGCGCCTCGCGGGCGGCCACCATCGCGAACTGGACGTACCGGTCCGCGCGTGCGGTGTCCTCGTCGTCCAGCCCGTGGGCCGCCGGGTCGAAGTCGCACTCGGCGGCGATCCGGGAGCGGAAGCCCGCCGGGTCGAAGAGGGTGATGCCCCGGGTCGCGGTGCGGCCGTTGGAGAGCAGGTCCCAGAAGGCCGGGGCCCCGATGCCGCCCGGGGCGACGACGCCGACTCCGGTGACCGCCACGCGCCGGGTCATGACGCGGCCTCGGTTCGTTCTGGCGGGGCACCCCGCTCGGCGGTCTCGGTCACCTCGGTGTCGACGTGGCCGAGTTCGGGGCGGGGGGCGAGCGGGCCGAGGTGGAAGACCATGCGGGCCTCGGTGTCGCCGACGTTGCGGAAGCGGTGGCGGACGTGCGGGGGGATCAGCAGGCCCTGGTCGGGGCGCATGGTGTGCGTCTCCCCGTCCAGGTCGACCTCCAGGTGCCCCTGCACGACGTACACGAACTCCTCGGAGTACGGGTGGTAGTGCTCGCCGATGCGGTCGCCGGGGTCGACGAGGGCGAGGCCCATGAAGCCGCTGGTGGCGCCCACCGCGGTGGGGGTGAGCAGGGCGCGCAGGTCGCCTCCGCGCCTGGTGTTGGGCTGGGTCTCACTGAGGTCCACGATGCGTGGCCGGTGGGTGGTCATCTCTGCTTCTCCTCCTGGGCGCTGGGCGCGTGGGGTGACGGGTCGGGCGAGGGCCCGGGTGCCGGAGCGCGGTTCAGGAATCCGCGGCGCGCCGGTCGGTGATCAGTCGCATCTCGGACCGGGCGAGGAAGCGCGCGGCGTCCTGGTCGGTGGCGGGGACGGCGTTCGCCTCGCCGTCCAGGAGGCGGGCCAGGCGGGCCGCCTTGTCGGGGCCGTGGATGCCGAGGGCCTGGGCGGGCTGCGCGTCGAGCGGGCCGCTCGCCTCCAGGAGGCGTACGACGACGTCGTCGCGCTGGAAGATGGTGCTGCTGTCGATGGGGCTGCCGGTGTCGTCGGCGGCCTCCTCGTCGTGGCCGGCCAGGAGGCGGGCCAGGGCCATCCCGCAGCCCTCCTTGGCCTGGTAGAACACGGCGTGCCGCTGCAGGCTCTCGGGGGCGTGACGGCCGGCCGAGACGTGGTGCACGGTGGGCAGCGCCGCGCGGGTGAAGAACATCCGGGCGGAGTCGGGGTCGGCGAGGTCCCGGTCCTGTTCGAGGTAGGGGTTGATGGCCTCCTCGACGGCGCGGATCTCGGGCTGGCGGGAGACGTGCCGCAGGGCGGCCATCAGGTCGCCCTCGACCTCGACGGCGCGCACCACGCGGTTGCCGTGCATGAAGAGCGAGGTGCGGCGCAGCCGGGTGTGGTCGTCCACGCGGGAGCGGGGCGACTCGTAGTCGGCGAGGAGCTTGGCCACGATGTCCTCGGTGCCGGGCTTCACCGTGAAGGTGAGCGCGTGGCGCACGACGCCGTCGCCGAGGCGCGGGGAGGTCTGGAGGCCGCCCTTGAGCGGGTCGGGGACGGCCTCGAAGCCCTTGCCGGTCTCGCGCAGCACGCTGAACCGCAGCGACCTGGTGTCGCGTACGCAGCTGTGCAGGGGCTGCACGGTGGCGACGTGCTCCTCGCTGTTCACCCAGGCGAGGAACGGCGGGGCGCTCTCCCACTCGCTGGTGATCAGCCACTGCGAGGGGTTCTCGATGGACTGGCACAGCTGGTCGCTGATGTGACCGGGGATGGACGCGACCTGGTTGCGCATGTGCTCGTACGCCTCCAGGAACTGCTTCTGGGCGCCGTCGTGCAGATCCAGCAGCAGCACGACGCGCAGCCGGGATCCGTCGAAGGCGGACTGTGAGATCCGTTCCGAGAGGGTGGTGGTCATCTGGCGAACTCCTTCGACGGTGGGAGGCAGGAATGCGGGGAGACCCGGCCGTCTCCGTGACCGATCGTGAAACGCTGGTCCGCCCGACGCGAGATTTATGAACCGTTCAGGTGAGCAGGCGTCCGAAGGGCTCCGACCCGGCTCCGGCACGGGCATGGACAGAGCATCTGTACGGCGTCGGAGCTGGAGCAACTGATGAACGAGAACGTCGACCTCCATGTACCGGTCCTCATCGTGGGCGGTTCGCTGGTGGGTCTGTCCGCGTCCCTTTTCCTCGGCCGGCTCGGCGTCGAGCACCTGCTGGTCGAGAAGCACGCGGCCACCTCGACGCATCCGCGTGGCCGCGGCAACAACGTCCGCACGATGGAGGTGTTCCGCCGTGCGGGTGTCGAGGAGGAGATCCGGGCGGCCGCGTCGGTGCTGGCGGACAACCACGGCATCCTCCAGGCGGGCTCGCTGACCGGCGAGGACCAGGAGTGGCTGTTCAAGGAGATCGACCCGGGCGGGGCGCTGGCCCGGTTCAGCCCGACGGGCTGGTGCCTGTGCAGTCAGAACGACCTGGAGCCGGTCCTGCTGGAGCGGGCCCGGGAGCAGGGCGGTGACCTGCGCTTCGCCACGGAGATGATGTCGTTCGACCCGGATGCCTCGGGGGTCACGGCGACCCTGAAGAACCGGGAGACCGGTGAGCACACGACGGTGCGGGCGGACTACCTGGTCGCGGCGGACGGGCCGCGCAGCCCGGTCCGCGAGCAGTTGCGCATCGGCCAGTCGGGGACCGGCGACCTGTTCCACAACGTCAGCGTCACCTTCCGGTCGCGCGGGCTGGCGGAGGTGCTGGGCGAGCGGCGCTTCATCGTGTGCTATCTGACGAATCCGGAGGCGGAGGGCGCGCTGCTGCCGGTGGACAACGAGGTGGAGTGGGTGTTCCACGCCCCGTGGCAGCCGGAGCGGGGCGAGACGCTGGAGGACTTCACGGACGAGCGGTGCGCCCGCCACATCCGTACCGCCGTCGGCGCGCCGGACCTCGATGTGGAGATCACCGGCAAGGCGCCGTGGCACGCGGCGGAGCGGGTAGCCGGGCGCTACTCACGCGGTCGGGTGTTCCTGGCCGGTGACTCGGCGCACGAGATGTCGCCGACCGGCGCCTTCGGCTCGAACACCGGTATCCAGGACGCGCACAACCTGGCGTGGAAGCTGGCGGCGGTGCTGCGGGGCGAGGCGGGCCGGGGGCTGCTGGAGACGTACGGGGAGGAGCGGCTGCCGGTGGCCCGGGCGACGAGTGAGCGGGCGTCGGCGCGGTCCGAGGAGCACAGCCACCCCGGCTACGCTCCCCCGCCCTCGGTGGGCGGCGGCAAGCGGGGCGGGATGCTGAACGTGGCGCTGGGCTACCGCTACACCGCGGGTGCGGTGCTGGGCGTGGCGCCGGACGCGCCGGTGGTCCCGGAGGGGATGCGGCTGACGGGCGAGCCGGGCAGCAGGGCGCCCCACCTCTGGGTGCGCCGGGACGGGGAGCGCATCTCGACCCTGGATCTGTACGAGCGCTCGTTCGTGCTGCTGGCGGACGGCGCGGACGCGGCGTGGCGGCGGGCCGCGGAGCGGGTCGCCGAACGACTGGGCGTGCGGCTCGACGCGTACGGCATCGGCGCGGGCGCCGATCTTGAACCGGAGGACGGGGCGGACTGGGCCGAGGCGCACGGGACGGGCCGGGACGGCGCGGTCCTGGTGCGCCCCGACGGCTTCGTCGCCTGGCGTACGGAGTCGGGCTCCGAGGACGCCGAGGCGACGCTGCACGACGTCCTGGTGACGCTCCTGCACCGGGGCTGACGTGACGTCAGGTCGGTGATCAGATCCCGAACGACCGGAGGGCGGTGAGGAATTCCTCCGGTCGTTCGGTGTGTACGAGGTGGCCCGCGTCGATGGTGACGAACTCCGCGCCGGGGATGGCGCGGGCCATTCCGGCCAGGTCCTCCTGGGCGATCCGGCTGCTCGGGCCGCCGCCGATGACGAGGGTGGGGGCGGTGATCTCGCCGAGGAGTTCGCGGCCGGCCGGGTCCGGGTCGTTGAGCTGGGCGTCGATGGCGGGCACGACCGGCCAGTCGAAGTCCAGCTCCTCGTCGGGGCGTTGGGGCACGGGGCGGGGCGGGTCGAGCGGGATGAGCGGGGGCGCCTCCTCGATGACCAGGCGGCCGATCAGCCCGGGGTGCCGTTCGGCGAGCAGATAGGCGGCGGCTCCGCCCATGGAGTGCCCGACGACGGTGGCACCGGCGAGGTTGCGGGCTTCCAGGAAGCCGTGCAGGTCGTCGCGGAACAGCTCGAAGCTGTAGCGGCCGGGCCAGTCGCTGAGGCCGTGGCCCCGGAAGTCGAAGGCGTACACCCGGTGGGTGGCGGCGAGTTGGGTGGCGATGCGGGCCCAGTCGCGGCTGCTGCCGCACCGGCCGTGGGCCAGGACGACCGGCGGCGCGGCCGGGTCGCCCCACACCCGGTACGCGAGCCGCGTCCCGCCGGCCCGGACGGTGTGCACCTCCGGGTCGAGGAACGCCTCGACGATGCGGGCGAAGGCCCCCGCGTCGTCGATCCACGGGAAGTGCGCGGCGCCGCGCTGCACGGCGAACTCGGCGTGCGGGAAGAGCGCGGCCAGCCCGGCGGCGCGGTCGGGCGTCAGGATGGTGTCGTACTCGCCGGCCAGCACGAGGACCGGCGCATCCAGCGTGCGCAGGGCGGGGGCGGTCGCCGCCGGGTCGAAGGCGCCTTCGCCGGCGTACCGGGCGGCGGCCTCGGCGTTGATCTGCGCGGGCGAGGCGGCGGCGTGCTCCTGGGCGTCGGCGTCCCACCGCCCGTACAGGAACGGCCTTGTCCTGGCGCGCAGTTCGTCGGTCATGCGGCCGGCCCAGATCTCCTCCAGGGCGGCGAGCGCGTCCTCGTACCACGGTTCCGACGCGCGCAGGGCGGCCGCCTCGCGGGACTCGCGCACCGAGGCGGAGAAGCCGGCGGCGAGGGTGGTGGGGGCGACGAGGACCAGGTTGCGCAGCCGGTGCGGATACCGGGCGGCGTAGAGGGCGGCGAGTTCGCCGGCCGCGGAGTGGGCGAGGAGGTCGACGCGTTCGAGGCCGAGGTGGGCACGCAGGGCCTCGACGTCCTCGGTCTGCCGGTCGCAGCGGTAGGTGGCGGGGTCGTCGGGGGCGGCGGAGGCGCCGGTGCCGCGCAGATCGAGGAGGACCAGCTGCCGGTGGGCGGAGAGTCCGCCGAGGGTGCCGAGGTAGGCGCTCGCCCGCATGGCACCGCCGGGCAGGCAGATCAGCGGTGCCCCCTCCCCCACGAGGTGATAGGCGAGCTGGGTTCCGTCGTACGTGTGGAAGGTCGGCATGCCCCCATCCAAACAGGGCCGTCCGGGTGACGCAGCCGTGTTCGGTACGGGCGTACTCGCGGTCCGGTCCGGATGCGTCACCCCTCTTGCCAGGGGGTGCGGGATCCTGAATTACTGCTCCCGGAGGAAACGACCGAATGATCGGTCGCCCGCACGGCGCGCACGGACGAGGAGGCCCGAGATGACGGCTCTGCTGGACTCGGCGGAACGGATGAGCCGCACCGGACTGGAGGCGCTTCAGCTCGAACGGCTGCGGGCCACCCTGCGCCACGCCTACGAGAACGTGGCGCACTACCGGGCCGCGTTCGACCGGGCGGGGCTGAAGCCGGAGGACTGCCGCTCGCTCGCCGATCTGGCCCGCTTCCCGTTCACCACCAAGGCGGATCTGCGGGACAACTACCCGTTCGGGATGTTCGCGGTCCCCGAGGACCAGGTGCGCCGCATCCATGCCTCCAGCGGGACGACGGGCCGCCCGACCGTCGTCGGCTACACCGACAGGGACCTGGAGACCTGGGCCGATGTGGTCGCCCGGTCCATCAGGGCGGCGGGCGGCCGGCCGGGCCAGAAGATCCATGTGGCCTACGGCTACGGGCTGTTCACCGGCGGCCTCGGGGCGCATTACGGGGCGGAGCGGCTGGGCTGCACGGTGATTCCGGCGTCCGGTGGCATGACGGCCCGTCAGGTCCAGCTGATCCAGGACTTCCGGCCCGACATCATCATGGTGACGCCCTCGTACATGCTGACCCTCCTGGACGAGTTCGAGCGGCAGGGCGTCGATCCTCGTACGACCTCGCTGAAGGCGGGGATCTTCGGGGCGGAGCCGTGGACGGAGGAGATGCGGCGGGAGATCGAGGAGCGGTTCGCGATCGACGCGGTCGACATCTACGGCCTGTCCGAGGTGATGGGTCCCGGCGTGGCCCAGGAGTGTGTGGAGACGAAGGACGGGCTGCACATCTGGGAGGACCACTTCTATCCGGAGGTGGTCGACCCGTTCACCGGCGAGGTGCTGCCCGACGGGGAGCGGGGCGAGCTGGTGTTCACCTCGCTGACCAAGGAGGCGATGCCGGTCGTCCGGTACCGGACGCGGGACCTGACCCGGCTGCTGCCCGGCACGGCCCGCGTCTTCCGGCGGATGGAGAAGGTCACCGGGCGCAGCGACGACCTGGTCATCTTGCGCGGGGTGAACCTCTTCCCCACGCAGATCGAGGAGATCGTGCTCCGTACCCCGGGGGTGTCGCCCCACTTCCAGCTGCGGCTGACCCGGGAGGGCCGGCTCGATGTGCTGACGGTGCGGGCGGAGGCCAGGGCCGGGGCGACGCCGGAGCAGCGGGCGGCGGCCGCCGCATCGGTCGCGGCGGCGGTCAAGGACGGGATCGGGGTGTCGGTGGGCGTCGAGATCCTGGACCCGGAGACGCTGGAGCGGTCGGTGGGCAAGTTCCGGCGGATCGTGGACGAGCGCCCGTAACCGCCCTTCCGGCCGGGGAGGACGATCCGAGAGGCGGCCCGGCGGCCGTCAGGCGAGGCGGTCGCGCAGGTCCCGCTTGAGGATCTTGCCGCTGGCGTTGCGCGGGAGGGCGTCCGTGAACACGATCCGCTTGGGCGCCTTGAAGTGGGCGAGGCGCTCGCGGGCGTGCGCGATCAGCTCCTCCTCGGTGGCCTCGCCCTTCAGGACGACGACGGCGGTGACGGCCTCGATCCAGCGCTCGTCGGGCAGCCCGACGACGGCGGTCTCGGCGACGGCGGGGTGGGTGTAGAGGGCGTCCTCGACCTGCCGGGAGGCGACGAGGACCCCGCCGGAGTTGATGACGTCCTTCACCCGGTCGACCACCGTGAAGTAGCCGTCCGCGTCCCGGACGGCGAGGTCGCCGGAGTGGAACCAGCCGTCCCGGAACGCCTCCGCGCTCTCCTCCGGCTTGTCCCAGTAACCGGTGCACAGCTGGGGCGAGCGGTAGACCACCTCGCCCGCGGTGCCGTCGGGGACGTCCTTGCCGTCCTCGTCGACCACCTTCGCCTCCACGAAGAGGACGGGCCTGCCGCAGGAGTCCATCCGGCCCTCGTGCTCGTCCGGGCCGAGCACGGTGGCCAGCGGGCCGATCTCGCTCTGCCCGAAGCAGTTGTAGAAGGCGAGACCGGGCAGCCGGCCGCGGAGGCGTTCCAGCACGGGGACGGGCATGATCGACGCCCCGTAGTACGCCTTGCGCAGGCCGCCGAGGTCGCGGGCGGCGAAGTCGGGATGGTTGGCGAGGCCGATCCAGACGGTGGGCGGGGCGAAGAGGCTGTCGGCCCGCCCCGACTCGACCAGGTCGAAGATCCGGGCCGCGTCCGGTGCGTCCAGGACCGTGTTCTCGGCGCCCACCGCGAGGTAGGGCAGCAGGAACACATGCATCTGCGCCGAGTGGTAGAGGGGCAGCGCGTGGACGGGCCGGTCCCCGGCGCGCAGGTCGAGCGCGGTGATCGCGCTGACGTACTCGTGGACGAGGGCGCCGTGCGTCATCATCGCGCCCTTGGGGAGCGCGGTGGTCCCGGAGGTGTAGAGCAGCTGGACCAGGTCGTCGGCGGCCGGTTCGCGTACGGGGGTGAACGGGCGCGGGGTGCCCAGCTCGGCCAGCAGCGACCCCTCGTCGTCGCGCAGCACCCGCACGGCGAAGCCCTCGGGGACGCGGTCCGCGAGGGCCGGGTCGGTGAGGACCAGCGAGCACGCCGACTGGCGCAGGATGTACGCCAGGTCCTCGCCGGTCAGGTTCTGGTTGACGGGCACATGGACGAGCCCGGCCCGGGCGCAGGCGAGGAAGGCGATCAGATACGCGTCCGAGTTGTGGGCGTAGGCGGCGACCCGGTCCCCCGGGCGCAGCGCGTGGCCCTCGGTGAGGGCGGCGGCCGCGGTGGTGACGGCCTCGTCCAGCTCGCGGTAGGTCCAGGTCCGGCCGGCGTAGCGCAGGGCGGTCCGTTCGGGGGTGCGCCGTGCGCTGCGGGTCAGGACGCCGTCGACTGTGCTGCTGCGTACACCGGTCATGGCGTGATCCTGTGCGGCCGGGGGCCGGTGGTCAAGGGCCTGACGCGACATCAGATTCTTTCCCGCTCCCGCCCCTACGGCACAGCGGGTCCTGACAGTACTCTCTGCTCGGCAGGAAGTTTCACGCTCGGAAGAGATTTCGAAAGTTACTTTCAGGCAGCGCGATCAGGCAGCGAGAAGGGGTTGTGCATGACGGAGGACACGGCGGCCGGGGAGATCAGCCGGCGGAGGCTCGGTGGTGGGATGCTGGCCCTGGGCGGGGCACTCGCCCTGGCGCCGATCCCGTTCGCGGGCGCGGCGTCTGCCACGGAGTCGGGGGCGGGGTCGTCACAGATGCACGAGGGCAGGGGCGCGAAGCCGACGCTGCGGCGCGGATCGGCCGCCCGTGCCGGGCTGTTGCGGGAACCGCTCGACCAGCTGGTCACCGAGGCGGAGCGCTACCTGGAAGCCTCGCCGAAGCACCCGTGGTACGCGGGCGCGGTGCTCCTCGCGGGGCGGGGCGGCACGGTGGCCCTGCACCATCCGATCGGCAAGGCGGTGCGCTACTCGGCGTACGACGAGACCACCGACACCGGGGTGGAGTTCCCCGAGGACCAGCAGATCCCGATGGCCGAGGACACGGTCTTCGACCTGGCGTCGGTCTCGAAGCTGTTCACCTCGATCCTGGCGGTGCAGCAGATCGAGCGCGGCACGCTGGAGCTGGAGGCGACGGTCGCCTCCTATCTGCCGGAGTTCGCGGGCGGCGGCAAGCAGGACATCACGATCCGTCAGCTGCTCACCCACACCTCGGGTTTCACCGCCTGGATCCCGCTCTACAGCGCGCCGACCCGGGAAGGGAAGCTGGAGCTGCTGTGGAAGGAGGTCCCGGCCAACCCGCCGGGCACGGTCTACCTCTACTCCGACCTCAACCTGATCTCGCTCCAGCTGGTCCTGGAGAAGCTGACCGGGCAGACCCTGGACGTCCTGCTGCGCGAGCGGATCACCGGTCCGCTCGGGATGCGGCGCACCCGGTACAACCCGCCCGCCTCCTGGAAGCCGAAGATCGCCGCGACCGAGGACGCCCGGCTCCCCTGGTCCGGGCTCGACCGCGGCCTGGTCTGGGGCGAGGTGCACGACGAGAACGCCTTCAGCCTGGACGGGGTCGCCGGGCACGCCGGGGTGTTCTCCTGCGCCTGGGACCTGGCGATCCTGGCGCGCACCCTGCTCAACGGCGGGGTGTACGGGCGGGCCCGCATCCTCTCGGCGGACTCCGTCGACCTGCTGTTCACCGACTTCAACACGGCGTTCCCCGGTGACGCGCACGGCCTGGGCTTCGAGCTCTACCAGCACTGGTACATGGGCGCCATGGCCACGCCCCGGACGGCCGGGCACACCGGCTTCACCGGGACCAGCCTGGTCCTGGACCCGTCCACGGACTCGTTCCTGATCGTGCTGGGCAACTCGGTGCACCCGGTGCGCAACTGGCGGTCCGGCAGCGCGCCGCGCGTGGCCACCGCCAACCAGATGGCCCGCGCCGTCGCGGTCCGCCCGGCCCGGGGCCGTACCGCCTGGTTCTCCGGGATGGCGAGCGCGTCCACGGCCACCCTGGCGCTGCCGGCCCTGCCGCTCGCCTCCTCGCGGGCCCGGCTGAGCTGCGCGCTGTGGTGGGACACCGAGCCGGCGTCCGATTTCCTGTACCTGGAGGCTTCGACGGACGCCGGTGCCACCTGGCAGCCGGTCCCGTTCACCACGGCGCCGACGGGGCAGGGCGGGCGCCCCCGGCCCGAGGAGCACCCGGGCGGCTCGCTGTCCGGCTGGTCGGGCCGGGTCTGGCACCGCCTGGACGCCGGCCTCGCCGGAGTGCGCGGCGCCGGGGTGCTGCTGAGGTGGCGCTACACCACGGATCAGCTGTACGTGGGCCGTGGGGTGTACGTGGACGCCATCAAGGTGGAGGACGGCGGCCGTACGGTCTTCGACGAGGGCCGCCCGTCGGACGCCCGGCGGATCGAGGCGAAGGGCTGGGCCGCATCGGCCGACTGACCGGCCGTCCGGGACGCGGGGCGGGCGGGCCCGGCCGCCCGCCCCGCTCCGGTGTGCGCGGCCCGCGTCAGAGCGGTGCGGGACCGCGCTCCCGGAGCACCGCCACCTCGCGGTAGAGGTCGGCGGCCTCGCGGGCGCGGCCCAGCTGTTCGAGGCAGTGCGCCTCGTCGTCGCGTCCGGCGAGCGTGTCGGGGTGGGCGGGGCCCAGGAGCCGGGTCCGGGCGTCGGCGACCTGCCGGTACAGGGCGAGCGCGTCGGTCCAGCGGCCCAGCCAGCCGAGCGCGACGGCGACCTCGCGGCGGCTGACGAGGGTGTCGGGGTGGTCGGGGCCCAGGACGTGTTCCCGGCCCCCGCACACCGCCCGCGCCTCGGCCAGGGCCTCGTCCCAGCGGGCCAGCCGGCCGAGGTTGACGCCGAGCCCGTGGCGGGCGCGGAGGGTCTCCGGGTCGGTGGGGCCGTTGACCCGGGTGCGGTCGGCGACGAGCGCGCGGTACAGCTCCAGGGCGTCGGCGCTGCGGCCGAGGCGGCCGAGGCTGATGCCGATCTCGTAGCGGGTGGCGAGGGTGTCCGGGTGGTCGGAGCCGAGCAGCCGGGTCCGCGCCTCTGCGACCCGGCGGTACGTGTGCAGGGCTTCCGTCCAGCGGCCGAGCCGGCCCAGCGTGTAGCCGACCTCGTAGAGCGTGACCAGGGTGTCCGGGTGGTCGGCCCCCAGCACCCGGGCGCGGGCGGCGGCCACGTCGTGGGCCATGCGGTACGCGTCCTCCAGGCGCCCCAGTCTGCTGAGGCTGAAGGCCAGGTTGTGGCGGCAGCGCAGGGTGTCGGGGTGGTCGGGGCCCAGCGCGTGCTCCCGTGCGGCGAGCACGGCGGCGTGCAGTGCGTGGGCCTCGGTGTGCCGGCCGAGGCGGCCGAGCGCGTAGGCCATCTGCTGCCGGGCGGCGAGCGTTTCGGGGTGCTCGGGGCCGAGGGCGCGGGCGCGGTCCTCGGCGATGCGGCCGAACTCGCGCAGCGCGTTCTCGGCCCGGTCCCTGCGGCTGGGGCTCGGGGCCCGGGGGCCGGGCGGGGCGGTTCCGGTGGTCCAGGCGAGGGTGAGGCCCGCCGAGTGGTCGAGCGGCGCCGGCGGGGTCACCGCTCCCGTCGCCCTGTGGCCGCCGGTCATCGTGTGCGCCCAGGCGGGCAGCGGGGCGGCGGGGGCGGGCGTCCGGCCGGAGAGGGCGACGGGGGCGGGCGGCGCCTCGCCGGCCGGGCCGAGGGAGGGCTGCTCGCCGGTGCGGCCGACGGCGATGCGGCGGCGGAGGTCGTGGGCGTCGGCCGGGCGCTCCTCGGGGGTCTTGGCGAGCAGGTCGAGGACGACCCGGTCGAAGAACCCGGGCAGTTCGGCGCGGTGCGAGCGCAGCGGCTCGGGCGGGGTGTCGCGGTGGCCGACGAGAATGCCCCAGGAATCCTCCAGGTCGAAGGGCGGGGCCCCGGTCGCAATCTCGTACAGCACGCAGCCCAGCGAGTAGAGGTCGCTGCGGTGGTCGACCTGGCCGCCGCTGATCTGCTCCGGCGACATGTAGTGCGGGGTGCCCATGGCGATGCCGACGCCGGTGAGCCGTGAGGTGACCGGGATGCCGTGGCCCGGCCGGGCGATCCCGAAGTCGCAGATCTTCACCGTCCCGTCGGACAGCCGCATGATGTTGGCGGGCTTGAGGTCGCGGTGGACGATGCCCTGCTGGTGGGTGTAGCCGAGGGCGTCCGCGACCTGTTCGGCGATGTCCACGATGTCGTCCACGGGCAGCGGGTGCTGCGCGTTGTCCTCCAGGAGCTGGCTGAGGTTGCGGCCGTCCAGCAGCTCCATCACGAGGTAGAGCACGCCCTCGTACTCGCCGAAGTCGTGGACGACGGTGACGCCCCGGTGCTGGAGGGCGGCGGCGACCCGGGCCTCGCGGCGGAAGCGCTCACGGACGATGCGGGTGTGGTCCTCGTCGTGCTGGGCGCTCATGGGCTTGAGGCATTTGACGGCGACCTGGCGGCCCAGCGCTTCGTCGCGGGCCCGCCACACCTCGCCCATGCCGCCGCGACCGATCAGGTCGAGCAGCCGGTACCGGCTCTGGATCAGCCTGGTTTCCGCCATCCCTGTTGCCGCCCCCGTCGTTCAGCCCGCTGCCGCCGCACCCTCCCAGGTCCGTCCAGTATGGCTGCCTGCCTCTTCAGTGTGTACGGGGTGGGGCGGCTGCCGGGCCCGAGCCGGGCCATCGCGTTCACGATGTGACCGGGCGGAAGCCGCCAGCGCAGCCGCGCGGGAACGGCCCGCAGGAGCGCCCCGGCGGTGCGCAGCCGGCGGTCCACGGCGGCGGGCGGCGGCGCCGTCCTCCCGTACAGCTCCTGGGCGAACGGCGGCAGCGACTGGTACGCGAGGGCGGCCACGCGTTGCCACAGCAGGGCGCGTACGGGGACGAGCGGCGGGGGCACGGGCGGGCGGCGCAGGAAGCTGTCGACGTCCAGCGCCTCCGGGGTGCGGGCGAGCCGGGGCCGGATGCCGGCGAAGTAGTCGGCCATCTCGGCGGTCGTCGCGGGCACGTCCCGCGGGTCGAGTCCGACGAGCCGGGCGCTGTGCCGGTGCTCGGCGAGGTACTGGTCGGCCTGCCGGGCGGTGAGCGGGTAGCCGGAGCGGCGCAGGACCTGGAGGTAGGAGTCGGCTTCGGCGCAGTGCACCCAGAGCAGCAGCTCGGGCTCGTCCACGCCGTGGACGGTCCCGGTGGCCGGGTCGGTGACCTTCAGGCGGGCGTGGATCCTCCGGACCCGGGCGCCCGCCTTCTCGGCGGCCTCGGTGGTGCCGTAGGTGATGGTGCCGACGAAGCCGGCCGTGCGCATGAGCCGGCCCCAGGCGTCCTCGCGGAAGTCGGAGTTCTGCATCACGCCGCGCACGGCGAGGGGGTGGAGCGCCTGGAGATGGAGCGCCCGTACCCCGGCGATCCACATCATCGGGTCGCCGTGCAGCTGCCAGGTGACCGATGCGGGCCCGAAGAGCCCGGGGTCGGCTTCCGTCATGTACGTGTCCCTCCCGCTCGGGGGCGGTCCGGCCGGTGCGGACGGGTGCGGTGGTCAGCGGGCGCCGGGCGCGGCGGCGACGCGTTCCAGCACGGTATCGAGGTCGGCGCGGGACCACCAGGAGCCCTCCCGCAGCACCCCGGCGATCCGGCGCAGCGCGGTGTGGTCCGTCAACGGGTCCTCGTCGAGCAGCACCAGGTCGGCGGGCATTCCGGGGGCGATGCGGCCGGACGTCCCCTCCTCGCCGAGGAACCGGGCGGGTTCGGTGGTCGTCATGCGCAGGATGGTCAGCGGGGTGAGACCGGCCTCGGCGAGCAGGTCGAACTCGTCGTGCAGCGAGAAGCCCGGGATGATGTGCGCCGCCCCGCAGGCGTCGGTGCCGGCGACCATGGGCACTCCGGCGTCGGCGAAGGTCCTGGTCAGCCTGAGCTGGGCGGCCCAGTGGCGGTGCAGGGCCTCGCGGGTGACGTCGGGGAGCCGGGCGAACTTCCGTACCGACTTGTCCCAGGCCCGCAGCTCCCCGGGCGCCATGTAGCGGCGCCTCGGGTCGCCGGTGTGTTCGGGCGCGTCGCCGAACTGCTGGGTGTGGACGCGGATCAGGGTGGGGCACTGCCAGGTGGTGTGCTCGGTGAAGAGGGCGGCCAGCTCCTCGGCCTTCCGCTGGTCGTACGAGCCGTCGGCGAGCGCGTACGCGTGGGCCTCGTGCTCGGAGGTGTGGGTGGCCGGGTTCACGACCATGCCCTTGATCAGCCGGGTCACCAGCCGGTCGGCGCCGGGGAACCTCAGCTTGGGGAGCGGCGGGAGCTTGCGGGTGGCGTTGCGGGCCCGTACCTCGGCCTCGCGGGAGGAGGCGGCGGCGAAGACGGTGACGCCGGGGCCCAGGTGCTCGATCGACCAGACCCCGCCGCGTGCGGCGTCGCGCGGGTCGAGGTCGGCGGGGAGATGGCCGCCCAGGCGGATGCCGAGCCGGTTGGCCTCGCCGAGGGCGGCGAGGAAGGTCGCGCGGGTGGTCATGCCCGCCTTGACGAAGTCGGCGCCGTCCCGGTGCTGTTCCCGTACGGCCCGCACCGCGTCGTCGGGCGTGCTCGCGTTGAACGGGGTGAGGAGGTCGCCGGCGGTCGCCTTCAGGTCCGGTGCGCCGGTGGGCCTGGGCAGGGTGCCCTCGCGCCGGGACTTCAGGAGCGCCCGGCTGCCCGACATCTGGCGGAAGCCGGCGATGCCGTTGGCGAGCATGAGGGCGTAGCTGCCGTCGACGTCGTCCGGGGTGTTCAGGGCGTGCAGGTGCATGTCCATGTACGCCGGTACGGCGAACCGGCCCCGTCCGTCCACCACAGGGCGGTCGCCCGGCGGGGCGCCGGTGGCCGTGACGGCGGTGATCCGGCCGTTCTCGGTGAGCACGTCCTGCCCGGGGGCGGCGGTCCCGTCCAGCGGGTCCACCACGGTGACGTCCCTGACCAGCACCTGGCCGGTGACCGATGAGGGGTCGACGTACCTGCTCATGTCTCTCCTGACTGTCGTCGTCGTGGGTCGGCCGTCACACCGCGAACAGGCGGTGCGCGTTACGGGTGGTGAGGTCGCGCCAGGTGTCGGTGGCGGAGGGCGGGACGGCCGCGTCGACGGAGGCGATCTGGGCGCGGGCCGCCTCGGCGGGGGTCCAGCAGTAGTCGCTGCCGTACAGCAGGCGCTCGGTGCCGAACGCGGCGTCGAGGGCCGGGATCTGGCGGGGGAACGGCGTCCCGGCCATGTCGTACCAGAGGCGGCCGAGCTGTTCCACCGCGCTTGGTCCGTCGCCGCCGGTGATCGTACGGAACAGGTCGATGCGGTCCGCGAGCAGCGGCAGCGCTCCCCCGCCGTGGGTCAGCACCCAGCGGATCCGGGGGTGGCGGGTGAACACCCCGCGCAGCAGCAGGTCGCTCGCGGCGCGGGCGGTGTCGAAGAGGAATTCCAGCATCGGGCGCGGCCGGCCGAGGGCGGTCTCGTCCGCGTGCGGCGGCGAGGTGGGGTGGACGAAGACGAGGGCGCCGCGCGAGTCGAGCGCTTCCCACAGCGGTTCGAGGCGGGGATCGCCCAGGTAGAGGCCGTGGTGGTTGGTCTCCACGGCGACCCCGTCGGCGCCGAGGACGTCGAGCGCGTACGCGGCCTCGGTGAGCGCGCCCTCCACATCGGGCAGCGGCAGCGAGGCGAACTGGCCGAAGCGGTCCGGGTGTCCGGCGCGGACGCGGGCGCCGAACCCGTTGACCTCCCGGGCCAGGGCGCGGGCCGCGCGGTCGTCCCCGAAGTGCACGCCGGGCGAGGAGACCGACAGGTAGGACCTGGCGATTCCGGCGTCGTCCATCAGGTCGAGGTGCTGCTCGACGCTCCAGGAGGGCCAGCCGGGCATGCCGTCGGGGTGCGTGATCCCGGCGGAGCGGGCGGCGTCGGCGTAGGCGTCGGTGACGAAGTGGGCGTGGACGTCGATGAGTCCGGTCGGGGTCATGGGGTGCTCCTTGCGGTGGGGGCGAGCGGTTTCAGCCGGCGAGCCACTTCAGCGTGTCGTCGTAGAAGGCGGCGGCCCGCTCCGGGCGGTCGTCGCCCAGCAGCTCGCCGGAGACGGGGTATCCGCGCCGGTCGAGGTGGCACGCGAGGATCGCGTAGGGCGCCCGGTACGGCGCGATCCGCACGGCGGGCGGGGAGAGGCGGTGCACGCTGGCGTCGCCGCGCCCGGCCATGTGCGCGGAGGCGTCCACGAATCCGGGGCCGGAGCCCCGGTACCAGCTGAGGTTCACCACGGAGTCGGGCCAGTAGCAGGCGCGCATCCGGTCCCACCAGCCCCGGTCCCGGGCCCAGGGACTGTCGTCACATTCCCGTCTGCCGGGCGGACGACGGGAATGTGACGACAGGCCCTGGCGCTCGCGCAGCACGGTCTGCGTGACGCTTTCGGTGTCCGTCATGGGGCCTCCCGTGGGGGCGTCGGCGGCGGTCAGCGGTCCCACCAGCCGAAGGAGTGGGTGGGCGCGTGCACCGCGTGCGCGCGGTCGAGGCGGACCAGCCGGCCCCGGTGGAAGAGGAGCGGGCGGCGCGGCCCGTCGGCGGCGGCCAGGTCCAGGACGCGGCCGATCACCATCACATGGTCACCCGCCGGAACGCTTCCTTCCACATCGCAGGTGAGCCAGGCCGCCGCACCGCCGAGGCGGGGCGGCCCGTCCGGCGGGTACTCCCAGTCGCCGGTGGCGAACCGGTCGGGGGTCCGCCGCGCGAAGGCCGCGCACACCTCCCGCTGGTCCTCGGCCAGTACGTTGACGCCGAACCGCCCTGCCCGTACGACGGCGTCCGCGCTGGCCGACGCGGCGCCCGCCCAGAACGCGACCAGGGGCGGTTCCAGCGACACGGAGGTGAAGCTGCCGACGGTGACGCCGACCGGGCCGGCGGCCGTCGCGGCGGTCACCACGCAGACCGAGGTCGGCACATGGCCCAGGACGTGCCGGAAGGCTGCCGGAGCGGGGGCGGCGAGGGGCGGGGGCGTCCCCGTCGGAGCGGATGCGGGCACAGCGGCCTCCTGCGGTGGGTGCGGGTCCGGGCTCTGGTTCCAGTGATTCCACGGGCCGCCGCCCGCCGCACTGGGCCGGGAGGCCAAGCCGGGCGGGCCCGTCCTGGCGGCGGGCCCAAAGAACCGCCGGACTGGTCCGGCAGCGCAGGAAGCGGCCTCGGATCTGTGCTCCGGGACCGGGGACAGCGGGGCCGACGGGGCGTGCAATCCCACCAGCGGGCCCCCTCGCGGCAGCTGCCCGGGGGTGCGCCGTCTGAGCCGTACGACGCCCGGAGGACACCATGACCACGACCGCACCGACCTCGCGGACCGCGCTGAAGGCGCACGCGACGCAGCTGCTCCCGCTGCTGAAGGAGAACGCCGCCCGGACGGAGGCCGACCGCCGGGTCGCCGAGGAGAACATCGAGGCGCTGACCGACGCGGGGCTGTTCCGGCTGACGGTGCCGCGCCGCTTCGGCGGCCACGAGGCGGACTTCGGGACCTTCCTGGACGTGACGTCGGAGCTGGCGCGCGGCTGCGGGTCCACGGCCTGGGTGGCGACCCTGGTCAACGTCTGCAACTGGATGGTCGGCCTGTACCCCGAGCGCGTCCAGCAGGAGGTGTTCGGCGAGAACCCGGACGCCCGGGTCTGCGGCGTCCTCGCGCCCAGCGCGAGCTGCCGGGCGGTCGACGGCGGCCTGGTCGTGAGCGGCCGGTGGGGCTTCGCCTCCGGCAGCCTGCACGCGCAGTCGGCGTCGCTCGGCATCCCCGTCGTGGACGCCTCCGGACAGCAGACGGACCAGGGCGCGGCCCTGATCCCGATGGACGAGCTGACGGTCGAGGACACCTGGTACGTCGCCGGGATGCGCGGCACGGGCAGCAACACCCTGGTCGCCGACGAGGTCTTCGTACCGGAGCACCGCATCCTGTCGGTGACCCGGGGCGTGCGGGGGGACTACCCGACGGAGCACACGGAGGAGGCGCTGTACCGCTCGGCGCTGGTGCCGGTGCTCGCGCTGGTCCTGGCGGGCCCGCAGGTGGGGCTCGCCCAGGCGGGGATGGACGTGGTGCGGGCGTCCCTGGCGAAGGGCAAGGGCATCTCGTACACCTTCTACGAGCGCGCCAGTGAGGCCCCGTCCACGCAGATCCAGCTGGCCGAGGCCGCGCAGCTGATCGACACCGCGCGGCTGCACCTGATGCGGGCCGCCGACGACATCGACTCCTGGGCGGCGCGTGGGGAGTACATGCCGTTCGAGACGCGGGCCCGGGTCCGGATGGACACCGGTTACGTGGCGCGGCGCTCCCGCGAGGCGCTGGATCTGCTGCTGAGCGTCCAGGGCGCCGGCAGCTTCGCCGAGGCGAGCCCGCTCCAGCGGATCTGGCGGGACCAGGAGACCGGCAGCCGGCACGCGGTGATCAACCCGGCGATCGCCGGTGAGCTGTACGGGCGGGCGCTGCTGGGGATCGAGGAGCAGGTCACCCCGTTGATCTGAGCGCTGTCGGCCCGAGCGGCGTGGTCAGGCTTCGTGCGCTTCGTCCGCCTTCAGCAATACGGCCGGGCCCAGCACCCTGGCCGCTTCGAGGGCCGCCATCACCTCGGGCAGCCGGGCCGTCAGGTCGTGCCCGAGGAGTTCCTGGGCGCGCTTGACGCGATAGGTGACGGTGTTGCGCGCCACGTGCAGCTGGGCCGCGGCCGCCATCAGGCTGCGTTCGTTGCGCAGGTAGAGCCGCAGGGTGCGGCGCAGCTGCTCGGCGTGCGGGCTGTCCGCCGCCAGGGCCCCCAGTTCGTCGCCGGTGAAGCGGCGCAGGGCGGGGAGGTCGGCGGAGAGCAGGGCCGGGAGCTCGACGTCCGGGTAGTCCACGACGGGCCCGGTGCCGCCGGGGTTGAGCCGCATGACGCGGGCGGCGTGCTGGGCGTCCTCGTGCGACTGGCGGAATCCGGTGAGCCCGTGGCGTACGGAGCCGAACGCGAAGCCGAAGCCCTCGGGGTACGTGGCGCCCGGGGGCGCCTCGGCGGGGTGCGGGGCCTGCGGGTCGCCCCAGGCCCACAGCGTGGTCCGGCCGGTCGGCAGGATCAGGGCCGAGGAGCAGCCGCGCAGGTGCAGCAGGTCGGCCGCCGCGCGCTGGAGGTCCCCGGCGGCCGGGCTCTCGCACCAGGCGACGAGCGCCAGATGGCGGCCCTCCAGGCGGTAGGCCAGGAGTTCGCGCGCCGTGTCCTCGCGTACGGGCTGCCCGTCGAGGATCGCGCGCACGGTCTCCTCCCGCGCCGCGGCACCGCTGGCGAGCCAGCGGTCGTGTTCGGTCAGGTACTCGGTGGTCATCCGGGAGGAGAACTCGTCCATGAAGCCGAAGAGCAGCTCGGAGATGCGCAGGAACTCCTCGGCGCGGTCGGCGGGCGCCGCCCGTTCCCGGCAGGCGGCCATCAGCGCCCCGGCCAGCGCGGCGTGCGCGACGCGGATGCCGCGCAGCACCTTGTCGAGGCCCACCCGGCGCCGGGCGAACTCGCGGTCCCCCAGGAGCGATTCCTCGGGGACGGTCCGGTCGGCCGCCGGGTCGGCCAGCAGGAGCAGCGACCGCAGGACGGCCGCTTCGGTGCCCATCCGGAGGGTTTCGAAGGGGGCGGGCCCACCGCCGAGTTCGGGCACCTCGCGGGTGATGACGCGGGCCAGTTCGGTGCCGACGAGCACGGCCCAGGCCACCGGTCCCTCGCCGAGCCGGGCGGTCGCCTCGGTCAGGGTGGGCTCCGAGCTGGCGGGCGCGCCCGGCGCGTCCGCCGGGGCGGGGGCGAGCCGGTGGACCCAGCCGGAGGGGCCGGAGTCGTGGTGAGCCGTCATGACGTCGTCCTTGCCGTCGTGAGAGCAGCGGGCGCTGCGTTGCCGTGCCGGTCGCCGGGCCGCTGCCTCGCAGGCTGCCACCGGAGCCCGGCCCCCGCATCCGGGCCGACCGCGCTAGGGCCTGTCCGCCGGGTCGTTCGCGATCACGGTGCGCAGGGCCTGCGATGTGCGGTCGATGTGCCGGGCGAGGAGGGCGGTCGCCGTGTCGGCGTCCCGGGCCAGGACGGCGTCGACGATCGCCTGGTGTTCGCCGGCCACGTCGCGTGCGGTGTCGTGGCCCACGGGCAGCGACCAGCGCCGGTACAGGGTCGCGGCGTCCCGCAGGCCGAGCGTGGCGGCCAGCAGCCTGGCGTTGCCGCAGCCCTCCAGCAGGGCCTGGTGGAAGCGTTCGTGGACGGCGAACCACTCGGGGGCGGGCGTGCCGTCGCTCCGCACGCCCTCGGTGCCGGCCAGGTGGTGGTGGGCGGCGACGACGGCCGCCTCCCAGGTGATGCCCCCGCGCTCCATCGACCGGCGCAGGACCAGGGTCTCCATCTCGATCCGGGCCTCGGTCAGCTCGTTGAGGTCGGCGAGGGAGACGGTGACCACGCTGAAGCCCTGCTGCGGTGCGGCGTGGACGAGCCCCTGCTCGGAGAGGCGGGTGAGCGCCTCGCGGACGACCGACTGGCTGACCGAGAAACGCTGAGCCAGCTCGACCAGGCGCAACCGCTGCCCGGGCTCGAAGACCCCCTGGAAGATGTCCTCGCGGATCCGCGCGTAGACGACGCCGCCTCGTGTTGCCTTCTCACCAGCCATGACCACACACCGTAGCAGCCGAACGACAGTCGTAGAAATTATCGTTAATCTCTTGCTTCATCGAGATTACGGGGCAAGACTGCGCAGCAGACACCCCCCGCACGGCATGGAGGACCTCATGCGCCTGGCGCACATCGACGGACGGCTGGCCATCAAGGGCCCGCAGGGCTTTCTCGACGCGGCAGAGGCGAGCGGGGGCCGTTTCGGGCCCGATCCGCAGGACGTGTTCACCGACTGGGAGGCGTTCTCCACCTGGTGCGGTGAATATCTGGCCTCGCCCGAGGCGGCCGGGGCGCCCGTGGTGGGCGCGGGCGACGGCGCGGTGTGGGGCCCGCCGGTCCCCCGGCCCGCCCAGATCTTCGCGGTCGGCCTCAACTATCTCGACCACATCGCGGAGTCGAAGCTCGACGTGCCCACCGAGCCGGCGGTCTTCACCAAGTTCCGGACCTCGCTGACCGGCCCCGAGTCACCCGTCACCCTGCCCGAAGGGCTGGTCGACTGGGAGACCGAGCTCGTCGCCGTCATCGGCCGCCACTGCCACCACGCGACGCGCGAGACCGCCTGGTCGTACGTGGCGGGGCTGACGGTGGGCCAGGACCTGTCCGAGCGCCGGCTCCAGCTGACCGGTCCGGCGCCGCAGTTCTCGCTCGGCAAGTCCTATCCGGGCTTCGCGCCGACCGGCCCGGAGCTGGTCAGCACCGACGAGTTCGAGAACCCGGACGACCTCGAACTGGGCTGCCGGCTCGACGGGGGCGAGGTCCTGCAGAAGAGCCGCACCTCGGAGATGGTCTTCGACGTCCCGGAGCTCATCACCCGTCTTTCGGCCGTCTGCCCCCTGCTCCCCGGCGACCTGATCTTCACCGGCACCCCGGCCGGTGTCGGCGGCGCCCGTACCCCGAAGAAGTTCCTCGCCCCCGGTGACGTACTCGTGACCTGGATCGAAGGCATCGGAACGCTGCGCAACCCGATGCTCGCCCCCTGACCGGCAGACCCCCAGGTCTCCCCCGGTCCAGCCCCGCCGACCCCGAAAGAGAGCCGTTCCATGTCACTGCACCGACTGACCCGGATCGTCATGGGCGTGCCGAACGTCGAACAGACGGCCGCCTACTACGCCGACTTCGGCCTCACCCCCGTGGGCGACGCCATCGGCCAGGCCGACGCGCCGCAGTCCTCGTACACCCTGTCCACGGTCGACGGCGGCGAGCAGCTGCGCATCGTGCACGCGCCCCGCCGCCGCCTGGTCGAACTCGGCGTCGGGGCCGAGGACCCGGACGACCTGGACCGGGTGGCCGCCTCGCTGGCCCGGCTCGGCGTGCCGGTCCACCGCGCGGAGGGGTCGGTGACGGCGGTCGACCCGGGCACCGAGGTCCTGGTCCGCGTGGAGATCGCCCCGCGCCTGCGGCAGGCCCCCGTCGCGGCGCCGCCGTACAACGCGCCCGGCGCCGTCGCCCGTCCCGGCCACCGCGCCCCGGGCATCCTGCGCGAGGAGCCGGTGCGGCCGCGCAAGCTGGGGCACGTGGTCCTCGGCTCGACGGACCAGGAGACCTCCCAGCGCTTCTTCCGGGAGGGCATCGGCTTCAAGGTCAGCGACACCGTCAAGGGGCTTGCCGCGTTCATGCGCTGCTCCAGCGACCACCACAACGTCCTGGTGCAGCAGGCCCCCGTCGCCTTCCTGCACCACACCTCGTGGCAGGTGGACGACGTGGACGAGATCGGCCGGGGCGCCACCGCGATGCTGGAGGCGGACCCGGACCGGCACACCTGGGGGCTCGGCCGCCACTACATCGGGTCGAACTTCTTCTGGTACCTCAAGGACCCGGCCGGCACCTTCTCCGAGTACTACTCCGACCTCGACTGCATCGTGGACGACGCGCTGTGGAAGCCCGGTGTCTTCGAGGGCGCGAAGTCGCTGTACGCGTGGGGCCCGCCCCCTCCCCCGTCGTTCCTCGCCCCGGAGGACCTGGCGGCCCTGATGACCGGCGCCCACGCGCCGACCCGGTGAGGACGCACGCCATGCAGCACACACTCGGCCGCAGCGACGTCCTGGTCGTCGGAGCCGGCCCGGTCGGCCTGACCACCGCCCTGTTCCTGGCCCGGGACGGATGGCGGGTCACCGTCCTCGAACAGTGGCCCACCCCCTATCCCCTGCCGCGCGCCGTCCACTTCGACGACGAGGCGGCCCGGCTGCTCGCCGACGCCGGCATCGGCGACCGGCTGGGCGCGCTCTCCGAACCGGCCGACACCTACGAGTGGCGCAACGCCTCGGGCACCCCGCTGCTCACCTTCGACTGGTCGGGCCCCGGCCCGTCCGGCTGGCCGCGCGCCTCCATGACGTACCAGCCCGACCTGGAACGGGCGCTGGCCGAGGCCGTCGAGGCCCGCCCGGAGGTGACGGTCCTGCGCGGGTACGAGGCCGTGGCCCTGGTCCAGGGCGACGGGGACGTCACCGTGACCGCGCGGGACACCGAGGGCCGGCAGCACGAGGTCACCGCCGCCTGGGTCGTGGGCGCGGACGGCGCCCACAGCTTCGTACGCGGCCACATGCCGACCCGGATGACGGACCTCGGGTTCTTCTACGACTGGCTCATCGTGGACGTACGCCCGCACGTCCCACGCGTCTGGGACCCGGTCAACCTCCAGATATGCGATCCGGAGCGGCCGACGACCGTGGTGTCCGGCGGGCCGGGCCGGCGGCGCTGGGAGTTCATGCGCATGGCCGGCGAGACGGTGGCCGAGCTCGACACCGAGGCCACCGCCTGGCGGCTGCTCGAACCCTTCGGGATGACCCCGGACACCTGCGCGCTGGAACGGCACGCCGTCTACACCTTCCAGGCCCGGTGGGCGGACGTCTGGCGGTCCGGGCGGCTGCTGCTCGCCGGGGACGCGGCCCATCTGATGCCGCCGTTCGCGGGGCAGGGCATGTGCTCCGGCATCCGGGACGCCGCCAATCTCACCTTCAAGCTCGACCTGGTCCTGCGCGGCGCCGCCGCCCCGGAGCTGCTCGACACCTACGGCACCGAGCGCGCGGCCCATGTCCAGCACGCGATCGGGATGTCCGTGGAGCTGGGCAAGGTCATCTGCGTCACGGACCCGGAGCAGGCGGCGGAGCGGGACGCGTACCTCACCGGTCACGGCGCCGATCCGGACAGGGCCCTGCCGCCGCTGCCCCCGGCCGTGCTGACGGACGGTCTGGTGGCCCGGTCCGGGAGCGGGGCCGCCGGGGTGCAGAGCAGGCAGGCCCGCATCGCGTACCGGGGCCGCACCGGCCTGCTCAACGAGGTGACCGGACGCGGCTTCGTCGTCGCGTGCCTCACCGATCCGCGTACGGTGCTGTCGGCGCGGCAGCTGGCCTTCCTCGACGGGATCGGGGCGCGCCTGCTGCACCTGGTGTCCTCACCGGCCGACGGCGAGGCGGAGGTGGCCGCCGTCGACGTGGACGGTTTCTACCTCCCGCATCTCGCCGAGGAGGGGCAGGCGGCCGTCGTGATCCGCCCCGACCACTACCTCTTCGGAACCGCCGCCACTCCGGACGGCCTCGCGGGGCTCGTGGACGACCTCGCGGAGCAGCTGGCCCCGGCGCCCGTCGTCACGGCGGGAGGCGCGCGATGAGCAGGACGGCCCCCTCGGCTCCCGAGCCCATCTGGCTGCCCGACCCGGCGGAGGCCGCTGACTCCCGGCTCGCCCGGTTCACGGACTTCGTCGCCGCGCGGACCGGCACCGCGCACGCCGACTACCGGTCACTGCACGCCTGGTCGGTCGAGGACCTGCCCGGCTTCTGGTCGGCCGTCGGGGACTTCTTCGCCCTCCGGACCACCGGCGCCTGGGACCGGGTCGTCGACGACACCCCGATGCCGGGCACCCGCTGGTTCTCCGGCGCCCGGCTGAACTACGCGGAACACGCGCTGCGTTCGGGCGAGCCGGACGACGTGGCGCTGATCTCGGCGGACGAGAGCGGTGCCACCGCGTATCTCACCTGGGGCGAACTCCGGTCCCGGGTCGGGGCGTTGGCGGGCTGGCTGCGCCGGCAGGGCGTGACGGCCGGCGACCGGGTCGTCGGCTACCTGCCGAACAGCGCGCACACCGTGCTGGCGTTCCTCGCCTGCGCGTCGATCGGGGCCATCTGGTCGGCCTGCGGCCAGGATTACGGTGCCGAGGGCGCCGCCGGCCGTTTCGGCCAGCTGGAACCGGTCGTCCTCTTCGCGGCCGACGGCTACCGGTGGAACGGCAAGGAGCACGACCGCCGCGCCGAGACCGCCGCGCTGCGCGAGGCGCTGCCGTCCGTCCGGGTCACCGTGGAGGTGCCCGTCCTCGGCCTGTCCCCGGCCGGGTACGGGGATGCGGGCACCGTGGACTGGGCGGACGCACTCGCCGAACCCGCCGACTGCGTGTTCGAGCAGCTGCCGTTCGACGCGCCGCTGTGGGTGCTGTTCTCCTCGGGCACCACGGGCACGCCCAAGGGCATCGTCCACGGCCACGGCGGGGTCCTGTTCGACCACCACAAACTGCTCGGGCTCCATCTGGACCTCGGGCCGGGCGACCGTTTCCTCTGGTACACCACGCCCAACTGGATGATGTGGAACATGATCGTCTCGGGGCTCCTGATGGGGGCCGCCCCGGTGCTCTACGACGGCAGCCCGGCCCATCCCGGCCCGGGGCGCCTGTGGGAACTGGCCGCCGCGCACCGGGTCACCGTCCTCGGCGTCAGCCCCGGCTACCTCCAGGGCTCGGCCAAGGCGGGCCTGGAGCCGGGGCGCGATCTGGACCTGTCCGCCCTGCGCGTCCTCGGCTGCACCGGCGCGCCGCTGCCCGCCTCGTCGTACCACTGGGTCCGCGACCATGTGGGCCCCCGCGTGCAGGTGGCCTCGACCAGCGGCGGCACGGACATCGTCAGCGGCTTCGCGGGCGGCGCCCCCACCGTCCCCGTGTGGCCGGGCGAGATGTCCGCGCCGCTGCTCGGGGTCGCCCTGGAGGCGTTCGACCGGGACGGCCGCCCCGTCACCGGCGAGGTCGGCGAGCTGGTGGTCACCCGGCCCATGCCCTCGATGCCGCTCCGCTTCTGGAACGACCCCGACGGCACCCGGTACCGCGAGGCGTACTTCGGCGCCTACCCGGGGGTGTGGCGGCACGGCGACTGGATGACCCGCACCGCGCACGGCAGTGTCATCGTCTCCGGCCGCTCCGACGCCACGCTCAACCGGCACGGGGTGCGCCTCGGCAGCGCGGACGTCTACGCGGTGGTCGACGAGCTGCCCGGCATCCGGGAAAGCCTCGTCATCGGCGCCGAACTGCCCGACGGCGACTACTGGATGCCCCTGTTCGTGGTCCTGGAGCCGGGCCGGGCGCTGGACGACGGGCTGCGCGACACCATCAGGGCGGCGATCCGCACGCACGCCTCGCCGCGCCACGTCCCCGACACGGTCATCGAGGTGCCCGCGCTGCCGCACACCCGTACCGGCAAGAAGCTGGAGGTGCCGGTCAAACGGCTGCTCCAGGGCGCGGCGATCGACAAGGTCGCGGGACGGGAGGCGGTGGACGACTTCTCGGCGCTGGAGTACTTCACCCGCTTCGCACGCGCCTAGCGGGTGGCCGGCGGTGTCCGGAGGCGGTCCAGGAGGGCCGCCTCCGCGGTGTCGGAGTGCGTGTCCTCCCAGCTGGCCAGGGGGACGGCGCGCAGGTGGCGGCCCTGCGGGTCGAGGAGGTGGCCGGCGAGCTTCATCGGCCAGAGGGTGAGCGCCCGGTCGGCCACCGTCAGCTCGGGGTGGCGGGCGGTGAGCCGGGACTCGAAGGCGCCGATGTCGTCCACCGAGCGCAGCCAGGCGGCCAGGAGCAGGTTGTGCGGGCCGGTCAGCGAGGCGCAGAGCCGGATCTCGCGGATCTGGCTGATGCTCTTCGCGAGCTGCGGCGCCCGGCTCTGCGGCACCGCCGCCCAGTACGAGACCGAGACCGGCCAGCCGGAGAGCGACCGCGCCACCTCGCACCGGTAGGAGAGCGCCCGCTCGGCGTCCAGCCGGTCGAGGCGGCGACGGACCGTCGTGGCGCTGAGCCCGGTGCGTTCGGCGATGTGCGCGACGGGCCGGCGCGGGTCCTCGCCGAGGACGCGGACCAGTTCGAGGTCGCGCTCCGGGACGGTGTGGGTGGGCTGCCGGTTCGTGACCGGCGGGGCCAGCTTGCGGCGCTGCTCCTCGGTGAGCCGGTCGAGCCGCCAGCGGCTGCCCTCGGTGTGCAGGGTGGTGGCGACCTGGGTGCGGGAGGCCGCGACGCCGTCGAGGGCGCCGAGGCGGAAGCCGACGTACCGGGCGAGCTGGGCGTGGTCGGTGAAGACCGCGGTGACCACGAGATCACGGCTGCCGCTGACGTGCTCCAGGTTGAAGACGTGCGGGTCGTCGGCGATGTGGCCGGCCACCTCGTGCAGCCGCCCGGGCAGGCAGTCGACCTCGATGAACGCGACGAGGGTCCAGGTGTGCGGTCCGCTCGCCGCGACCGACGGGTGCACGCCGACCCAGGCGTGCCCGGCCTGGGTCAGCCGGGCCCAGCGCCGGGCGACCGTCGAGGCGTCGATGTCGAGCACGTCCCCGATGGTCCGCCAGTCCGCGCGCGGTGCGATCTGGAGCGCGGTGACGAGGAGCAGATCGAGTTCGTCCAGCACGGGGCCGCCCTCCGGTCGGTTGTTTCCGGCAAACGATCTGCGCGATCCGGAGGATCCTGGCATCGAACGCGACCCGAACGGCCGGATCGGCACCATACCAGGCATGTTCGCACGCACTGACGCCCTCGCCTTCGAAGACTCCCTGGTCCGGCTGCGCCACGCCCTGCACCGGCAGCCCGAACTCGGCCTCGATCTCCCGCGCACCCAGCAGGCCGTTCTGGACGCGCTGTCCGGGCTGCCCCTGGAGATCACGACCGGCGACAAGCTCACTTCGGTGACCGCCGTCCTGCGCGGCGGCCGCCCCGGCCCCGCCGTGCTGCTGCGCGGGGACATGGACGCCCTGCCCGTACAGGAGGACAGCGGTGTGCCGTACGTCTCCGAGGTGCCCGGGCGGATGCACGCCTGCGGCCACGACGTGCACACCGCGGGGCTGGTCGGGGCGGCCATGCTGCTGGCGGCGCGGCGCGAAGAGCTGGCGGGCGACGTGGTGTTCATGTTCCAGCCCGGTGAGGAGGGCATGGGCGGGGCCCGGCTGATGATCGAGGAGGGCGTGCTCGACGCGGCCGGGAGCCGGGTCGTCGCCGCGTACGCGCTGCACGTCACCTCGGCGGTGCTGCCCGTCGGCACCGCCGCCGTACGGCCGGGCCCGATGCTCGCCGCATCCGACGAGGTCACCGTCCGCGTGGAGGGCGCCGGCGGCCACGGATCGTCACCGCACCTGGCCAAGGACCCGGTCCCGGCCGTCTGCGAGATGGTCACCGCCCTCCAGACCCTGGTCACGCGCACCGTCGACATCTTCGACCCGGCCGTGATCACCGTGGGCTCGCTGCACGCCGGTTCGGCCGGGAACGTGATCCCCGGGACCGCCGAATTCACCGCCACCATCAGGACGTTCTCCGAGGAGACCCGGGCCCGGGTCCGGGCCGCCCTGGAACGGACCGTGCGGGGGATCGCCGCCGCGCACGGCCTGACCGCCGGCACCGACTACCGCGAGGGTTACCCGGTCACCGTCAACGACGCCGCCGAGGCCGCGTTCGCGCTGCGCACCGCGCGGGAAGTGTTCGGCGCCGGGCAGGTCTTCGAGGCGCCGCGGCCGATGGCCGGCTCCGAGGACTTCTCGTACGTGCTGAACGAGGTCCCGGGCGCGTACGTGGGCCTCGGCGCGTGCCCGTCGGGTCAGGACCCGTCGGCCGCCCCCATGAACCACTCCGCGCAGGCGGTCTACGACGACCGGTCGGTGGCGGACGCCGCCGCCCTGCTGGCCGGGCTCGCGGCGCGGCGCCTCCAGGACGCCGGGCAGCCGTCATGAGCACCACCGAGTCCCCCAGGTCCGCCCCCGCGGAGACCGCGTCGGTCGGCGCCGTCGTGGGTCTCCTCGTCCTCTTCGAGCTGACCAGCGGTTTCGTTCAGGGCGGTATCGCCCCGCTGCTGCCGGACATCGGCACCGAGCTGGGGATCGCGGACGCCGACCTCAACTGGGTGGTCGCCGCCCAGCTGCTCGCCGCAGCCGTGTCGGTGCCCGCGTTCGGCCGGCTCGGCGACGTGTACGGCCACCGCCGGATGCTGCGGGTCTCGCTGGTGTGCGTCGCCGTCGGCTCGCTGCTGGTGGCCTTCGCGCCTTCGCTGCCCGTGCTGCTGGCCGGCCGGGTGCTGCTGGGCCCGCTCGCGGCCCTGCTGCCGCTGGAGATCGCTCTCGTACGCGACCGGCTCTCCGTCGAACGCGCCCGCAGCGCCATCGCCCGCCTGGTCGGCGCGCTCACCCTGGGCACGCTGCTCGGCGGGGTGGTCATGGGCCTGGCGCACAAGGCGACGGGCGATGTCCGGATCACCCTGCTCCTCCCGGCCGTGCTGGCCCTGCTCTGCGTCCCGGTCTCGTTCCTCGCGATCCCGGAGTCGAGCCGGACGCCGGGCGCCCGGCTCGACTGGCCGGGCGTGGGCCTGCTGAGCCTGGCGGTGCTCCTGCTGCTCGCGGGGATCTCGGCGGCGAAGACCGGCCCGCTGCTCTCCGGCGGAGTGCTGGTCCCGGTGCCGCTCGCCCTGCTGACGGGCGCGGTGTGGGCGGTACGCGAGCTGCGGGTGCCGGACCCGCTGGTGGACCTGCGGGCACTGGCCGACCGCAGTGTCGCCCCGTACTTCCTGTGCGCGGCGGCGTTCGGCGTCGTCTACTTCGGCAGCCTGGCCCCGGACTCCACGTTCCTGGCGGCGGACCCGGAACGCACCGGCTACGGCTTCGGGCTCTCCGCCCTCGCCATCTCACTGATCGCCCTGCCCGCCGGGGTCGCCGCGGTCGTCGGCTCCTCGCTGACCGCCCTCGTCGCGCGGCGCATCGGCTACCGCCCCGCGCTGATCGCCTCGTTCGCCCTGATCGCCGTGAGCTTCCTGGCCACCGCCGCGTTCCACACGGCGATCTGGCAGCTGGTGGCCGCCAAGGTGCTCGCCGGTGCCGGGATCGGCGTCGCGCTCGGCGCGCTGCCCACGGTGATCGCGGAGGCCGGCGCCCCCTCGCGTACGGGGATCACCACGGCCCTGTACAACAACGTCAAGACCCTGGGCGGGGCGCTCGCCGGAGCGGTCATCGCCGTCATCCTTGCGACCCCGGCGACCGAGACCGGGAGCACCGTCTCCGACACCCAGGAGGCGGCGAACGAGTCCGGCTACGTCGCGGTCTGGCTGCTCTGCGCGCTGCTCTCCATCGGCGCGGCCGTGTCGGCGGCGGCCGCGCGGCGCGGGGCGGCGGAATAGCGGGGCGGGCGGAGCACCCGGCTTGTCATACTGCTCCGATGACCGTCGCACCTGTCCCCGCACTCGACTCTCTGGCCGGGCTCGCCTTCGGTGACGCCTTCGGCGATCGCTGGTTCGGCATTCTGCGCCGTGAGGGCCCCGAGCCCCTGGAGGCGCGGACGCTGCCCGAGGAGCCGGTGTGGCGGTGGAGCGACGACACCGCCCAGGCGCTGGTCCTCGTCCGCGAACTCGCCGTGGGCGACGGCACCGTGGACCAGGACCGGTTCGCCCGGCGCCTGGCCGAGGAGTACGCCGCCGACACGCACCGCGGCTACGGCGCCTCGATGCACGACGTGCTGCGCCGGATCGGCGCGGGCGAGCCCTGGCGGGAGCTGGTCACCGCGCAGTTCGAGGGCATGGGCTCCTGGGGCAACGGGGCGGCGATGCGCGTCGCCCCGCTCGGTGCCTGGCACGCCGCCGACCTGGACACCGCCGTCGAGCAGGCCGCCCGCCAGAGCGCGGTCTCGCACCACCACCCGGAGGCGGCCGCCGGGGCGATGGCGGTCGCCGTCGCCGCGGCGCTGGCCGTGCGCGGCCGGGGCGGCCCGGCCCCCGAGCGCACCGCGTTCCTCCAGGAGGTCGCCGCGCACCTGCCCGACAGCGAGGTGCGCTCGGGCGTCCGCATCGCGTCCCGGATGCCCGCCCACACCTCGGTCCGGCACGCCGCGGAGGTGCTGGGCTCCGGCTACCGGATGTCCGGGCCGGACACCGTCCCGTTCGCGCTGTGGTGTGCGGCGGGCCACCTGGACGACCTGGAGGAGGGGCTGTGGTGCACGGTCGCGGGACGCGGTGACATCGACACCACCTGCGCGATCGCGGGCGGCGTGATCGCCGCCCGTACCGGCGTCGCCGCCCTCCCGCCGACCTGGCACACGGCCCGCGAGCCGCTGCCGGAGTGGGCGGCGCTCAGCGCCTGACCGCGCGCAGCACCACGAACTTCGGGTCGCCCGCCACCGTCGCGCAGTTGCCGAAGATCCGGCGCAGGGTGGTGTGGTGGCCCAGGTGGCGGTTGGCGACCACCCACAGCTCGCCGCCCGGGCGCAGCGCGCGCCGGGCCCCGTGGAACATGGTCCGGGCGGTCGCGTCGGTGGTGGCCTGGTGGGAGTGGAACGGCGGGTTGTTGAGGACCAGGTCCGCGCTCCCGGGCTCGGCGCCGGACAGGCCGTCCCCGACGACGAAGCGGGCCCGGGCGTCCGGCCCGGTGTTGTCGCGGAAGGTCGCCTCGGCCGACGCCACCGCCTGGTACGACTCGTCCACGAAGGTGAGGGTGGCGTCGGGGTTGGCGAGGGCGGCGGCGAGACCGAGGACGCCGTTGCCGCAGCCGAGGTCCACGACCCTGTCCGGCCCGCCGCGCTCCGGCAGGTGCTTGAGGAAGAAGCGGGTGCCGATGTCGAGCCGGTCGGCGCAGAAGATCCCGGCGTGGTTGGTCACGGTGCGCCCGGCGGCAGCCCCGGCGTCCGGGGGCAGCTCGTAACGCAGCGGCCAGGGGCTGGGGGTGCGGGGCAGGGCCGGGTCCGGGGTGCAGTGGATGAGCCGGGCCTTGCGGACCGCGAGGGAGGTCCGGGTCGGGCCGATGATCCGCTCGAAGAGGTCGAGCGTGGAGGTGTGGATCTCCTTGACCATCCCGGTGCCGACGACGACCGTTCCGGCGTGCACGGCGGGCGCGATGCGGTGGAGCTGGTCCTCCAGGAGCGCGAGGCTCTTCGGTACGCGTACGAGGAGGACGTCGACGCGGTCCGGCGGGGTGTCGCGCGGGGACAGCAGGCGCACCGCGTCGGCGGGCAGCCCGTTCCGCTCCAGGTTCGCGGCGGTCGCCCGCTGCCCGAGGTAGGAGTCGCTGATCTGTACGGGGCGGTGCGCGGCCAGGACCGTGCTCAGGGCGCCCCAGCGGTCCCCGATGACGACGACGTTCCCCGAGACGTCGACCGCATCCTCCAGGTGCTGGAGCAGATAGGCGTCGGCCGCGTCCCAGGCTCGGAAGGGGTCGCGGGGGTCCTCGGGGAAGCGGGCGAGGTCGTAACCCGCCTCTGACGTCGTCAAACGGTTCATTGTGCGTTCAGGCTAACCGAGCGGCGCCCGGCGCCCGTACCTGCCGGGGCGCGACGGCCGTGGCCGCCGCGCCGTACCGCTGTCTATGGCAGTCGCTTGTCGATGGCCGCCCGGCCCTCCCTGGCCAGGGTGCGCTCCGCCCATTCGAGGTTCGCCGGGGTGAGGTCCTTCCCCGACGCGAGGACCAGGTCCTCCGCGGACGGGTTGTCGGTGGCGCCGGTGTGCAAGAGGTCGTCCGGAGTCACGCCCCGGGTGCTGGATACGGAATCGGACTCGTCGCTCATGCCGCCTCCTTGTCCTTCACGTCATTCTCGCCCTCCCCCGGCGCTCCCGCATCCGAGGCGGGGACGGGGTCCCGGAACGGGTTCCGAGCCCTCACTTGACCTGCACATGATAGATACGCCGGGTTCACACATCGTGACGGTCCGCATGGAAGGCTCCCGCGTACACATAGCGGACACGGCACCGCGGAACCGTCCCCCACCCCGTGACGGCGCCGCGGTGCGCGTATTCCCGGAGAGGACACCCCACATGTCCCGTCGTCACCTTCCCGTGCGCCGCGCCCTGCCGGCCGCGCTCGCCGCCCTCGCGGTGTTCAGCGGCACGGCCGCCGCCGCACCCGTCCCGACGCCACCGTCCACCACCGCCTCCCCGCTCGCCGCGCTGGACGACACGTACTACCAGGACGCGACCGGCAAGACCGGCGCCGCACTGAAGAGCGCCCTGCACACGATCATCAGCGACCAGAGCAAGCTCACCTACAGCCAGGTCTGGGACGCCCTGAAGGACACCGACGAGGACCCGGCCAACTCCTCTAACATCATCGAGCTGTACACCGGGCGCTCCGAGCCGAAGAGCGACAACGGCGGCAACCCGGGCCAGTGGAACCGCGAGCACGTCTGGGCCAAGTCCCACGGCGACTTCGGCACGGCCACCGGACCCGGCACCGACATCCACCACCTGCGCCCGTCCGACGTCCAGGTCAACTCCACGCGCGGCAACAAGGACTTCGACAACGGCGGTACGGAACTGGGCGACGCCCCGGGCAACTACACCGACTCCGACTCCTTCGAGCCGCGCGACGCGGTCAAGGGCGACGTGGCGCGGATGATCCTCTACATGGCCGTGCGCTACGAGGGCGACGACGCGTTCCCCGACCTGGAACCCAACGACAGCGTGTCCAACGGCTCCTCACCGCACATCGGCCGGCTCTCCGTACTCAAGGCATGGAGCGAGCAGGACCCGCCGGACGCCTTCGAGAAGCGGCGCAACGACGTCATATACGAGGACTACCAGCACAACCGGAACCCGTTCGTGGACCACCCCGAGTGGGTGGACGCCATCTGGTGACGCTCCCGCGCCCGAGACCGGCCGTCGGCCGTCAGCTCCGCTCCGCCTGGGCGATCCGGGGGAACGACTTGACGCCGGCGGCCTTCCGGCTGTTCGCGTGCTGGCTGACGGTCTTGTCGGTCGGCGCGTCCGGGAAGCCGAGCACCACGGAGTCCAGCACCTTGCCCGAGGCGTCGACGAACTCGACGCGCACGGCGAAGAACGCCTCCTTGCCGCTCCGGTTGGTCACCCGGACCAGGGCGCTGCGGAACTTCTCCCCGGGCGCGACGGCGATGCCGTTGACGGAGACGTCGTCCATGGCGTTGCCCTTGCCTTCGACGCCCTTGAGGGTCGCCGCGGCCTTCTGCCGGTTGCGCTCGACGTCGGCGGAGACGGAGGAGGCGAACTCCTCCGGGGTGCGCTCGCTACGGGTCGGGCTCGGGCTCGCCGTCGGCTCGGCGGAGAGCGTGCGGGTGCTGCTGGCCGTACCCGGCGACGAGGTGTCGGAGTCGCCGCAGGCGGCCGCTCCGGCGGCGAGCACCGCGACGAGTGCGGCAGGGGTCAGGCTGCGGATGAGGCGGCCTCGGAAGGGGCGCCGCGCGGGGCCGGTCCGGTTCACAAACGCTCCGTCCACTGAAGCGGGCACGGGGAAGCAGCGCTTCCCGCACCCGGGATGACCAACTCGCTCATATTAGGATCAAAAGGTATGAATTGACTCGTTGATTCACCCGCTCCGCACGCAGTGCGCGCGATTCCCCGGGAGGGAACTGATGGACACGGACGCCCTGACCGCCGGCCTGCTGCAGGAGCTCCGCCGGACCCGCCCCTATCCGGCCCTGTCCCTGACCATGCCGACCCACCGGCGCGCCCCGGACAACGCCCAGGACGCCGTACGGCTGCGCAACCTGCTGTCCGAGGCCCACAACCGGCTGGAAGCCGATCCGGAGGTCAGCCGGGAGGTGTGCGCCGCGATCAAGCAGCAGCTCGACCGCGCGGCCGGCGAACTCGACCAGCGCCGGGCCATGGACGCGCTGGTGCTCCTCGCCACCTCGGACGAGTACCAAATCTGGCGGCTGCCGCGTACCGCACCCGAACGGGTGGTGCTGAGCGACAGCTACCTCACCCGCAACCTGGTCGCCGCGAAGGCACAGGCCCGCCCCTACTGGGCGCTGACCGTGGCCGCCGACCACGCCGCCCTCTTCAGCGGCACCACCGAGTCCGCGCAGGAGGCCCACGTCGGCGGCTTCCCGCTGTCCGCCCCGCGCGAGGAGTTCAACCCGCAGCGGATGGAGCGGACCGGCGACACGCCGTCCAACTTCGCCAGCGAGGACACCAGGAACTTCCTGCGCACGGTGGACGAGAAGCTGCGCGCCGTCCTCGCGACCGACCCCCGCCCGCTGTACCTGGTCGGCATCGCGCCGGCGCTCGCCCTGTTCGACGAGGTCAGCGAGTGCGCCAAGGACGCGGTCGGCCGGGTCACCAAGGGCGCGCCGGCCGACAACGCGCCCCGCGACCTGCTCACCGAGCTGCGCCCGGCCCTGGACGCCCGGCGGGCGCACTTCGCGAAGGAGATCGAGGGGCGCCTGGACGCGGCGCGCGGCCGCAAGGCGTTCGCCGGCGGTCTGGACGAGGTGTGGGCCGCGGTGCGCGAGGGCCGGGTGGGCCTGCTGGCGGTGGAGGAGCACTACCAGCAGACGGTCCGGGTCGACCAGGAGCACCTGAAGCCGGTGACCGACGAGGTGGTGGACCCGTCCGACGCGACCGTCCGCGAGGACATCGTGGACGAGCTGGTCGAGGCGGCGCTGGACAGCGGCGCGGAGGTGTTCTTCGTCGCGGACGACTCGCTCAAGGCGCACGGCCGGATCGCGGCGGAACTGCGCTTCTGAGCAGGCCGGTCGCACGGCGAGGGCCCGGACGGAAGTCTCCGTCCGGGCCCTCGCCGTGCGACCGGGCTCAGCCCTCCCAGGTCCAGTTGGCGACCTCGGGCAGGTCGGTGCCGTGTTCGCGGATCCAGGCGTGGTGGCGGGTGCGGGTGTCCGCCATCTCCTGACGCACCGCCACGGCGCGTACGCCCAGGCCGGGAACCCGGTCGATGACGTCCATGACCAGGCGGTAGCGGTCGAGGTCGTTGCGGACGACCATGTCGAAGGGCGTGGTCGTCGTGCCCTCCTCCTTGTAACCCCGTACGTGCAGGTCGCCGTGGCCGGCGCGGCGGTAGGCCAGCCGGTGGATCAGCCACGGATAGCCGTGGTACGCGAAGATGACCGGCTTGCCCCGGGTGAACAGCGCGTCGTACTCGGAGTCCGGCATGCCGTGCGGGTGCTCCGAGTGGGGCATGAGCCGGGCCATGTCGACCACGTTCACCACCCGCACCGCCAGTTCCGGCAGATGGCGCCGCAGCAGCTGGGCGGCCGCCAGGGTCTCCAGCGTGGGTACGTCACCGGCGCAGGCGAGCACGACGTCGGGCTCGCGGCTGCCGTCCTCCGTGCCCGCCCACTCCCAGAGCCCGGCGCCGCGCGCGCAGTGCGCCCGGGCCTGGTCGAGGGTGAGCCAGTCGAAGCTGGGCTGCTTTCCTGCCACGATGACGTTGACGTAGTCCCGGCTGCGCAGGGCGTGGTCGGCGACGGAGAGCAGGGTGTTGGCGTCGGGCGGCAGGTAGACGCGTACGACTTCGGGGCTCTTGTTGAGGATGTGGTCCACGAACCCCGGGTCCTGGTGCGAGAAGCCGTTGTGGTCCTGGCGCCAGACGTGCGAGGTGAGCAGGTAGTTCAGCGAGGCGATGGGGCGGCGCCAGGCGAGGCGGCGCGAGGTGCGCAGCCACTTGATGTGCTGGTTGACCATCGAGTCCACGATGTGCGCGAACGCCTCGTAGCAGGAGAACAGCCCGTGCCGGCCGGTCAGCAGATAGCCCTCCAGCCAGCCCTGGCACAGGTGCTCGGACAGGACCTCCATGACCCGGCCGTCCCGGGACAGGTGCTCGTCGGTCGGGAGCGTGCGGGCCTGCCATGCCTTGCCGCTGGCCTCGTAGACGGTGTCGAGCCGGTTGGAGGCCGTCTCGTCGGGCCCTACGAGCCGGAAGTCCCTGCGGTCGGCCGTCGCGGCCATGACCGCTTCGAGGAGACCGCCGAGTACGCGGGTGGGCTCCCGGAGGGTGGTGCCGGGCCGGTCCACGGGGACGCCGTAGCCGTCGAGGTCCGGGACGGGCAGGTCGCGCAGGAGGAGGCCGCCGTTGGCGTACGGGCTGGCGCCGAGGCGGGCGGCGCCCTCGGGGACACAGGCCAGCACCTGTGCGGTCGGGCGGCCCTCGGCGTCGAAGAGTTCGTCCGGCCGGTAGGACCGCATCCACGCCTCCAGCTGGCGCAGGTGGTCCGGGTTGTCGCGGACGCCGGGCAGCGGGACCTGGTGGGCGCGCCAGGTGGCCTCGACGGGGAGCCCGTCGACCTCGGCGGGGCCGGTCCAGCCCTTGGGGGTGCGCAGCACGATCATCGGCCAGCGCGGGCGCTCGGTCTCACCGCCGGTGCGGGCGGCGGCCTGGATCTCCGCGATGCGGTCGGCGGCGCGGTCCATCGCGAGGGCCATCGCCCGGTGCACGGCGCGTGGTTCGTCGCCCTCCACGTAGAGCGGGTCGTGTCCGTAGCCGCGCAGCAGGGCGTCCAGCTCGGTGTGCGGGAGGCGGGCGAGCACCGTCGGGTTGGCGATCTTGTAGCCGTTGAGGTGGAGCACCGGCAGGACGGCCCCGTCGTGGACCGGGTCGAGGAACTTGTTGGCGTGCCAGGACCCGGCGAGCGGCCCGGTCTCCGCCTCGCCGTCGCCGATGACGCAGGTGACGAGCAGCTCGGGGTGGTCGAGGGCGGCGCCGTAGGCGTGGGCGAGGGAGTAGCCGAGTTCGCCGCCCTCGTGGATGGAGCCCGGGGTCTCGGGGGCGACGTGGCTGGGGACGCCGCCGGGGAACGAGAACTGCTTGAACAGCCGGCCCATGCCCTCCGCGTCCCGGCCGACGTCCGGGTACGTCTCCGAGTAGCTGCCTTCCAGCCAGGAGCCGGCGAGGACGGCGGGCCCGCCGTGGCCCGGGCCCCAGATGCACAGCGCCGGTGTTCCGCGGGCGCCGATGAGGCGGTTGAGGTGGGTGTACACGAGGTTGAGCCCCGGTGAGGTGCCCCAGTGTCCGAGCAGCCGGGGTTTGATGTGCTCGGGGGCGAGCGGCCCGGTCAGCAGGGGGTTGTCCATCAGGTAGATCTGCCCGACGGCCAGGTAGTTGGCAGCCCGCCAATGCGCGTCCAGCGCGTCGAGTTCCTGGTCGGACGGGCCGGACGGCGGTGGGGCGTCGCTCATGGTGACCTCTCGGCGGGGCGGGATCGGGGGCGTCGCGGGTGCGGTCACCGGGGCTCGGAGCCGTACCAGACGGTCGTGGCGTTGCAGAACTCGCGGATGCCGTGTCCGGCGAGCTCGCGCCCGTAGCCCGAGCGCTTCACCCCGCCGAAGGGCAGCGCGGGGTGGGAGGCGGTCATGCCGTTGAAGAAGACGCCGCCGGCCTGGAGGTCCCGGACGCAGCGTTCGGTCTCGGCGGCGTCCCGGGTCCAGACGTTGGAGCTGAGCCCGAAGGAGGTGTCGTTGGCAACCTCCACGGCCTCGTCCAGGCTGTCCACGCGGTAGAGGGTGGCGACCGGGCCGAAGGTCTCCTCGCGGTGGATGCGCATCTCGGGGGTGATGCCGGCGAGGACGGTGGGGGCGTAGAACCAGCCGTTCTCCAGTCCGCCGGCCAGGCCCTCGGGGCGTCCGCCGCCGCACAGCACCTCGGCGCCCCGGTCCACCGCGTCGTCCACCAGCTCCTCGAGGTCCGCGCGGCCCTGCTCCATGGCGATCGGCCCGACGTCGGTGGACTCCTCCAGCGGGTCGCCCACGGTCAGCTCGCGCATGCCGACGGTGAAGCGCTCGGCGAACTCCTCGTACACCTGGGTGTGCACGATGAACCGCTTGGCGGCGATGCAGGACTGGCCGTTGTTCTGGGCGCGGGCGGTGACGGCGGTGCGGGCGGCCTTGGCGACGTCCGCCGAGGGCAGGACCAGGTAGGGGTCGCTGCCGCCGAGTTCCAGGACGGTGTGCTTGACCTCGTCACCGGCGATGGCGGCGACGGAGCGGCCGGCCGGTTCGCTGCCGGTGAGCGTCGCGGCGGCCACCCGGCGGTCGCGGAGGATGCCCTCGACGGCCTTGGAGCCGACCAGCAGGGTCTGGAAGCAGCCGGCCGGGAAGCCGGCGCGGTGGAAGAGGTCGCCGAGGTACAGCGCGGTCTGCGGCACGTTCGACGCGTGCTTCAGCAGGCCCGTGTTGCCGGCCATCAGGGCGGGGGCGGCGAAGCGCACGACCTGCCACAGCGGGAAGTTCCACGGCATCACGGCGAGGACCGGGCCGAGCGGCCGGTAGCGGACGTACGCGCGCACCGCGCCGGAGTCCTCCACATCGGCGGCATCGGGGTGCTCGTCGGCGAGCAGGCCCTCGGCGCGCGCGGCGTACCAGCGCATCGCCTTGGCGCACTTCGCGGCCTCGGCGCGGGCGGCCTTGACGGGCTTGCCCATCTCCAGGGTCATGGTGCGCGCGATGTCCTGCTGGTCCTCGTCCAGGAGGTCGGCGGCCCGGTTGAGCAGCCGGGCCCGTTCGGCGAACGTGGTGGTGCGGTAGTCGCGGAACGTGGCGTCGGCCGCGGCGATCCGCTTCTCGATCTCGTCGTCCTCCAGCGCGTCGAACGTCCTGAGCGTCTCGCCGTTCGCGGGATTGACCGTCGCGATGGGCATGACTGTGTCCTCCTTGCCTCGGTACTTCGACCGTGCCGCGCGGCGGGCCCGGCCGCAACGCGGGCCGTGACACGGCACCGCCCCGCCACCGCATACCCGGCCGGCGCGGATCATGCATGCTCGGGACATGCGATCCGCGCCGGCCGGGGGCTGGGGGCGGGGCCGTGCGTCTCAGACGAGCGCCGGGGCGGCGTCGGGGACGGGGACGGTCTCCTCGGCGGCGGCCGGGACCGGCTCGGGGATCTCCGCGACCGCGGCCGGCGGGCGGCGGAACTCGCGGACGCCGGGCAGCGGCGGCAGCGGCACCAGCTCGATGTGCTGCGGCTCCTGGGCGTACCGGGTGAACCAGACGACCTTGCCCTCGGCGGTCCGGCAGGTGCCCCAGCTGTCGCTGAGGGCCATGACGCGGCTCAGGCCGCCGCCCTCGTGGAGCAGCCGCGGCATCTCGGAGCCGTTGTCGGCGACGGAGACCGTGAGGTGCCGTCCGGACCACCGGAGTTCGACGACGCAGCGGTTGTCGTCACCGACGTGCCGGTGGACATTGGTCAGCAGCTCCTCCACGGCACGGCACACGGGCCGTACGTGGAGTTCGAGACTCCAGTGGCGCAGGTGGGCGGCGACTATGCGTCGCAGCTGGTCCACACGGTCTGCGGAAACCTGGAGTTCGACCAGATAGTGCCGGTCGAGTGGAACGGTCATCGTCGAGGCTCCTCACATCGAGGCCCACGACTTCGCCTCGTTGAACCAACGACCCCCGAATACGAAGAGTGAGCAGATGTCTCTTCTGGGTCACTCCACAGGGTGACCCGGCTGGGCCGGTCGCGCAACATTTCGGTCAGGCCAGGTGGGTGAGCACCCGGTCGGGTGTGAGGGGCAGGGTGCGCACGCGGACGCCGGTCGCGTGCCGGAAGGCGTTCCCGACGGCCGCGGCGGCGCCGACGATGCCGATCTCGCCGATGCCCTTGCTGCCCATGGGGTTGAGGTGGGGGTCGTCCTCCTCGATCCAGTGCGCGTCGACGGCGGCCACGTCGGCGCAGACGGGGACGTGGTAGGAGGCGAGGTCGCACTCGGCGAAGTCGCCGTACACCGGGTCCAGGGTGGAGCCCTCGGTCAGGGCCATCCCGATGCCCATGGTCATGCCGCCGATGAACTGGGAGCGCGCGGTACGGGAGTTGAGGATGCGCCCGGCCGCGAAGACGCCGAGCATCCGGCGCACCCGGACCTCGCCGGTGCGGGTGTCCACGGCGACCTCGGCGAAGTGCGCCCCGAAGGCGTGGCGGGCGTACGGGGATTCCTCGGCGGTCTCCTCGGTGGTGTCGGCGGTGACGGTCACCCCTTCGGCGGGCAGCGGCCCGCCGCGCGCGGCGAGCTTTTCGGCGAGCCCGGAGGCGGCCTTGTGCACGGCCCAGCCCCAGGAGGCGGTGCCGGACGAGCCGCCGGCCAGCGGGGCGTCGGGCAGGTCGCTGTCGCCGATGTCGATGGCCACGTCGTCCAGTGGCGCGCCCAGCACGTCCGCGGCGATCTGCGCGAGGACGGTACGGGCGCCGGTGCCGATGTCGGTGGCGTTGACGGCGATCCGGAAGGTGCCGTCGGGGGCCGCGTGCGCGGAGGCGTGGCCGGGACTCGCGTAGACGGGGTACGTGGCAGAGGCGACGCCCGTGCCGAGCAGCAGGGCGCCCTCGCGGCGGACGCCGGGGGCGGGGTCGCGGTCCGGCCAGCCGAAGCGTTCGGCGCCCTCGCGCAGACAGGCGGCCAGGCCCCGGCTGCTGAAGGGTTTGCCGGAGTCGGGTTCGTCGGCGGGGTCGTTGCGCAGCCGCAGTTCGACGGGGTCGACGCCGGTCTCCGCCGCGAGTTCGTCCAGGGCGGATTCGAGGGCGTACATGCCGGGGGCCTCGCCCGGGGCGCGCATCCACGACGGACTGGGTACGTCGAGGGCGGTGACCCGGTGCGTGGTGCGGCTGTGCGGTGAGCCGTACATGACGCGGGCGGGGACGGCGGCCTGCTCCACGAACTCCTTGATCCGGGAGGTGTGGGTGATGATCTCCTGGGCGACCGAGGTGAGGGTGCCGTCGGCCTCGGCACCGAGGCGGACGCGCTGCACCGTGGGCGCCCGGTGTCCGACGAGCGCGGGCATCTGCCGCCTGGGCAGGGCGAGTTCGACGGGGTGGCCGGTGTGCAGGGCGGCCATCGCGGCGAGCACGACCTGCGGGCGCGGGGTGCCCTTGGAGCCGAAGCCGCCGCCGACGTGCTCGGAGACGGCGGTGACCCGGTCGGTCCCGATCCCGAAGGCGGCGGCGAGACTGTCGCGCACCTTGGTGGCGCCCTGGCTGGAGTCGTACACGGTGAGGTGTCCGGTGGGCGACCAGTGGGCGGTGGAGGCGTGCGGCTCCATGGGGTGGTTGTGCAGCGGTTCCAGCGTGTACGTGGCGTCGACCTGTACGGGCGCCTCCGCGAAGGCCCGGTCGAAGTCGCCGCGTTCGCGCACGGCCGGGTAGCCGCCGTTGGCCTCTTCCGGGGTGTAGAGGCCCGCGTGGTCCTCGGTGAGCAGGACGTCGTGCGGGTTCGTCTCGTAGGTGATGTGCAGAGCGGCGGCGCCCGCGCGGGCGCTCGCGAGGCTGTCCGCGATGACGAGCGCGACGGGCCAGCCCCGGTGGGGCACCCGGTCGTCCTGGAGGACGGCGAGGATCGGGTCGTCCGGTTCGGCCAGGCGCGGCGCGTTGTCGTGGGTGAGGACGGAGTGGACGCCGGGGTGGGCGAGGGCGTCGACGGTGCGGACGGCGGTGACCCGGCCGGACGGCACGGAGGCGGGCACCGGCCAGGCGTACAGGCAGCCGGGCAGGCCGCGTTCGGCGGCGTAGCGGGCGGCGCCGGTCACCTTGGCGCGTCCCTCGCGGCGGACGGCGGGCGCGCCGAGCGGCTGGGGGGCGTGGCTCATGGCGGGATCCTCGGCTCTTCAGGTGCGGGCGGTGAGTTCGGCGAGGGCGTCGACGGCCAGGTTCCGGGCCAGGCGCACCTTGAACGCGTTGTCGCGCAGCGGGCGGGCCTCGGCCAGTTCGGCGTCGGCGGCGCGGAGGAAGGTCGCGTCGGTGGCGGGTGCGCCGCGCAGGATCTCCTCGGCCGCGCGGGCCCGCCAGGGCCGGTGGGCGAGGCCGCCGAACGCGAGCGCCGCGTGCTCGATGTGCCCGTCGCGTACCCGCAGGACGGCGGCGACGGAGGCCAGCGCGAAGGCGTAGGAGGCGCGGTCGCGGACCTTGCGGTAGAGGCTGACCGTGCCGTCGGCCCGGGGTGGCAGCAGCACTTCGGTGACGAGTTCGCCGGGCCGGACGACCGTGTCGGCGTCGGGGTTGTCGCCGGGCAGCCGGTGGAAGTCGGTCACCGCGACGGTCCGTTCGCCTTCCGGGCCGTGCAGCACGACGTCCGCGTCGAGCGCGGCGAGGGCCACGGCCATGTCGGAGGGGTGGGTGGCGACGCACTCCTCGGAGTGCCCGAGGACGGCGAGGTCGCGGTGGCTGCCCTCGATGGCGGGGCAGCCGGTGCCGGGTTCGCGCTTGTTGCAGGGCTTGGAGGTGTCCTGGAAGTAGAGGCAGCGCGTGCGCTGGAGGAGGTTGCCGCCGGTGGTCGCGATGTTGCGGAGCTGCCCGGACGCGCCGGCCAGCAGCGCCTGCGACAGGGCGGGGTAGCGGGTGCGTACGGCGGGGTGGGCGGCCAGGTCGCTGTTGCGTACGGTGGCGCCGATGCGCAGGCCCCCGTCGGCGGTGTCCGCGACCTGGTCGAGCGGCAGCCGGCTGACGTCGACCAGCATGCCGGGGGTCTCCACGCCGAGCTTCATGAGGTCGACCAGATTGGTGCCGCCGCCGAGGAACTTGGCGCCCGGGTGGGCGGCGCAGGCGCGCACCGCGTCGGCGACGGTCTCGGCGCGCAGATAGGCGAAGGGTTTCACGACGCCACGTCCTCGATGGCTTCGACGATCCGCGGGTAGGCACCGCACCGGCAGATGTTGCCGCTCATCCGCTCCCGGATCTCCTCCGGGCCGAGCCGGGCCGGGGCCGCGACGGGCGCGTCGTGCGGGGTGACGTGCGAGGGGTGGCCGTTGTCCGCTTCGGCGAGGACGCCGGCGGCGGAACAGAGCTGGCCCGGGGTGCAGTAGCCGCACTGGAAGGCGTCGCGTTCCAGGAACGCCTCCTGGAGGGGGTGCAGCCGGTCGCCGTCCGCCAGGCCCTCGACCGTGGTGATGCGCGAGCCGTCCTGGGCGACGGCCAGCAGCAGGCAGCTGTTGGCGCGGCGGCCGTCCACGAGGACGGTGCAGGCGCCGCACTGGCCGTGGTCGCAGCCCTTCTTCGCCCCGGTGAGGTCCAGGTGGTGGCGGAGGGCGTCCAGGAGGGTGGTGCGGTGATCGAGGGTGACGGTGCGCTCGGCTCCGTTGATGTGCAGGGTCAGGGTGGCGGAGGGAAGGTCGCCGGGCGCCGGCGACTCGGCGCCGCCCTCCCACGAACTGGACGGATCCACGCACGACACCTTTCGAAGAAGTCACATTTGTCCGAGTTCTACCAGATATGAGCGGCGCATCGGCGCCCTCGCGACGCCCGCACGGGGCGTTCGGCCTACTTGTTCTCCAGGCGCAGCCGCACTTCCTCCTCCTGGTCCCCGGACACCGTGCCCACCACGCGGACGGCGAAGGCGTCGGCCAGCCCGCCCCTGAGCCGGTCCACGGCGTGGTAGCCGCCCTGCACGTCGAGCGTGACGGGGGCGCCGAGGGCCACGGACCCCGAGACCACCCGGGCCTCGGACACGTCGACGGTCGCGGCCCATGCCGTGGGGCGCCGGCCCGCGGCCTCGTGGGGCACGTCGGCCGAGGAGCGGTCGGTGGTGAAGGCGGCCCTCAGCACGTCGAAGACGGTGCGCGCGTCCTCCTCGGGGCACTCGCTGAGGACGACCGACACCTCCTGGTCGTGGTGGTCCTCCGTTGCCTGTCGCTTGTCCTGTGCGCTGTTCACCGCGGCTCCTTCCGAAGGGCATTGCCGTACTTTCCAGGCTGACCCCGCACACGTCCGACGGCGACAGGAGCGGCCCGGAATCCCCGCGTGCCCGGCACGGCCGGACTCACACCGCCCGAAACATTTTCGGTGCCCATATCCACTTAAAACATGAATTCGATCGCCGTCCCGAGTGACGCCTGTGTCCTGGGGTATCCGGCAACCATGGATGTTTCGGATGGAGCCCTGAATTCCCTGGCGGTCACTCTCGCGGACGGACGCGGCGCGACCGGCGTCGTGATGGGCGTGATCGGCGTACTGCTGGTGATCATGCTGATCGGTGCCTTCCTGCTGGGCAAGCGACGGCACGACCAGGAGCTGCCCCCGCCCCGGCCGGACGAGCAGCCGGTCGGCCCGGACCACCGCAGCCACGAGGAGAAACCGGACGTCCACGGGAACGACCGCTTCCCCGACGACGGCCGGGGCCTTTCGCCGTACGAGCTGGGTGAGCACGGCAACGAGCCGATCCGCCACGAGGACGACGACAAGCGCGACTGACCTGCGCCGCCCGGGGGTGCGGCGGGGCGGGCGACGGCGCCGCGTTTGCGGGAGCGGCCGCCCCCGGCGAGGCTTGGTGGCGGCCCCGAAGCCCGTCGGCACATCTGCCGCACCCTCGATGAAGGCAGTGGCACCATGACCCCAAGCACCTCCGGTACGGCGCCCGCGCGTGCGGCCCTGACCGGGTCCGCCGCTCCCTGCTGGGTCAATCTGATGACCCGCGATCTGGAGTCCGCCCAGAAGTTCTACGGCCCGGTGATGGGCTGGAGCTTCCGCCCGGGCCGGCTCGGCGACGACTTCTCGGTGGCCCGCCGCGGCGATGTGCCGGTCGCCGGCATCGGTGCCGTGGCCACCGCCTTCCGGGTCGCGGTGGCCTGGACGCCCTACTTCGCCGTCCGGGACGCCGATGTCGCCGCCTCCCGCATCCGGGAGCGCAGCGGAACGGTGGCGGTGGGCCCGCTGACGCTCGGCAAGGGGCGCGGCGCGCTGGCTGCCGACCGGGACGGGGCCGGGTTCGGGATCTGGGAGCGGACCGCGCCGACGACCTCGCCGCCCGCCCCGGACGGCCATGCGCACGCCTGGCTGCGGCTGCGCACCCGGAGCGCCTTCGACGCCGCGATCTTCTACGGCGAGGTGCTGGACTGGGCGAGCGGGAAACCGGGGGCCTGCGAGGTGTCGTACGCGAAGGACGAGGTGATCGTCCAGTGCGGGGGCCGCCAGCTGGCCCGGATCAGCTCCGGCGCGGTCGAGGCGGCCCCCGACCCGCTGGTCCGCCCGCACTGGCAGGTCAACTTCCCGGTGGACGACGTGACCCTCGCCGTGGAGCGGGCCCGCGAGCACGGGGGCTCCCTGGTGGAGGAGCTGTCGCAGCCGGAGGGCCGGGAGGCGACGCTCCTGGACCCGGACGGCGGGCTCTTCACCGTCACCGACGTCCACCGCGCCTCGGACGCCTGAGGGGCGCGCTTCAGGCGACCGGCAGCAGCAGCTCGGGCCGGTCCCACAGCACGGCGGGCGGCGCGGCCAGGACGGTGCCCGTCCGCTGCGCGCCCATGGTCAGGTAGAAGCCCTCCGCCGGCGGATGCGAGACGACCCGGACGCCGGGCAGCCCCCGCGCCTCCGCCTCCCCCTCAGATGGCCGATCAGCAGCCGCCCGGTGCCGGTGCCCTGGGCGTCGTCCGCGACGAAGAGCAGGTCCAGCTCGGGCGGGTCCAGGACGAGCGCGTAGAAGCCGAGCACGCGGTCCGTCGCCTCGCACACGGCCGCGAAGACCTCATGGGCCTCGATGTAGTCGGGACCCACCCGGTACCCGGCGACCATCGACGCGTAGGGGCCCTCGTAGGCGCGCGACGACCGGACCAGCCGGGTGAGCCGCTTGGCGTCGCGCGCGGTCGCCCGCCTGACGCGGACCGGGCCGCTGGGCATCCGGCGACCCGTCGGCGTAACGCTTGATCTCATGGGGCGAGTATTACGCATCCGTTCCGGGAGCGGCCCCGGCCCCTTCAGGAGGCGGCGCGTCCGGCGCGCCACTCCGCCACCAGAGCGTCCACGTCGAACGGGCTCAGGTTCAGCAGCGGGCCGGGCGGCGGCCTGCGGACGGCCTCGCGGATCTTCTCGTTCACCTCGCCGAGCACCCGGCGCACCTCGGCCTCGGTCCGGATCTCCGGCAGACCGGCGACGACGTCCTCGGCCTCCTTGCGCAGTGCCAGGGCGGGCGGGAGCACGGAGACGCCTTCGCGCTGCATCTTCGACTTGATCCACCACGCCTCGTCGTACGGGGCGCTCAGCGCCTCGATCGGCTTCCCGAATCCGGGCAGCTTGGAGACGTCACCGTTCCGTTCGGACTCCCGGATCTGCTGGTCCACCCATGATTCGAAGCTGACACCCGCGGGTTTGCGCTCGGTCACCGTGATCCCCTCTCGGAGTACGCCTGCTGCGGCGTCTCCCACCCTACCGAGGGGGCCTCAGGGGCCCCTTGGCCGCGCTTGTCGAAGCCGGTGCGTCTCGAACGCGTTCGCGGGGGTACACGAGCGTCACGCCCGGCCGGAAGGCACGCCGGGCAACGAACCCGAAGGGGTGGTGGGAGTGGAACACAGCGACCCGCGGACCGACTACCGCCGGGGGTGGTGACGATGACGACCCTCGTGATCATCCTCGCGGTCGTCGTGGTGGTGGCCGCCGGAGCGTTCCTCGTCTTCGGCCGGAAGAACGGCGGCCACGGCCTGCGGCGGCGTTTCGGACCGGAGTACGAGCGTGCCGTGGCCCGGCACAACGGCGACACCAAGGCCGCCGAACAGGAACTGAACGAACGGCTGAAGCGGCACGGCTCGCTGGACGAGCGTGCGCTGACGCCCGAGGAGCGGGAGCGCTACCTCGCGCGCTGGGCGCAGGTCCAGGACCGTTTCGTCGACTCGCCGCAGCAGGCGGTGGCCGAGGCCGACACGCTCCTCGCGGAGCTGGCCCGGGACATGGGCTTCCCCGACGGCAAGGACTTCGACGAGCAGAGCGACGCGCTCTCGGTCCACCACGCCAAGCACGTCCACGGCTATCGGCGCGTGCACGCCGCCAAGCGCGGCGAGGGCGACACGGAGCAGCTGCGGACGGCGCTGGTCGAGGCCCGGGGCCTCTTCGACGTTCTCGTGTCCAACGGCTCGGACCGCTCGGTCCGCCGGGACGGGCACCAGCACACGGACAAGCACCATCACGCGGAAGGAAGTGGCACGGCATGACCAAGGACACCGACCCGACCCCGCGGCCCACGGCCGCGCCCACGAGCCGTCCGGCCACCGAGGACCGGACCGTCCCCTCCCCGCACTTCTCCGACGACACCTCGGCCCGCCCGCCCGGACGGCGCCCTCCACTCCCCCGCCCGCCGCCGCCCCGGTCCCCTCGCCGAGAAGGACCTCGGCCACAAGGACACGAGCGGCACGGACCTGGGGCACAAGGACGCGCACAAGGACACCGACCGTACGGACCGGACGCACACCCCGGACCGCGACAGCCGGACGCACACCGCGCACGACGGCGCCGAGCGGCTCCTCCCGGCCGGCGACCAGGACAAGCTGGCCCACCGGCTGCACCAGGCGGTGACCGACTTCGTGGAGAGCCCGCACCGGGCGGTGGAGGAGGCCGAGTCCACCTTCGACGCGGTGGTCGCCGGCCTCACGAACGCCCTCAAGGAGCGCCGCAGCACCCTGCACGTCAGCGAGCGGGACGGCGGCGACCCCGGGACGCGGACCGAGGAGCTGCGGATCACGCTCCAGCACTACCGCGACCTCACGGAACGCCTCCTGAAGATCTGACGCGGACGCGAAGACGAAGGCTGCCCCGGCACTCGGCGTGCCGGGGCAGCGTGCTGTGCGGGGTGGGCGGCGGGCTACTGGCCGGTGTAGACGACGAGTTCGCTCCGCAGCCGTCGCAGCGTGGGGCCGGGGACGCGCAGGCAGTCGCGTACGTAGCCGTCCAGGCCGCCCCAGCGCTCGTCCATGGCGGCCAGCGCCGTTTCGAGGTAGCGGGGCCGGACCTCGATGATCGCCGAGGCGATCTCCGGGTCGCCGCCGGCGTCGAGGAAGCCCTGCACGTACGGCCGTCCGACGGCCCGCAGCACCGGGTTCACCGCGAGGAACTCCTCCCGCACGACGTCGCGCGAGGCGCCGAGGATCAGGAGCAGCAGGGCGGCCCCCCAGCCGGCGCGGTCCTTGCCGGTGGCGCAGTGGAAGAGCACCGGCCGCGCCGCGGGGTCGGCGGCCGTGTCGATGAAGGCGCGGTACGCGGCCGCGGCCCCCGGTGAGAGGACCAGCTGCCGGTACGACTGCGCGACCGCCTCCTCCGCCTTGCCGTTGCCCAGCAGCCGTTCGGCCTCGACGGGGTCGGCGAGCAGCGCGCGGAACCGGGCGGGGGTCACGCCCGGATTGTCACCCAGCACGTCGGCGACGAAGAGCCGGGCGCCGGGCGGCAGGGAGTCGGGGGCCGAGCTCCGCTCGTCGGCGGTCCGCAGGTCGACGACCGTACGGATGCCGAGTGCGGCCACGGCCGCGGCGTCGACCGGGTCGAGGCCGCCGAGCCGGCCGGCGCGCAGCACCACGCCCGGCCGTACCTGTCGGCCCGGGCCCAGCGTGATGCCGCCGAGATCGCGCAGATTGAGGGCGGAAACGGTCGGAACGGCCCTGACGGTTTGCACGATGGATTTCCTCTTTTCCCGGCGCGCATCCGAAATGATTTCGGCCTGGCCGGATCAAAAATCGCATGATGTCGTCACATCGACAAAGTAAAACGCCGGGGATCATCGAACGGCCGGACGTCGCCGTCATGCGGGCAGGCGGAACCGGGATTACGGAGCAGGCGCCCCGGAACCCTGCGCTCAGCCGGCCAGCAGCCGCGCCTTCTGGGCCTCGAATTCGGCCTCGGTCAGGATGCCCTGCTGCTTCAGCGCGGCGAGCCGCTCCAGCTGCCCGACCACGTCGTCGCCCGGCGCCGCGGGCGGTGCGGCGGGCTGCGGGGCCGGCGGCATCGGCTGCTGGGCCGCGTACTGCTCCGCCTCCTGCTGGGCGAACCTGTTCTGCTGGTGCTGCTGGACCCGCCCGGTGACGGCGGACGCGGTTCCGGCGATGACGGCCGTGCGCGCGGCGGCCCCGATGAGGCCGGGTCCGCGGCGGTTCATTCCGGGTCCTCGGAAGATCGGCATGGCGTGTTCCCCTTCCGGTGCGGGCGTCAGCTGTCGTGGCCGGCGGCGGAGGCGGCTGCCTCGGCGACCTCGGCGGGAATCCGTTCGTGGGCGATGACCTGTCCGCCGGAGGCCCGGACGGCCTCGGCCAGCGGGACCGCCCACAGGTCCTCCCACACGATGAGCGCGGCGGAGCTGCCCGGCGGAACGCGCTCGCCGAGCATCCGGATGTCCTCGCTGTTCAGCATGCCGCTGACTTCCCCCTCGACCGGCTCGAAGGAGACCAGGTCGTCGGGGTCCAGATCGTCCAGCTCGACGGCCTGGATCGTGCCGTCCTCGGCCCTCTGCACGAAGGTCAGGTCGAGGATGCGCACCGCCTTGGAGGCGACCGCGTCGGCCAGCGCCGGCGCGATGGCGCCGGTGAACCGGCTGCCCGGAAAAGCGACGACGAGGTATTCCACAGGTCCCACGGTCACGGGCGCGTCCTCTCCGCATGAATGGATTGGCAGCAGCATAACTTCGGGCATTCACGGCTGCACCGCGACAAAGGCCCGCATACCTCCTCTCTCGGCTACGCGACAGTACGTAAAGGATCAAGTGCGCTGGGGGAGGGCAAGGTCACAGGCCGACGCACTGCTCCTCCCCGGGAGCTGCCCTAGCATCTGGGCCATGACGGTCCAGCCTGCTGACGGGCTTCCGCTGGCCGCCGGATTCCCTGACCCCGCCCATGAGCAGTGGCAGAGCCTTGTCGAAGGTGTGCTGCGCAAATCGGGCAAGGACGTGTCGGGACCGGCCGCCGAGGAAGCACTGTCCACCACGGTGGAGGACGGGCTCATCACCCGGCCCCTCTACACCTCGCGCGACGACGCGCCCGATGCCGGTCTCCCGGGCTTCGCCCCGTTCACCCGCGGCAGCAAGCCGGAAGGGTCAACGGCGGGCGGCTGGGGCGTACGCCAGCGGCACGCGTTCACCGATCCCGCCCGGCTCAACGAGGCCGTGCTCGCGGATCTGGAGAACGGCGTCACCTCGTTGTGGCTGGCCGTGGGAGGCGACGACGGCGTGCCGGTCTCCGGTCTGGACCGGGCACTCGACGGCGTCCTGCTCGACCTGGCGCCGATCGTCCTGGATCCGGGCGCGGAACTTGATGCCGCGGCAACCGAGTTGCTGCGGCTGCACGCCGAGCGCGGTGTCCCGGCCGGGGAGGTACGGGGCAGCCTCGGCGCCGATCCGCTGGGGCGGGCCGCGCGCGAGGGCGGCGAGCCCGACCTGACGGAGGCCGTCCGCTGGGCGCGCCGGTGCGCCGAGGAGTACCCGGGCCTGCGCGCGGTCGTCGTGGACGCGATGCCGTACCACGAGGCGGGCGGCTCGGCTGCCCAGGAGCTGGGCGCCTCGCTGGCGACGGGCGTCGCCTATCTGCGGGCGCTGACCGACGCCGGGCTCGGCGTCGAAGCGGCGTGCGCGCAGCTGGAGTTCAGGTACGCGGCCACCGCCGACCAGTTCCTGACGATCGCCAAGATGCGGGCGGCACGCCGGCTGTGGGCGCGGGTCGCCGAGGTCTGCGGGGCTCCCGGCGCCGGGGCGCAGCGGCAGCACGCGGTGACGTCGCCGGTCATGATGACGCGGCGCGACCCGTGGGTGAACATGCTGCGGACCACGCTCGCCAGCCTCGGTGCGGGCGTCGGCGGGGCGGACGCGGTGACCGTGCTGCCGTTCGACCACGCGCTGGGCCTGCCCGACGCGTTCGCCAGGCGCATCGCCCGTAACACCTCCACGATCCTCCTCGAGGAGTCGCACCTGGCCCGGGTCATCGACCCGGCGGGCGGGTCCTGGTACGTGGAGCGACTGACCGACGAACTCGCCGAGGCGGCCTGGGCGTTCTTCCAGGAGATCGAGCGGGCGGGCGGTCAGGCGGCCGCGCTGGGCTCGGGTCTTGTCGAGGAGCGGATCGCGGCGACCTGGGCGGCGCGCAGCAAGGACCTGGCGCGGCGCAAGGAGCCGGTGACCGGGGTGAGCGAGTTCCCGCTGCTGACCGAACGACCGGTGGAGCGCGAGCCGTTCCCGGCGGCCCCGGCCCGGGGCGGCCTTCCGGTCGTCCGGCGCGACGAGGCGTTCGAAGCGCTGCGGGTCCGCTCGGACGCCCATCTCGCGGCGACCGGGAGCAGGCCGCGCGTGTTCATCGCCGCGCTGGGCCCGGCGGCGGTGCACACCGCGCGGGTCTCCTTCGCGGCGAACCTCTTCCAGGCGGGCGGCGTCGAGCCGGTGCACGAGCCGGTGCGGGTGGACGCGTCGACGGCGGCCGAGGCGTTCGCCGCCTCGGGGGCGGACGTGGCGTGTCTGTGCTCCAGCGACGCGCTCTACGCCGAACAGGCGGCGGAGGTCGCCGCGGCGCTGGTCGCGGCGGGCGCGCGGCGCGTGTACCTGGCGGGGCGGCCCGGCGCGTACGACGGTGTGGACGAGTACGTCTTCGCCGGCTGCGACGCGGTGGCCGTGCTCTCTTCCCTTCTCGACCGGATGGGTGTGGCGTAATGCGTATCCCCGACTTCTCCGACATCGGGCTCGGGCCGGGCAGCGCCCCCGAGGTCACCGAGGACCAGTGGCGCGCCGCGGTCAAGGAATCCTCCGGCAGCTCGGCGGGCGACCTGCTGTGGGAGACCCCGGAAGGCATCGCGGTCAAGCCGCTGTACACCGGGCACGACGTGGAGGGCCTGGACTTCCTCGGCACGTACCCGGGGATCGCGCCGTATCTGCGGGGCCCGTATCCGACGATGTACGTGAACCAGCCGTGGACGATCCGGCAGTACGCGGGTTTCTCGACGGCCGAGGAGTCCAACGCCTTCTACCGGCGCAACCTGGCGGCGGGCCAGAAGGGCCTTTCGGTCGCCTTCGACCTGCCCACGCACCGCGGGTACGACAGCGACCACCCCCGCGTGACGGGCGATGTCGGCATGGCGGGCGTGGCGATCGACTCGATCTACGACATGCGCCAGCTCTTCGACGGCATCCCGCTCGACCGGATGTCCGTCTCGATGACGATGAACGGGGCCGTGCTGCCGGTCCTCGCGCTGTACATCGTCGCCGCCGAGGAACAGGGCGTACCGCCCGAGAAGCTGGCCGGGACCATTCAGAACGACATTCTGAAGGAGTTCATGGTCCGCAACACCTATATCTATCCGCCGAAGCCGTCGATGCGGATCATCTCCGACATCTTCTCGTACACCTCGCAGAAGATGCCGCGCTACAACTCGATCTCCATCTCCGGCTACCACATCCAGGAGGCCGGGGCGACGGCCGATCTGGAGCTGGCCTACACCCTGGCCGACGGCGTCGAGTACCTGCGCGCGGGGCAGAACGCGGGGCTCGACGTCGACGCGTTCGCCCCACGGTTGTCCTTCTTCTGGGCGATCGGCATGAACTTCTTCATGGAGATCGCGAAACTGCGCGCCGCCCGCCTGCTCTGGGCCAAGCTCGTGCAGCAGTTCGACCCGAAGAACGCCAAATCACTCTCCCTGCGCACCCACTCGCAGACCTCGGGGTGGTCGCTGACCGCGCAGGACGTCTTCAACAACGTCACCCGCACCTGTGTGGAGGCGATGGCCGCCACGCAGGGCCACACCCAGTCGCTGCACACCAATGCCCTGGATGAGGCGCTGGCCCTGCCCACCGACTTCTCCGCCCGCATCGCCCGCAACACCCAGCTCCTCCTTCAGCAGGAGTCCGGGACCGGGCGGGTCATCGATCCGTGGGGCGGCAGCGCGTACGTGGAGAAGCTGACGTACGACCTGGCGCGGCGGGCCTGGCAGCACATCGAGGAGGTCGAGGCCGCAGGCGGCATGGCCAAGGCCATCGACGCCGGCATTCCCAAGCTCCGCATCGAGGAGGCCGCCGCCCGCACCCAGGCCCGCATCGACTCCGGCCGCCAGCCCGTCATCGGCGTCAACAAATACCGCGTCGAGACCGACGAGCAGATCGACGTCCTCAAGGTCGACAACACCTCCGTCCGCGCCCAGCAGATCGAGAAGCTGCGCCGACTGCGCGAGGAACGCGACGAACAGGCGTGCCAGGACGCGCTGCGCGCGCTGACCGCCGCCGCCGAGCGCGATCCGGGCCCCGGCCTGGAGGGCAATCTGCTGGCCCTCGCCGTGGACGCGGCGCGCGCGATGGCGACCGTGGGCGAGATCTCGGACGCCCTGGAGAAGGTCTATGGCCGCCACGCGGGCCAGATCCGTACGATCTCCGGTGTGTACCGCAACGAGGCAGGGGAGTCGCCGTCCGTGGACCGCACCCGCGCGCTGGTCGACGCGTTCGAGGAGGCCGAGGGTCGGCGTCCGCGCATCCTGGTCGCCAAGATGGGCCAGGACGGGCACGACCGGGGCCAGAAGGTGATCGCGACCGCCTTCGCCGACCTCGGCTTCGACGTGGACGTCGGCCCGCTCTTCCAGACCCCGGGCGAGGTCGCCCGGCAGGCGGTCGAGGCGGACGTGCACATCGTGGGCGTCTCGTCCCTGGCCGCCGGCCACCTCACCCTCGTCCCCGCGCTCCGCGAGGAGCTGGCCGCCGAGGGGCGCGAGGACATCATGATCGTGGTGGGCGGGGTGATTCCGCCGCAGGACGTGGACGCGCTCCTGGAGGCGGGAGCCGCAGCCGTGTTCCCGCCCGGGACCGTGATCCCGGAGGCGGCCCACGACCTGGTGACGCGGCTCGGGTCCGCGCTCGGCCACGAGCTGTGAGCCGCTGACCGATGGCCCCGAGGATCGATCTCGACAGTTATGTGAAGGGCGTGCTCGACGGGAAGCGCGCGCACATCGCGCGCGCCATCACCCTCGTCGAGTCCACCCGCCCCGACCACCGGGCGCTCGCCCAGGAGCTGCTGCGGCGACTGCTGCCGCACTCGGGCCACGCCCGGCGCGTCGGCATCAGCGGCGTGCCCGGGGTCGGCAAGTCGACGTTCATCGACGCGCTCGGCACCATGCTCACCGGCCTCGGGCACCGGGTCGCCGTGCTGGCGGTCGACCCGTCGTCCAGCCGGACGGGCGGTTCCATCCTGGGCGACAAGACCCGGATGGAGCGGCTGGCGGTGGACCCGAACGCCTTCGTGCGCCCCTCCCCACCGCCGGCACGCTGGGCGGGGTGGCGAAGGCGACCCGCGAGTCCGTCGTGGTGATGGAGGCGGCGGGCTACGACGTGGTGCTGGTGGAGACCGTCGGTGTCGGCCAGTCGGAGACCGCGGTCGCCAATATGGTCGACACGTTCCTGCTGCTGACCCTGGCGCGTACGGGTGACCAGTTGCAGGGCATCAAGAAGGGCGTCCTGGAACTCGCGGACGCCATCGCCGTCAACAAGGCGGACGGCCCGCACGAGCGCGACGCGCGGGCCGCCGCCCGTGAACTCGCGGGCGCGCTGCGGCTGATGCACCCGGCGGACGCGGCGTGGACCCCGCCGGTCCTGACGTGCAGCGCCCGCGAGTCGACCGGTCTCGACACGCTGTGGGAGCGGCTGGAACAGCACCGGGCACTGCTGGAGTCGACCGGCCGGCTCGCCGCCAAGCGCAGCGAGCAGCAGGTGGACTGGGCCTGGACGATGGTGCGCGACGAACTCCTGGAGAGCCTGCGCGGCCACCCCGGCGTGCGGGCGGTGGCGCCGGACCTGGAGCGCCGGGTACGGGAGGGGACGCTCCCGGCGACGCTGGCCGCCGAGGAGATCCTCAACGCGTTCCGGGGCTCCGGCCCGGCGGTCTGAGCGGCCGCCGCCGCCCGCCGCTTCCGGTCACATCCGGGTGTGGAGGGCGGCGGTGTGCTTCCGGACCTGCTCCGGGGTCAGGTAGCTGTCGGTGTATTCAAAGTCCCGCAGCGTCGCCGGTTTGCGCATCTGGAAGCCGGTGCGGACGAAGTCGTCACCGGCGGTGGCGTTGATCAGCCAGTTCGCCATGACGCGGGCCTTGGCCACGTTGGTGCGCAGCGCCGACCAGTGGTAGCCGCGCGCCACCGCCTGGGCGCTGATGCCGTGCATCTCGATGCCGAGGGGCTTGGACACGGCATCCTTCCCGCCGAGGTCCACGACGAGCCCCAGGTCCTTGTGGACGTACGGCTGGAGCGGCTGGTTGCGGAGCTTCGCGAGGAGGTTGTCGGCGAGCTTGCGGCCCTGGCGCTGCGCGTGCTGCGCGGTGGGCGGGCAGATCGCGCCGTCGCCCTTGGCCAGGTCGGGCACGGCGGCCACGTCGCCGAGCGCGAAGATGCCGTCGTGGCCCGGCAGCACCATCTCGGGCGTGACGGCGAGCCGGCCCTTCACGGTCTCCGCGTCGAAGGTGCCGACCAGCGGGCTGGCGGCGACCCCGGCGGTCCAGATCAGCGTCCGGCAGGGCAGCACCCGGCCGTCGGTGAACGTCACGGTGTCGGGCCCGGCCTCGGCGACGGACACGCCGAGCGACACCTCGATGCCCCGGTCGCGCAGCACCTTGAGGGCGCTGGCACCCAGCTTGTCGCCCAGCTCGGGCATGAGCTTCGGGGCGATGTCGATCAGGTGCCACTTGACGAGCTTCGGGTCGAGGCGGGGGTAGTGCCGCAGCGCGCTGGTGGTGAGCCGCTGGAGGCAGGCCGCGGTCTCGGTGCCGGCGTAACCACCGCCGACCACGACGAACTGGAGCCGGGACGCCCGCTCCTCCTCGTCGTCGCTGGCGTCCGCGAGGTCGAGCTGCGCGATGACGTGGTCGCGTACGTAGGCCGCCTCGGCCAGCGTCTTCATGCCGCGGGCGTGGTCGAGGAGCCCGGGGATGTCGAAGGTCCGGGTGACGCTGCCGGGGCTGAGGACGAGGTGGTCGTACCGTTCGTTGACGATCTCGTCGGTGATCTTGCGGATCACGCACACCTTCGCCTCGGGGTCCACGCCGATGGCCCCGCCGGGAATGATCCGGGTGCGGTGGCGGCTGCTGCGGCGCAGCGAGAGCGCGACGGACTGCGGGGTCAGCACACCGGACGCCACCTGGGGCAGCAGGGGCAGGTAGAGCTGGTACGAGAACGGGGCGACGAGCGAGACGTCCGCTTCTCCGGGCCGCAGCCCCCGCTCCAGACGGCGTACGCACTCGACCCCGGCGAAACCGGCTCCGACTACGAGAATCCTGGGTCGTGCCACAGTGATCGTCCCTTCTGGGGGTCTGCACGGTCGTCCGTTCGCCTGCCCCGTCACACGCGCCCGTCACCTCTCATCTTCACGACCGGGCGGCGAGTGCGCCTGCTGGGACGGCAGAACGGACGACCGCGCCGGCTCACCTGGCCAGGTAGCCGACCACGCCGCAGGCGCCGCCCGCCGCGCCCGCGCAGACCACGGCGGCGGCGACACAGCGGGCGCGCAGCCTGCGGTAGCGGTCGGTGTACTCGCCGCGCAGTTGCAGGGCGCGGGCGGCGATCCGGGTCAGCACCGCCCGGGATTCGGCGGTCCGCTCGGCGGTGTAGACCCGCTCCACGTCCTCCCGCTGGGCGGTGGTGAGCCAGGGCAGTTGGTCGGTGAAACGGCGGGCGAGCCTGCGTGCCTGCTCGACCTCGGCGTTCCACAGCAGGTAGCCCTCCATCTGGGCCAGTCCCCGGGCGCTCTCGGCGTCCGCGTCGGCCGGTGGCCGCCTCTTCTCGCCGCTCACTCCTGCTTGTCCCCCGGTGCCACCGTCATGGCGGTGTGGGGCCGGGTCGCGGCCTCCTCCAGCTCCCGTACGGCGGGGTGGTGGAGGTCGAAGGCCGGGGACTCGGAGCGGATACGGGGCAGGGTGACGAAGTTGTGCCGGGGCGGCGGGCAGGAGGTCGCCCACTCCAGCGAACGGCCGTAGCCCCACGGGTCGTCCACCTCGATCTTCTTGCCGTACTTGGCGGTCTTCCAGACGTTGTAGATGAAGGGCAGCATCGACAGGCCGAGCAGGAAGGAGGCGATGGTCGAGATGGTGTTCAGCGCGGTGAAGCCATCCGCGGCGAGGTAGTCCGCGTACCGGCGGGGCATGCCCTCCGCGCCCAGCCAGTGCTGCACCAGGAACGTGCCGTGGAAGCCCACGAACAGCGTCCAGAAGGTGATCTTGCCGAGCCGCTCGTCCAGCAGCTTCCCGGTGAACTTCGGCCACCAGAAGTGGAACCCGGCGAACATCGCGAAGACGACGGTGCCGAAGACGACGTAGTGGAAGTGCGCCACCACGAAGTACGAGTCCGAGACGTGGAAGTCGAGCGGCGGCGAGGCCAGGATCACCCCGGTCAGGCCGCCGAAGAGGAACGTGACGAGGAAGCCGACGGACCAGAGCATCGGGGTCTCGAAGGAGAGCGAGCCCCGCCACATCGTGCCGATCCAGTTGAAGAACTTCACCCCGGTGGGCACCGCGATGAGGAACGTCATGAAGGAGAAGAACGGCAGGAGCACACCGCCGGTGACGTACATGTGGTGCGCCCACACCGTGATCGAGAGCCCGGCGATGGCGGTCGTCGCTCCCACCAGGCCGATGTAGCCGAAGATCGGCTTGCGGCTGAAGACCGGGATGATCTCGGTGACGATGCCGAAGAACGGCAGGGCGATGATGTACACCTCCGGATGGCCGAAGAACCAGAAGAGGTGTTGCCACAGCAAGGCGCCGCCGTTGGCCGCGTCGAAGACATGGGCACCGAACTTGCGGTCCGCCTCGAGCGCCAGGAGCGCCCCGGCGAGGACCGGGAACGCCAGCAGCACCAGCACGGCGGTCAGCAGGACGTTCCAGACGAAGATCGGCATCCGGAACATCGTCATGCCGGGGGCGCGCATGCAGATGATCGTGGTGACGAAGTTGACCGAGCCGAGAATCGTGCCGAACCCGGAGAAGGCCAGGCCCATGATCCACAGGTCGCCGCCGATGCCGGGCGAGCGGACCACGTCGGTCAGCGGCGAGTAGGCGAACCAGCCGAAGTCGGCGGCGCCGTTCGGCGTGAGGAAGCCGGCCACCGCGATGAGCGAGCCGAACAGGTAGAGCCAGTAGGCGAACATGTTCAGCCGGGGGAACGCCACGTCGGGCGCGCCGATCTGGAGTGGCATGATCCAGTTCGTGAAGCCGGCGAACAGGGGCGTCGCGAACATCAGCAGCATGATCGTGCCGTGCATCGTGAACGCCTGGTTGTACTGCTCGTTCGACATGATCTGCATGCCCGGCCGGGCCAGTTCGGCGCGCATGAACAGGGCGAGCAGCCCGCCGCCGAGGAAGAACGCGAACGAGGTGACCAGGTAGAGCGTGCCGATCGTCTTGTGGTCGGTGGTGGTCGCCCACTTGATGACGACGTTGCCGGGCTCCCTGCTGCGCACCGGCAGCTCGTTGGAGTACGACTCCTCGTCCTCGGCCGTACCTGGTGTGCCCGTCGTCGTCACGGGGCCGCTCCTTCGCTTGTGCATCCGTGTTACCGGATGCAGCAAACCAGCGAAGCGGGTCCGTCGCGCGGCCCGGCACCCGCCGGGCCGCGACATTCACCCGTCAGGGGGGTGAACGCCTTGCCCCGGACACGCCGACGCCCCGGCGCGGCGGAGGCCGGCCGGGGCGTCGGGTGACCTTCGGGTCAGGCGAGGCTCGCGATCGCCTGGTTGAACGTCGCGGACGGGCGCATGACGGCCGCGGCCTTGGCCGGGTCGGGCTGGTAGTAGCCGCCGATGTCGGCCGGCTTGCCCTGGACCGCGATCAGCTCGTCCACGATCGTCTGCTCCTGCTCGGCCAGCGTCTTGGCGAGCGGGGCGAACGCGGCGGCGAGCTCGGCGTCGGCGTTCTGCTGCGCCAGCTCCTGGGCCCAGTAGAGGGACAGGTAGAAGTGGCTGCCGCGGTTGTCGATGCCACCGAGGCGGCGGGAGGGCGACTTGTCCTCGTTGAGGAACGTGGCCGTGGCCCGGTCCAGCGTGTCGGCGAGGACCTGGGCGCGGGCGTTGCCCGTGGTCTGCGCGAGGTGCTCGAAGCTGACGGCGAGGGCCAGGAACTCGCCCAGGCTGTCCCAGCGCAGGTAGTCCTCCTTGACGAGCTGCTGCACGTGCTTCGGCGCGGAGCCGCCGGCGCCCGTCTCGAAGAGGCCGCCGCCGTTCATCAGCGGGACGACGGAGAGCATCTTCGCGCTGGTGCCGAGCTCCAGGATCGGGAAGAGGTCCGTCAGGTAGTCGCGGAGCACGTTGCCGGTGACGGAGATGGTGTCCTCGCCGCGGCGGATGCGCTCCAGGGAGAAGGCGGTGGCCTCCTGCGGGGTCATGATCTCGATCCGGAGGCCCTCGGTGTCGTGCTCGGCGAGGTACGTCCGGACCTTCTCGATGAGCTTCGCGTCGTGCGCGCGGTCCGCGTCGAGCCAGAAGACGGCCGGGCTGCCGGTCGCGCGGGCGCGGGTGACGGCGAGCTTGACCCAGTCCTGGATCGGCAGGTCCTTGGTCTGGCACATGCGGAAGATGTCGCCGGCGCCGACGGCCTGCTCCAGGACGGCGTTGCCGGCCGCGTCCACGACGCGGACGGTGCCGGTGGCGGGGATCTCGAAGGTCTTGTCGTGGCTGCCGTACTCCTCGGCCTTCTGCGCCATGAGGCCGACGTTGGGCACGGAGCCCATCGTGGCCGGGTCGAAGGCGCCGTTGGCGCGGCAGTCGTCGATGACGACCTGGTAGACACCGGCGTAGCTGCTGTCCGGCAGGACGGCGATGGTGTCGGCCTCGTTGCCGTCCGGGCCCCACATGTGGCCGGAGGTGCGGATCATGGCCGGCATGGAGGCGTCGACGATGACGTCGCTGGGGACGTGCAGGTTGGTGATGCCCTTGTCGGAGTCGACCATGGCGAGGGCCGGGCCCTCGGCCAGCTCGGCCTCGAAGGACTCCTTGATCTTCGCGCCCTCGGGCAGGGCCTCCAGGCCCTTGAGGATGCCGCCCAGACCGTCGTTCGGGGTCAGGCCGGCCGCGGCGAGCACGTCACCGTACTCGGCGAAGGTCTTCGGGAAGAAGGCGCGTACGACGTGGCCGAAGATGATCGGGTCGGAGACCTTCATCATCGTGGCCTTGAGGTGCACGGAGAACAGGACGCCCTCGGCCTTGGCGCGGGCGATCTGGGCGGTGATGAACTCGCGCAGGGCGGCGACGCGCATGACGGACGCGTCCACGACCTCGCCCGCGAGGACCGGGACGGACTCGCGCAGGACGGTGGTGGTGCCGTCGTCACCGGCGAGCTCGATGCGCAGGTTGCCGGCCTCGGCGATGACCGCGGACTTCTCGGTGGAACGGAAGTCGTCGACGCCCATGGTGGCGACGTTGGTCTTCGAGTCGGCGGTCCAGGCGCCCATGCGGTGCGGGTGGGTCTTGGCGTAGTTCTTGACCGACGCGGGGGCGCGGCGGTCGGAGTTGCCCTCGCGCAGGACCGGGTTGACGGCGCTGCCCTTGACCTTGTCGTAACGGGCGCGGACGTCCTTGTCCTCGTCGGTCTTCGGGTCGTCCGGGTAGTCCGGGAGGGCGTAGCCCTGGGCCTGGAGCTCGGCGATCGCGGCCTTCAGCTGCGGGATGGAGGCCGAGATGTTCGGCAGCTTGATGATGTTGGCGCCCGGGGTGGTGGCCAGCTCGCCGAGCTCGGCGAGAGCGTCGTCGATGCGCTGGTCCTCGCGGAGGCGCTCGGGGAAGCCGGCGATGATCCGGCCCGCCAGGGAGATGTCCCGGCTCTCGACGGTGACACCGGCCTTGGAGGCGTACGCCTCGATCACGGGCAGGAACGAATACGTCGCCAGGGCCGGGGCCTCGTCGGTGTGTGTATAGATGATGGTCGAGTCAGTCACCCTGTGCTCCGCTCCACGTCTGCAACATTGCTTGACATCAAGATATCTCGTGAGCGGGGCGGACTCGACAGGACCCCGCCACACACGGCGGGATCACGCCCTAGGGCTGGTGGGCGGTGGGGATCGCCTCGTTCTCCGGCACGGGTCCGGGCGGGGTGCCGTCGCCGAAGGGGCGGCCGCCGAGCTGTTCGCGGTGGTGCGGGGTCAGCCAGCCGGAGAGGTCGGGGCCCGCGGGCACGATGCCGGTCGGGTTGATGCCGGTGTGCACCCGGTAGTAGTGCTGCTTGATGTGGTGGAAGTCGACCGTGTCCCCGAACCCGGGGGTCTGGTAGAGGTCCCTGGCGTACGCCCACAGCACCGGGTCCTCGGAGAGCTTCCGGCGGTTGCACTTGAAGTGGCCGTGGTAGACGGCGTCGAAGCGGACCAGGGTGGTGAAGAACCGGATGTCGGCCTCGGTGATGGTGTCCCCGACGAGGTAGCGCCGGTCCGCGAGCCGCTCGGACATCTGCTCAAGGCGGCGGAACAGCGCCTCGTACGCCTCCTCGTAGGTGTCCTGGCCGTCCGCGAACCCGGCGCGGTACACCCCGTTGTTGACGTCCCGGTAGATGCCCTCCATGACCTCGTCGATCTCCGCGCGCAGCGGCTCGGGGTAGAGGTCGGGCGCGCCGGGGCGGTGCAGGGCGGTCCACTCGGTGGCGAGGTCCAGGGTGATCTGCTGGTAGTCGTTGGTGACCAGCTTCCCGCTGGGTACGTCGACGATCGCCGGGACGCTGACGCCGCCCGGGTAGTCGCGCTCGCGGGCGTCGTACGCCTCGCTGAGGTAGCGGATGCCGAGCACCGGGTCCCGGCCATCCGGGTCGAGCGTGAAGCGCCAGCTGCGGTCGTCCTGGAGCGGGTCGGCGACGGCGAGCGAGAGCGCGTCCTCCAGGCCGAGCAGCCGGCGGGAGACCAGGGCGCGGCTGGCCCAGGGGCAGGCCCGGCTGGCGACGAGCCGGTAGCGGCCCGCCTCGACGGGCCAGCCGTCGCGGCCGTCGGCGGTGACGCGGTCCGCGAAGTGGCTGCGGGAGCGCTTGAAGGGCTTGTGACCGTACGAGCTGTTGCCGTCGGTGCCGGCGGAGTCGTTCATCGCGTTCTCCTCAGGAGGCGGCTGCGGGTGGGGAGTGCTGTGTACGCCGTCTGCCCCGTCGGCCGCCGCCCACGTCGGCGATGGCGACGAGCAGGGCGCCGACGACGAAGGCGACGGAGACGATGAGCCCGTGGTCGTACGCGTCGGACCAGCCGTCCCCGCCGACCTGGGCGAAGAACACCGCTCCGACGGCGGCGATCCCGATCGCGGAGCCGACGCGCTGCCCGGTCTGGAGCGTGCCGCCGGCGCTGCCCGCGGTGGCCACCGGCACCTCGGAGAGCGTCAGGGTCTGGTTGGGGGCGATGACCAGGCCGCTGCCGAGCCCCGCGAAGAGCAGCGGGGCCGCCATCGCCCAGCCGGCACCCCGGCCGGGCACCAGGTGGACGGCGAGCGCGGTGGCCCCGAGCCCGATGGCCACGGCGGCCAGGCCGACGACGACGAGGGGACGGCCGAAGCGTCCGACGAGCCGGCCACCGGGGCTCGCGGCGACGGCGGAGCCGAGGGCGAAGGGGGTGATCGCCAGACCGGCCTGGAGGGCGGTGTAGTGCAGGCCGCTCTGGAGGTAGAGCGTGGTGATGAAGAAGATCGAGGTGAATCCGGCGAAGTACAGCAGGATGAGCAGGCAGCCAAGCCAGTACGAGCGCACCTTGAAGAGCCGGAGGTCCACGACCGGCTGGGTGCCGCGCCGGCCGCACCGGGACTCCCAGCCGACGAACGCGCCGAGCAGCGCCACGGCCAGGATCAGCAGCAGCCACTTCTCGTCGCCGGGCCACTGGCGGGACTGGACGAAGGGCAGCAGCAGGGCCAGGACCCCGGTGCCGAGCAGCAGCACGCCGAGCGGGTCGAGGTCCCGCAGCCGGACCGGGCCGGCCGACGGGGTGTCGGGCAGCAGGCGGCGGGCCAGCAGGAGGCAGACGAGCCCCAGCGGCAGGTTGACGTAGAAGACCCAGCGCCAGCCCTCCTCGGCTCCGGCCGCCTGGATCAGCAGGCCGCCGAGGAGCGGGCCGACGGCGGTGGAGATGCCGACCACCGTGCCGAACATGCCGAAGGCGCGACCGCGCTCGCGGCCCTGGAACATCTGCTGGATGAGAGCGGAGATCTGCGGCGAGACCATGCCGCCGGCGAGCCCCTGGACCAGTCGGGCGATCACCAGCCACATGCTGGACTGGGCGGCCCCGCAGGCCGCGGAGGACAGCGTGAAGAGCGTGAGCCCCGCCATGAACACGGCGCGCCGGCCGCGGGCGTCGCCGAGCCGTCCGGCCGGGATGAGGAACAGGCCGAAGGCCAGCGCGTAACCGGAGAGGACCCATTGCAGGTCGGACTCCGGGGTGTGCAGCCCCTCCTTGATGGAGGGGAGCGCGACGTTGACGATCGAGACGTCCAGGAGGGTCATGAACCCGGCGACCAGGCAGACGGCAAGCGCGCGCCACCGTCGCGGATCGGGCGTGTCGTGCCCGTCGGAACCCCGGTCCCCCGCGCTGTCTGCCATGGTTCGCACCCTAGGACGCGGGCCCGGATTCCTCATCTCGGCTGGTCCACCCGGCCGTGCGGGGCGGGGCGCCGGTTAGGGTACGGCGCATGCAGTCGTACACGATCGGGCAGGCGGCCCGGCTCCTGGGTGTCAGCCCCGACACCGCCCGGCGCTGGGCCGACGCGGGGCGCGTCGCGACCCACCGCGACGAGGGCGGCCGCCGCCTCATCGACGGCCGCGACCTGGCGGCCTTCTCCGTGGAGGTCGCGCAGAGCGGAGCGGGCGACGAGGAGGTCTCGTACACCTCCGCGCGCAACGCGTTCGCGGGCATCGTCACCGCCGTGAAGCTGGGCGATGTGGCCGCGCAGGTCGAGATCCAGGCCGGACCGCACCGGCTGGTGTCCCTGCTGACCCGGGAGGCCGTGGAGGAACTGGGCCTGGAGGTCGGGGTGCAGGCCACCGCCCGGGTGAAGTCGACCAGCGTGCACATCGACCGGGCCTAGGCGGTTCCCTTCCTGGCCGCGGCCAGGATCTTCGCGACGGTGTGGAAGAAGCGGGTGGTCGCGTCGCGGCCCAGGACGCCTTCCTGGAAGCCCTTGGCGGCCGGTGCCTTGCCGTTGATGAGGTGCCAGACGACGAACGCGTCGTAGTCGGTGTGGCCGATGATCTCCATGTCCTTCTTCGGGGAGAGCATCGGCAGGTCCAGATCCGACGGGATGCGCTCGGTCGTGAACACGACGCAGCAGCGGATGTCGTCGGTGACGGTGACGTCCTTGAACGGGTCGAGCGCGATCAGCTCCTCCAGCTCGGGGACCGTGCGCAGGCAGACCGCGACGTCGTAGCCGAGGGCCCCGGCGAGGTGGTCGCCGATACGGGCGGCGAGGGCGGCCCGGTCGGTCTCGTCGGACTCGAAGAAGACGTTGCCGCTCTGGATGTAGCTGCGTACGGAGGCGAGACCCAGCTCCGTGAAGAGTCCGCGCAGCCGCTCCATCTTCACGGAGCGGCCCGGCACGTTCAGCCCTCGGAGCAGCGCGATGTACAGCAAATCCGGTCACCTGTTCCTGCGGGAGGGGGCGCGGGGCGCGGCGGACGGCGACAGCGTAGCCCCGCCGTCTTCGCAGCGGCGCGATCACGGCCTACGGTGGGAACGGTTCACGCCGTCCGGGTCCGACAGCTCTCCTGGGAGATTCCGTTGCGCATGCTGATCAACGTTCCCGAAACCGTGGTGGCCGACGCGTTGCGCGGGATCGCCGCCTCCCATCCCGAGCTGACCGTGGACGTGGAGAACCGGGTCGTCGTACGCCGGGACGCGCCCGTGGCCGGGAAGGTGGCCCTGGTCTCCGGTGGCGGGTCGGGGCACGAGCCGCTGCACGCCGGGTTCGTCGGGCCCGGAATGCTGTCGGCGGCGTGTCCGGGCGAGGTGTTCACCTCTCCGGTGCCGGACCAGATGGTGCGGGCGGCGGCCGCCGTGGACAGCGGCGAGGGCGTGCTCTTCGTCGTCAAGAACTACACCGGGGACGTCCTCAACTTCGAGATGGCGGCCGAGCTCGCCGAGGAGGAGGGGCTGCGCGTCGAGCAGGTGCTCGTGGACGACGACGTCGCGGTGACCGACAGCCTCTACACCGCCGGGCGCCGGGGCACGGGGGCCACCCTGTTCGTGGAGAAGATCGCGGGCGCGGCGGCCGACGAGGGCGCCCCGCTGGACCGGGTGGCCGCGATCGCCCGCCGGGTGGACGAGTCCTCGCGCAGCTTCGGCGTGGCCCTCAGCTCCGTCACGACGCCCGCGAAGGGCTCCCCACCTTCGATCTGCCCGCGGGCGAGCTGGAACTGGGCATCGGCATCCACGGCGAACCGGGCCGGGAGCGGCGGGCGATGATGACCTCCGGGGAGATCGCGGACTTCGCCGTGAACGCGGTCCTGGACGACCTGCGGCCCAGCGGCCCGGTCCTCGCCCTGGTCAACGGCATGGGCGCGACCCCGCTGCTGGAGCTGTACGGGTTCGGCGCCGAGGTGCACCGGGTACTGCGGGAACGGGGCGTGGTGGTCGCCCGTACGCTCGTGGGCAACTACGTGACCTCGCTCGACATGGCGGGCTGCTCGGTGACGCTGTGCCAGGTGGACGAGGAGCTGTTGCGGCTGTGGGACGCGCCGGTCGAGACGCCGGCGCTGCGCTGGGGACGCTGATCCGCGTGACGGACCTAGGAGATCAAGTGCTCGACGCCGATTTCTTCCACCGCTGGATGACCGCGACCGCCGGTCTGGTCGACCGTGAGGCGGCGCGTCTGACCGAGCTGGACTCCGCGATCGGGGACGCCGATCACGGCAGCAATCTCCAGCGCGGGTTCGCCGCGGTCTCGGCGGCCCTGGCGAAGGAGCCGCCGCGGACGCCGGGGGCCGTGCTGGCCCTGGCCGGACGGCAGCTGATCTCGACGGTCGGCGGCGCCTCGGGCCCGCTGTACGGGACGCTGCTGCGGCGTACGGGCAAGGCGCTGGGCGACGCCGCCGCCGTGTCCCCCGCCGATCTGGCGCGGGCGCTCGGCGAGGGCGTCGCCGCGGTGGCGCAGCTGGGCGGGGCGCAGGCCGGTGACAAGACGATGCTCGACGCGCTGCTGCCGGGCGTGGAGGCGCTGGGAACCTCGTTCGCGGCGGGCCGGGACGCGGCGGCCGCGGGTGCGGAGGCGACCGTGCCGCTCCGGGCGCGCAAGGGGCGGGCGAGCTATCTGGGCGAGCGGAGCGAGGGGCATCAGGACCCGGGGGCGACCTCGGCGGCGCTGCTGATCGCGGCGCTGGCGGAGGCGGACGGGGGCGCGGAGTGAGCGCGCAGGTGGGCATCGTGCTGGTCTCGCACAGCGGGGCGGTGGCCGAGTCCGTGGCGGAGCTGGCCCGGGGGCTGGCGGCGGGCGGGGCGACGGCTCCGGTGGCCGCGGCGGGCGGCACCGGGGCGGGCGGGCTCGGGACGAGCGCGGAGCTGATCGCAAAGGCCGCCCGGGCGGTGGACGGCGGGGCGGGGGTCGCCGTCCTGGTCGATCTGGGGAGCGCGGTCCTCACGGTGAAGGCGATGCTCGCCGAGGGCGACGAACTCCCGGCCGGGACGCGGCTGGTGGACGCCCCGTTCGTGGAGGGCGCGGTGGCCGCGGTGGTCACGGCGTCGGCGGGCGGGGACCTCGACGCGGTGGCAGCGGCGGCCTCGGAGGCGTACGACTACCGCAAGGTCTAGGACCTGTCCGGCGGACCTTCGTGGCCCGCGAGGATCCGCCGGACAGGCCCCGGCGGCCGGTTGCCGCGCACACTTGGCGGTATGACGGCCAAGAAGACCGCCCGCCGCAGCGCGGGCCTCCTGCTGTTCCGCACCGGTGCCGGGCGCGGCCTCGAAGTGTTCATCGGCCACATGGGCGGGCCGTTCTGGACGGGGCGCGAGGAGGCCGCCTGGTCGGTGCCCAAGGGCGAGTACGGCCCCGACGAGGAGCCGAGGGCTGCGGCGCGCCGGGAGTTCGAGGAGGAGTTCGGGCATCCGGCGCCGGACGGTGCGTGGGTGGATCTCGGCGAGGCCCGGCAGCCCAGCGGGAAGACGGTGACCGTGTGGGCGGTGGAGGGCGATGCCGATCCGGCGAGCGCGGTGCCGGGCACGTTCGCGATGGAGTGGCCCCGGAAGTCGGGGACGCTGCGGGAGTTCCCGGAGATGGACCGGTTCGCCTGGTGCACGCCCGAGGAGGCGGCGGTGCGGCTGGTGAAGGGGCAGCGGGTCTTCGTGGACCGGCTGCGGGGGCGTCTGGCGGAGGGCGGGGCCTGATGCCGGCCCCGCCCCGCCCGCCACGGCTCAGCTCTGCGGGAGGATGACCGCCCGGCCGTTGATCTTGCCGGCGTGCAGGCGCTCGTAGGCGAGCGGCGCCTCGTCCAGCGGGTAGGTCTCGACGTGCACGTCCACCGCACCGGCGTGGGCCAGCTCCAGCACCTCGGCCAGCTCGGAACGCGATCCCCAGTACGGGGCGGTGACCGTCGTGTTGAACGGAAGGGCGCCGAAGCCCACGGGCAGCGCTCCCCCGCCGATGCCGACGATGGTCACGTCGGAGTCGATGGCGGCCGCCGCGCCGGCGGTGGCGACGGTCGGCGGGGCGCCGACGAAGTCCAGGACGACCTGGGCGCCGATGCCGCCCGTCAGCTCACGGATGCGGGCGGCCGCGTGCTCGTCGGACAGGACGGTCTCGTGCGCCCCGACGGCGCGGGCGAGGGCGAGCTTGTCCTCGGTGACGTCGAGGGCGACGACCCGGGCGGACGTCAGGGCGCGCAGCAGCTGGATCGCCACATGGCCGAGGCCGCCGGTGCCGATGACGACGACGGTGGCCCCGGGCACCAGCTTCGGCAGCGAGCGCTTGATGGCGTGGTACGGGGTGAGGCCGGCGTCGGTGAGCGGCACGGTCCTCACGGGGTCGAGGTCGCCGATGGGCAGCAGGTGGCGCGGGTCGTCCACGATCATGTACTCGGCCATGGCGCCGGGCGAGCCGAGGCCGGGCGGGTTGATGCCCAGCTCGGCGGCGCGCAGGCAGTAGTTCTCCTTGCCCTCGGCGCACTTCACGCAGGTGCCGCAGCCCCAGGGGCCGTAGACCGCGACGGACTGGCCGGTCTCCAGGCCGGTGACGCCGTCGCCGAGCGCGGCGATCGTGCCGACGCCCTCGTGGCCGAGGGTGAGGGGCAGCGGGTACGGGAACTGGTCCGCGGTCCAGCTCATCACGGCGATGTCGGAGTGGCAGACGCCCGCCGCCGTGACCTTCAGCAGCACCTGCCCGGGGCCCGGCTCCGGGTCGGGCACGGTGACGACCTCGGGTGCGGCGCCGATCTCGCGGTACTGAACTGCCTTCATGGGGTCCTCCTCGACCTCTGTGGCTGTCTTCTGTGCTGACCCCCGGAAATGTGCTGACCCCGAATGCGCTGCCCCCCGAAACCCCCTCAGGAGGCCGAGTAGCCGCCGTCCACCAGGTGGTAGCTGCCGTGGATGAACGAGGCGCGGTCGGAGAGCAGGAAGGCGGCCAGCTCCGCGACCTCCTCGGACGTGCCCAGGCGGCCCGCCGGGTGCAGCGAGATCAGGTGGTCGCGGGCCGGGCCCTCCGTGTTCCGCAGCAGCGGGGTGTCGATGAAGCCGGGGCCCACCGCGTTGATCCGGACGTTCTGGGCGGCGTACTCGAGGGCGGCGGTCTTGGTGAGGCCGACGACGCCGTGCTTGGCGGCGACGTAGGCCGGCGAGCCGGCGAAGCCGTTGGTGCCCAGGATCGAGGACATGTTGACGATCGCGCCGCCGCCCGCGGCGACGATGGCGGGCAGTTCGTAGCGCATCGAGTAGAAGACGCCGCTGAGGTTGGTCGCGACGACCCGGTCCCAGTCCGCGACGGCGTACTCACCGGTCGGGTTGCTGGGTCCGCCGATGCCGGCGTTGTTCACGGCGAGGTGCAGGGCGCCGAAGGTGTCGACGGCGAACCGCACGCCCGCCTCGACGGACGCGGGGTCGGTGACGTCCATGGCCACGGCGGCGGCCCGGCCGCCGGCGCTCTCCAGGGCGGCGGCCGCCTCGCGGGCGCTCTCCTCGTTGTAGTCGGCGACCACGACCGAGGCGCCCGCGCCGGCGAGCCGGTGGGCGAGGGCCAGGCCGATGCCGGAGGCCCCGCCGGTGACGAGGGCGGTGCGGCCGGCGAACTCCTGGTCGGTGGGGGTGGTGCTCATGATGTGCCGTTTCCTTCCGTGGTGCTGGTGGTGCTGGTGGTGCTGTGCGGCGCGGGGCCGGTGAAGAGTTCGCCGACCAGGGCATCGAACGCCCGTTCCACGAGCCGGGGCAGCTCGTCGGGGCGGTCGCCGCGGACCCAGGCGGCCTGGGCGGCGAGCAGGGCGCCGGCTCCGGCGGCGACCGTGACGGCGGGCCGCAGGTCGCTGAGGGGGTCGGTGCCGAGCCGGTCCGCGATGATGGCGACCGAGTCCGCCTGGGCGTCCACCCGGATGTGGTGGAAGGCCGCGTAGAGGGTCGGTTCGCGCTCGGCGAGTACCAGCAGCTCGTAGATGCGCGGGCGGCGGTGCCAGGCCGGGATCTCGGGGTCCGCGAGCCAGTCCTGGACGGCCCGGCGGTAGGCGGTGAGCGGGGGCTCGTCGGCCGGGCGGGCGCGCAGGGCCTCGTTGATGCGGTCGCCGTCGCCCCGGACCGAGTCAAGGACGGCGTCCTCCTTGCCGGCGAAGTACCGGCTGAAGGTGCGGCGGTCCAGGTCGGCGCGTTCCGCGATCTCCTCGACCGTGACCTCCCGGAGCCCCCGGTCGAGCACGAGCTCGAACGCGGCCCCGGCCAGCGCGTCCCGGGTCCGGCGGGCCTTGCGGCCCCGCCTGTCCGGAATCTTCTGTTCCGCCTGCATGTCTTTCACCGTACACCCGAAAATGTCCCGGCGCGACAGAAGTCTCGCCGGGACATCGAATGCCTGGTGGGTGCCTGTTACCGCCCGCTGAACGCCTCGGCGGGCGGCATCGCCTCGTACAGCGTCGGTTCGGTCGGAGCGGGGGCCGACGCGGAGACCCGGCTCAGCGCCAGTACGGCGATGTCGTCGCGTCGCACACCGCCGGAGAACTCCTCCAGGTCGTGTCCGAGCGCGTCGAGCAGTTCCCGGGGCCCCTGGCGTGCCCAGCGGCTCAGCCGGGCGTCGAGCGGATAGAAGCGCCCCTCGGGGTCGCGGGCCTCGGTCACCCCGTCGGTGAACATCAGGAGCGTCGCGCCGGGCGGGAAGTCGAGCCGTTCCGCGGTGCGGCCCTCGTCGCTGAGTTCCGCCATGCCCAACGGTACCGACGTCCGGCGCAGCGGCACGGTGACGGCGACCCCGTCGTGCACCAGGCGCGGCGGCAGATGGCCGCAGTTGACGGCCCGGACCCGGCCGTCGCCGTCGAACCCGAGGACGAGCGCGGTCACGAAGCGTTCCGTGTCGCCGGTCTGGGCGGCGAAGGCGTTCTGCCGGACGACGGCGTCCTCCAGCCGGTCCACGACACCGATGAGGGAGGGTTCGCGGATGGCCGCCTCGCGGAACGCGCCGAGGACGGCGAAGCCCACACCGATCGCGGGAAGCCCCTTGCCCTGGACGTCGCCGATGATCACGCGGGTGCCGTAGGGCGACTGCACGACCTCGTAGATGTCCCCGCCGACCAGGTGGTCCTCCTCGATCGGCGTGTACGAGCCGTGGGCGGTGATCTGGTCGGTGGGGATGGGCAGCGGGCGCAGGATCTGGCGCTGGAGCGCGACGGCGGCGGAGCGGAGCCGGGCGACCTCGATGGCGTGCCGGATGCGCAGCACGCAGGCGCCGATACCGAGGAGACACGCCAGGACGGTGAAGACGACACTGCTCGCGATGTCCCAGTTGCTTCCCCCGGCCGCCAGGCGCGAGGCGACGGACACCGCCAGGACGAAGGCGGCGACACCGGTGGTCTGGGCGATGGTGCCGAAGACCGAGACGAAGGCCGGTACCACCACCAGCAGGGGCACCAGGCGCAGATCCTGGCCCGTCGACACGTCCAGGCAGACGATCGCGGCGGTCAGCAGGGCCAGCGCGCCGAACAGCACCCCGTTCCCGACCCGGGGGGCGCGCACGGCGGCCTCTCCGAGGTCGGTGCCGGGAAGCGTCACGGGGGGCGCGGGCCGGCTCAGGAGTCCGAACGTCAAGGCCCTCTCCTTCCGGGATCGGCCGGCCGGATGCCGGCGCCTGCCCCCATTCGACCCGGTCGGAGGGGTGGCGCACACGAGGCTTACGGCCCCGGGGGCCGCGCCGAAGGTCCCGGAAAGCGCGGAGACACCGCCCTGCCCCCTCTCAGCGCGCCGCCACGGGCACCCCGGCCGGGACGAGGGCAGCCAGGAATTCGACCCCTCGGCGGAGCTCGAAGCCCAGCGACTCGTAGAGCCGGACGGCTCCGGTGTTGGCGGCCGCCGCGTGCAGGAACGGGATCTCGCCGCGCTGCCGGATCTCGTGGGCGACGGCGCGCACGAGTCCGCCGCCGAGCCCTTGGCCGCGTACCGACGCGTCGGTGCAGACGGCGCTGATCTCGCTCCAGCCCGGCGGGCGCATCCGCTCACCCGCCATGGCGACGAGCACCCCGTCCCGGCGCACCCCGAGGTAGGTGCCGAGCTCGACGGTCCGGGGCTCGAAGGGGCCCGGCCGGGTGCGGGCGACCAGGTCGAGCATCTCCGGTACGTCGGCGGGGCCCAGCCGGACCGCTTCCGGCAGGGGCTCCGCGGCCACGCCCGCGTCCACCAGCTGGACGCCGGGGGCATGGAAGGTGATCTCCCAGTCGGCGGGCGGGGGCTCCCGGAAGGCGGTGATCGTGACGCCTCCGCCCGGCCCGGTGAGCGCCGCCACGTCGGCCCAGTCGGCCGGCCCGGGATCCGGCGGGAGGGCCACCCAGGGGGCGACCGCGGCGGGGTAGCGCAGCACGCGGCCCCGGCCCTCGGCGAAGTGGGCGTGCGGCCCGCGCAGCGCGCTGCCGACCGGGTCGTCGAGCGGGTGGCCCGGCTCCGGGTGCGTGGTCACGCGGTCACCTCGATCACGGTCTTGCCCAGGGCGTGGCCGTCCTCCACCGCGCGCAGCGCGTCGGCCGCCCGGTCGAGGGGCACGGTCCGGGTCACCTGGGTGCGCAGGACCCCTTCGACGGTCAGCCGCGCCACTTCGTCGAGGACGGCGGCGGTACGGGCCCGCCGGACGGGTTCTCCGCCGAGTTCGGTCACCAGGGGCTTGCCGCCGGCGCTGATGAGCGCGGCCGGGTCGGTCAGCCCGGCCGCCTCGCGCAGGGTGTCGCCGCCGACCAGGTCGAAGACGGCGTCCACGCCCTCGGGCGCGGCTGCCCGCACCCGGTCGGCGAGGCCGGTGCCGGACGGGATGTGCTCGGCGCCCAGGGACTCCACGAAGTCCTTCTTGGCCGCGCTCGCGACGCCGAGGACCCGGAGGCCCGCGTGGCGGGCGAGCTGGACGGCGGCGCTGCCCACGCCGCCGCCGGCCCCGGTGACCAGGAGCGTGGCGCCGGGCGCGAGGTCCAGCTGGCGCAGGCCGTCGTAGGCGGTGGCGGCGGCGACGGGCAGGACCGCCGCGTCGGTGAAGGACAGGGCGGCCGGCTTGTGGGCGGTGACGGCTGCGGGCATGAGCGTGTACTCGGCGTACCCGCCGGTCAGCGGGTTGCCGAACACCTCGTCGCCGGGCGCGAAGCCCTCCACTCCGGGGCCGGTCTCCACGACGGTGCCGGCGGCCTCGCTGCCGAAGACGGTCGGGAACGGCAGCGGCTCGCTGCCGGGCCGCGTGTAGCCGGTGCGCAGCTTCCAGTCGACCGGGTTGACGCCCGCCGCGCGGACGGCGACGAGCAGTTCGCCGGGGCCGGGTTTCGGCCGTTCCAGATCGGCGAAGCCCTCCACCTCCGGGCCGCCGTTGCGGGTGAACACGTACGCCTTCGGCATGAACTCCTTCTCCCCTGTTCCGTGCGCCGGCGCCCGCCGACGGGCGCCCCAGCTGCGGCAAGGACGGGTGGCGCCCGGGTATTCCCGTACCGTCGATTTCGACTCAATCACGGCCCGGTACGCGCCGGTCGGCCCCTGCGGCGGGCCGTCCTGTGGCACGCTGAGGGCGGCCGTCCCACCGGGCTCCCCCGTACCGGTGGGGCGGTCTCGCGCCGTTACGGGGCCGGGCCCCGGTCCGGTCAGTCGCCGTCCCGCCCGGGGGCCCGGCCCGCGAAGTAGGTGGCGATCATGTCCTCCTCGCCGTGTCCGGCGGCCTCCGCGCGCTCGAAGCGGGCGGCCGAGGCGGCGGCCAGGTCCAGCCGGACCCCGGCCTGGGCGGCTGCGTCGAGGATGAGGCGGGTGTCCTTGAGGGCGGTGGACAGGGCGAAGCTCGGCGTGAGGTCGCCGTCCAGGACGGCGGCGGACTTGGCCTGGAGGTAACCGGAGTCGAGCGGTCCGCCCTTGACGAGGCCGAGGAACGTACGCGGGTCGACGCCCAGCCCCTCGGCGAGGTTCAGGCACTCCGCGACGCCGCCGACCATGTTGACGACCCAGGCGTTGACCACGAGCTTCAGCCGGGACGCCGCGCCCGGCTCCTCACCGGCCCAGACCGTGCGCTGCCCGATCGCGTCCAGCACCGGTTCGACGACCGGGCGGGCGGCCTCCGGGCCGGAGAGGAGGACGGTGAGCGCGCCCTGCTCGGCGGGCTGCCGGGTGCCGACGACCGGGGCGTCGAGGTGGATCAGCCCGAGGTCGGCGGCGCGCTGGGCCAGTTCGACGGCGCCGTCCGGGCCGACCGTGGAGGTCTGGAGCAGCACCTGGCCCCGGTGCAGCCCGTCGGACGCGGCGGTGAGCGCGGCGGCGACGGCGGTCGTGTCGGTGAGCGCGGTGAGCACGACATGGGCGCCGCGCACGGCCTCGGCCGCCGTGTCGGTGACGGTGGCGCCGTCGGCGGCGAGCGGGGCGGCCTTGGCCTGGGTGCGGTTCCAGGCCCGGACCTCCAGACCGGCGCGGAGCAGGCTGCGGGCCATGGCCGCGCCCATGATCCCGGCTCCGAGTACGGCGACGACCGGCCGCTGGGGTGCTGCGGGGACTGCTGAAGTCATGGGGTTCCCTTCGTCGGCCGCGCTCCGGAGTGCGCGGCGGCTTCGGTTTCTCAGGGTTGCCGCAGCGCGCCTTCCAGCACGGCGGCGTGTACGGCTCTGGCGAGTCGCGCGCCCCAGCGGGAGCGCGGACCGGCGAACGGTTCGGCGGCGCCGGTCTCCGGCCCCGGTTCGGGCGCGGCGAGGCAGACGGCGTCCGTGGGGGTGCCGGAGCAGTCGAGTCCGGCGTCCAGGAGCGCCTGCACCTTGGCCTCGGTGGCGGTGGCCACGGCGTTGACCAGGGCGGCGTCGGTCAGCGGTACCGGAAAGGTCACCACGATGTTGACGGTGCCGGGGCGCGGCGGTCCGCCGGTGCCCTCGGCCGGTGCGGCGGCCCAGCCGCGTACGCCCAGACCGCAGGTGGCGGTGGCGTGCACGTCCCCGTCGTCGGCGGTGGTGTACGCGGTGACGTCGGCGGCGGTCAGGAGGCCGGCGCCGTGGCCGGTGAGGTGTGCGGCGGCGGCGATCTCGGCGAGGTGGCGGTCCGGGTCCATGCGGGGATAGCCGCCGGGCACCTGCGCGTTGAGGATCCACTCGCGCGGGCCGATGCCGCCGCCCAGGACCGCGCTGCTGCACACCCGCCAGCCGGGGCCGAGGCGCCACAGGAGGTGGTGCAGCTCCGCGCCGTCCTCGCGCCGGGCGAGCAGCTCGCCGCGCTGCGCGGGGAGCCGGATGCGTACGAAACGGATGGGGCACCCCCGGGTGGCGCGGCGGGACGCCGGTCGGCGTGGACCCGTTGATCATATGCGGCGGGGCCGGGGCGTCCGGGGACCGGCCCGTTCACCCGGATGGCGTAACGGGCGCGGAAGCCGCGCAGCCGCGTGACGCGGGGGCTGCGGCGGTCCGAGGCGGATGCGGCGCGCCGCCCCGGGTGGCCGGGCGGTTGCAGCGTCCATCCGGGTGAGGCGCGATGGAATCCGGACGCGCCTTCTCTGCTGGACCCACCCACAGGACGCGCCCGGGCGAGGAGGATTCGGATATGGGAGCCGCTGACGGTTTCACGGATTCCGGAGAGCTCGACGGCCTGACGGTGTACGACACCGAGGGCGAGAAGATCGGCAACGTGGGCCGCGTGTATGTCGACGACAACACCGGCCGCCCGGACTGGATCACGGTGAAGACCGGCCTGTTCGGCATGAAGGAGAGTTTCGTGCCTCTCGCCGGAGCCCGTCGAGTGGGCTCCGACCTGCACATCTCCCACGGCAAGGACCAGGTCAAGGAAGCCCCCCGGGTGGACGCGGACGCGCATCTGTCGGTGTCCGAGGAGGAGGAGCTGTACCGCCACTACGGCCTGACCAGGAACACCCGGGGCAACCTGGGCGACAAGTCCGGGACCGGCGCACCGACCACCACGGGCACCGGCACCATGGGCGCGGCCGGCACCGGCGCGGCGGCCGGGGCCGGAGCAGGCGCGGGGGCCGGGGCCATGGGCGCGGCCGGCACGGACCGCGCGCAGACGGCCGGCACCGGCAGGCACCGGGACACCGAGGCGGCGGGCACGGGCGCGGGACGCCCGCTGGCCGGAGCCGGCGCGGGTACCCGGTCCGGGGCCGACCTGGGCGGCAAGGAGGAGATGATCCGCTCCGAGGAGCAGCTGCACATCGGCACCGAGGAGTACGAGAGCGGCAAGGCCCGCCTCCACAAGTACGTCGTCACCGAGAACGTCACGCGCAGCGTGCCGGTCTCGCACGAGGAGGTACGGGTGGTCCGCGAGCCGCTTCAGCCGGGCGACAGGACGGCGCGCGCGGGCGATCTGACGGAGCAGGACGTGGAGGTCACCCTGCACGCGGAACGCGCCACGACGCGCAAGGAGACCGTCCCGGTCGAGCGCGTCCGGATGGAAACCCAGAGGGTGACCGAGCAGAAGGAGGTCTCCGCCGAGCTGCGCAAGGAGCAGATCGACTACGCGGACGGCACCACCAAGGGCGAAAAGGACATGCCCGGCAAGGACACCGGCGGCGACATGGGCCGAGGACGTCACCGCTGACCCCGCGCCGGCATGCCGGCCGTACCGCACGACAAGCGAGGGGCGGACCCGCCCGACGGGTCCGCCCTCTCGTGTGCCCGGGCCCGTCAGGGCAGGAAGCGCACCGAGGGCCGCCCCTGCGGGCCGTCCGGTGTGACGACGGACCGCACCCGGTAGACCTCCTCGATCAGTTCCTCGGTGATGACCTGCGCGGGTGTCCCGCCCGCGACCGCCCGGCCGCCGCTGAGCACCACGATCCGGTCGCAGAACATGGCGGCCAGATTGAGGTCGTGCAGGGCGACGACGGCGGTCAGCGGGAGCGAGGCGACCAGGGCGAGCAGTTCCAGCTGGTGCTGGATGTCGAGGTGGTTGGTCGGCTCGTCGAGGAGGAGTTCGCGCGGCCGCTGGGCGAGCGCGCGGGCGATCTGGACGCGCTGGCGCTCCCCGCCCGACAGTGTGTGCCAGGACTGGTCGCGCCGGTCGGTCAGCCCGGTACGTTCCAGCGCCTCGTCCACCGCCGCCGCGTCCGCCTCCGTCGGTGCCGACCAGGCGCGCCGGTGCGGGATGCGGCCCAGGCGTACGACGTCCAGGACGCTCAGCTCGTCCTGGGTGGCGGCGTGCTGGTCGACGACGGCGACGCGCCGGGCCACCGCGCGGCGGCCGACCTCGGGCAGCGGAGCGCCGTCCAGGGTGACGACGCCCGTGTGCGGGGCGAGGACCCCGGCGAGGATGCGCAGCAGCGTGGACTTGCCGGAGCCGTTGGGGCCGATCAGGCCCACGGTGGTGCCGGGCTCCGGCGCGAGTGTCACGCCGTCCAGGAGGAGGCGGCCGCCGGCCTCCCGGGCGACCCGCTCGGCCCGCAGGCCCTCGTCCGTCGTCCCGGCCCCGGTCACGCGGGCCGCCTGGTGCGGTAGAGGACGGCGACGAAGGCGGGCACGCCGATCAGAGCGGTGACGACGCCCACCGGGACCTCCTGGGGGTCGAGGACGGTCCGGGCGAGCGTGTCGACCCAGACGAGGAAGACGGCCCCGGCGAGCGCGGTGACCGGCAGCAGTCTGCGGTGGCCCGAGCCGGTGAGGGCGCGGGCGGCGTGCGGCAGGACCAGCCCGACGAAGCCGATGGCCCCGGCCGAGCTGACGAGCGCGGCGGTGAGCAGCGCGGTCGTGCAGAGCAGGACGGTCCGCACGCGGGCGACGTTCACCCCGAGGGCGGCGGCCGCGTCCTGCCCGAAGGCGAAGGCGTCGAGCGTACGGGCGTGGCCCAGGCAGACGACCAGGCTGACGGCGAGGACGGCGGAGCAGACCCAGACGTCGGTCCAGCCGACCCCGCCGAGCGAGCCGAGCAGCCAGAACAGCACGCCCCGGGTCTGCTCGGCGTCGGCGGCGGTCATGACGACGAACGAGGTCAGCGCCGAGAACAGCTGCATGGCGGCGACGCCGGAGAGGACGACCCGGTCGGTGGAGCCGCCCAGGGTGTGGCTGAGCAGCATCACCAGGGCGAAGGAGCAGAGCGCCCCGATGAACGCCCCCGCCGGCAGCGTCACCGCTCCCCCGCCGACGCCGAGCACGACGACCAGGACCGCGCCGGTGGACGCGCCGGAGGAGACGCCGAGGACGAACGGGTCGGCCAGCGGGTTGCGCAGCAGGGACTGCATGACGGTCCCGCAGACCGCGAGGCCCGCCCCGCAGACGGCGGCGAGCAGCGTACGCGGCATGCGCAGGTTCCAGATGATGCCGTCGCGGATCGGGCTGAGCCGGGCCTCGCCCACACCGAGGTGCGCGGCGACGGCGGACCAGACGTCCACGACGGAGATCCGGGCCGGTCCGATGGTGACGGCGACCGCGACGGACAGGGTGAGCAGCACGACGCCGCCGGTCCACAGGAGGCCGCCGCGCAGTGCGCGGGCGCGGGGGCGTGCGGTGTGCGGGGCCTTACCGGGCGGGGCCTTTTCGGGCAGAGCCTTTTCGGGCAGGTCGGTGGCCGTCACCCCGCGAGCCCGAAGTCGCGCAGCCCGGCGGCCACCAGCTCCACGCCCTCGACCGTGCGGATGGTCGGGTTCATGGCCTGGCCGCTGAGCAGGACGTAACGCTTGTGGCGCACGGCGTCCATCTTCTTCGTGACGGGGTTGGACTCCAGGAAGGCGATCTTCCCGGCGGCGCTCTCGGCGGTCTGCGACTTGCGGGTGAGGTCCCCGATGACGAGGACGTCCGGGTCGCGGTCGGCGACGGTCTCCCAGTTGATCTGGGGCCACTCGTCGTGCGTGTCGTCGAAGACGTTCTTGAGGCCCAGCTCCCGGGTCATGATGCCCGGCGCCCCGCAGCAGCCCGCCAGATAGGGGGACTCGGAGTTGGCGAACCAGTACATGACGGAGGTGCCGGATCCGTCGATGCCGTCGGCGGCCTTCCGGATACGCTCCCGGAGCCGCGCGACCAGCTTCTCGCCGCGCTCCGGCACACCGAACACCCGGGCCAGGTCGCGCACTTCGGCGTAGACGCTGTCCATGGTGAGGGCGCCGGTGCGGACGCCGTCGCCGTCCTTGGTGTTGTCCTTGGCGGTGCAGTCGGCGGGCGCGACATAGGTGGGGACGCCCAGCTTCTCGAACTGTTCGCGCGGGGCGACGCCGCCCTTGGCGAGGGTCGACTCGAAGTCGGCGGCGACGAAGTCGGGCTCCTGGTCGAGGACCTTCTCGGAGGAGGGCCGGTTGTCGGCGATGCGCTTCACGCCGGCGTTGGCCTTCTCCAGGCCCTTCATCACCGGGTCGGTCCAGGTGGCGGTGGCCGCGATCCGGTCCTGGAGGCCGAGCGAGAGCAGGATCTCCGTGGTGCCCTGGTCGACGGAGACCGCGCGCCGGGGCGGGGCGTCCACGGTGACGGTGCGCCCGCAGTTCTTGAGCGTGACCGGATAGCCGTCGGCCTTGCCCGGTGCGTCGGCCTGTTCGGAGGGAGACCCCCCGCAGGCCGTCAGCAGCAGGAGCGCGGCGGTGAGCAGGGCGGCGGAACGGGCGGGGCCGGATATCGGCGGCACGGGGTACCTCGGCGTCTCTGGGCCCATGCGCGGGGCCCGCTGTACGGTCCGCCGCCCGGTCCCGGACGGCGGTCGCCAGCAGGTCTTCGGACTCGGGTTCGTCCGGGCGGGACGCCTTCCCGGGAGACGCCGGGTCTCCCAGTGGCCGTGGCCCCGCCCGTCCCCCTCACCGCTGCGCGTCAGTTCCGGATTCGCACCGGATTCCCTGACTCCCACGAGGAGTTCGACTGGCTCCGGGGACGCTACCACGGGCGTCCGCGCAGTTCAGGGCCGCCCCGGGGGATCATGGACGTTGCAGGGCCACCACCGCGTTGTGCCCGCCGAAGCCGAAGGAGTGGCTGACGGCCCGGCGGACCGGCCGCACCAACGGCACCTTGGTGACGCAGTCGATGTCGAACCCGGGCGCGGGCGCGTCCAGGTTGGCGACCGGCGGGACGACCCCGCGCTGGAGGGTGAGGACCGTCAGCCCCGCCTCGATCGCCCCGGCCGCGCCCATGCAGTGCCCGAGCACGCCCTTGGGGGCGGTGACGGGTGGCCGGTGCGGGTACACCCGGCTGATCAGCGCGGCCTCGGCGGCGTCGTTGCGTACGGTCGCGGTGCCGTGCGCGTTGACGTGCTCCACCTCGTCGGCCCGCCAGCCCGCGTCGCGCAGGGCGGCCTCGACGGCGGCCCGGGCGATCCGGCCGTCGGGGTGCGGGCTGGTGGGGTGGTGGGCGTCCGTGGTGGCCCCGGTGCCGGCGAGCAGGGCCCGGGGCTCGGCGCCCCTGGCCTCCGCGTCCGCCACGCGTTCCAGCACCATGACCGCGGCGCCCTCGCCCATGACGAGTCCGGCCCGGTCGGCGGCGAAGGGCCGGCTGAGCCGGGACAGGTCGCCGTCCGCGCGGGCGGCGGCCCCCGACCGGGCGAAGCCGGTCATGGCGATCGGGAAGACGGTCGACTCGGTCGCCCCCGCGATGGCCACGTCGCACTGCCCGGTCGCCAGGAGGTCACGGGCGACGGACAGCGCGGTGACACCGGACGAACAGGCCGTGCACGGGGCCATGCTGGGGCCGGTGGCCCGCATCTCGATCGCGATCTCGGCGGCGGGCATGTTGGGGATGGTCAGCAGGACCCCGGCCGGCGAGGTCGCCTCCGGGCCCTTCCGCTCCAGGACCAGCGCCTGGTCGGTGAGGTGCGCCGAGCCCCCGCTGCTGGTGCCGACGACGACCGCGACCCGGCTGCCGTCCCAGCCGGCCGGGTCGAGCCCGGCGTCGGCGACGGCCTCCCGGGCGGCCAGGACCGCGAACTTGACGTACCGGCCCATCCGGAAGGCGGTACGGCGGCCGATCTCGGCGTCCAGGTCGATGCCGTCGACCACGCAGGCGAAGTCGATCGCGCACCCGGCGAGCGCGGGGACGGTGCGGGCCGGGCTCACCGCGGCGCACACCCCGTCCCAGGTGGACTCGGTGTCGTTGCCGACCGGGGTGATCATGCCGAGCCCGGTGACGGCGACGGCCGGTGTCCTCATCGGGCGCCGGCCGACGCGTGCAGGTGCGCCGTGAGCTCGGCAAGGGTGGTCCCCCGGGTCAGGGTGCCGGTGTCCAGCTCGACCCCGGTGGTCTCCCGGAGGACGACGGCGAACTCGGCGGCCGCGAGGGAGTCCATGTCCAGGCTGTCCATCGTGGAGTCCGGGAGGATCTCGGCCACGGGCACCTTGAAGGTACGGCTGAGTACGTCGGTGATGCGGGGGTGGATCGTGCTCATGGTCTTCCTTTCCTCACGCCCATCCGGGGGGTGTCCGGCGCCGGCGCACACGGCCCCGACGCCGGAACAACTGAGCAGCGTCGATCCGGTTACGCCTTGCGGCGAACCGATTCGCCAACGCCCGTCCGGGGCGCCCCGCACCACCGCGCCAACAGGGCGACGGTCGTCCAGTAGGCGAGGAGGACGGCCCCCGCCCCGAGCCCCTGTACGGCCCGTGCCGCCCGGCGCGCCCGGGTGCCGCTCATCGCCCCGCCTCCGCGTGCCAGTGGGCCTCCGGATCGTCGTACGCCTCGGCGTAACCGGGGCCCGTGATCGGCCAGTCGGCGAGCAGCTCGTCGGGGAGGGCGAAGGAGTCGGCCAGCTCCGGGAGGTGGGGGGCGACCGCCGCGATGAGCCGTTCCGTGTGGTCCGTCAGCGCCTCCGCCCGACCTGCGCTCAGGTGGCCGGCCGCGAGCAGGTCGCCGCTGTCGCGGGCGACCCGGCCCAGGGCGAACAGCCGGGCCAGCTCGACGAGCCGGTCCCGGTCCGCCCCGGGCGGCAGCGCCTCGACCGCCTCCGCGTACGCCTCGGCCGCCTGCCGGCAGGCGTGCGCCTCGACCCCGCGCAGCGCCGGGCCCGCCGCCGCGTTCCAGCGGCCCAGCGGGTCGCCGTGCGCGGCGTCGGCCGCCCGGGCCCCGGCGCGCGCGAACCACAGCTCCTCGGCGCACCCCAGGAGGCGGACCAGGAACCGGAGGTCGGTGAGGTCGCCGTGGGCCGGGGCGGCGGGCTCGTACGCGGGGCGGTCGGCGAGCAGGGCGGCGGCGGCCCTGGCGTGGACGGCGAGGTTGTCGCCCTCGGCGGTGATGGCGCCCTCGACGCCGGTGACGAGCGCGGCCATCCCGTTGTTCTCCAGGAGGCCCTGGGCGCCGCAGCGTTCCCGGGATTCCACGATCACGGCCCTGGCCTGCCAGGTGATCCAGCCCTTGGCGATGTCCACGAGGCGCTCGGCCGCCTCCCGCCCGGCCTCGGGCCCCGCCTGGGCCGCCTCCCAGCGGTCCAGGACGCGGCGGTGCAGCAGGCTCATGGCGAAGACGGTGGCCATGGCTTCGGCGAGCGGCCCGTGGTGGGTGCGGTACGCGAGCACGGGCAGCCGTGCCCCGCGTACGGCGGAGACCTGGCGGTGTCCGCCGTACCGCACCGCGACGGCCAGCGTGGCGCGCGCGGAGCCGACGGCGCTGGCGGACATGGAGATCCTGCCGGTGACGACCCGGGCGATGGAGGCGAGGAAGCGGCGCCGGCGGCCCTCGATGGCGCTGCGGAACTCGCCGTCGGCGTCGATCCGCCCCTGCGGGCCCGTCAGCAGCGCCTCGCGTCCCACGAAGACCTGGTCGAACGAGGTCAGGCTGTGGTCGACGGGGCTGCCCATGCGGGCCGGCAGCCTGCGCACCCGTACGCCCGGCAGCGGACCGGTGGCGTCGGTGAGCGGCACCAGGAACAGGAACACCCCCCGGTCGGCCCCGCCGGCCAGCAGCCGCGCGGCGACGAGCCCCGACTTGGGGCCGCCCGGCTGCCCCGTGTTGGGCATGAACTTCTGCGCCCCGCAGTGCGGGGTGTGCAGCACGAACCCGTCGCGTACGGGGTCGTGGGAGGCGGTCGTCTCGACGGCCGCCGCGTCGTTGCCGTGCGCCACCTCCGTACACAGGAAGGTTCCGGTACGCCGCAGCGCCAGGAAGTCCGACAGGTCGCGGGGGCTGTCGGCGATGTGGTCCAGGAGGCTGCCGAGGAAGAGGTTGTAGTGGATGCCCGCGATGGTGGCGAGCGCCGGGTCGACCGGGGCCAGCCATTCGTGCAGGGCCGCCAGCGCCCGGAAGTCGGAGGCCGGGCGGGCGGCGCTGTCCAGGGAGTCGTTGAGGGTGCGCAGTCGTGCGTACGCGCGGGCGAGCCGTTCGTCCGGGGTGCCGCCGGCGGCGGGACCGGGCGGCAGCCGGAACGGTTCGGTGGCGACGAGCCGCCGCCAGAAGCCGTGCTCGCGGCGGGCGTCGGCGCCGAGGAGTACGGAGGTGAGCGGGCGTGCGAGAGGATCGGCGCCGGTGAGCGTGGTGGTCATACAAGGCTGAACGACCGGCGTACGGTCAGGACACCGCGCTCGTGCAGATGTTCACCGGCCGGAGGGGCGAACCCGTTCGAAGCAGAGGGCGACGTTGTGCCCGCCGAAGCCGAAGGAGTGGCTGACGGCCCGGTCGACGCGCAGGCGGCGCGGCTGCTTGGTGACGCAGTCGATGTCCCAGTCGGCGGGCGGCGCGTCCAGGTTGGCGACCGGCGGGACGACCCCGTGTTCGAGGGTGAGCACGGTGGCGGCGGCCTCGATCGCGCCGGCGGCGGCGAGCGTGTGCCCGAGGACCCCCTTCGGGGCGGTGACCGGGGGCCGGTGCGGGAAGAGGCCGGCGATCAGCTCGGCCTCCATCGCGTCGTTCAGCGGGGTCGAGGTGCCGTGCGCGTTGACGTGGCCGACCTCGTGGGCGGCCCAGCCCGCCGCGTCCAGGGCGGCTTCGACGGCGCGCCGGGCGCCGTGGCCGCCGGGGTCGGGCGCGGTGGGGTGGTGGGCGTCCGTGGCGGCCCCGGTCCCGGCGAGCACGGCCCGTAGCCGGGCGCCCCGGGCCGCCGCGTGCGCGCCCCGCTCCAGGACGAGCACGCCGGCGCCCTCGCCGAGGACGAAGCCGTCACGGTCGGGCGCGAAGGGGCGGGACGCGGCGGCCGGGTCGCCGGTGCGCGTGGAGAGCGCGCCCAGCTGGCCGAAGGCGGCGGCCACCAGGGGCGTCAGGACGGATTCCGCGCCGCCCGCGACGACGAGGTCGCAGCGGCCGGTGGCCAGGAGGTCGTGCGCGGTGGCGAGGGCGGTGGCGCCCGAGGCGCAGGCGGTGGCCGGGGCCAGGCTGGGGCCGTGGGCGCCCAGGTCGATGGCGATCTCGCCGGCCGCCGCGTTGGGCATCATCATCGGCGCGAGGAGCGGCGAGACGGCCTGCGCGCCGCCGCCGTCGAACCGGCGGACGTTGTCCACGAGGGTGGAGACCCCGCCGACGCCGACGCCGAGCACGACGCCCACCCGGCCGCCGTCCCAGCGGTCCGGGCGCAGTCCGGCGTCGTCGACGGCCCGGCGCGCCGCGACCAGGGCCATCTTCGCGAACCGCGCCATCCGCCAGCCGGCCCGGCCCCCGATGGCCTCGTCCAGATCGGTCCGGTCGGCCCGGCAGGCGAAGTCGGCGGGCAGCCCGGCCAGTTCCTCGCAGCGCCGGGCCGTGGACCGCCCCGCGCACAGCCCGGCCCAGAAGGCGCGCTCGTCGTCGCCCGCGGGGGTGACCAGCCCCAGCCCCGTCACCACGGTCGCCGTCCCCGTGTCCCGCACCATGCCCCGGCCCTCCCCTGCGTCGTCGGTCTCTCCGAAGGGGAACGCGTCGGAGGCCGTCGAGGGTGCGGTCCCGACCGGATTTCAGGCCGTTCCCAGCGCCCCGCGCAGCTCCGCCTCGTCCGGCGGGTTCGCGCCGGCCCGGGCGACCGTCACCGCCGCCGAGGCCGCCGCGTGGCGCAGTACGTCGCTCACCGTGCCGCGCTCCGGGGAGCGCAGCCGCTTCCGGCCGGACGCGCCGAGCAGACCGTGCGCGGCGAGCGCGTGGAGGGTGCCGGACATGAAGGCGTCCCCCGCGCCCACCGTGTCCACGACCTCGGCGGGGAGCGCGCCGATGTCCACCTGGCCGCCGGGCAGGATCGCCGTGGCGCCGTCGCCGCCCCGGGTGACGAGGACGAGGGCGGGGCCCGAGGCGAGCCAGCGACGGGCGGCGTCGGCCGGGTCCTGGCCGGGGTACAGCCAGTCCAGGTCCTCGTCGCTGGCCTTGACGACGTCGCTGAGGCCCACGCACCGCTCGACCCGGCGCACGGCGGTGCCGTGGTCCCCCATCAGCGCGGGCCGCACATTGGGGTCGTAGCTGACGGTGGCGGCCGTCCGCAGCGACTCGACGGCGGCGAGCACCGTGGCCGCCCCGGGTTCGGTCACCGCCGCGATCGACCCGGTGTGGACGTGCCGGGGCTGCCGGTCGAGGGCGACCTGCCCGAGCGTCCAGGCGATGTCGAACGCGTACGCGGCGCGGCCCTCGCCGTCCAGGGTGACGACGGCCGACGGGGTGGGGCCGGGGGCTCCGTCCGTCAGCACCTCGACGCCCGCCCCGGTGAGATGCGCGCGGATCAGCCGTCCGTTGTCGTCCCGGCCCAGCTGGGTCAGCAGCTCCGCGTCGTGGCCGAGCCTGGCCAGGCCGTACGCCAGGTTGGCCGGGCTGCCCCCGGGGTGCACCCGGTCGGGGGCGCCCGGGACGCGGACGATGTCGGCGACGCATTCACCGATGACCAGGAAGTCGGGGCGGTCGGGCATGAGGAATGGATCTCCCGGGGTGGGGCGGCGGGGTGACGGAACGTCCGGCCCACCGTACGGCCCCGGTCGGCCCGGGGCCTCAGGCCGTGCCCGGAGAGTCCAGCGCGTCGGCCACCAGCTCCAGGAACCGGGCGTGGGCGTGGGCGCTGCACACCGGTTCCGGGTTCCACGGGACCACCCGGGCCGTCGCGGCGACGGCCGCCCACTCGGCGTTGTCGCGCAGCTCGGCGAGCGGGACCGCGTTGACCCGGATGTCGGCGAGGACGACGTCGGGGCGCAGGGCGGCGGCCTCGGTCCAGCCGGTCGTGGACCAGTTGGCCCCGGGGCCCTCGGCGGGTTCGATCAGGCCGACGCCGAGGTCCGCGAGGACCCGGAGTTCGGGCCACATGCGGGGGCGGGCCAGGTAGGCCTGCTCCTGGTCCGCCGGGGACAGGGCGAGGACCCTCGCCCTGTCCGGGCCCGCGGTGAGGGCGCGCAGGCGGGCCCTGGCGGCGTCCAGTTCCCGGGTCGCCGAGGCCGGTTCCTCCGCGCCGAGCGAGCGGGCCAGCTCCGTGAACCGGTCGCCGATGTCGGCGAGGGTGCGCGCCTGGCCGACGTCGATGACGACGACCGGGAGCTGGCCCTCCAGGTGCTTGGCGGTCTCCGGGTCGAGGCCGTAGACCTGGCCGCCGCCGTAGCTGACGGCGACGACGAGGTCCGGTGCGCAGCGCAGTAAGGCGTCCACGTCCAGGGCGGCCCCGGCACCGGCGTAGGCGATGCCGTCGAGCGGGAGCGACCCGGTCTTCGCGGGGTCGGGGGCGGCCGGGTCGTCGTGGCCGGAGCCGAAGAGCCCGGCCGGGCGTATCCCGTGGTCCCACAGGGTCGCGCCGGCCTGGATGTACGCGAGCACCCGTTGCGGGCGCTCGCCGGTTGCCGACAACTGCCCCCGGTCGTCGGTGAATTGCCACACGGTCCGCTCGTTCACGTCACACGCCTCCCAGCCGGAATCCGCCGCCCGGCGGCGGCGGTCGACCAGTACCTGCCCAGCAATCGCGGGCCGCACCCTCCGGACGCGCCCTAGGAATCGGCCTTCGTGCCGCGTACGAGGTAGGTGACGGGGCCGGGATCGGCAACGGGGATCTCGGTGAAGCCGACCCGGTCGTAGAAGGCCCTGGCCCTCGTGTTGGAGGTGAGCATGGAGAGGTGGACGCCCTCGACCCCCTTGGCGTCCAGGGCCGCGAGGAAGGTGTGCATCAGCTCCCTCCCGTACCCCTTGCGCTGCCAGTCGGGCAGCAGGTCGATGTGCAGGTGGGCGGGGTGGCCGGCGAGTTCGGGCAGGACCATGCGCTCGGGGTTGTGCAGGAGGGCGGCCATCTCGTCGGAGGGGGTCCGCGGCGGGCCCTCGGGCAGCGGGAAGCGGTCCGCGACCCTGGGCAGCCAGTGCTCGCGGTACTCCTTCACGAAGCGGGGGGTGTCGGCGGTGCCGAGGATGTAGCCGACCGCGCGGCCCGTGCCGTCGTCCACGACGAAGGTGAGGTCCGGTTCCAGCTCGGCGTAGGGCGTGGCGAAGATGGACGGCACCAGGTCGTGGTCCGGGTAGATGTCCCGGGCGTCGTCGCCGCCCGCGGCGGTGCGTATGCAGATCTCGGAGAGGGCGGCGCTGTCTTCGGGGCGGTAGGGCCGGAGGCCGGGAAGCGAGGTCACCGGCCCATCCTGCCTACTCTGAGAGCGCTCTCACAAGGGGGTGTCAGGGGTTGACGGCGGTGAGGAGGACGACCGCGTCCTCCAGGGCGAGCAGCCCGTGCCGCTCCTGCGGGATCGGGTGCAGCCGTCCGGGTGTCAGTTCGACGTCGCCGGAGGCGGCGGTGAGCCGGACGGAGCCGCGCAGGACCTGGAGCGAGGCGGCGGGCGGGGCGTTGTGCTCGTCGAGCGCGGAGCCCGAGGTGAGCGCGATGACGGTCTGCCGCAGCGGGTCCTGGTGGAGCAGGAGGTGGGCGCTGCGGCCGTGCGGCGCGTCGCGGGCGGCGGCCAGGTGCTCGGCGGCGAGGGCATTGAGGTCGTGGGGAGCGTCCATAAGCCCACTGTGCCGCAGCCCCGGCCCGCCCGCGAACCTGCCGCACGGGCCTGGACGCGCTCCCACGCGTCCCGGCCCGTGCGGCGGATGCGGCCCGCCGGGGCGTCCGTCAGGCGCGCAGCCACACCGCCGTGTCCTGCGGGAGGCGGCCGGCCTCGTCCAGCGGTCCGCTGGTGAGCAGCACCGCGCTGTGCGGGGGCAGCTCCGCGGCTTCGGCGGCCAGGTTGACGACGCAGAGCAGTCCGTCGGTCCGGGCGAAGGCGAGCACCCCGGGCGGGGCGTCGAGCCAGGTCAGCCGCCGGATGCCGGGCTCTCCCCCGGTCCCGAAGCCCGCTTCGGAGCGCCGCAGCCGCAGGGCCTCGCGGTACAGGCTGAGCATGGAGTCCGGGTCGCCGTTCTGGATGTCGGCGGCGTAGCCGGACCAGCCGTCGGGCTGCGGGAGCCAGGTCTCCGTGGTGGCCCCGAATCCGGCGTACGGTTCGCCCGCCGCCCAGGGCATGGGCACCCGGCAGCCGTCCCGGCCCGGGTCGGTGCCGTTCTTGCGGAAGTGCATCGGGTCCTGGATGCGGTCGAGCGGGATGTCGGCCTCGGGCAGGCCCAGTTCCTCGCCCTGGTAGAGGTAGGCCGCGCCGGGCAGGGCCAGCGAGAGGAGGGCGGCGGCGCGGGCCCGGCGGGTGCCGAGGGCGAGGTCGGTGGGGGTGCCGAAGGTCTTGGCGGCGAAGTCGAACCCGGTCTCCTCGCGGCCGTAGCGGGTGACGGTACGGGTGACGTCGTGGTTGCAGAGGACCCAGGTGGCGGGGGCGCCGACCGAGGCGTGCTCGGAGAGCGTGTCGTCGATGGCGGTCCGCAGCTTCTCCGGGTCCCAGGGGCAGGCCAGGAAGTTGAAGTTGAAGGCGGTGTGCAGCTCGTCCGGGCGCAGGTAGCGGGCGAAGCGCTCGGTGTCGGGGAGCCAGACCTCGCCGACGAAGACCCCGTCGTACTCGTCGGCGATGGCGCGCCAGGAGCGGTAGATGTCGTGGAGTTCGTCCCGGTCGACAAAGGGGTGCGGGTCGCTGCCGAGGGTGAAGTCGGGGAGCGCGGGGTCCTTGGCGAGCAGGGCGGCGGAGTCGATGCGTACGCCGGCGACGCCGCGTTCGAACCAGAAGCGCAGGACGTCCTCGTGCTCGCGGCGGACGGCGGGGTGGGCCCAGTTGAGGTCGGGCTGCTGGGTGGCGAAGAGGTGGAGGTACCACTCGCCGTCGTCCAGCCTGGTCCAGGGGGTGCCGCCGAATTCGGAGACCCAGTCGTTGGGCGGGATCTCGCCGTTCGCGCCGCGGCCCTTGCGGAAGTGGAAGAGGTCGCGCTCGGGGCTGCCGGAGCCGGCTTCCAGGGCGGCGCGGAACCAGGGGTGCTGGTCCGACACATGGTTGGGCACGATGTCGACGATGGTGCGGATGCCCAGCTCGCGGGCCTCGGCGATCAGCTTCTCGGCCTCGGCGAGGGTGCCGAACGCGGGGTCGATCGTACGGTAGTCGGCCACGTCGTAACCGCCGTCGGCCAGCGGCGAGAGGTACCAGGGGGTGAACCAGAGGGCGTCCACGCCCAGTTCGACGAGGTAGGGCAGCCTGGCCCGTACCCCTGCCAGGTCGCCGGTGCCGTCGCCGTCGCCGTCGGCGAAGCTGCGTACGTAGATCTGGTAGATGGCGGCGTCGCGCCACCAGGGTGCGGTGGCCTCGGACGGACGGTTGGCTGCCACGGACGTTCCTTTCGGGCAGGTGGGACTCCGCCGCCGGCCCGGTAAGCGGGGCAGGATGGAAGAGCCGGCGGCGGAGTGCTGAGGGGAAGGCGGTTCCGGGGAGCGGGCGTCAGCCCTTGAGGCCGCCCGCGGTGAGACCGCTCATGATGTTGCGCTGGAAGAGCAGGAAGATCAGCAGCGTCGGGATCGACGCGATGGTGAGCGCGGCGATCAGGACGTTCTCGGGGACGCCGCTGGCCAGTGAGTAGATGCCCACGTTGAGGGTCTGCTTGTTCGGGTCGGGCAGCGTGAGCATCGGCCAGAGGAAGTCCTTCCACACGCCGACGACGGCGAAGATGGAGACGACCCCGAGGATCGGCCGGGAGATGGGCAGGATGATCGAGCGCAGGGTGCGCAGGGGTGAGGCGCCGTCCATGGCCGCGGCGTCGAGGAGTTCGCCCGGGATGGAGTCGAAGAACCGCTTCAGCAGGAAGATGTTGAAGGCGTTGGTGACCGACGGCAGCCAGATCGCCCAGGGCGAGTTGACCAGGTTGCGCTGGACCAGGGGCACGTCCAGGACCGTGAGGTACTGCGGGACGACGAGCACGGTGGCCGGGATCATCAGGGTGGCCAACATCATGCCGAGGATGACCTTGCCGAAGATCGGCCGCAGCTTGGACAGCGAGTAGGCGGCGGCGACGTCGAAGATCAGCTGGAAGGCGAGTGCCCCGAAGGCGTAGTACAGGGTGTTGAACAGCAGCTTGGACAGGTCCATGACCGTCCATGCCTGGCTGTAGTTCTCGGTGTGGAGGGAGCTGGGGAAGGCCGTGGGCGGGCTCTGCACCACTTCCTGGGTGGTCTTCAGGCCGCCGGTGACCATCCAGTAGAGCGGGCCGAGGAAGACCGCCGTGAACAGGACCATCACCAGGCCGAAGACGATCCAGTAGACGGCCTTGCCGCGCGGCCGGCCGAGCTGGGCCGGTGAGATCAGGGTGCGCTGGCGGGCCCGTTCGGCGCCGCCGTCGGACGTGCGGCGTGCGGACTTGCGTGGAGTGCTCCCGCGCCGGGAGACAAGCGTGTTCGATGCCATGGTCTTGGCTCCCGTCCTAGTCTTCGCTGCTGCGGCTCAGCCGTACGTACACCGCGGAGAATCCCGCGAGGACGACGAGCAGGACGAGGCCGAGTGCCGCCGCGCTGCCGTAGTTGTTGAAGTTGAAGGCGTACTGGTAGATGAGGTAGACGACGGTGGTGGTGGAGCCCTCGGGTCCGGCGCCGTTGGTGAGCAGGAAGGGCTCGGTGAAGACCTGCATCGTCGCGATGATCTGCATGAGCAGCAGGAGCGAGAGGATGAGGCGGGTCTGCGGGATGGTGACGTGCCAGATCTTCCGCAGCAGCCCGGCGCCGTCGAGCTCGGCGGCCTCGTACAGCTCGCCGGGGATGCCCTGGAGCGCGGCGAGGTAGATGAGGGTGGCGCCGCCCATGTTCATCCAGGTCGCCGCGATGACGACGGAGAGCATCGAGGTGCTGGTGTCCTGGAGCCACTGCTGTTCGGGCAGGTGGAAGATGCCCAGGATGCGGTTGAAGAGCCCGTAGCCGGGGTCGTAGAAGTACTTGAAGAGCAGGACCGAGGCGACCGGCGGCAGCATCACGGGGAGGTAGACGAGCAGCCGCAGGTAGCCCTGGCCGTGCCGGAACTCGTTGAGCACGACGGCGACGGCGAACGGGACGACGAAGCCGAGGAGCAGGGCGAGGACGGTGAACAGCAGGGTGTTGCGCCATGCCTGCCAGAAGGCCGGGTCGTTGAAGACGTACGTGAGGTTGGACCAGCCGGCCCAGGTGGTGGTGCCGTCCTCGTTCTTCTGGAAGGCCAGGATGAATTCCCGGACCATCGGATACCAGGAGAAGAGGGAGAAGCAGAGCACCGCTCCGATCAGGAAGCCGTGCGCTGAGATGTTGCGGCGCAGGGCGCGCAGGAACTCCTCGCGGGCGGAGTCCGGGCGGGCGGAGCTTCGGTGTCCTGGGCGAGGCCGGGTCGCCTTGCGGGGGGACAGGGTTGGGGCCGACATGGTGTCTCCTCGGTGCCGGTGTACGACGAGCGCGTAGCGGACGGGGTCCGGATGCGGGGCCGGGTCCGCGTGACCCGGCCCCGCGCGTCCGTTACTGGTTCGCCAGAACCTGGTTGACCTGCTGCTCGGCGGTGGAGAGCAGCTTGTCGATGTCGGCGTTCTTGTTGGTCAGGACGCCCGACATGGCGTTGTCGAGGATCTTGTAGATCTCCTGGGCCTTCGGGGGCTCGGCCTTGCCGGGGACGGGGTTGTCCATGAAGGCCTTGAAGTTCTCGACGGGCATCGTCGCGTTCTGGGCGCGTGCGGCGTCGTCCTTGGTCTTGCTCTCGCCGAGGAAGAAGTTCGGCTGCGGCAGTCCGACGGGGAGCTTGTCGGCCTTGGTGCGGGCCCAGTCGAACTGGCCCTTGCCGGGGGTTAGGTTCTTGAAGTTGAGCCAGGCGATGGCGGCCTTGATCTGGTCGGGCGAGCTGCCCTTCTTGATCAGGTAGTTGTTGCCGCCGAAGAGGGTGCCCTTGGCGCCGGGGATCGGGCCCAGGCCGAAGGTCTCGTACGAGGCGCCGAGCTGCTGCACCATGTAGGCGATGTCGTCGGGGGCGGCGAGGAACATGCCGAGCTTGTCGCTGGCGATCTGCTTCTGGAGGTCGCCCCACTTGAGCAGCTGGGTCTTGCCCATGCTGTCGTCCTCCCAGCGCATGTCGTGCAGCTGCTGGAGGACCTGCTTGCCGGTCTCGTTGTTGAAGGCGGCCTTCTTGCCGGAGGCGTCGACTATCTCCCCGCCGAGGCCGAACTGCGTGGCGGCGAAGTGCCAGCCGCCGTTGTTGCCGGCGCTGTACTCGCCGTAGCCGGAGATGCCCTTGCCGAGGCCCGCGATCTTCTTGGCGGCGGCGCGCACCTCGTCCCAGGTGGCGGGCGGGGTGTTCGGGTCGAGACCGGCCTGCTTGAACAGCTTCCGGTTGATCATCAGGCCCATGGTGTAGTTGCTGGTCGGCAGGCCGTAGAGCTTGCCGTCCTTGCGGGCCACGTCGACGACCTGCGGCTGGATGTCCTTCAGCGCGGGCACGGTCTTGTCGTTGACGTACGCGGAGATGTCCTCGGCGCCGTCGTTGTCCAGGACCTGCTGGAGGTCGCTGAAGTAGGCGTAGAAGACGTCGGGCTGCGACTTGCCCTTCAGCATGGCGGTGAAGCGGGGCGGCTCGTTGCACTGGCCCGGGGTGGACTTGCCGTTGATCGTGACGTTCGGGTACTTCTCGTTGAACGTCTTGATGTCCTCCTTCCACTCCCGCAGCTCCGCGGCCTTGGCGGCCGGCGGCATGCAGTCGATGGAGATCGTCACCTTGGTCTTCGGGTCCAGCGGAGCCGAGGGGTCGGACGAACCCTTGGACGAACTGCTCGAGTCGTCGTCCTTGCTGCTGCTCGTGCCGCAGGACGCGAGCGAGGTCAGCGCAAGTGCGGTGACAAGGGCAGCCGCGGAGGCACGGCTGATACGGCGTGTGCGGCGCAACCCAGCACTTCTCATCGATGGTCCCCTTCGGGCATGAGCGTGGATGGCCCTCGGCCGACTGACTGCCGGGGCGAGGCACACTCAACCAGCGTCGACATGTGAACGCAATATCTCGCGCAGTTTTCGTAAAAGTTTGACAGCCATCGGTACGCCGCATGCGGAATCCGGCGCGAGTGCAGCACGGGGCGCCGCCCGGCGGACCGGACGACGCCCCTGTGTGCGGTGGTTGCTACGGGTTGATGTTGATCTTCATGGTGGACGTCGTGTTCTTCACGTCCTGGGCGTTGTCGCTGAACCTGAGCCCGTTGAAGGTGACCTCACCGACGGCGGGTCCCTGGCCGGCCTCGGGCATCTCGTTGGCCCACAGCCCGAAGCCGGACTTGGCGTCGAAGGCGTCGCCGCTCTTGTGGGCGCCGGAGATCGAGATGTCGGTCAGGATGGTGTCCTTGATCGGGAACTGCGGCTGGCCTCCCACGTAGTTGGTCTGGAACATGATGCCGCTGTACGTCGGGTCGACGATGTCGACGTGGTTGATCCGGATGCCCTGGAAGACCTTGGAGGCGGAGAACAGCCAGATGCCGGGGAAGGTCTGGGTGCCCCAGAAATGGCCGCCGGAGCGGACCACGGAGACGTTCTCGACCGTCGTCGGGCCGGTCCCGAAGCCGTTCATCGGGTAGCCGAAGTCGAGCGAGCTGACCGTGATCCCCGAGTACACCAGGGTGTCCGCGATGCGGATGTTGCGGAAGGTGTTGTCGTAGCCGCCGTAGACGGCCACACCGGCCGCGCGCCAGGTCAGGAGCGAGGTGAGGTTCTCGTAGACGTTGTTCTTCATGTCCGCGCCGCCGGCGTCGATCGCCGAGAACAGCGCGAAGCTGTCGTCACCGGTGGCCCGCGACTCGTTGTTGACGACGTGGTTGTCGGTCGAGCCGTTGGTCATGTTGATGCCGTCGGCGAACGTGTCCCGGATACGGGAGTTCTTGATGGTGATGTTGTCGGTGTTGGCACCCCAGTAGAGGCACACCGTGTGCTCGTTCCAGATGTTGTCGATGACCATGTCCGACACGTTGGAGAAGTCGAACACCTTGCCCGGTCCGTCGATGCGCGAGGTGTAGTTCCCGAAGTACGCGAAGTTCGCGAACGTCGAGCCCTTGGCGCTCGCCTCGGCCCGGAAGCCGATGTCGGTGTTCTCCTGGGTCGAGGGCGCGTGGAACCTGGTGTACCAGGGCCCCGCACCGATCACCTTGACGGCCTTGCCGTACACCTGGAACTTGCTCGCGGTCTGGTAGTCGCCCGCGGGCAGGTAGACGCCCACCAGCTTGCCCGTGGTGTCCATGCGCACCTTGTCCAGGGCGTTCTGGACGTCCTGATGGGTGAAGCCGGCCGGAACGGCGTAGGCGGCCGGGTCCGGGTTGGCGATCTGGGCGGCCTGCTCCAGGCTGACGAAGTCGATCGCGTAGGTGCTGGTGTTCGCCGTGTCCTTCTGGAGCCGGATCTTGCTGCCCGCCGGGACGGTCCTGCCCAGCATCACGTTGGCCTCGTCGTAGATGTGCCGGGGTGAACCGGAGCCCGGGGAGTTGCCGGGGCCGGTCTCGGCGCCGTACAGCCAGGCGTACTTCGAGGTGAGGTCGATCGTCTTGAGGAAGGTGCCGTCCACGTAGACGTTGAGCGTGGAGTCGATGCCGCCGCCGCCCGCGGAGTCCGGGATGGAGTAGCGGGTCACCAGGGTGTTGGTGCTGGCCCGGGTGGTGAACTCGACGTAGTTTCCGGTGCTGTTCAGCGTGACCGCCTTGCGGCCCGACGCCTCGCCCGCGATGTCGCCGACGGTCCTGTTCGGCCCGACGACCTTGGCGCCGCCGCCGGTGACGCCGTCCTCCGCCTCGTAGGTGTCGTACGGCATGTTGGCGCCGCGCCCGACGAAGAAGGAGCTGCTGACGGTGTTGTTCTCGCGCTTGACCGGCAGTTCCTCGGCGTCGTCCGCGACGACCGTCTTCACGGTGTACGAGCCGTTGGCCGCCGTCCAGGAGCCCAGGTTCACCGGGGAGCTGGTGGCGCCCGCGGCGATCGAGCCGTTGTAGCTGCCGGTGAGGGTCTTCACCGTGGCGCCCTTGGAGTCGAGCAGGGTGACGGTGACGGCGTGACCGCCCGAGGCGGAGGCGACCGTGCCCTGGTTCCGGATGGCGACGGAGAAGGTGACGTTGTCGCCCTGGGCCGGTGCCGAGGGCGAGGTGGTGACCGCGGTGGGCACCAGGTCGGAGCTGGCGACCGGCTTCACGACCAGGCCGGAGGCGCTGGTGTAGGTGTTGTCGGTCTCGTTCTGCTCGATGATCTGGTTGTCCGGGTCGGCGACCGCGCTCAGCGTGTACGTGCCCGCGCCCCGCGCCCCGATGTTCGCGCTGACCTGCGCGGAGGCCCCGGCGGCGAGCGCACCCACGTTGGCGGTCGCGACCTTGGTGCCGCCGAGCCGGAATTCGAGCTTGCCGGCCGGGGCGGCGACGGCGCCGGTGTTGCGCACCGTCGCGGTGAGCGTGACCGGGTCCGACTCGACGGGTGCGGCCGGGCTCGCCGTCACTGCGCTGACCTGGAGGTTCGGGTTGGGTGCCGGGGCGCCCAGGACCTGGAACTCCGCGACCTGCCCGGCGGGCGCGCCGGTGTTGGAGGTGAACTTCAGCTGGACGTCGGCCACTCGGGCGTCGACCGGGATCGTCACCGTGTTGGCGCTGCCCGGGCTGAACGCGTAGTCCTTGGCGGCGACCAGGCTGGTGAAGGACGAGGCGCTCTGCTCCCGGCCGAGGACCTGGATGTTCTGGGTCCTGGCCCCCCAGCTGCTGTCCGGGTTGAGCTTCACGACGACGCTCTGGGTGTCCGCGTTGGCGCCCAGCTTCACCGTGAGGGTGTTGGGGTAGCTGCCGCCGGCGCCCTCCCAGTAGGTGGAGAGCTGATTGTCGTTGGCGTTCTCCGCGACGAAGGTGTGCACCACGGAGGAGGCGGTGATGGGCTTGCCGACGGCGAGGTTGGAGGCCGCGCCGGTGGAGCCGTTGCGGGTGACGGTGTTGCTGTCGCCCGAGACGTTGCCCGCCGCGTCCTTGGCCCGTACGACGTACGAGACGGTGGTGCCGGCGGGCTGGGTGTCGGTGTACGTGGTGACATCGCCGGCCACGGTCTTGCGCAGCACGTTGTTGGCGTAGATGTCGTACCCGGTGACGCCCTTGTTGTCGGTGGACGCCGTCCAGGTCAGCTTGATCTGTCCGGAGGCGGGCTCGGTGAAGCTCAGGTTCGCCGGTGCGGTGGGCGCCTGGGTGTCACCGGAGTCCCCCTTGCGGGTGACGGTGTTGCTGTTGCCCGAGACGTTGCCCGCGGCGTCCTTGGCCCGTACGTAGTACGAGACGGTGGAGCCGGCCGGGCGGGTGTCGGTGTACGTGGTGACGTCACCGGCGACGCTGGTGAGCAGGGTGTTGTCGGCGTAGATGTCGTAGCCGGTGACGGCGGTGTCGTCCGTCGAGGGCTTCCAGGTCAGCTTGATCTGCCCGGTGGCCGGTTCGGTGTACGCCAGCTGCGTCGGGGCGCTCGGTGCCTGGGTGTCGCCGGTCTCGGGGCCGTAGATCTCCAGCTCGGAGACCTGGGCGCCGGGCTGGACGCTGTTGGCGGTGACCAGGACGCGGACGTAGCGGGTGGTGGTGGCGTCGAAGGTGATCGTCGCCGTCTCGGAGCCGGGGCTGAAGGTGTACGCCTTGGCCTGGGTCAGGTCCGTGAAGTCGGAGCCGTTGGCGCTGCCCTGGATCTTCAGCGTCTGGCTGCGGGTCTCCCAGCCGTCGGGCAGCCGCAGCACCACGCGGTCGACGCGCACGGAGGAGCCCAGGTCGGCCTGGAGCCACTGCGGGAACTCGTTGTTGCGGCTCTCCCAGTAGCTGGCCCGGTTGCCGTCGTTGGCGTTGGCCGCGATGTACGTCTGGGTGTTGCTGCTGGCTGTGAGCGGGCGCCCGGCGGCGAGGTTCACCGAGGACTCGGCCGCCGCCCGGACCTCCAGTTCGGCGAGCTGGCCGTTGTCGGACGCGGTGTTCGCGGTGATGTCGGCCCGGACGAAGCGGGCCTGAGTGGCCGGGAAGCTGATCGTGACCTTGTTGGAGCTGCCCGGTGCGAAGGAGTAGGAGGCCGAGGTCTTCAGCGTGGTGAAGCTGGTGCCGTCGACGCTGCCCTGGAGGGAGAGCGTCTGGCGGCGGGCCGACCAGTCGGCGGGGAGCTTCAGCGTGACCTGGTCGATGCGGGTGACCTTGCCCAGGTCGCTCTGTACCCACTGGGGCAGGGACTTGCCCGACCCCTCCCAGTAGGTGGACTGCTGTCCGTCGGCGATGTTCCCGGCGGATGTGCCGCTGCTCGCGGCGGCGCGGTGGCCGGCGGCGATGTTCGGGCCGCCGGCGGCCGAGGCGTTCAGCGCCGGCCAGGCGACCATCATCAGGCTGGTGGAGACGGTCGCGGAAAGGATCCGCCATCTCCAGCGTCGCGTTCTCATCTGTCCCCGATCTGCTGCCTCGGCGCAGGGCGGCCGAGGCGCGGCTCAGTCTGCGACCCCGCCCGTACATGACTTTCTGCACGGGCGGGATGACCTTTTGCGTTTTGCGGTCAGAGAGTTGCAGAGAATTGACGTGGAGTCCACCACTCCGGCAGAAGTTCGCAGCCTTGCGGGCGCCGCCCGGGCACGCCAACTTGCCTGACAAGAAGGGCATTTGGCCACGGATCCCCTCAGGCGCCCGGAGCCGGTCGCTCCCGCAAGGAATTTGCGTAAATATGCAAGCCGATGAAAGGTGGCAGCTCGGACGGGGTGCCCGCACCGGGCCGGGGCTACTCGGACCAGCCGCGTTCCAGCAGCGTGCGGAAGGCGGCGGGTTCCCGTCCGATCAGTTCGGACAGGGTCGGGTCGACGGCGGCGAACTCCCCGTGCCGCGCCGCCTCGAAGATGCTCAGCAGCAGGTCGGCGACCGGGGCCGGGGCGCCGTGCGCGAGGACCTGCTCGCGGTAGGCGTCGCCGGGGACGACGGTGCGGGTGAAGGGCCGCCCGGTGACCTGGGCCGCCATTCCGGCTACGGCGTCGAAGTCGAGCGCCGCCGGACCGGTGAGCGGCGGGGTGGGCCCCTCGAAGCGGCCCTCCTCGGCCAGGACGACCGCGGTGGCCTCGGCGAGATCGTCGTGGCCGGTCCAGGCGACGGGGCCGTCGGCGGGGAGGGCGATGTCGCCGGTGTGGCGGGCGGCCTCCAGGAACTACAGGGCGCTGGCGGCGTAGAAGCCGTTGCGCAGCGAGGTCCAGGGCAGGCCGGTGGCGCGCAGCAGGTCCTCGGTCCGGGCGTGGTCGCGGCACGCCTCGAAGCGGGAGTCGTGGGCGGCGCCCATCTGGCTCGTGTAGAGGATGCGGCCGGCACCGGCCTTCACGGCGGCGTCGATCGCGGCGCGGTGGCCGTTGACACACCCCTCGCCCGTACGGTCCAGGGAGACGATCAGCACCTGTTCGGCACCCTCGAACGCGTGGACGAGCGAGGCGGGGTCGTCGAAGCTGCCCTGCCGGACGCGGACACCGCGGGCGGCGAGGTCCCCGGCCTTGCGGGGATCGCGGACACTGACGCCCACACGGTCGGCGGGGACGCGCTCCAGCAGGCGCTCGACGGTGCGGCGGCCGAGCTTTCCGGTGGCTCCGGTAACGATGATCACAGAGTTCTCCCAGCAGTGTTTCCAGTGGTACTTCCAGCGGCATTTCCAGTGGAATCATTTTCACGATAACACTGGAACTCACAGTGGAAGCAAACGCTCGATATCATCGATACATGCCTATCCGCGAGACACCCGCCGACCCTCGTCGGCGCATCATCGAGGCGGCCGTCGAGCTGCTGGAGAGCGGCGGCCCCGGCGCGGTCAGCACCCGCGCGGTCGCCGCCGCGGCCGGGATGCAGCCACCGGCCATCTACCGCCACTTCGGCGACAAGGACGGGCTGCTCGAAGCGGTCGCCGAGCACGGCTACGCGCAGTTCCTGGAGGGCAAGCGCGCTCGGCTCGACCCCGCGCCGGAGGATCCGGTGGAGGAGCTGCGCCGCGCCTGGGACGTGGTGGTGGAGTTCGGGATCTCGCGCCCGGAGCTCTTCGCCGTGATGAACCGGGCCACCGGCTCGGCGTCGGACGCGGCGCACCGCGCGGGCCTGGAGATCCTGCGCGGCCGGGTGCGCCGGCTGGCGGCCTCGGGGTGGCTGCGGGTCGACGAGGAGCTGGCCGCCCAGATCATCCGGGCCACCGGCCAGGGCGGGGTCACCACCTGGCACGCCACCCCCGTGGAACACCGCGATCCGGCGCTGCTGACCGTCCTGCGCGAGTCGATGATCGCCGCGGTCACCCGCGCCGAGCCGGTGGTCCCCGCCACGGAGTCGGGCCCCGCCCCGGCGGCCCGCGCGCTGCGCGCCGCCCTCCCCGACGCCACCGGCGTCCTGAGCGAAGCCGAGCAGCGCCTGCTGCACGAGTGGCTGACGCGCCTGGCGGGGGACGGCGGCAGGCCGCGGCACTGATCCTCGCCGGACAGGCCCGTAAGCCGGAGTGGTTCACTCGCCGGGCGCCCACCGGTACCGGACGTCCGGCTCCTTCTCCTCGTTGCGGCTGCCGTCGTCGTACGCGACCGCGGTGAACCCGTGGCGCTCGTAGAAGGACCGGGCCCCGGTGTTGCGCTGGAAGGTGTAGAGGGTGAGTCCTCCGGGGCTGGCCTCCTTGGCCGCCGCCAGCAGAAGCGAGCCGATGCCCCGGCGGCGCAGCCCGGGGTCGATGTAGAGGTGTTCCAGCTCGGAGCCGTCCAGCGAGAGGAAGCCGGCGATCCGCGGCTCCCCGCCCTCGCGGGTCTCCGCCACCCGCACATCGGTGCCGGGCAGCACCACATGGGTCAGCCAGGCGAGGGTGGCCTCGTCGCTGTGCACCCGCGCCAGATACGGCATGGCGGCGGCGCGGGAGGCGAGGAAGAGCCGGGTGAGGGGCCCGGCGTCGTCCGCCCGGGCCTCCCGGAGCACTGCGGGCCGGCTGTCCGACGGCATGGGTTCTCTCCTGTCCGAGGGGCCGCCGCCAGGAGCGCGGGGGCACACGGTGATCGAACATACGTCGGGCACGTTCCGGATCTCCATAGGATAAGAGCGCCCCTGCCCCACCGGTGCCCGCCCGAGGTGCCCGCCCCCGCCGAGGAAACGACGTAACGGTGTACCAGCCCCACGAGTTCACGCTGACCGAGGACGGCTACCAGGGGCCCGCGCCCTCCTGGGCCTCCGGCGCCCCGTCCCTGTGGCTGGTCGACACGGAAAGCGCGGCCGAGGCCGCCCGGGTGCTGGCGCCCGGCATCCTCGACGCCTCGGAGCTGGCCCGGATGGAGCGGCTGGCCTTCCCCGCGGACCGGGCCTGCTACACCTCCGCCCACCTGGCCCTGCGTCTGCTGCTCGGCGCCCTCCAGGGCGTCGCCCCGGAGGCCGTACGGCTGACGCGGGAGCGCTGCCCCTCCTGCGACGGCCCGCACGGCCGCCCCGCGACCGGCGGCGGCACGCACTTCTCGCTCTCCCACACCCGGGGCGTCGCGCTGCTGGCCTTCGCGGGCGTCCCGGTCGGGGTGGACGTGGAGCGCGTCCCCGGGGCGCGGGTGGTGCGGGAGATCGCCGCGCAGCTGCACCCGGCCGAGGCGGACGAGCTGGACGCGCTGCCGCAGGAGGAGCGGCCCGCCGCCTTCGCCCGGGTGTGGACGCGCAAGGAGGCGTACCTCAAGGGCGAGGGCACCGGCCTGGCGGGCGGCCTGCACCGCGAGCACGTCGGCACCGGCCCGCACCCGCTCGGCCCGCCGGGCTGGGCCGTCACCGATGTCTCGGTCCCCGCCGGGTACGCGGCGGCGGTGGCCGTGCGGGCGGCGGGGCGACCGCCCGCCGAGGACCATGACCGGCGAAAATAGCCGCACGGGCACATCGCACCGACCGACCGATACGGAGGAGTGGCAGATGCCGCACGCACGAGCCGGACAGCAGGCGCGCCCCGAGGACCTGACCGATGTGGCACGGCTGGTGACGGCGTACTACGCGCTGCACCCCGATCCGGCCGAGCCCGGCCAGCGGGTGGCGTTCGGCACCTCCGGGCACCGCGGTTCGTCCACGGCCACCGCGTTCAACGAAGACCACATCGCGGCGACGAGCCAGGCCATCAGCGAGTACCGGGCGCGGCAGGGCACCGACGGGCCGCTGTTCCTGGGGGCGGACACCCACGCCCTGTCGGAGCCGGCGAGGGTCACCGCCCTGGAGGTGTTCGCCGCCAACGACGTGCGGGTCCTCATCGACTCCGAGGACGGGTACACCCCGACGCCCGCGGTCTCGCACGCCATCCTCACGTACAACCGCGGCCGCACCACCGGCCTCGCGGACGGGGTCGTGGTCACCCCGTCGCACAACCCGCCGGGCGACGGCGGGTTCAAGTACAACCCGCCGAGCGGCGGTCCGGCCGGGTCGGACGCGACCGGCTGGATCCAGGACCGGGCCAACGAGATCATCACGGGCGGGCTCAAGGACGTCCGCCGGATGCCGTACACCCGGGCGCTCGGCGCCTCCACGACCGGCAGGTACGACTTCCTCGGCACCTATGTGGCGGATCTGCCGTCCGTCCTGGACCTGGACGCGGTGCGCGGGGCCGGGGTGCGGATCGGCGCCGACCCGCTGGGCGGCGCTTCGGTCGCGTACTGGGGGCGGATCGCCGAGCAGCACCGGCTGGACCTGACCGTGGTCAACCCGCTGACCGATCCCACCTGGCGGTTCATGACGCTGGACTGGGACGGGAAGATCCGGATGGACTGCTCGTCGCCGCACGCGATGGCGTCGCTGATCGCTCAGCGCGACCGCTACCAGATCGCCACCGGCAACGACGCCGACGCCGACCGGCACGGCATCGTCACCCCGGACGGCGGGCTGATGAACCCGAACCACTATCTGGCCGTGGCCATCGACTACCTGTACGCGCACCGGGAGAACTGGCCGTCCGGGGCGGGCGTCGGCAAGACCCTGGTGTCGTCCGGCATGATCGACCGGGTCGCCGCCGACCTCGGCCGGGAGCTGGTCGAGGTGCCGGTCGGCTTCAAGTGGTTCGTGGACGGGCTGTCCGACGGCTCGCTGGGCTTCGGCGGCGAGGAGTCGGCCGGGGCGTCGTTCCTGCGCCGGGACGGCTCGGTGTGGACGACCGACAAGGACGGCATCCTGCTCGCCCTGCTGGCCTCCGAGATCCAGGCGGTCACCGGCGAGTCCCCGTCCCAGCACTACGCCGCGCTGACCGCCCGCTTCGGTGAGCCCGCGTACGCGCGGATCGACGCCCCGGCGGACCGGGAGCAGAAGGCGGTCCTCGCGCGCCTCTCCCCGAGCAGGTCGGTGCGGACACGCTCGCGGGTGAGCCGGTGACCGCCGTGCTGACCACGGCACCGGGCAACGGAGCCGCGATCGGCGGGATCAAGGTGACCACGGAGAACGCCTGGTTCGCGGCCCGCCCCTCGGGCACCGAGGACGTCTACAAGGTGTACGCGGAGTCCTTCCGGGGTGCCGAGCACCTGGCCCAGGTGCAGGAGGAGGCCAAGACCGTGGTCTCGGCGGCGCTGGAGTCCTGACCCCGGCAGGGCGCCCGCCCTCCCGGCAGCGGTACCGGGAGGGCGGGCGTCGGCTCAGGGGGTCCACACCGTGGGCCTCGGGGCGGCCGCCATGCCGTTGCCGAGGAAGAAACCGGGGTGCGGCGGCTGGTTGTACGCGGTGTTCTGCCAGGCCAGAGCGGTGCGGTAGGTGGTGTCGTGGAGCAGGGTGGTAATCCTGGTGGGGGTCTCGTACGGCGTGGAGTAGATCCGCAGCGCGGTGTTGTTCGTGGTCGCCCAGACCACCTCCTCGCGCCAGTCGCCGAACAGGTCGCCGGAGATGACCGGGGTGGCCTTGGTGCCGTTGCCGGAATGGACCGAGGCGCCGGTCAGCAGGCGGGTGTCGCCGGAGGTGCCGTACTTGTCGATGTGGGTGCCGTCCAGCAGTTCCCGGGTGGTGTCACCGTCCCACCAGGCCAGGAAATTGGTGCTGGAAGGCTTGCGGCTCGCGACCACCGTGCCGTGCGGGTCGCGTATCCCGGAGGCGGCGGACGACCAGGACTCGGCGCCGGGGCTGCCGGCCCAGATGTCGTCGCTGACCCCGCGTCCGTTGTCGCCCCCGGCGGGCGTCGACCAGATGATCTGCCCCGTCCTCGCGTCGGCCATCCAGGACGAGGGCTTCGAGCCGTCCTCGTCCACCTTGAACTCCTCCAGGCCCGGGCGCGACGGGTCCAGGTCGCCGACGTGCATGGCGTCGCCGTGGCCGTTCCTCGTGGTCCACAGGGCCCGGCCGTCGTCGTCCACGGCCATGGCGCCGTAGACGATCTCGTCCCTGCCGTCGCCGTCCACGTCGGCCACCGACAGCTGGTGGTTGCCCTGGCCGTCGTAGCCCCGGCCGGAGTTGGTGGAGCTGTTGGTGTCGAAGGTCCAGCGCCGGGTGAAGGCCCCGCCGCGCCAGTCCCAGGCGGCGATCACCGTACGGGTGTAGTAGCCGCGCGCCATGATCAGTGAGGGCCTGCCGCCGTCCAGGTAGGCGGTGCCGGCGAGGAAGCGGTCGACGCGGTTGCCGTAGCCGTCGCCCCACGAGGAGACGGTGCCGCGTGCGGGGACGTAGTCGACGGTGCCCATGGCGGCGCCCGTCGAGCCGTTGAACATGGTGAGGTATTCGGGTCCCGACAGGACGTAGCCGGAGGAGTTGCGGTGGTCGGCCGACGCGCTGCCGATCACGGTGCCCCGGCCGTCGACGCTGCCGTCGGCGGTCTTCACCGCCACCTCGGCCCGGCCGTCGCCGTCGTAGTCGTACACCTGGAACTGCGTGTAGTGCGCCCCGGAGCGGATGTTGCGGCCCAGGTCGATCCGCCACAGCCGGGTGCCGTCGAGCCTGATGCCGTCCAGGATCGTGTTGCCGGTGTAGCCGGACTGGGAGTTGTCCTTGGCGTTGGTGGGCTGCCACTTCAGTACGAAGTCGAGTGCGCCGTCGCCGTCGAGGTCGCCGACGGAGGCGTCGTTGGCCTCGTAGGTGTAGGCGACGCCGTCGGGGGTCGTGCCGCCCGGGGGCGGGGAGATGGGCACGTCCTTGTATCCGGCGCGGAACTGGACCGCGTGCGCGGAGTCGCCCTGCTCGACGCCGTCGACCACCGCGCGCACGGTGTAGTCGGCCGAGTTGGGCGCGCCGGTGTGGAAGTAGTTGGTCGAGCCGGTGACGGGCGAGGCGTTGACCTTCGTACCCGCGCGGTAGACGTTGAAGGCGACGGAGTCGGGGTCGGTGGCGAGCCAGCGCCAGCTGATGAGGTTGCCGGAGCCGGTGTGCACGCTGACGACGCCCCGGTCCAGCGCCTCCACCTGGCGTGCGGTCGCGGCGTGCGACGTGTGGCCGGTGACGACCAGTCCGGCGGCGGCGAGGATGCCGGCGGTGACGGCGCCGAGCAGGGTCCGGGTGGTACGGCGTCTGCGGGAGGTGCGAGGGTGCGCGAGAGCCACGGTACGTGCCTTCCGGAGTGGGGGGTGGGGTACTTCTCAGTGGCCGCCGGGCGCGGAAAGGTTGCCGCCTCCCGCGAGCCCGTGCGGCCTCACCCGTTCGGCGCCGCGCGGTGGCGGGCGGGGCGCGGGGGCACGCAGGCTGTCCGGAGAGCTGCCGATCGCCAGGGCGGCGGAGCCCGTTGGGGGTGCGACGTGTCGGACACCGGTACCACGGCCCCCGGTGCGGCCCCGGGAGACGACATGGCGGGGGCGCTGCTCGACACGCTGTTCAGCCAGTCCGCGGTCGGCCTGCACGTCCTGGACCTGGATCTCCGGGTGGTCCGCGTCAACGCCCTGACCGAGGTGGCGGACCCGGATCAGCTCCTCGGCCTCCACTTCACCGACGCCTACCGGCTGGACGACCCGGAGGAGGCGGAACACCTGCTGCGCCAGGTCCTGAAGACGGGCGCACCGGTGGTCAACCACGCGGTGCGCGGGCGCGTCGCCCGGGCCCCCGGCCCCTCTCGCCACCTGAACGTCACCCTGCACCGGCTGGACGCCGCGGACGGCCGCCCGCTCGGCCTGCTGGCGGCCGTGGTCGACGTCGACGAGCGGGACAAGGCGCACGTCCGGGCCGATGTGCTGGCCGCCGTGCGCCGGGGGGCGGGCCACTCCCTCGATGTGGCGGCGACCTGCGAGGGGCTGGTGTCGGCGCTGGTGCCCGCGTTCGCCGACCTGGCCGTGGTTGAGGTGGTGGACGAGGTGCTGCGCGGGGCCGACCCGCCGCTGAGCCCCTGGACCGGGACGTCCCGCTGCGGCGTGCGGCGGTACGGGGCACGGTGGCGGCGCCGGACAACCTGGTCGGTGAGCTGCGCCGGCTGCCGGAGGCGACCCCGTTCGCCCTCGCCGTCGCGGATCTGCGGCCCCGGCTGGTCCAGCTGGCCCCGGACACGCCCTGGCTGGACGCCGACCCGGCGACGCGCCGGATGATCGAGGCGACCGGGGCGCACTCGATGATCGTGGCGCCGCTGAAGCTGCACGGCTCCGTGCTCGGCCTAGTGAGCCTGTACCGGCACCGGGGCGACCCGTACAACGAGCGCGACCTCACCCTCGCGCTGAACGCCGCCGCGCACGCGGCGCTGAGCATCGAGAACGCGCTGCGCTTCGCCCGCGAGCATGTGATCGCCTCGACCGTCCAGCGCCGGCTGCTCCCCCAGCACGAGGGCGACCGGGTCGCGATCGAGACCGCGCACGTCCTGCTGCCGGGGCGCAACAGCGGCTGCTGGTTCGACACGATCGGGCTCTCCGGCGCCCGGACGGCCCTCATCATCGGCAATGTCGCCGGACACGGGTTGCAGACCGCCATCACCATGGGGCAGCTGCGCACCGTCATCCACGCGCTGGCCGGGCTCGACCTGGAGCCCGACGAGGTGCTGGCCCGGCTCAACGACACGGCGGACCGGCTGGTCGAGGAGCGGCGGTCGCTGCCGCCCGGGGACTCGCTGCACCGCCAGCCGCTGACCGCGACCTGCCTGTACGCGGTCTACGACCCGTTCACGCAGCTGTGCACGGTGGCGCGGGCCGGGCATCCGGCGCCGGTGGCCGTCGGGCCGGACGGGCGTCCGCTGGTGCTGGACGTGCCGGAGGGGCCGGCGCTCTTCTCGACGGACAGCGCGCCCTTCGCGACGGGCTCGGTGCGGCTGGACGAGGGCAGTGTGCTGGCGTTCCTCACCGGTTCGCTGCTGCCCGAGGAGCGGTCGGTGGATGGGGTGCGGGAGGCCCTGGCCTTTCCGGAGCGCCCGCTGCGGGACCTGTGCGACGCGATCGTGTACAACCTGCCGGCCGAGGCCGATCCGGACGGGGCCGCCCTGCTGCTCGCCCGGACGGGCGTGGTGCCGCCGGACCGGGTGGCGACCTGGGAGCTGGCCCACGACCGGACCACCCCGGCGGTCGCCCGCACCCTGGTCAGGGACCGGCTGGAGGGCTGGGAGCTGGACGAGGACACCATCGAGGCGACCGAGCTGATCGTCAGCGAGCTGATCACCAACGCGGTCCGCTACGGGACGCCGCCCCTGCAACTGCGGCTGCTGCTGGACCGCGCGCTGACCTGCGAGGTGCACGACACCAGCCCGGTCGCCCCGCATCTGCGGCACGCCCGGACGGTCGACGAGGGCGGGCGGGGCCTGTTCATCGTGTCGCAGCTCGCCAACCACTGGGGCACCCGCTACAGCACGAACGGCAAGGCGCTGTGGACGGAGCAGGACCTCCGGGACGACGACTCCTGACGGGCATACGGGTGCGGCGCACCCCGGCCGGTGGGCCGGAGTGCGCCGCGAGGTGCCGCCGGTGGGTCAGCGGCGGGGACCGTGGTGGCGGTGCCCCCAGGACTTGGAGTCGACCTTGTGGCCGTGCGCGTCGCGCAGGGTGGCCGTGTCGCTGTTGTCCCAGACGTAGCTGCGCCGGTCCTGGTAGACGTCGTGGCGGGTGTCGCGGCCGACGCCGGTGTGGACGCGCACCGAGGAGCGGCCGGGCAGGCGCAGGTCGAACTTGTAGGTGCGGTGGCTCTCGTCGCTGAGCGTCCAGCCGCGCAGGTTCACCGTGTGCCGCCCGGTGTTGGTGACGGTGACCCACTCACCGTTCAGGCTCCGGTTCGAGCCGTTGTCGCGACCGGGGCTGTCGTACTGGACCTTGCCCAGGACGACGGCCGAACGCGGGGCGTGGTGGCCCCGGCCGTGGTCACGGCCGTGGTCGCGACCGTCGGCGACCGCGGGGAGGGCGGCGGCTGCGACCAGTGCGCCGGAAGCGAGGACGGCGGCGGTGATCCGCCGTGCGGAACGGGACATGAAGACCCCTCAGGTGCAGGCCCGGACCGGTGGGGTCCGGGCGGTTCAACGTTCCCGGCGTCCTGCCGGGAGCCACACCTTGGACCCGTCGGCGGCCGTGCGGGAACGGCATCGGGGCGTGTTACGAAGTGCGGACATTTCCGTCACACACGGCTGTAGTCGGCATGTAGGGAAAGCTACGGGTACCTGTCAATTCCTGTCCGCTGCAACCAGCCGTACGGTGCCGGATTGACGGGGTCGTCCGTGCGGGCGACATGGCACGGCGCCCCGCCGGCGGCTCTGCGCGCGGGGCCTGCGGGTGCGTAACAAACAGACCGCGAGCCCTGTTGAACGCCCGTTCCGTTACCGCCGGAACGGGCGCACGGATGTTCCTTCGAACGCCGGGCGGGATGCGCTCGCCGTGTGCTCAGGCCGTGGCGTCCGACCAGGCGTAGGGCGGTGGCACCGGGCCGTCCTGGCGGCCGGCACCGGCCTCGCCGATGGCGCGGTCGGCCACGCTCATCAGCTGTCCGGCGACGTCGTGCATCGCGCGGCTCGCCGCGACCTCGTCGCCGATCGTGGGGACGTCGGGGTCCTGGGGGCTCAGCCGGGCGATCCCCTGGCCGGTGAGCCTCGCGGTGCCCGTGTCCAGCACCGCTTCCGCCTTGGTCGTCCCGCCCTCCTCGGAGAGCTCGACGCGCACCGTCCATTCCAGCGTGCGGTTCATCGCATACCTCCCGGCCCGCACCGGCCGGCGGGCGCGGGCCGACGCACGGGTCCACTTCCAGCATCCACCCGACCGGCCGCCGCCGCCCGCCCGGCCTGCGCCCGGCCCCCGCCGAAATAGGATGCAGGGACCCGGCCCGCCATCCCACCCGTCCCCGCGGAGCGGCCCATGAACCGGCGTCGTCCTTCCCGGTCGGCCAGCTCCGACGAACTGCTCACCACCCTCCACGACCTCACCTCCCGGGCCCGCCGCGAGGTGGAGCTGCACCAGGCCAGGGTGGAGCTGGCCGAGGCGATCCAGCGCGAGATGCTGCCCCCCGGCCTGCCCTCGGCGCCGGGGCTGCGGTCCGCCGCCCGGTACGCCCCGGCGCGCAGCGGCCTGGACATCGGCGGCGACTGGTACGACGGGTTCGTGCTCCCCGACGGGGCGCTGGCCTTCGCCGTGGGGGACGTCCAGGGGCACGATGTGGAGGCCGCCGCCTTCATGGGCCAGACCAGGATCGCGATGCGCGCCTTCGCGCTCACGGCCGATGATCCGGGCGAGGTCATGAGCCGTACCAACGACCTGTTGCTCGCCGCCGACACCGGACTGCTCGCCACCTGCACCTTCGTACGTCTCGACCCCGCGACCCGGGAGCTGCGCAGTGCCCGGGCCGGTCATGTGGCCGCCGTCTGGTCCACCGCCGACGGCCGGGCCGGCACCACGGACGACGAGGGCGGGCTGCCGCTCGGGGTGCAGTCGGGCGAGGAGTATCCGGTCACCACGCGCTCGCTCGGCGGCGAGGGGGCGTTCGTGCTGCTGACCGACGGGGTGGTCGAGGGTCCCTCGTACTCCCTGGACGAAGGGCTGGACGAGGTGGTGCGGCTCGTACGTTCCCGGGTGGCCGAGGACGCGGACGCGCTGGCCGACGCGGTCATGGGCTCCGCCGAGCGCACGGGGCACCAGGACGACGCGGCGGTGCTCGTGCTGCGCCACGGGGGCCCCGGCTCCGGCGGAGGGTGAGGCGGACCCCGGCCGCCCGTGCGTGTCACACCGCCGTCCGCCTCGGGCCGGTGTCTGATGAGAGGCGTGATCCACAGCGAGAGGAACCGCCGGTACCTGGTGGCGGTCCTGCGTGTCGTGGGCGTCGCCGCCGTCTACTACGGGGCGGCCCGGCTGGGCCTGCTGCGGGAGCTGACCGTCCATGGCGCGGTGGTGACGCCGCTGTGGCCGCCGACCGGGATCGCGCTGGGCTGCCTGCTGTACGACGGATTACGCGTCTGGCCCGGGATCGCGGTCGGCTCGCTGGTCGTCGTGGGCATGCTGGGCGGTACGGTGACGCCGTCCACGCTCGTCGTGGCGGCGGGCAACACGCTCGCGCCCCTCTGCGCGTACGCGCTGTTGCGGCGGACCGGTTTCCGCCGGGAGCTGGACCGGCTGCGCGACGGCGTCGTGCTGGTGTTCCTCGGGGCGATGGCCGCCATGGTGATCGGCGCGACCGCCGGGACGACGATGCTCGTGGTGGACGGCAAGCTGCCCGCCGGGAACTTCTGGTCCGTCTGGGCGGCGTGGTGGGCCGGCGACGTCATGGGGGTCCTGGTGGTCACGCCCGTCGTGCTGGTGCTCGGCCGGGTGCGGCCGCCCCGGTTCACGGACCGCTGGGCGGAGGCCGTGGCGCTGTCGGCGGTCGCGGTCGCCGGGGCACTCGTCGCCACCCGTAGCTCGCTGTCGATGCTCTATCTGGTGTTCCCGATCGTCATCTGGGCCGCCCTGCGCTTCCGGCTCGCGGGCAGCGCGCCGTGCGCTCTGCTGGTGTCCGTCCTGGCGATCGTGGCGGGGACGGACGGGACCGGACCATTCGCGGGGCACACCATCGTGGAAGTGATGATCAACCTCACGGTGCTCAACGGGGCCGTCGCCCTCACCGCCCTCCTGCTGGCCGCCATGGTCGCCGAGCAGCAGAACATCCGGCACCGCATCGAGCGCGCCTGCGAGGAGCTGGCCGAGGTGGTCGACCAGCTCGCCCCGGGCCGCTCGGCCGCCGCCTGGCCCTCCCGGGCCGAGGACGAACGCGGCAGCCGCTGACCACGCGGATCAGCTCCGGAAGTACCGGTCCAGGAACGCGTTGCGGAAGGTGCCCTCCGGGTCGTAGCGGCGCACCAGCTCCTCGAAGTCCGCGTAGCGCGGGTAGAGCGTGCGCAGCACCCCGGGGTCCGTGGAGAAGACCTTGCCCCAGTGCGGGCGGGCGCCGAACGGGGCCAGGGCCTCCTCGATCGCCGCGGCCACCGGCGCGACGGCCGCCGCGTCCGGGACCCAGGTGAAGTGGAAGGCCACCGAGTCCCGGCCGTGGGCGGGGCTCAGCCACAGGTCGTCGGCGGCGACGGTGCGGAGCTCGGAGACCTGGAGCACCGGGGCGATCCGGTCCCGCAGCCGGGCCAGGGCCTCGTAGGCGGCGACGGCGTCCCTGCGGGCCACGAAGTACTCCGACTGGAGCTCGTCGCCGTTGCTCGGGGTGAACTCCATCCGGAAGTGCGGCAGCCGCTCGTGCCAGGGCCCTGGCACACCCTGCTGCGCGGTGCAGTTCCCGGCGGGCATCCCGGGGATCGGGTGCCGGGGGCCGTCGGCGAGCCGTGCGCCCAGCCACTCGGCGGGCATCGCGGCCGTGGTGCCCCCGTCGCCCACCCGCTGCTTCAGCCACACCTGGCCGACCGGTCCGGGGCGCCAGTCCGTGAAGACGCTGACGCTGTAGGCGGCGGACACCACCTCGTCGAAGCGCGCGGTGAGTGTGGCCTCGGGCAGATCCTCGTACACCCACTGGCGCACCTCGAAGGCGGGTACGAGGTCCAGTTCCAGCGAGGTCACCACGCCGAGCGCGCCGAGGGAGACGACCGCGCCCGCGAAGTCCTCGTCGGTGCGCCGCAGGGTGCGCGTCCCTCCGTCGGCCGTCACCAGGGAGAGGGCGCGCACCGCGCCCGCGAGGGAGCGGTTGCCCACGCCGGAGCCGTGGGTGCCGGTCGCGACGGCGCCGGCGGCCGAGATGTGCGGGAGCGAGCCCAGGTTGGCCAGGGCGAGACCGTGCTCGTGCAGTTCGGCGGCGAACTCACCGAAGCGGAGTCCGGCGGTCAGGGTGACGGTCCGGCCGGGGACGTCGATGTCCACGACGCGCGGGAGTCCGGCGAGCGACACCTGGTCGCCTGTGGTGTCCGCGACGGTGTTGAAGGAGTGCCGGGTGCCCAGGGGGCGGACCGCGTCGGAGGCGGCGACCGTCTCGCGCAGTTCGCGGACGGATCGCGGCACGCACAGCCGCTTCGCGCCGAAGGTGATGTTGCCGGCCCAGTTCTTCTCCGCGGGGGTCACCGTGCGTCCCTCTTCCACTCATGGCCGGGTACGTGCTCCCGACACCGCATCCTCCCAGACCGCCCGGTGGCCGTCCGAGCCGAGCAGGCCGAATACCGCCCGCGCAACCGCGCGAGCACGTACGGTAGTTGGCGACCGAGGTACATATCCGCACACCAACCGTTTGGGCCATGGCACACATACCAACAGGTGCGCACAGAACCTGTGATCCGGTACGGATCGGGACGAGTCGCGGGACAACGTGCCTGTCTGAACTTCACCGGAACTCCAGCGAAATGCCATGTGTGTGGATATCGTGCACCGAGCGAGGGCGCGTCCGTCAGTCCACTGGATCGGCGGGTGCGCCCCGTTTGTGGCGATGCGACTGTGACTGGGGGGTTCATGGGGCATGTCGAGCTACCCGAATCCGATATACCGAGGCCCGTGGGACTGGCGGGAGCGCCACGTCCGCGGACCTCGTCGGGAATGCCGCGCGGCCAGGACATCGGCCGGCCGCGGCAGCTGCCGGACGTACGGCGGGAACGCGGCGCCGGGGCGCCCGGCAGGCGCCCGGGCCTGCTGCCCCTGGTGGTGTGCGCCGAATCCGCCGGGCTCGGTTTACCCGCCTGGCTGGTGCTCCGCGCCGACGGGCAGCCCGAGGCCCTGGCCGGGGCGTCCGCGGCCACCCTGGTGTGGTGCGGGGTGCGGGCCGCGCGGGGGCGGTACGTCCTACGTGCGCCGGGCCGTCCGCCCGGGGCGCTGACCACGCCCGGGGACTGGTTGCTGCTCATCGGTGTGCTGGCGGTGCTGTGGACCGCCCTCGACGCACCGATCGACCCGGGGGCGGCCGTCGTCGCCCTCGTCCCCGGGCTTCTGGCGGGGACGGGCATCTCGGGGGCGCGCCGGCTGGCCCGGTCCGGGAGGCGCCGGACGGCGCGCCGGGTGCTGGTGGTCGGCGAGGCCGCGGGGGTGGACCGGGCGGTGCGGCTGCTCACCTCGCGGGAGGACCACGGCTATCGCGTGGTGGCCGCCCTGCCGGTGGGCGCGGCGGCGCTGAGCTGCGAGGTCCCGGTGCCGGGGCGGCTGGCTCCGGCCCCGGCGGGGGACGACGCCTCGACGGTGCTGGGCGCTTCCTTCGCGCACGAGGCGGACCTCGCGCTGGTGGTCCCGGGTCCGGGGCTGGCCGAGGAGCGGTTGCGGCAGCTGACCTGGGGCCTGCACGACGGCGGTCTGGAGGTGTCGGTGCTCTCGCACCTCTCGGAGACCGCGGCGGACCGGATACGCCCCTCTTCGGCGGCCGGGCTCACCCTGCTGCACATCGTGCCGCCGCTGCGCCGGGGGCTCCAGCCGGCCCTGAAGGCGGCGGTGGACCGGACGGGGGCCGCCTGCGGGCTGGTCGCCCTGGCCCCCTTGTTGCTGCTGATCGCGGTGGCGGTCCGGCTGACCTCGGCGGGGCCGGTCTTCCACCGGCAGGTCCGTCAGGGGCGGCACAACCACCCGTTCGTCATGTGGAAGTTCCGCACGATGGTGGTGGACGCCGAGCGGCGCAAGGCGCGGCTCACCGAGGCCAACGAGAACGACGGCCCGATGTTCAAGATGCGCCGGGACCCCCGGGTGACCCGGCTCGGCCGGCTGCTGCGGCGCTCGTCGCTGGACGAACTGCCCCAGCTCATCAACGTACTCAAGGGTGACATGTCCCTGGTCGGCCCGCGTCCGCCGCTGCCGGACGAGGTGTCCCGGTACGACGAGCGGGAGTTGCGGAGGCTCGCGGTGAAACCGGGGCTGACGGGCCTGTGGCAGGTCAGCGGCCGGTCCGACCTCTCGTGGCAGGAGACGGTGTCGCTGGACCTCTGGTACGTCGACAACTGGTCGGTGGCCACGGACATGGGGCTCATGGCCCGCACGCTGCGCGCCGTCACCGACGGCCGCGGGGCGTACTGAGGGCGGGGGCGGATGAGGATCGGGGAAGGGGGCCGGGTGGTCCGCCCGTCGCGGACGGGAGCGGGCCGCCCGGCCGGGCGGGGGCGGCTACGCGGCCCGCTGCCGGAGCCACCAGGAGTACGTCTCCGCGATGCCCTCCTTCAGCGGGATGCGCGGTGCGAAGCCGAGGGAGGTCAGCCGGGAGACGTCCAGGAGTTTGCGCGGGGTGCCGTCGGGTTTGCCCGTGTCCCAGCGGGTCTCGCCCTGATAGGCCGTCACGTCGGCCACCATGGCGGCGAGTTCGCGGATGGTGAGGTCGTCGCCGCAGCCGACGTTGACCGGTGCGTCGTCGTCGTAACGCTCCAGCAGGAGCACGCAGGCGGCGGCGAGGTCGTCCACGTGCAGGAACTCGCGACGGGGGTTTCCGGACCCCCAGAGCGTGAGGGCGGGTGCGCCGGACTCGCGGGCCTCGTGGAAGCGGCGGATCAGGGCGGGCAGGACGTGCGAGGTCTCCAGGTCGAAGCTGTCGCCGGGGCCGTAGAGATTGGTCGGCATGGCGCTGATGTAGGAGGCGCCGTACTGGCGGCGGTAGGACTGCGTCTGCACGATGCCGGCGATCTTCGCCAGCGCGTACGCCTCGTTGGTGGGTTCCAGGGGTCCGGTGAGCAGCGCGCTCTCGGGGATCGGCTGGGGGGCGTGCTTCGGGTAGATGCAGGACGAGCCGAGGAAGAGCAGCCGCTCGGTACCGGCCGCGTGCGCACCCGCGATCACGCTCAGCTGGATGCGCAGGTTGTCCTCGATGAACTGCACGGGATACGTGCTGTTGGCCATGATCCCGCCGACCCGGGCGGCGGCCAGCACCACGGCGTCCGGGCGTATGCCGCGCAGGAAGGCGGCGGTGCGCTCGGCGTCCCGGAGATCGAGGCGGTCGCGGCCGCGGGTGACCACCTCATGGCCGTCGGCGGTGAGGCGGCGGACCACCGCCGACCCGACCAGGCCCCGGTGGCCGGCGACGAACACGCGGGCACCGGGGCGTAGCAGGGACGGGACGCGTTCCCGGGGAGGGCCGGGGAGATCTGTCGTCATGTTTTCGGATTGTGCCAGCAGCCGGGAGAAACGTTGATGTTTTGTCCCGGATCCCTCAGACATTGACATTCCATGACCAACTGCCTTGCAGCCGACCGCAGAAGGGGGAAACGTGGCGAAGACCGCGCTCATCACCGGGGTGACCGGACAGGACGGTTCGTACCTGTCGGAGCTGCTGCTCCAGAAGGGGTACACGGTCCACGGCCTGATCCGCCGCTCGTCCAGTTTCAACACGGAGCGGATCGACCACATCTACCAGGGCCCGGAGCAGGAGCACCGGTCCTTCGTGCTGCACCACGCGGATCTGGCCGACGGGGTCGCGCTGGTGAACCTGTTGCGGGACATCCGGCCCGACGAGGTGTACAACCTGGGCGCGCAGTCGCATGTGCGGGTCTCCTTCGACGCGCCGCTGTACACGGGGGACGTGACCGGTCTGGGCACGATCCGGCTCCTGGAGGCGGTCCGGGCCAGTGGCATCGACACCCGGATCTACCAGGCGTCCTCCTCGGAGATGTTCGGCGCGAGCCCGCCGCCGCAGAACGAACTGACCCCGTTCCACCCGCGCAGCCCGTACAGCGTCGCCAAGGTCTACTCGTACTGGGCGACGGTCAACTACCGCGAGGCGTACGGGATGTTCGCGGTGAACGGCATCCTGTTCAACCATGAGTCGCCCCGGCGCGGGGAGACCTTCGTGACCCGGAAGATCACCCGTGGTGTGGCCCGGATCAAGGCGGGCCTCCAGTCCCGGCTGCATCTGGGCAACCTGGACGCGATACGCGACTGGGGTTACGCCCCCGAGTACGTGGACGCGATGTGGCGCATGCTCCAGTGCGAAACCCCGGACGACTACGTGGTGGCCACCGGCGAGGGCGTCAGCGTCCGGCAGTTCCTGGAGTACGCCTTCGAGCACGCCGGCCTCGACTGGCGCGAGTACGTCCGCTACGACGCGAAGTACGAGCGGCCCAGCGAGGTCGACGCGCTGATCGGGGACGCCTCGAAGGCCGGGCAGCTGCTGGGCTGGAAACCGGCCGTACGGGCCCGGGAGCTGGCCCGGATCATGGTCGACGCCGATGTGCGCCGGCTCTCCGACGAACTCGCGGGGGCCGCCGTGCGCGTGGACAGATAGGACACGCCCCAGGACTCCGGCGCGCTCCCCCACCCCCACCGGCGACGCGGTGGGGTCGCACGCGCCGGCTCGGGCGGGGCTCCGGCCCCGCCCACTCGACCGCGGCCAGCGGGCCGCAAGCTCGTTCTCACCTTCGGAGCTGAATGATGAACCGAACCACGGGGCGCCGACGCGGCCGGACGCGGGCCGCGACCGCGGCGCTCGGCCTGCTCGCGGGCGCCCTGAGCGCCGCCGCCGCGGGCAGTCCTCCGGCCGCCGCCCTCACCGCACCCGTCTCGATCACCGCGGACGACCTGTCCACCTGGCAGACCAACGGCATCGTCTGGTCGATGGCCGCGTCCGACGACGGTGTGGTCTACGCGGGCGGCACCTTCTCCACCGTACGGCCGCCGGGTGCGGCCGCCGGGACCTCCGAGCAGCCCGCGGTGAACTTCGCCGCGTTCGACACCGCGACCGGGGCGCCCACCGGTTGCTCCCTGTCGTTCACGCTGTCCTCGGGGACCGCGACGGTCCGCGCGCTGGCCCTGTCGCCGGACGGTGAAACCCTGTACGCGGGCGGGCAGTTCGGTGCGGTGAACGGGGTGGGCGTCAGCAACATCGCGGCCATCGACACCGCCACCTGCACCCCGCGCCAGAACTTCAAGGTCGCCGTCTCCGCCACCGTGCGGGCGCTCGCGGTCACCGACGACACGGTGTACCTCGGGGGCGACTTCAAGAGCGTGGCGGGGCAGCCCCGCAACTTCTTCGCCGCCGTCACCACCGGTGCGGCGCTGAAGCCGTGGACGGCGAACGCGGACGAGGTGGGCCGGGCGGTGGAGGTCACCCCGGACGGGCAGCATGTGGTGCTCGGCGGGGACTTCTTCACCGTGAACGGCACCAGCTCGCACGCGCTGGCGGTGGTGGACGCCACCGGCGGAGCGCTGGACAAGAGCTACCCGGGCTTCATCCCGAACACCTCCACGGTGCAGGACCTCACCAGCGACGCCAAGCAGTTCTACACCGCCAACGAGGGCACCGGGGGCGGGGTGTTCGACGGGCGTATCGCCGTCGACCTCACCACGTTCAACCAGGTGTGGCGCGACACCTGCCTGGGCGCCACACAGGCCCTCCTGGTGCACGACGGGGTGCTCTACAGCGGCAGTCACGCGCACGACTGCGCGTCCATGGGCGAGTTCCCCGACCAGCCGCGCAAGCACCTGCTGGCCCAGTCGGTGGACGACCCGAAGCTGCTGCCGTGGTTCCCGGACACCAACGACGGGATCGGCGAGCCGGTCGGCCCGCGGGTGATGGCGCAGACCGACAAGGGCGGCCGCCACTACCTGTGGGTGGGCGGCGAGTTCACCACGGTCAACAGCAAGGCGCAGCAGGGGCTCACCCGGTTCGCCGACGGCCCGGACACGGGGGCGCCCTGGGTGCCGAACGTCAGCGTCTCCACGGTCGCCCCGAACAAGGTGGACGTGAACTGGCAGACCAGTTTCGACACCGACGACGGGGTGCTCACGTACCGGATCTACAAGGACGGGGCGGCCACCCCGGTCCACACGACGACGGGGTACTCCGTCTTCTGGGACCGTCCGCAGCTGCGGTGGACGGACACCGATGTGGCGCCCGGCGAGACCCACACGTACCGGATCACCGCGAGCGACGGCACCAACACCAGCGCGAAGTCGCCCGCGGTGAGCGCGACCGTGGCGGCCAAGGCGGAGAGCTATCCGGCGAAGGTCGTCGCCGACGGGGCGAGCCTGTACTGGCGCTACGACGAGGGCACGTCCACCTTCGCCGCCGACACCGGGCCGGGGCTGGACAACGGCTTCCTGCGCAACTCGCCCTCGTACCGGCAGACCCCGGCAGCGGTGGCCGGGCCCTCGACCGCCATCGGCTTCAACGGGTCCACGCAGTACGCGTACAGCAACCGCGGGCGGCCGCAGCCCACGGCGTTCTCCGTGGAGACCTGGATCAAGACCACGACGACCCGGGGAGGGAAGATCATCGGCTTCGGCAGCAACACCATGGAGCTGAGCGGCAAGTACGACAAGCATGTGTACATGCTCAACAACGGGCGTCTGACGTTCGGCACCTCCAACGGCGGCGGTCAGACCGTCAGCACCACCGGGGCGTACAACGACGGCGCCTGGCACCATGTCGTCGCCACCCAGGGTTCCGGTGGCATGGCCCTGTACGTGGACGGGCAGCTGCGCGCGTCGAACTCCCGGTACACCAAGAACCAGAGCTACACCGGCTACTGGCGGGTGGGCGGGGACAACCTCGCGACCTGGCCGAACCGGCCGACGAGCAACTTCTTCGCCGGCCAGATCGACGAGACCGCCGTCTACCCGACCGCGCTGACCGCCGCCCAGGTCAGTGCGCACTACGCGCTGAGGAACAGTGCATGAGGAACACGTTCCTGGCCGGCGCCGCCGTCGTTCTCGCGACGGTGGCGCTGGCCGCCTGCGGCTCCTCCTCCGACGACGGCGGCGGGGCCGGGGCCGGCAAGGCCGCGGGCCCCGCGGTTTCGAGCAGCGCGGCGCCGTCCGCGCCCGCGGCCGGAGCGGAGGCCGATCCCTCCGCGCCCGCCGGCCCGGAGGGCACCCGGAGCAGCGAGCCGCCCAAGATCCCCACCGACCGGCTGACGCCCGCGACCGGCACGTTCACCAAGAAGCAGAAGGAGTATCTGACCGACCGGGTGCCCGTGGGCATGGACCCGGCGGCGGTGCTCCAGACCGGGCAGGAGACCTGCGACCGGCTCGACTACCTGGTCAAGGTGGACCGGGACACGGCGGTGGGGGCCGTCGTGACGGGTGAGATCACCGGCGCCGAGCCCGCTGTCACCCATCTGTGCCCCCGGCACAAGGACCTCGTGGAGCGGGCCTCGCACGGGTACGCCGACGGTACGCACCGGGACGGCGAGCTGCGGCCGGGACGCTACCGGGACGTCTCCCCCACCGCGAACTGCACCTGGGAGGTGACCGGCCCGGGCGGGAAGGTACTGGCATCCGGCTCCTCGCACGACGGGAAGCGGACCACGCTCACGATTCCGGAGGCGGCGCTCGCCTTCACCTCCACAGGCTGCTGGGCCTGGCTGCCCGAAGGGGGCAACGGATGAAGAAGCTGCCGATAGCCGTGGCGATCCCCACGAAGAACGAGGGGCTGAACATCGCGGAGGCCGTGCGGTCGGTCATCGGCCATTTCGAGGCGGTGGTCGTCGTGGACTCGCACAGCTCCGACGACACCGCGAAGATCGCCGCCGAGTGCGGCGCCGAGGTCGTCCTGTACAGCTGGGACGGCGGGCATCCGCGGAAGAAGCAGTGGTGCCTGGACCGGGTGCGCACGGACCTGGACTGGATCCTGCTGCTCGACGGGGACGAGCGGCTGAGCCCCGGACTGCTGGACGAGCTGCGGGGGATCTTCGCCGATCCGGACGCGCCGAAGCCCGCCGCGTACGACATCCCGCTCGGCTACTGGTTCGCCGGGAAGCGGCTGCGGCACGGCTACACCATCCGCAAACGCTCGCTGACCGACCGGACCCGCTGCCACTACCCGGAAGTGGGCGATCTGGACGCGCCCGGCATCGGGGAGGTGGAGGGGCACTACCAGCCGGTCGCGCAGAGCACGGCGGCGCTGCGCCATCCGATCGAGCACCAGGACCTGGACCCGGTGACCGCCTGGTTCGAGCGGCACAACCGCTACTCGGACTGGGAGGCGTGGCTCAACCACCACCCGGAGGTGAAGGAGCAGGTGCGCCGCGCCAAGTCGCGGCAGGGGCAGCTGTTCCACCGGGCGCCGTTCAAGCCGCTGATGTCCTTCGCCTATATGTACGTCTACCGGCGGGGGTTCCTGGACGGGCGCGCCGGGTTCGACTTCGCCCTGGCGATGAGCTTCTACCGCTGGCAGATCGCCCTCAAGTCGCGTGCGCAGCCGTCCTCTTGATGCCTTCGCTTCTCCGGCGGACCACGTCCTCGTAGGTCCGCCGGAGGGTGCGGGTGACCACCTCGATGGTGAAGTGTTCGTTGACCAGCTCCCAGGCGGCCTTGCCCGCCTCGGCGTTGGCGCCCGGCTCGAGGAGTTCCAGGATGGCGCGCGCGACCTTGTCCGCGTTGGCGGCGTCCTCCCCGACGCGGCTGTCGATCACCCGGCCCGCCCCGGCGCGCGCCACATCGGGCCCGAGCCCGCAGGTGCGGGTGATGACGGCCGGGGTGCCGACGGACATCGCTTCCAGGACGGAGACGCCCAGGGGTTCCTCGATGGACGGCAGGACGTACACGTCGGCCTCGCGGCCCGCCGCCAGCACCTCCTCGTGGCCGAGCGGCCCGACGTGGTCCAGCGAGTCCGTCACGCCGAGGCGGCGCGCCAGTTCGAGGGTGCCGGGCAGGGCCCCGGTGTCCGGGCCCGCGAGGACGAAGCGGGCGTCGGGGTGTTCGGCGAGGACGGCGGGCATCGCGGCGACGAAGTCCTCGGGGCGCTTGCGCTCCTGGATGCGGGCGAGGAACAGCACGGTCGGCGGGCGGCCGGGCTCGCGGGCCGGTTTGAACGGCTGCGGGCGCACCCCGTTGACCAGGCGCACGGTCCGGGTGAGCGGCACGGGGGCGGCGACGGCGTTGACGTCGACGCGCTCGGCCTCGGTGAGGTGGAGGACCGCGTCGGCGCCGCGCAGCACCCGGCGGACGCCCAGGAGGTCGGTGAGCTGGGCGACCCGTTTCTCGGTCGGGTCGACCATGCCGTGGGTCTGGACGACCAGGGGGGTGCCGGTGGCCAGGGCGATGAGGGCGGCGGGCAGGGTGACCAGGTCGCGCATCAGGTGGACGTGGACGAGGTCGGCGCCGCGCATCATGCGGCGGGCGGTCCGCAGCAGGGCGGCGGAGGTGATCCCGCTGACCTCGAACACCGGCAGCAGGTGGCGGGCCTGGAAGAGGTGGACGGGGACGCCCTCCACCTCGCGGGGCAGGGGCCCGTCGAAGCCGTCGCCCAGCGCCATGATCCTCGCGTCGTCGCCCCCGGCGCGCTGCGCCTTGGAGAGGTTCAGGGCCACCCGGGTCGGACCGCCGAAGGCGTGGTCCGGGGTGTGCAGCGTGACGATGTGCAGGATCTTCACCAGGGTCCCCCTCGCCCTCGTTCCGGCGCTGCCCAGACTAGTCGCCACATCTCCTCCCGTGTGGTGATTCGTTAATGTGTGGCTACGCAACCGCGCTTCGGGAACGGGGAGTTGATGGCATCCGTGCATGAGGGTGCGGCGCCCTCCGCGACGGCCCGCCCGCTGTCCTGGGCGATGCTGTCGCGGGCGCTGGCCGTGCCGATCGTCCTCGCCCTGGTGTGCTTCCTGCCCGCGCTGATCGCCGCCCAGCCCGGGACCGGGGTGCGGGACACCGCGTACTGGTTGCAGCTCGTCCTGACCTGTTACGCGGGGGCGCGGCTCGCGACGATGATCCTGTCCACGCGGCGGCGGCTCCTCCAGGGCGTCTTCTGGATGTTCGTGTACATCGCGATGGGGGTGGCGCCGTTCGCGCAGGTGGTCATCGGGCAGACGCCGACGCCCGCGGTCGGGCCGCGCGCCGATCTGGTGACCGCCGTCGCGCTGGTCCTCGTGGGGTGCGCGGCCTTCGACCTCGGGGCGTTGCTGGCCTCGCGGCGTCCGCTGCGCCGCCGTCGCACGGCGCGCGGGGACGGGCACGGTGCCACCGCGCACCCGGTGCGGCTGCGGCTGCTGGTGCTGGTGGCGTTCGCGGCGAGCGGGTACTACGTGCTGAAGCTGGGCGGGCCCGCGGTCTTCTTCTCCAGCAGGCAGGAGATCAGCGCATCGGTCGCCGAGAGCGGGGTGGCGTCGGGCGAGTCCAATGTGGGCTCGGCGTTCCTGAAGGGCTTCGGCACGGTGCCGGCGCTCCTTGCGCTGCTGTTCTGCACGCGCAGGCTGGTGACCTCGCGCCGGGCCAGGCGCTCGCCGTCGACCGTCTTGGTCTGGTGCGGGCTGGCGGCCGTCAACCTGATCGTGAACAACCCCATTTCCAACGCCCGTTACTGGTTCCTGACGGTGCTGGTCTCGCTGCTGTTCACGGCCTTCCCGCGCAGTGCGGCGATGTACCGGTCGGTGCTGGCGCTCGGGGTGGTCGGGGCGCTGGTGCTGTTCCCCTACGCGGACCGCTTCCGGTACGACGACGAGGGGTACCGGCCGGTCCAGTCGTCCTCGGTGTTCGAGCCGCTGGCCACGAAGGACTACGACCAGACGGTGATGTTCGCCAACACGGTCACCTGGGTCGGCACCCGTGGGCACACCTACGGGCGGCAGCTGGCCGGGTCCGCGTTCTTCTTCGTGCCGAGGGCGGCGTGGAGCGGGAAGCCGGAGGACACCGGGGTGCGGGTCGGGCAGTGGATGGGGATGAACATGACCAACCTCTCCGCGCCGCTGTGGGCGGAGCTGTGGGTCGACTTCGGGATGGTGGGCCTGGTCGGCGGGCTGGCGCTGACGGGGTACGGGGCCGCGCGCACCGACCGGCGTTACGCACGGGCGGTCTCGCGGGACGGGCCGGGTCCGGGCAGCGTGCTGGCCATCGCGGCGCCGCTGATCGCCGGGTACACGTTCATCCTGCTGCGCGGGCCGTTGTTGCAGGCGGCGGGGAAGCTGGCGATCGCGGCCCTGTGCCTGGCGCTGGTGACGAGTTTCAGGTCCGGGCGGCGTCCGCGCTGATCCGCCCCGGCGCCCGCGCGCCCGCCCGGGTCAGCCGGGCCACCCGGGTCCAGGTCGCGACGGCCTTGCAGACGGAGCCCAGGCACAGGCCCCAGGCGGCTCCGGTCACCCCGCCGATCGCGTAACCGGTGGCGAGGAAGGCGACCGCGGCGAGCGAGAACACCACCTGGATCGAGAGCGTGGTGCGCGGGTCCAGGAGCCGGAGTGCCAGCAGTCCGCAGGTGCCGGCGGCCATCGCCGCGTACTGGCTGCCGGTGGCCGGGAGGAGCGCCGCCGCCGTGGGCCAGGTCGCGCCGAGCAGGTGGCGGCCGACGGAGCCGGGCAGCAGGGCGAGGACGGTGGCCCAGGCGGCGGCCGTCAGGGCCAGGACGGCGGCCAGCGCGGCGGTCGCGCGCACCCGGAGCCGGTCGGTCGCGAGGCGCCCGAGGAGCGGGGGGCCGAAGCCGGTGGCGGAGGTGAACAGCACGTTGAGCGGGCCGAAGAGCGTGGTGGCGCCGCGCAGGGCGCCCACGACGAGGGGGTTGCCGACGGCGCCGAGGCCGAGGACGGAGAGCTGGGAGGTGGCGTTGCCGACGCCGAACTCGACGACGAACCTCCGGCCGAGGTGCCCCTTCGCGAGCAGCGGCCGCAGCGCCACCGGGGTCCCCCTGGTCCTGCCGTGCAGGGCGGCCGCGGACAGCAGCAGCGCGGGAAGGGCGGAGAGCCCCCAGACCGCGACCAGCCGGGCGGCCGGGGCCCCGTGCGGCTGTACGGCCAGGGCGCCGATGACGCCGACCAGCCGGAGGGTGTCGGCGGCCAGGGCGAGATGCTGGGCGTGCAGTGTGGCGAAGGCGTAACGGGCGATGTCCTGCCCGAGCACCACCGGCAGGACCAGGCCCAGCGTCATCAGGGCGCGTGCCGTGGAGCCGGGCAGCAGGACGCAGACGGCGGCGAGCAGGCCGCCGAGGGCGGTGGCGGCGAGCAGCGTGAAGCAGAGGGCGGACCGGCAGGCGGACCGGGTGTCCTCGCCGCCGCCCCGGCGGAGCACGAGCGGCTGCCCCGTGAAGGCGCCGGAGACGCCGAGCAGGACGGTGAAGACGAGGTAGACGGCGGAGAAGCGGGCGAATCCGGCTACGGTGGAGAGCCGGGCGGCGGCCACCAGCACCAGGATGTTGGTGAGGGCGGCCACCCCCTGGTCCGCGACCGAGCAGACGATCGCGGTACGGGCTCTCATCGGTGTCCGGCCGCGCTGTTGCGGCCGCCGCGGCCGTCGTCCACGGTGCGCAGGCCGAGCGTCTCCGCGGGGTCGCCGGTGCGGCCGGCCACCTCGGGATCGCCGTACCTGCCGCGTGGGGCGGCGGGTTCCCGCGTGGCCGGCTGTCGCCCCCGCCCGTCCCGGGGCGCGTTGCGGCGGGCCCGCCGGTCCAGCCGGCCGTGGCCGGGGTGGAGCAGGGTGCCGAGGACGGAGCCGCCCGCCGCGCCGATGATCTCGCGGATGCGTTCGAGGTCGCTGCGGTGCACCTCACGCGGTTGGCAGACGATGACGACGCCTTCGACGCGGTCGACGAGGGCGACGGCGTCCGCGTACGAGAGGACGGGCGGGGCGAGCACGATGACGACCGCGCCGGGCCTGCCGCCCTCGGCGATGATGCGGCTGACGGGGGCGGAGGTCAGGGCGCGCGGCACGTTGTCGGTGCGGCGGCCGGCAACCAGGGTGAAGGCGCCGGACCCCGGCACGTCGACGTTGGCCCGGCTGTCGGACGGCCAGCCGCGGTCCTGGTTGCCCGTCGCCCAGCGGGGGCTGCGGCCCGGGTGGGCGGCGCCGAGATCGTCGGCCAGGGACGGGGTCCGCAGATCGGCCTCGACCAGCAGGACGTCGCGGCCCATCTCGGCGAAGGCGGCGGCGAGGTTGGCGGCGGCGGCCCGCGCCATGTCGTTGTCGCCCCGGGGCGCGGTCACCAGGAGGCGGCGGCGTTCGGCGAAGGACGGGTCGTAGGCCAGCCGGAAGGCGACCGCCCGGTACTCCTCGGCGAGCCTGCTGCCGGGGCGGCCGATCGCGAGCAGCGTGCCGGCGGTCGCGCGCTCCCGGGGCAGGGTGCCGAGCAGCGGGGCGCCCAGGGAGCGGACGAGTTCCCTGGTGGAGCGGACGGCCGGGTCGAAGACGAGCCGCACCCAGGACATCAGCAGCCCGAGGGCGAGTCCGACGACGCCGCCGAGTCCGAGGAGGAGCGGCAGGCCCGCCCCGGTGGGGTGCTGCGGGGCGACGGGCTTCTTGTTGAGGTAGCCGGGTGTGGTGTCCAGGGCGCGGAGTTCGGAGACCTTCTGGTTGAGCGCGGAGATCGCGACGATGAGGTTGGCGCGGGCGCTGGAGACGTCGTCGCCGGTGCCGGTCTCCTGCTCGGCGAGCCGGTCGCGCTGTTCGGTGAGGGGTTTGAGCTGGGCGCGGTAGCCGTCGACCATGTTGTCGATGCTGTCCTCGGTGCGCTCCCGGCGTATCTCCAGATAGGCCTCGGCGAGGGCTTCGGCCCGGGCCCTGGCCTGCTCGGGGGTGCGGCCGGTGTAGGCGAACTTGAGGACGAGGGTGTTGGGCGGGTTGGTGACCTGGAGCCCGGAGAGCAGGGCGCCGACCTCGACGGTGTCGCCCTGTTTGGCGAGCGCGCCGGCCGCGATGGTGCCCACGGCGTCGCTGACGGCGGTCTGGCGTTCGGAGCCGATGTTGATGCCCTTGTCGGCGGAGGCCCCGGCGGCGAAGGGGTCGGAGGTGGCGGACCGTACGGACACCTCGCCGGTGGCCGCGTAGGTGTCCTCCCCGCTCAGGGCGAGCCAGCCGCTGCCCAGGAGTCCGAGGAGCACACCGGTGACGAGCAGGGTCCGGTAGCGCAGGAGCTGGCGGAACTGGTCCCGGAGCAGGGCGGGTTCGTCCTGCTCGTCCAGGGCGCGGATCGGTTCGGTCATCGGCGTGGGCCTTCCCGGCCGTCCCGCAGGGCCTCGGTGAGCAGGGCGTCGAAGCGGGCCAGCGCCGCTTCCCGGCCCAGATGGCGGGCCACGTAGCGCGGCCCGTTGGCGCCGAGCGCGTCGGCCTCGGCGGGTGACTCGACCAGTTTGCGGACGGCGCCGAGCACGGCGGCCGGGTCCTCGGGTGCGACGAGGAGCGCGGCCCCGGAGCGCCGCACCTCCTCGGCGGTGCCGCCCTCCTCGGCCACGGAGGCGACGACGGGGCGCCCCGACACGAAGTAGGAGGTGAGCTTCGAGGGCACGCTCATGTCGAGCACCGAGGCGCGCTGGGTGACGGCGAGGACGTCGGCGGCGGCCAGGATGTCGGTGAACTCCGCCGCGTCGGCCGGGGGGAGGAAGTCGAGGTTGGGCAGCCCGGCGGCGCGGGCGCGCAGGGCGTCGCGCTGATTGCCGTCGCCCATCAGGACGATCCGGATCTCGGGGGCGAGCCGGGCCGCGTCGACCAGGACCTCCAGGCCCTGTTTGAGGCCCATGTTGCCGGAGTGCAGGACGACGGGGGTGTCCTCGCGCCAGCCGAGCCGGGCCCTGGTCGCGGCGCGGTCGGCCGAAGGGGTGCTCACATGGCTCCAGTTGGGCACCGTGCGGATGCGGCTCGGGTCCACCCCGTAGGCGGTGACCCGGGGCACGAAGCTCTCGTGGATGACGCCGACGAGGGTCGCGGAGCGCAGCGCGAACCGCTCGGCCCTCGCCGCGAGGGCCGCCGCCCTGTCCCCGCCCCGGATGCCGCTCTGGGCCGCGGCGGCACCCATCAGGTCCTGGACGACGGGGATGTACGGCACCCGGTGGCGGCGGGCGAGGCGGGCGCCGATGACCCCGCCGGCGAGGCTGGGCATCTGGGCGACCACCGCGTCGGGCCGGACGCCGGGCGGCGCGAGGAGGCCGTGTGCCAGGACGCTCCCCTCGAAGGCGGCTCTGCGCAGGGCGCTCTGCCGGGGCGGCACGTAGTGGCGCCTGCGGTGCACGGTGACACCCGCGCGCCGCTCCTCGGTGCGCCACACCCCCCGGTAGGCCGCGTCGGTCCGCCACGCCGGGTAGTGCGGCATGCCCGCGAGCACATGGGTGTCGGCGCCGGACGCGGCCCAGTGCTCGGCGAGCTGGGCGGCGTACGGGCCGATGCCCGTCAGCTCCGGCGCGTAGTTCGTGGAGACCACGAGCAGCCGGCGCCGCTCGAACGGTCTGTGGTGCTCTTCGTCTGCCATCGGACGATCGCCTTCCCCCCGGAGCCACCTGTGTTCCACCGACTGTGTCCACCGAGGAACAGCCCCAAAAGCGAGCTTATCCGTTCATGAGATGAGCAAGTGGTCTTCGCAGTAAGGTCGTTGGACTATCGCGGACATTGCGTTCACCGTGGGGGGGAAAGAACAGATGGTGCACAGGGTCGGTTACGCGCCAGGGGTCTACGACCTGTTCCATGTGGGACACCTCAATATCCTTCGTCATGCGCGCAGCCAGTGCGACTACCTGGTCGCGGGGGTCGTCTCCGACGAGATGGCCACGCTCGCCAAGGGACACCGGCCGGTGATCCCGCTCCCGGAACGGCTGGAGATCGTGCGGAGCGTGCGGTACGTGGACGCCGCCTTCGTGGAGACCGTGCCGGAGAAGGTCGAGACTTGGCAGCAGGTCAGGTTCGACGTCATCTTCAAGGGGGACGACTGGCGGGACACGGACAAGGGCAGAAAGCTCGAACGCGACTTCGCCGACGTGGGGGTGGAGGTGGTGTACTTCCCGTACACCATGCACACCTCCAGCACGCAGTTGCGCCGGGCGCTGGACACGCTCGTCAGTGCGCCCGGAGCGCTTTCAGCTCCCTGAACCACTTGCCCAGGAACAGGACGAGGAACAGCGCGTGCACGGCGGCGAGTACGGCGTATCCGGTCCGGAACGCCGTCTCGTCGCCGAGCAGCAGGAAGACCAGGCAGAACACGCCGTAGTCGGCGGGCAGCAGCGCCACGGCCCGCAGCCGGGACGGCGGGGCGGCGGGCCCGGGCGCCGGCGGCGCGCCGGGCGCCGCCGCCTTGCCGAGCTGTTCGCGCAGCAGCCCCGCGCAGAAGGTCAGCACGGCGACGAACAGGAAGCCGAGCGGCAGCAGCAGCCAGCCGTCGCCGGGCAGTGTGAAGTACCGGTGGAACGCAATCAGTACGGCGGTGTGGACCAGGATCATCTTGGCGCAGTCGACCACATGGTCCAGCCACTCGCCGTCTGGCCCGCCGCGCCCGGTCAGCCGGGCGAGCTGCCCGTCGGCCGAGTCGAGGGCGAAGCCCACGGCGAGACCGAGGTACACCAGGACGGCCGCCCCGGGGCCGGGGCGCACCAGCGCCACGCAGGCGAGGGCGGTGAAGGTGAACGCCGCGCTGGTCAGGGTGACCTGATTGGGCGTCATGCCGAGCCGGTACGCGGCGGCGGCGAAGACACGGCCGGCCGGGCGGTTCACGTACCGCGAGTAGAGCGAGACCCCCTTGGCCGTCTTCTGCGCGCCGCGCAGCCGGCCGAGCACCGTCGTCGTGGTTTCCATGCGCCCCCCAGCGTCCCGGTGTCGCCACCGCTCCCCGGCGGCGCTCCCCGCGCGCCACCGGAGCGCATCATGGCACGGGGCGGCCCGCCGCGCGGGCGGATCGCCCCATCCGGTGGGCCTACGGGGGGAGTCGGCCGGGAAGAGCCGCCCTCAGGCGGAGGCGGTGCGGCACTCCGGGTGGCCCCAGCCGTGGTCGTTCTTCGCGATCATGTCCTTGGCCGCGTAGGGCCGTCCGCAGTGGCAGCGGCCGGCGAACTTGGCGCGGATGGTGGCCCCGCTGCCGGTCTTCCGTGGCGCGCTCTTCTTCGCCGTCGCGCCGGTCCGGCGGCCCTCGGTGGCGCGGGAGGGCGCCGGGACGGGGGTGGCCGAGCCGTACGCGGTGCCGGCGGCGCTCTGGCTGACGGCGACCTCGCTGGCGGCCTGGTCGGCCAGCGCGTTGAGCGGGTCGCCGTCGACCTGGTGGGCGGGCACGTAGACGAAGGTCACGGCGCGCCCGGTCAGGAGCGCGTCGATGCGGGTGACCAGCTCGCGGTTGGCGACGGGCTTGCCGCCCGAGGTCTTCCAGCCGTTGCGCTTCCAGCCGGGCAGCCACTTGGTGACCGCGTTCATCGCGTACTGCGAGTCCATCCGGACCTCGAGCGCCACGGCGGGGTCCACGGACTCCAGGAGCTCCTGGAGGGCGGTGAGCTCGGCGACGTTGTTGGTGGCGGTGCCGAGCGGCCCCGCCTCCCACCGCTGGGGACGGCCCTCGGCGTCGGCCACCACATAGGCCCAGGCGGCCGGCCCCGGATTACCCTTCGACGCCCCGTCACACGCGGCGATCATGCGCTCGTTCATACCCTCGATCATGCCAGCGCGCGGGACCGGTTCGGTCCGCCCGCCCCCACCTGCGGCCTTCACATTGGGTGATGCTTCGGCGTGCGTCGGTGACGGGGCACTGCTTCTCTGAAGGGGCCCGCTCTCCCCTACCGTCCCCGAGGAGTGACGATGAGCGTTGCACGAGAGGTGAACCGAGCCCAGCAGATGCGCGAGAAGGCGCGGCACCTGACCGAGGCCGCGGAGCGCACCAGCGACCCGGAGCAGCGCCGCCGCCTCCAGGAGAAGGCCCGCAAGCTCCAGGAGCAGAGCGAGCGGCCGGACGGCATGCCCGTCTGAGAGCGGGCCGCACAGACCGGTGGACTGTCACTCTTCCATGAGTGGGTGACAGTCCACCGCCGCGTTCCGGCCCCCTCCGGGGTGGATGATCACCCGCGCCTACGATGACTCCGCAAGCGAGTACGAGGGAAGTGGGGCCTGCCATGAACGGTCAACCGGTCACCGTGGTCACCGGAGGCAGCCGCGGCATCGGCGCGGCGGTCTGCGTACGGCTGGCGGACGAGGGCCATGACATCGCGCTGGCCTACCGCTCGGACGCCGATGCGGCGGAGCAGGTCGCCGAGGCGGTACGGGGGACGGGGCGGCGCTGCGTGACGGTCCGGGCGGACACGGCGGACGAGGCGGACGTGGACCGCCTCTTCGACACCGCCGCCGCCGAGCTGGGCCCGGTCACCGGCCTGGTCAACAACGCGGGCATGAGCGGCCCGGTCGGCCCGCTGGCCGAAGCCGACGCGGCGGGCATGCGGCGCGCCCTGGAGGTCAACGTCCTCGGCTACCTGCTCTGCGCGCGCCGCGCGGTCCGCTCCATGACGGCCTCGGGCGGCGGGGCGATCGTCAACGTGTCCTCGGCCGCCGCCACGCTGGGCAGCCCCGGCGAGTACGTGCACTACGCCGCCGCCAAGGGGGCCGTCGACACGATGACCGTCGGCCTGTCCAAGGAGGTCGGCCCGTCCGGCATCCGCGTCAACGCGGTCGCCCCCGGCGTCATCCGCACCGAATTCCACGCGGACCCGGCCCGCCCCGACAAGCTGGGCCCCAGCACCCCGCTCGGCCGCCCCGGCGAACCGGACGAGATCGCGGCTGCCGTCGCCTGGCTGCTCTCCCCGGACGCCTCGTACACGACGGGAACGGTGCTGCGGGTGTCGGGCGGACGCTGAGGGGCGGCGGGTACGGTGCCGGGGTGACCGCCCCGGACCCGCTCCCCCTGCTCTTCCTCGATGTCGACGGCCCCTGATCCCGTTCGGCGCGCGGCCCGGCGGCCACCGCACGTATCCCATGGGGCCGGTGCCGCCCGGTGCGGCGGCCCACCCGCTGCTGACGAGGGTCGACCCGTCGCTCGGGCCCCGGCTCGGCGCGCTGCCCTGCACGCTGGTCTGGGCGACGACCTGGGAGGACGAGGCGAACACGGTCCTCGGGCCCCGGCTCGGCCTGCCCGTCCTGGACGTGGTCGCCTGGCCGGACGCGCCGGAGCAGGAGGCGCGGGACGCCCGGGCGGGGCTGCACTGGAAGACGCGCCCGCTCGTGGAGTGGGCGGCGGGGCGCGCGTTCGCCTGGGTCGACGACGAGATCGGCGGGCCCGACCGGCGCTGGGTCGCCGGTCACCACGGCGGGCCGGCCCTGCTCCATCGCGTCGATCCCGTCCTGGGCCTGACCGGGGCCGACCTCCGGCTGGTCGAGGGGTGGCTGCGGGCGGTGTAGGGCCGCGGCGCACCGGTTTTCGGTGGTTTCGTGGTGGGGGTGTGGTCGTTGCAGTAGAAGTGGTGGTGCACCGGAACAGGACAGGAAGGGGCCTGCCATGTCAGCGGGACGAGGTCGCACCGCCGCAGCCGTGTTCGACGCTCTCGGCACCGATTACGAGGCGGCGTTCGCCGCGTCGGCCGCGCATCGGGCCTCGCTGGAGCGGCTTCTGGGGGTGCTGCCGCCGCACGCGCGGGTGCTGGACGTGGGCAGCGGTACGGGCCGGCCGACGGCGCAGACGCTGGTGGACGCCGGGCACGAGGTGCTGGGTGTCGACGTCTCGCCGGTGATGGTGGACATCGCCGCGCGCCAGGTGCCGGGGGCCGAATTCCGCTGCGCCGACATCCGCACGCTCCCGCTGGAGGACGGTTCCTTCGACGCGGTCTGCCTGTACTTCGCGCTGTTGCAGATGTCGCGGGAGGACCAGGGCGAGGTGCTGCGCCTGATCGCGCGGGTGCTGCGGCCGGGGGGTCATCTGGCCGTGGCGACGGTGCCGTTCGACGTGGAGGGCGTCAGCGGCACGTTCATGGGCCAGCCGGTCGAGGTGACCAGCTTCGGCGAGGACGCGTTCACGGCGCTGGTGGAGGACGCCGGGTTCACCGTCCTCTCCCGGGAGAGCACGATGTTCGTGCCCGCCGTCCCGGCGGCCGTGCCCGAACCGCAGATGTTCCTGCTCGCCCGGCGGCGCTGAACGGCCGGACGTGCCGTGCGGTCCTCACCGGCCCACAATGAGTTGGCCGGACCTCCGTGGGTACCCGGCACCGCGAGGCTGCCGATGCCCCGCCGCCTGCCCGCGGGGACGACGACGGAGGATCTTCCATGACCGACCGCAGACCAGAGGGCCCCGTCCACGAGGGCGCGTCCCCGAGTCCCCCTCCGGTGCCCGCGGACATGCCCGACCAGCAGGTCCAGGAGGGCGAGGACCCGATGGACGTGCCGGCCCCGCCGCGCGACGCGCGGACCGGGGACGAGGGCCGGGACGACCTGCCCGACCCCGACGAGTCCGGCTCGGGCCGCGGTTCCGCCCGTAACGCCGGAGTGCACCCGGAGCATCCGGTGCCGGACGAGTCACCGGGCTGAGCCGTGCCCCGTGAGCGCCGGGCCGCCCGGCGCGTCCTGGCGCTCGCGGTGGCCCCGTGCCTCGCCCTGGCGCTCGCCGCCCGGCGGTCCGTGCGGACGCCGGGGCGGGGCGCTCGGCCGCGTGTGACCCGGACCATGAGCGCTGCCTCGACGGCAGGCGCCTCCTCTACTGGTACGGCTACGGGCTCGGCGTACACCCGTTCACCACGCCGGAGGCCGTACGCAGGCAGCTCACCGACAACTTCAGGCTGTTCCCGGTGAGCGGGAGCTGCCCGGGCCGCGTCCGCACGGGCGACACCTGCGATCTGCTGGGCGGCAATCCGGTGCGCGTGGAGTCCGCCACCGGGGACCACCTCCAGATCGCCACCCTCCCCGGCCACGACCTGGGCAACGGCCTGCACATCCGGTTCACCTTCACCCGCTCCCTCGGCTTCCACTACCTGGACGTCGCCGCGTGGCAGGACCGCGAGACGGACTGCACCAGGCAGGTCCTGTGCGGCGCGGCGAGCCGCGCGGGCGCCTGGGCCCTGTGGCAGGTCCTCGCCTCCACCCTGACGCTGACCGCCTGGGCGGCTTAGGCGTCGGACTGCGGGGAACCGCCGGCCGTTCGATCATGGAGGCTATGGCCCCCCTCCCCGCCGACGCCTCCGGGGCACCCCCGTGGATCGCACCGATGCTGGCCGTGCCCGGTCCGCTCCCCGTACCGGACACGGAGTGGGCCTTCGAGGCCAAGTGGGACGGTGCCCGGTGCGTCGTCGCGACCCCGGGCGACGGCACCCTGCGGCTGACCTCGCGGGCCCGCAACGACGTGACCCCGACCTATCCCGAGCTGCACGCGCTCGGCGAGGTCCTGCGCGGCCGCAGCGTGGTCCTGGACGGCGAGATCGTGGCCCTGGACGCGTCGGGGCGGTCCGACTTCGGGCTGCTCCAGCGCCGGATGGGCGTCCTGAACGCGCGCCGCGCCGCCCGCCTGGCGCTGGACGTCCCCGCGCACCTGGTGGTCTTCGACGTGATGTACCTGGACGGCCGGAAGCTGTCGGCGCTGGGTTACGAGGAGCGCCGCGCGGTCCTGTCCGGTCTGCTGTCCGGGGGGCCGCACTGGTCGGTGCCGTCCTATGTGCGCGGCCAGGGCGCGAAGGCGTGGGACACCGTCGTGCGCGGGGGTCTGGAGGGGGTGGTCGCCAAGCGGCTCTCGTCTCCGTACGCGCCGGGGCTCCGTTCACCCGACTGGCGCAAGACCAAGCGGGTCGAGACGCTGGACGTGGTCATCGGCGGCTGGACCCAGCGCAAGGGCGCGCCGACCGGTGTCCCCGGGGCGGTGCTGGTCGGTCTGGACGACCCGGCGGGGCTGCGGTACGCGGGGTCCGTGGGGTCGGGGATGTCCGACCGGGAGCTGGGCGAGCTGCGGGAGTACTTCGCGGTGATCGCGCGTCCGGACTCCCCGTTCACGGGGCCGGTCGACGTGGCCGGGGCGCACTGGGTGGAGCCGAGGCTCGTGGCGGAGGTCAGCGCGTCGGAGTGGACGGCGGCGGGGCGGCTGCGTCATCCGGTGTGGCAGCGGCTGCGGCCGGACCTGACCCGGCTCGACTGACCGCGGGCCCCTCGGCGGGGGTCTCTCGGCGGGGCCTCTCAGCCGGGCAGCGTGAGCCTGCGGGACACACTGACGGCGGCCGAAAGCAGCTCCGCGCGGACCCGCGACGTCCGGTACATCCGGTCGGACCGGAAGGAGATGCCGAGGGAGCCGATCTGCTCGCGGCTGTACACCGGGACGGCCACACAGGTCGTGCCGCGTACGTACTCCTCGCGGTCCATGACCACCGGCGCGGGCGAGCCGTCGAGCTGCTGGACCAGCTCGTCCGGGTGCGTGATGGTCCGGGGGGTGAGCCCGGTCAGGTCGTGCCGGGAGAAGTAGTCGGCCCGTGCCTCGTCGTCGAGTTCCTTCAGCACGGACTTGCCGAGTGCCGTGGCGTGGCCGGCCTCCTCCAGACCCACCCACAGGTCCACGCGCGGGGTGCGCGCGCTGTCCACGATCTCCATGACCCGGATCTCGCCGTCCACGTAGAGCGTCAGATAGGCGGCCGCCCACAGATCGTTGCGCAGGGCGGTGAGGGCTGGCCGTACCCGGGCGGGTACCGGCTGGGTGCCGGGGCCGCCGCCCGGGGCGTCGTCGGCGAGGACGTAGGTGTGGTCCTCCAGCTCCCTCAGGTAGCCGTCGCCGATCAGCATGGGCAGCAGCTCCCGCACGGTGGCCGGGGGAAGCCCCGCCTCCCGGGCCAGCTGCTGCGCGGTGGCCTCGCCCCGTGCGCGCCCGCGGCCTCCAGCAGGCGGAGGGCTCGCCGGACGGCGGCGACGGGTTCGGGGCCGGCGTGGTCGGCCATGCCCACCAGCATGGCCCCGCTGCCAAGAACCGGCAAAACGTCCCGGTGGGAGCGGTGCGTCCGGGGGACGTTTTGGGGCGTGACGCAAGCCATCTTTTGCGCTCGCGATCTCGGGGGAAGTCTCCGGTACGGTGTCGAACGCTCCGTATCCGGCAGGTCACGGAGCACCTCGCCACCGCCGTACGGTCTCCGACGCCGAGCAGCGTGTCCGTGCCGTACCGCCCGTCCTCGACGCCACACAGCCGCGACACGACTGGGGAGTTCGATGTTCGACAAGGTATTGGTCGCCAACCGCGGGGAGATCGCGATCCGCGCGTTCCGCGCGGCCTTCGAGCTGGGCATCTCCACGGTGGCCGTGTATCCGCACGAGGACCGCAACTCGCTGCACCGGGCCAAGGCGGACGAGGCGTACCGGATCGGTGAGCCGGGGCATCCGGTGCGGGCGTACCTGTCGGTGGACGAGGTGGTGAAGGCGGCCCGCAAGGCGGGGGCGGACGCGATCTATCCCGGCTACGGCTTCCTGTCGGAGAATCCGGACCTGGCGGCGGCGTGCGCGGAGGCCGGCATCACCTTCGTCGGGCCCCCGGCGTCGGTGCTGAACCTGACGGGCAACAAGTCGCGTGCGGTGGCGGCGGCCCGGGAGGCCGGTGTGCCGGTGCTGAAGTCGTCCGAGCCGTCCGAGGACGTGGACGCCCTGGTGGCGGCCTCGGAGGAGATCGGTTTCCCGGTGTTCGTGAAGGCGGTCGCCGGGGGCGGCGGGCGCGGCATGCGGCGGGTCGCGGACGCCGGTGAGCTGCGCGAGGCGATCGACGCGGCGATGCGGGAGGCCCGGTCCGCGTTCGGTGACGCGACGGTGTTCCTGGAGCAGGCGGTGATCAACCCCCGCCATATCGAGGTGCAGATCCTGGCCGACGCCGAGGGCAACGTGGTGCACCTCTACGAGCGGGACTGTTCGCTCCAGCGCCGCCACCAGAAGGTGGTCGAGATCGCGCCGGCCCCGAATCTGGACCCGGAGCTGCGGGCGCGGATCTGCGCCGACGCGGTCTCCTTCGCCCGGCACATCGGGTATGTGAACGCGGGCACCGTCGAGTTCCTGGTGGACGAGCGGGGCAACCACGTCTTCATCGAGATGAACCCGCGCATCCAGGTCGAGCACACCGTGACGGAGCAGGTCACGGGGCGCGACCTGGTGATCGCGCAGCTGCGCATCGCGGCGGGCATGACGCTGCCCGAACTGCGCCTGTCCCAGGACTCCATCACCCTCAACGGCACGGCGATGCAGTGCCGCATCACGACGGAGGACCCGGTCAACGGCTTCCGTCCGGACACCGGCACCATCTCCGCGTACCGCTCCCCCGGCGGTCCGGGGGTGCGCCTCGACGGCGGGACCGTGCACACGGGTGCGGAGGTGTCGGCGCACTTCGACTCGATGCTGGTCAAACTCACCTGCCACGGCCACGACTTCGCCAACGCGGCCCGCCGTGCGCGCCGGGCGATCGCCGAGTTCCGTATCCGCGGGGTGGCGACCAACCTGCCGTTCCTGGGCGCGGTCCTCGACCACCCGGAGTTCCGGGCGGGACGCATCACGACCTCGTTCATCGACGAGCACCCGGAGCTGATCCGGGCCCGTCCGTCGGCCGACCGGGGCAGCCGGATGCTCAGCTATCTGGCCGAGACCACCGTCAACCGCCCTTACGGGCCGCGCCCTTCGGTCATCGACCCGGCGGACAAGCTGCCCGCGCTGCCGCTGGGGACGCCGCCGCCGGGTTCGCGGCAGCGGCTGGCCGAGCTGGGTCCGGAGCGGTTCGCCGCGGAGCTGCGGGCGCAGTCGGCGGTCGCGGTCACCGACACCACGTTCCGCGACGCCCATCAGTCGCTGCTGGCCACCCGGGTGCGCACCCGGGACCTGCTGGCGGTGGCACCGCATGTGGCGCACACCGTCCCGCAGTTGCTGAGCCTGGAGTGCTGGGGCGGGGCCACCTATGACGTGGCGCTGAGGTTCCTCGCGGAGGACCCGTGGGAGCGGCTGGTCAAGCTCCGTGAGGCGGTGCCCAACATCTGTACGCAGATGCTGCTGCGCGGCCGCAACACGGTGGGCTACACGCCGTATCCGACGGAGGTCACCGAGGCGTTCGTGTCGGAGGCGGCCTCGGCCGGGATGGACATCTTCCGGATCTTCGACGCCCTCAACGACGTGTCGCAGATGCGTCCGGCGATCGACGCGGTACGCGCCACGGGCACCTCGCTCGCGGAGGTGGCGCTGTGCTACACCGCCGACCTGTCGGACCCGGGCGAGACCCTGTACACGCTGGACTACTACCTGCGGCTCGCGGAGCAGATCGTGGAGGCGGGCGCCCATGTGCTCGCCATCAAGGACATGGCGGGGCTGCTGCGTCCGCCCGCCGCCCGCACCCTGGTCACGGCGTTGCGCGAGCGGTTCGATCTGCCGGTGCACCTGCACACCCATGACACGGCGGGCGGCCAGCTGGGCACGCTGATCGCCGCGATCGACGCCGGGGTGGACGCGGTGGACGCGGCCGTCGCCTCGATGGCCGGGACGACCAGCCAGCCGCCGCTGTCCGCGCTGGTGGCGGCCACGGACCACACCGAGCGCGCGACGGGCCTCTCGCTCCAGGCGGTCGGCGATCTGGAGCCGTACTGGGAGGCGACCCGCAAGGTGTACGCCCCGTTCGAGTCGGGGCTCGCCTCGCCGACGGGCCGGATCTACCACCACGAGATCCCGGGCGGCCAGCTCTCCAACCTGCGGCAGCAGGCCATCGCCCTGGGTCTCGGGGACCGGTTCGAGCTGATCGAGGACTGCTATGCGGCGGCCGACCGGATGCTGGGCCGGCTGGTGAAGGTGACCCCGTCCTCGAAGGTGGTAGGTGACCTGGCGCTGCACCTGGTGGGCGCGGGTGTGGAGGCTGCGGACTTCGAGTCGGACCCCGGGAAGTTCGACGTTCCGGACTCGGTGATCGGGTTCCTGCGCGGTGAGCTGGGCGACCCGCCCGGCGGCTGGCCCGAGCCGTTCCGCACCCGGGCCCTCAAGGGCCGCCCCGAGAAGGCGCAGACGCCGCACCTGTCGGACGAGGACCGTCAGGCGCTGCGCGAGTCGCCGCGCGCGACGCTGAACCGGCTGCTGTTCCCCGGCCCGACGAAGGAGTTCACCGCGCACCGGGAGGCGTACGGCGACACCTCGGTGCTGCCGACGCCGGACTTCCTGTACGGGCTGGAGCCGGAGACGGAGCACCCGGTCGAGCTGGAGCCCGGGGTGACGCTGCTGTTCGAGCTGGAGGCCATCTCCGAGGCGGACGAACGCGGCTTCCGGAGCGTACTGGCCACGCTCAACGGGCAGTTGCGGCCGGTGTCGGTGCGGGACAGGTCCGTGGCGACCGAGGTGAAGGCGGCGGAGAAGGCCGACCGCTCCGACGCGGGGCAGGTGGCGGCGCCGTTCGCCGGGGTGGTGACGCTCCAGGTGGAGGAGGGCGCGTCGGTGTCGGCCGGGCAGACGGTCGCCACGATCGAGGCGATGAAGATGGAGGCGTCGATCACCGCCCAGTCCGCCGGTGTGGTGCGCCGCCTGGCGATCGGCCGGGTCCAGCAGGTGGAGGCGGGCGACCTGCTCATCGAGATCGGCTGACCGCGCGTGGGGCCGCCCGCCGGCGGAGGGGACTTCCTCCGCCGGCGGGCCTCTTCTTGACCAACACCGAGCCAATTAAGGTTAGGCTAAGCTAAATGGAAGAGGATTCGGGACCGGTCGTCGTCATCAAGTTCGGCGGCAACGCCATGGTCGACGCACAGCTGCAACAGAGCTTCGCCGAGGACGTCGTGGAGTTGCGGCGCGCGGGCCTGCGCCCGGTCGTCGTGCACGGCGGCGGCCCGCAGATCAGTGCCATGCTCGACCGCCTCGGCCTGGAGAGCCGCTTCGAGGCGGGGCTGCGGGTGACCACGGCGGAGACCATGGAGGTCGTCCGCATGGTGCTGTCCGGCCGCGTCCAGCGCGAACTGGTGGGCCACATCAACAGCCATGGACCGTACGCCGTGGGCATGACCGGCGAGGACGCCCACACGATGACGGCCGTGCGGCGGCCCGCCTGGGTGGACGGCGCACCGGTGGACATCGGCCAGGTCGGGGACGTCGTGGAGGTGAACCCGGGCATGGTGCGCGCCCTCCTGACGCAGGGTCACATACCCGTGGTCTCACCGGTGGCGCGGGGCGCGGACGGGCAGGTCTACAACGTCAACGCGGACCTCGCCGCCTCCGCGCTGGCCGTGGCGCTCGGCGCGCGGCGGCTGGTGGTCCTGACGGATGTGGCGGGCCTGTACGCGGACTGGCCGGCGAGCACCGAGGTGATCGGGCGCCTGACGGCGGACGCCCTGGACGGGCTGCTGCCGGGTCTGGCGAGCGGGATGCTGCCCAAGATGGAGGGCTGCCTGCGGGCGGTACGGGGCGGGGTCGGCCGGGCGGACGTGCTGGACGGCCGGGTGCCGCACGCGGTGCTGCGGAGCGTCCTCGGCGGGGACGGCGCGGGGACCACGGTGGTGCCGGACGAGGACCACGCCGTGAGCCCGGCCTGACGGACGCGGAGGGCGCCGGGCCGGGCTCACGGTCGGCCCGGCGCCCGGTTCACGGGGTGCGGGAGAGGATCAGCGCGTTGCGCCGGGGGTCCAGGGATTCGGCCCAGGCACGCGGCGCCTGACGGCCCGTCACCGGCGCGAAGCCGTACCGGCGGAACAGCCGGCCGTCCCCGGTGGTCGCGGTGAAGAGGGCACCGAGCGCCTGGGTGCGCCCCAGAGCGAGCGCGGTCCGCAGGAGGGCGGCCCCGACCCCGCACCCCTGCCGGTGGCCGGCCACGCAGAAGTTGTACAGGACGCCCGCGTGGACCCCCTCCCCCTCGTACACCCGCAGGCCCACACAGCCCTCGATGCCGCCGTCGGACCCGACGGCCACGAGGAATTCGGCGGCGCGGGCCGCGTAGAGGGAGTCGGGGCGTTCGCGCAGGGCGCCCGAGCGGGCGAACGGCCGGGACAGCTCGGCGAGTGCGGCGGCGTCGCCGGACCCGGCGGTCCGGACGCGCGGCGCCCGCCCGAGCGACGGGGACAGGGGTGCGGGGCGCGGCGCGGCCGTGGTCACGGGCGTCAGGCGTCCATCGACGCGGCGAGCGAACGGGGCCGCAGATCCGTCCAGTTGGCCTCGACGTACTCCAGGCACGCCTCGCGCGTGTCCTCCTCGAAGGCGACCGTCCAGCCGCCGGGCACCTCGGCGAAGGAGGGCCACAGGGAGTGCTGGCCCTCGTCGTTCACCAGGACCAGGAAACGGCCTTCGGGATCGTCGAACGGGTTGGTGCTCATGCGGGCAGTGCCTCCTCAACCAGGGAAAACAAGCTTAGGTTAGGCTCGCCTAACCAACTGCGAGCTTAGCCTTTCCCTTTCCCTCTGCACAAGGAGACCCCTCATGCCCTCCGGTGATCGCACGGATCAGGTCGTGGCCGCCACCGGCAGCCCCTTCGCCGACTTCGGGCTGCCCGGCGAGCCCGGCTCCGAGCCGTTCTGGGCGGCGGCCGGGACGCCCGCCTCGCGGCCCCGTGAAAGTGGCGGCTGGACGACGCTCTTCCTGTGGCGCGGCGGTCCGGCCGACCTGGTCTTCGAGAGCTGGTCGCGGGAGCCGCTGCCGCTGCGCCGGTGGGGTGCCACGGACTGCTGGTACGCGGAGGTGCCGATGCCCGAGCGGCTGCGGGTGACCTATCGCTTCCTCACGGACGAGGGGGCGCACGCCGATCCGTTCAACCCGTCCGCCGCCGGTGGCGACCGGTCGATCGCGGCCACACCGGACGCCCCGGCGCAGCCGTACTGGCCCCTCGTCGGCGCCGACGACGTCCTGCCCGTGCCGAGCACCCGGCTGCGCTGGGCGTCCGCGCGGCTCGGCGGGCGCCGCACGGTGCGCGTGCACCCGGTGGCCGGCGGCGGGCCCGTGGTGCTGCTGCTCGACGGGGACGACTGGCTGTATCTGCACCCCGCGACGACCGCGTTCGAGGCGGCCGTCGCGGACGGGGCGCTGCCACCGGTCACGCTGGTCTTCCTGCCGGCCAAGGACCGGGTGGGCGAGTTCGGATGCCGGCCGGAGCTGTGGGAGGGGGTCCGGGACGAACTGCTGCCCCTGGTCGCGGAGTCCGGGGTGCCCGCCGACCCGGAGACGCTGGTGGTCGCCGGGCAGAGTCTGGGCGGGCTCAGCGCGCTGTACGCCGCGTTGGAGTTCCCGGACCTGGTGTCGCGGGTCGCCTGCCAGTCCGGGTCGTTCTGGTGGGCCCCCGACCGCGCGGACCGTACGGACCTGCTGGACGGCCCGGTCGGCGGCGCCCTCGCCGACCGGCTCCGGGAGCGGCCCGACCTCTCGGGCCTGCGCATCGCCTTCGACCTGGGGGAACACGAGACGGGGATGCTCCCCCACTGCACGGCGGTCGAGGCGCTGACCGAGCGGGCCGGGGCGGCCGTGCGCGTGTCGCGGTCCCCCTCGGGTCACGACCGGGCCGGCTGGCGGCACGCGCTGCTCCGGGACGTCGGCTGGGCGCTCGGCTGAGTCACCGCCGCGTCACCGCGCCACGGCCAGGCAGTACGCCTCGTCCTGGGACAGCAGGTTGCGGTGGGTGTCCTCGGCCGTGATGACGCCGTCGTCCAGGACGAGGACCCGGTCGGCGGCGTCCAGGACGGCCGGGCTGCTGGTGACGACCACGGTGGTCCGGCCGCGCCGCAGCTTCGCGATGTTGCGGGCGATGAGCTGTTCGGTGACCGCGTCGACGGCGGTGGTCGGGTTGTGGAGCACCAGGATCTCCGCGTCGGCGGCCAGGGCGCGGGCCAGAGAGAGGCGCTGGCGCTGGCCCCCGGAGAGGTTCGCGCCCCGGTCGCGGATGGCGTAGTCGAGGCCCTCGCGGTGGAGGGCGACCACGTCGGTCAGCATGGACGCCTCGACGGCCTCGGGGAGCATGGTGCTGGTGCCCGAGGGGTCGATGTTGGTACGGAGGGTGCCCGCGAAGATCTCCCCGTCGTACGGGTTCACCAGCAGGTGTTCCCGGACCGCCTCGGCCGACAGGTCCGCGAGGTCCCGCCCGCCGACCCGCACCACTCCCCCGTACGCCTCCGGGGGCACCGCCAGGGCGAGGACCGCCGCGAAGTCGGCGGCGGCGCGCGGCTGGTAGGCGGCGACGGCCACGAACTCCCCGGCCGCCACCTCGAACTTCAGGCCGCGCAGCACCCCGTGGCGGAGGCCGTCGATCTCCAGCGTCCCGCCGGGCTCCGGGCGCCCGTCCCCCGGGACGGTGACCGGGGGCGCGGAGAGCACCAGCGCCATGCGTTCGGCCGAGGCGCGGGCCATCATCACGTACTTGGGCATCTCCGAGAACAGCTTCAGCGGTTCCATGATGAACTGCGCCAGACCCACCGCCATGACGAGTTCGCCGATGTTGATGTGCCCGGCGAAGGCCAGGTATCCGGCCGTGAGGGTGACGGCGGTGGCGAGGGCCGCGTTGAGGGCCAGGGCCGTGCCCGCGTACACCCCGTTGACCCGGGCGACGGTGATCGACTGCTCCTTGGCCTCGGTGCTGACTCGGCGGTAGGAGCCGAAGGCGGCGTGGTTGCCGCCGAAGCCGTGCAGCGGGCGCAGGCCGGTGATCAGGTCGGCGACCTTGGCACCGGCGCGCGCGACCCGGGCCTGCTGCTCCTGCGTACTGGCGCCGATCCGCCGGGACATCACGCTGAGCACGGACAGGATCGCCACGGTGCCCACGATCACCAGCAGCCCGAGCCGCAGGTCGGCGAGGCCGAGCGCGACGGCGGCGACCAGGACCGCGACCATCGAGCTGATCAGCAGCGGCACCACCTCGATGATGTCGGCGGTCTGGTCGGCGTCCTCGGTGGCGATGGTCAGCACCTCGCCGGACTTCAGGTCCACGTCCCGGGCCACCGGCTGGAGTCCGCAGGCCGCGACCCGTACCCGCCACCGGTGTGCCTCGGTCGTGTTGGCCTTCTGGAGGATGCGCATCCCGAACCGCCAGGACAGCGAGACGGTCGTGATGATCACGGCCAGCGCACCGATCGACAGGCCGAGCGCGCCGGTGCTGCGGTGTTGCAGCGTGTGTTCCACGATCAGGCCGAGCGCGATCGGGAACGCGGTCTCCCCGGCCTGGTAGAGGCCCATGAGGACGGTGCCCCAGGCCATGGCGCCGAGGTTGCGCCGCAGTGCGGTGCGCAGGATGGCGGCGCCGCGGCGGGGCCGGGGGGTGTCAGGAGTGGTCATCGATGTGGCCGGCAATCGCTTCGGGGGTTCGCAGGGTGAGCAGGTCGCGGATGGTGATCACTGGACCGTACTCCCGCCGGAGCAGGCCGGTCAGCCGGACCGCCAGCATGGAGTGTCCGCCGAGGGAGACGAAGTCGCTGACCGCGCTCACCTCGTCGTCGTCCAGGTCGAGTGCTTCGGCGAAGAACTCGCACACCGTGATCTCGGTGTCGGTCTCCGGGGCGCGCTCCTCCGCCCCGGCCAGGACGCCGAGCGGTTTGGGTTCGGGGAGCGCCTTGGTGTCGGCCTTGCCGTTCACGGTGAGCGGGATGCGGTCCACCTCGGCGTAGTGGGACGGGCGCAGGAAGTCCGGGAGCGCGGCGCCCACTTCGGCGGCGACGGCGGCAAGGTCGGCGCCGTTGAGCACGAGGTAGGCGGCCAGCCGGTGGGCACCGTCGACCTGGGGGTCGGGCTGGGCGACGGCCGCGGCGAAGCGGACCGCCGGGTGCGCGGCGAACGCGGCCTCCACCTCGCCGAGTTCGACGCGGTGGCCCCGGATCTTGACCTGCTGGTCGGTGCGGCCGAGGTAGGCGAGGTTGCCGTCGGGCCGCCGGACGACGAGGTCGCCGGTGCGGTACATGCGCTCGCCGGGCGCGCCGAACGGGCAGGCGACGAAGCGGTGGGCGGTCTGGCCGGGCTGCCCGAGGTAGCCGCGAGCGATGCCGATGCCCGCCACGTACAGCTCGCCCGGGACCCCGTCGGGCAGCGGTCGCAGCCAGGGGTCGAGGACGTACACGTCGGTGTTGTCGATGGCCACACCGACCACCGGGTCCTGGCACTCGAAGGTGCCGACGCCGAGGGTGTTGATGGTGTATTCGGTGGGCCCGTAGAGGTTGTAGCCGACGGTGCCTTCGGTGTCCGCGAGCCGCTGCCAGAGGCCCGGGGTGACGGCCTCGCCGCCGAGCAGTACCAGGGCGGGGCGCCGCCCGGGGTCGTCGAGCAGCCCCTCGGCGACCAGTTGCTGTGCGTACGTCGGGGTCACGTTGATGACGTCGATGCCGTGGTCGAGGCAGTAGGCGACGAGCCGGGGCGCGTCGCGGCGCAGTTCCTCGTCGCAGATGTGCACCTCGTGCCCGTCCGCGAGCCAGAGCAGTTCCTCCCAGGACATGTCGAACGCGAACGACACGGTGTGCGCGATCCGGAAGGTGCGGTGGCCGTGCTCGGCCAGCACCGGTTCGAAGATCCGGCGCCGGTGGTTGACGAGCATGTTGGTGAGCCCGGCGTACTCGGTGACCACGCCCTTGGGCCGGCCGGTGGAGCCGGAGGTGTAGATCGTGTACGCGGGGTGCCGCAGCCGGTCCGGGTCGCCGGGCGCGAAGGTGGTGAAGGGCTCGGCGGCGGGCAACGGGCGGTCCAGCTCGATCAGTTCGCCGGTGAGGCGGGGTGCGACGGCGCTCACGGTGAGGGTCACCTCGGGGCGGGCGTCCGCGACGATCGTCGCGATCCGCTCGTCGGGGTGGTCCAGTTCCAGCGGGACGTACGCGGCTCCGGTGCGCAGCACGGCGAACAGGGCCACGATCGAGTCGAGCGAGCGCGGTACGGCGATGCCCACCGCCTTCTCCGGTCCGATGCCCCGGCCCGCGAGCACCCCGGCCACCTCGCGGCTGCGGTCCCGGAGCTGCCCGAAGGTCATGGCAGCGCCGTCGGCGGCGAGGGCGATGCGGTAGGGGTGGCGGTCGGCCGCCCGGTCGAAGCGGTCCACCACGGTGTCCGTGCCGACATCCGTGCGGACGGCCGGTCCGGGGGCGGGTACCGGTCCCGGCAGGGCGCCGAGCGGGCCGGTGGCCCGGGCCAGGTCCTCGAGGAGCCGCACGTAGTCGCCCAGGAGGCGGCGGGCGGCGGCGGGGTCGTCGTCGCGGTGCTCCAGCTTGACGGTGAGCCGGTCGCCGGGGGTGACGACCCAGGTGTACGGGTAGTGCGTGGAGTCGTCGGCGCGCACCGAGGTGATGCCGTGCCGGGCGTTGATCCCGGCGAGGGCGTCCAGGTCCAGGAAGTTCTGGAGGACGAAGAGGTTGTCGAACAGGGTGTCGTGGCCGCTGGCACGCTGGATCTCGCCGAGTCCCAGGTGCTCGTGGTCCATGGCCTCCACCCGGGCGGCCTGCACGGCGCCGAGGTACTCCCCCACCGTGTCCTGCGGCCGGGCGCGGGTCCACATGGGCACGGTGTTGAGGAGGACGCCGACGATGTCCTCCAGGCCCTCGCCCTCGCGCCCGGAGACGGTCACCCCGAACACCGCGTCGCTGCGGCCGGTGTGCGCCCCGAGCAGCAGGCCGAACGCGCCGGTGAGCACGGTGTTGAGGGTGACGCCGTACGCCTTGGCCGCGCCGCGCAGCAGCTCGGAGAGTTCGGCGGACAGGGTGTGCGGGAGCGCGTGCGGCAGCTCGTCCGTGCGGGGCGGCCGGGGCCCGGCGAGCAGCGTCGGCCCGGTGAGGCCGCTCAGGTGCTCCGCCCAGAAGCGCTCCGACCCGGCGGGGTCCTTGGCGGCCAGCGTGCGCGCGTAGTCCTCGAAGCCGGGTGTACGGGGTGTGGCATCGGCCAACAGCTTGCCCGCGACGAGGGTTTCGTAGGCGTCGAAGAGGTCCCGCAGCAGGATCTCCCGGGACCAGCCGTCCCACAGCAGCAGGTGGTAGCTGAGCAGCAGCGCGTCGCGGCCGTCGGGCAGGCGGAGGACGGTGAGCCGGATCAGCGGCGGCTCCCCCGGGTCGAAGCCGGTGTCGCGGTCCCGGGCGCGCAGGGCGTCGGCCTCCGCCTCGGACTCGACCTCGACCGTGCGGACGCCGACGCGGGTCCCGGCCCGGAGGATCTGGACCGGGTCGCCGTCGTCGTCGGTGGTGAAGCCCGCGCCGACGACCGGGTGCCGGGCGATGACGTGGGCCATCGCGTCGGCCAGGGCGTCGGTGTCGAGGCGCCGGTCGAAGGTGAAGTGGCTCTGGGCGACGTAGTGCCCGGTCGCGCCGGTCAGCTGGGCCTGGAAGTACAGGCCGCGCTGGAGCGGGGTGACGGGTGCGGTGCGCTCGGCGGTCGCGGCGGTGTCCGCGAGCTGTTCCAGGGCCGCGCGCCAGTGGCCGGTCAGCTCGTCGGGGACGCCTTCGGCGAGGACGAACTCGGCGTGCAGGCCGCCGGTGGCGGCGTCGGTCCAGGCGTTGACCTCGACGGCGTACGGGCTGTCGCCCTCGCCGCCGGTGATGCGCGGGACGTCGGACTCGCCGCCCCGGCCGAGGTAGTTGAACAGCACCTGCGGGTGGGCGGTGAGCAGGGGCGCGGTCTGCGGGTTGAGGTACCTGAGCAGGCCGTAGGCGATGTGCCCCTGCTCGTCGGGCTGGCGGGCCACGACCTCGCGGGCGGCGGCGACGGGGTCGGTGTGCGGGCCGAGCCGTACGGGTGCGATGGAGGTGAACCAGCCGACGGTACGGGTGTAGTCGTGGCCCTCCAGGGCGGGGACCCGGCCGTGGCGCTCCAGGTCGACCGCGAGGTCGGTGGGCTCGGGCTGGACGCGGGTCAGCGCGGTGCGCAGGGCGCCGCAGAGCAGTTCGGTGAGGCCGATGCCCAGGGCGGCGGGCGCCGTGCGCGTCAGCCGGTCGCTGGCCTCGGGGCCGAGGACCACGGTCGTCTCGCGCAGTTCCCCGGCGGCGGGCAGCGCGGCGGGGGCGTCGAGCACCGTGATCCAGTCGCCCAGGTCCTCGGTGGTGTGCGCGGCCCGGGCGGTGAGCACGTCGGCGTACTCGGCGTAGGACGTGGTCGCGGGCGGCAGGGGGTCGCCGCGCAGGGCAGTGGCCAGGTCGTCCAGGAGTATCAGCCAGGACACCGTGTCGACCGCGAGGTGGTGCGCGGTGACGACGAGGGTCCGGGTGGCGGCCAGCCAGGTGAACGCGACGACCTCGCCTGCCTCCGGGTTCAGCCGTGCGGCGGCCGCGTGGGCGGCGAGCGCGGGGTCACCGAGGTCCGCGTGGACGACGGTGACCTCGCGTACGGGCTCGATGCGCGGGGTCCAGACGCCGTGCGCGGTGTCCAGGCTCATGTGCAGGGCCGGGTGGGCGGCCACGACGGCGTTCGCGGCGCGCTCGATGTCGGCGGGCGTGATCCCCTCGGCCGTGGCCATCGTCCGGGCCTGGGCGAACCCGTCGAGGGTGCCGCCCAGTTCACGGCGGCGCAGGATGATGGGCGTCGGCGCGAAGGGCCCGTCGTCGCGGCGCCTGTGCTCGGGCGCGGCGGTCTGCGGGGCGCGCGAGCGCAGCTCCTCCGCGAGGGCGCGCGGGGTCTTGCGCAGGAAGACGTCCCGGGGCGCGATGGCCAGGCCGAGCGCCCTGGCCCGGTTGATGACGGTGATCGCCAGGATGCTGTCGCCGCCCGCCATGAAGAAGTCGGTGTCCTCGTGGACGGCGGTGCCGGGCAGGACCTCCGCGAAGATCGCGGTCAGCGCGGCGAGCGAGGAGTCGCCCTCGGGCGCGGGGACGGGCTCCGGCTCCGTGGCGGCCTGGGCCGTCAGCGCCTTGCGGTCGAGCTTGCCGTTGACCGTGAGCGGCAGTGCGTCGACCGTGAGGACCCGGCCGGGCACCATGTGCACGGGCAGCTTCGCGGCGAGCCGTGCGGCGAGGTCCCCGGGTGCCCGGCCCACGACGTGCGCGATGAGCTGGTCGCCCTCGGCCGACGGGGTCACGGCCACATCGACCACCCCGTCCAGCTCCCGGACGGCCGCTTCGACCTCGCCCAGCTCGATCCGGAAGCCCTTGAGCTGCACCTGGTCGTCGGCGCGTCCGGCGAACTCCAGCTCCCCGTCGAGCGTGCGGCGGGCCAGGTCGCCCGTGTGGTACATCCGGGAGCCGTCGTCCGCGAAGGGGTTCGCGACGAACCGCCCGGCGGTGAGGCCGGGGCGGCCGAGGTAGCCGAGGGAGACCTGATCGCCGGCCACGTAGATCGCGCCGACCCTGCCGGGCGGGACCGGGCGGAGCCGGTCGTCCAGCAGATAGGTGGTCAGGCGGGGGACGGGGCCGCCGATCGGGCTGACGTCGACGCCCAGGTCCTCGTCGGTGAGGACCCGGTGGGTGACGTGGACGGTGGTCTCGGTGATCCCGTACATGTTGACCAGCTCCGGCGAGCCGGTGCCGTACCGCTCCACCCAGCCGCGCAGCCGTACGGGGTCCAGCGCCTCGCCGCCGAAGATGATCCGGCGCAGCGCGGTGAGCCGTTCCCCGGCGTGCCGGTCGGCCTCGATGAACTGGTAGAAGGCGGACGGGGTCTGGTTGAGCACGGTGACCCCGCGCTCGCGCACCAGCCGGTGGAAGTCGACCGGGGAGCGGGTCAGCCCGTAGTCCGGGACCAGCAGCTCCCCGCCGTGCGCCAGCGCGCCCCACAGCTCCCAGACGGCGAAGTCGAAGGAGTACGAGTGGAACTGCACCCACACGTCGTCGGGCCCGAAGCCCATGTCGGCGCGGGTGTTGGCGAGGAGCGCGGCCACGCTGAGGTGCGGGACGACGACGCCCTTGGGGCGGCCGGTCGATCCCGAGGTGTAGATGACGTACGCGGGGTCGTGCGGGGCGGGTCGCGTGGCCACCGGTGGCTCGCCGAGGACGGGTTCCTCGCCGAGGACGAGCACCCGGGCCGGGACGCCCGCCCGATCCAGAAGTCCGCTGAAGCGCGCGCGCTCGTCCGGGCCGACCAGGACGGCCTGCGGGGCGGCGTCGCGGAGGATGTACTCCAGCCGCTCGTCGGGGTACGCCTGGTCGAGCGGTACGTAGGCACCGCCGGCCGAGACGATGGCGATCAGCGCGGTGACCTGTTCCAGTGAACGCGGTACGGCGACGGCGACGCGCAGCCCGGGCCGGACCCCGGCGGCGCGCAGGGTCGCGGCCAACCGGTCCTTGGCGGCGGCGAGTTCGCCGTAGGTGAGGGAGTCGGTGGTGCCGTCGAGCCCGCACCGGGTGACGGCGGTGGCGGCCGGGTCGCGGCGCGCGGCGGCGTCGAAGAGGGCGTCCAGCGTGGTGGGGCCGGGGGCGCGGTCTTGCTGGTCGCCAGCTCACCGACCGGGGTGCCCGGCCGGGTGAGGAGGCCAGTGAGGGTGCGGGTGAACGTGTCGAGGATGCGCCGGGCGCCCGGTTCCCGGAGGAGGGCGCCGTCGTAGATCAGGTTGAAGCGGGGGCGGCCGTCGTCGGCGCGCTCCACCACCAGGGTCAGCGGGTAGTGCGGGGCGCCCTCGTTCACGAGGGCGGAGACGACCAGCTCGTCGTCGGGGCCGCGCAGGGCGGCCACATCGGTGGCGACGTCGAACACCACCAGGGTGTCGAACCGGGCGGCGGCACCGGCGAGTCGGCCGATCCGCGCCAGGGAGACGTGCTGGTGCGCCAGGACCGCGCTCTGGTGGTCGCGTACGGAGGCCAGCAGGTCCCCCGCGGTGGTGGACGCGTCCCAACGGGCCCGCACCGGGATGGTGTTGATGAGGAGGCCGACCATGTCCGCGATGCCGGGGACATCGGCGTCCCGCCCGGAGACAGTGGAGCCGAAGACCACGTCCTCGCGGTGCAGCAGGCCGCCCAGCGTCACCGCCCAGGCGCTGTGCACGGCCACGCTCAGCGGCACCCCGGCCTCGCGGGCGGCGGTGTCGATGTCGTGGGCGGGCCGCACGGCCGTGTCGGTGAAGGTGTCGGACGGGGTGTGGCCCTCGGCGACCAGGGACGGGCCGGGCAGTCCGGCGAGCTGCTCGTCCCAGACCCGGTCGCTCTCCTCGTCGTCGCGGGCGGCCAGCAGGCGTACGTAGTCGGGGAAGCCGCCCGCCCGGTAGGCCGCGCCGGGCCGGTGGTACTCGGCCAGCAGCGCCCGGAGCATCGGCGGGACGGACCAGCCGTCCGCGACGATGTGGTGCACGGTCTGCACGAGCACGGTACGGCCTGGGCCGCCCCGCACGAGGGTGTACCGCATGAGCGGCCCCGTGGCCAGGTCGAACCCGGCGCGGCGGTCGCGCTCGGCGAGGTCGCGGATCTCCTCGTCGGTGATGCCGGGCCGGTCCAGGGCCGTGAAGGGGGCCTCGGTGCCGCTTTCCAGGACGGAGACGACCCGGCCGTCTGCGAGGGCCGTGAAGCGTACGGCCAGGTTCGGGTAGAGGACGAGCAGCCGGGTGGCGGCCGTCGCGAGCCGTTCGGGGTCCACCTCGCCTTCCAGGGTGAGGAGTTGCTGTTCGACGTAGCTGCCCGCCGAGTCGTCGTCGTAGACCGAGTGGAAGTACAGGCCCTCCTGGAGCGGGGTCAGCGGCAGGATGTCGCGCAGGGCCGGTCCGTCGAGTGCGTCGACGTCCGCCTGGGTGAGCGGGACGGGCGCGAAGTCGCTGGGCGAGTGGCCGCCGCCGTCGAGCTCGGCCAGGGCGGTCAGGGTGTCCTGGAAGTATCCGCCGAGGGTGTCGATGTCCTCGTCGGTGAACATGCCCTCGGGCCAGGAGACGGTGGTGGCGAGGCCGTACGCGCCGCTCGCGTCGGGCTCCGCGATGGCGTTGAACTCCAGGGCGCGCGGCAACCGCATCCGCGGGTCGCGCTTCTCGCCCAGCTGCCCGGTGGTCCCGGCGAGCTGCCAGTCCCCGCCGGTGCCCGCGTCGAACCGGCCCAGGTAGTTGAAGAGCACCTGCGGCGCGGGCGACGCCCCGAGGGTGCCGTGGAGGTGGCGCAGGACGCCGTACGAGAGGCCGTGGTGCGGAACGCGGGCGAGGTCCTCCTTCACCGCCTTGAGGGCGGCGGCGAGGTCTGCCCCGGGCCCGGGTCCACGGTCACGGGGAAGAGGGTGGTGAACCAGCCCACGGTGCGGGACAGGTCGGGCTCGAATCCGGCGGTGTCCGCGACGGCCCGGCCCTCGCGGCCGTGTCCTTCGAGTTCGATGTGCGCGAAGGTCTGGTCCTGGCCGAGGTCGCGCCGCCACCGGGCGAGGGCGACGGCGAGCCCGGTGAGCAGGACGTCGTTGACGCCCGCGTGGAACCTGGCGGGGAGATCGCCCAGCAGGGCGGAGGTGGTGGCGGGCCCGAGCGTGAAGGTCCGCGCGCACTCCCGGGCGACCGTGTCGTCCTCGGACAGGGGGCGGCGGCCCAGCGGTCGGTCCGGGCCGGGCAGGGGGCGCGCGTAGTGGTCCCGGTCGGCGTCGAAGGCGGTGCGGCCGAGGAGTTCGGCCCAGCGGCGGAACGAGGTGCCCTCGCGGGGCAGTTCGACCGGGGCGCCTTGGGCGGACTGCTCCCAGGCGGTGGCCAGGTCCTCCGTCAGGACGCGCCAGGAGACGCCGTCGACGACCATGTGGTGGGCGACCAGGACGAGTTGGCGGGCTTCGCGGCGCCAGACGGCACGCAGCATGACGCCGTGGTCCGGGTCGAGTCGGGCGGTGGCGCGGGCGACGCAGGCGTCGAGCGGTTCGCCGCTCTCCTCCCAGGCCGCGGCGGCTTCGTCCGCCCCGGGTATGTCGAAGCTCCACTGCTCGCCGCGTACCAGTCGGGCGCGCAGCATGTCGTGCCGGCGGACGAGGGCGGTGAGGAGGTCGTCCAGCGCTTCGGCGGTCAGGGCCGCCGGGGTGTTCACCACCACGGACTGCACGAATCCGTCGATCGCGTCGGTGGTATCGCCGAGCCACCGCACGATGGGCGTGCCCGCGACGGGTCCGGTCGGCTCGTCGTCGTCCCGGGCCGTGGCGGTGTCCTCGCGGCTCGCGACCGCCGCGAGTTCGCCGAGGACGCTGTGGGTGAAGATCTGGCGGGCGGTGACATGGAGGCCGGCCCTGCGCAGCGCGCTCAGCAGGGAGATCGCCAGGATGCTGTCGCCGCCGAGGCGGAAGAAGTCCTGGTCGGTGCCGACCTCCTCCAGCCGCAGCACCTCCGCGACCGCCGCGCACACGGTGCGCTCCTCGTCGGTGGCGGGCGTGGTGACCGGACCGCCGGTGAGGACCGGCTCGGGCAGCGCGGCCCGGTCGGTCTTGCCGTTCGCGGTGAGCGGGAAGGCGTCCAGGACGACGGTGTGGGCGGGCACCATGTATTCCACCAGGTGCGCCTCGGCCCAGGCCCGGACGTCCTCCGGGGTCAGCTCCTCGTGCCCGGCGGCGGGGATCACGTACGCCACCAGATAGGTGCCGCCCGCCGTGTTCTTCCGGGCGACGACGCAGGTGTGCCGTACGCGGGGGTGCTCGGCGAGACCGGCCTCCACGTCCTCGATCTCCAGCCGCATGCCGCGGATCTTGATCTGGTTGTCGGCGCGGCCGAGGAAGTCCAGCGAGCCGTCCGGGGCGAACCGGGCGAGGTCACCGGTCCGGTAGAGCCGGGAGCCGTCCCGGGCGAAGGGGTTGGCCACGAAGCGGGAGGCGGTGAGTCCGGGCGCGTTGACATAGCCGCGACCCAACAGGAGTCCGCCCGCGTAGAGTTCGCCGCCGACGCCGACGGGGACCGGGCGCAGCTCGTCGTCCAGCACATAGAGCTGGGTGTTGGGGTTCGCCTTGCCGATGGAGGTGGACAGGCGCTCGGCCTCGCCCCGGTAGATGACGTGCGAGACGCCGATCGTCGTCTCGGCGGGGCCGTAGCCGTGGTACAGCGGGATGCCGAGGCGGGCGCGGAACCGCTCGTACAGCTCGGGGGTCAGCAGTTCACCGCCGCACCACACATGGCGCAGGCTGTCGAGCCGGCCGGAGTCGCCGGCCATCTCCAGGAGCACGTCGAGCATGGAGGAGACCAGGTAGGTGAAGGTGACCCGGTGCCCGGCGATGACGTCCAGCAGGTGGTGCGGGTCGCGTTCGCCGCCCGGCCGGAGGACCACCAGCCGGGCGCCGGTGACCAGCGGCAGGAATATCTCGTTGATGGAGATGTCGAAGGAGAGCGGCGCCTTGAACAGCGAGGCGTCGTCGTGGCCGAAGCCGAGGATCTCGCGGGACTGCCACAACAACCGTTCGCTGATGGCCTCGTGGCGGATCATCGCGCCCTTGGGCCGGCCGGTCGAGCCGGAGGTGAAGATCACGTAGGCGAGGGACTCCCCGCGACGGTCACGGCGGGCGGGTCGGCGGGGTGGGCGGCGAAGGCCCAGTCGTCCAGGTCGACGCGTACGGCCTGCGGCTCTCCCGGGGCCTGCTCGCCCGAGCCGTTGAGCTGGAGCACGATCCGGGCATCCTCCGCGACGACGGCGCGCCGGGCGGCGGGCCACAGCGGGTCGAGCGGGACGAACGCGCACCCGGCCTGGACCACGCCGAGCAGTGCGATGACCATCTCGGCGGAGCGGCCGAGGGATATCCCGACGACCTGCTCGGCGGCGAGGCCGCGCTCGGTGATCTCCCACGCCAACTGGAAGCTGTAGCGCGCCGCCTGGCGGTATGTCAGGGAACGATGTTCGTCCACGATCGCGACGGCGTCCGGCCGCAGCCGCGCCTGTTCGCGGAACATCTCCACGATCGTGGGGCGGTCCCGGTCCGCGCGCGTGTCGTTCCAGCGGGCCAGCTCCTCGATACGGATGCCGGTCCCCGAGGGGGCGATCGTGCCGAGCGGCCGGTCGGGGAAGTCCGCGAGGTCGTCCAGGGCGAGCTGCGCGTCGCCCGGGTCGACGCCCTCGGGAAGGTCGATGCGGCCGTCCGCACCGACACCCCAACCGGCGGGTGACGTACCGCCGTTGTCGGCCCAGGCGAGCACATCGGCGAAGAGGGTGGCGGGAGTCAGGTCGATTCCCTCCGGGCTCCGGCCGCTCGCCCAGTACGCCAGGCCGATGGCGCACGCTTCGGTGAGGGTCCGGTCGTCGCGGTCGCCGGTCCGCCGGCGCAGTTCGGCCAGTCCCCGGGGAGAAAGCCGTACGTGGTGACCGCTCGGTGCCGACATCGAGGACTCCGCTTCTCTCCGAGATATTTAGGCGAGCCTAACCTAACCAAGCATGGTCTAGCTTCCTTCCCGCCATGCTCGCCACAGACGGGCGTATCGGCCGCCCAGAGCGACCAACTCCTGGTGGGAGCCCTGTTCCACCACCCGCCCGGCATCCAGGACGGCGATGCGGTCCGCCGCCATCGCCTGGGTCAGCCGGTGCGCGACGAACAGCGTCGTGCGGCCCGCACAGGCCGCCAGCACGGCGCGCTCCAGCTCCGCGGCGCCCTCGCTGCCCGCCTCGGCGGTGGACTCGTCCAGCACCACGACGGGCGAACGGGCCAGCACCAGACGGGCCAGCGCGACCTGGGCCACCTTGGTGACGTCCAGCCGCTCACCGCCCTCGCCGACCGCGGTCCGCAGCCCCTCGGGTAGAGCCGCCACCCAGTCGGCGGCCCCCACCGTCCGCAGGGCGTCCATCAGTTCGGCCTCGCTCGCCCCGGGCGCGGACAGCCGCAGGTCGTCGGCGAGCGGACCGGAGAACACATGGGTCTCCTGGGTGAGGATGCTCACCAGGGCCCGCGCGCCCGCCTCGTCCACCTCCGCCAGATCGGTCGTCCCGATGCGCACCGACCCCGACTGCGGGGTGCCGATGCCGGCGATCAGGGCGGCCAGCGTCGACTTGCCGGCTCCGGTGGCGCCCACCAGGGCGAGGGAACCGCCGGCCGGGATGGTCAGGCTCACCTCGCGCAGGACCGGCGCCTCGGAGCCGGGATAGCGATAGGTCAGCCCCTCCACCGTCACCTGGTACGGCACGTTCTGAGCGGGCGTCACCTCGGGGTCGCCGACCAGTCTCTCCTCGGCGTCCTCCCCCAGGACTCCGACCAGCCGGGTCAGACTCGCGCCCGACTTCTGCGCCTCGTCGAAGGTGAACATGATCGCGCCGAGCGGGGTGAACAGCCGGTGGAACATCAGCGGTGCGGCCGCGACCTCCCCGAGGGTGGCCGCGTCGCCCTCCAGCAGGGCGTACCCGACCAGGAGGATGAGGACGAGGCCGATGAACTCGGCGCGGTTCTCCCGGCCGACGAACCGGCCGAAGAAGCGGAACACCTCGACGCCCAGATCGCGTACCCGCCAGGACTCGGTGGTGACCTTCTCGCGGAACGCGCCCTCCAGGCGGTACGCCCGGACCGTGTCGATTCCGTTGAGGCCGCTGATCAGCGCCTGGGCACGGTCGGCCTGGGCCGCGCGCTGCTTGCGGTAGAGCGGGGCGGAGCGCGGCAGGTACCAGCGCAGCGCCAGCGCGTACGCCGGCAGCGCGCCGGCGCCCGCGAGCCCGAGCCGCCAGTCCAGACCGAACATGCCGACGGTGGCGATGGCGACGAGCACGCCGGCCGAGAACACGGTGGGGATCGCGCTGCGGATGCCCCGGGAGAGCACGGCGACGTCGTCGCCCACCCGGGAGAGCACATCGCCTCGGCCGACCTGTTCCAGCCGGGTGCTCGGCATGCCCAGCACCGCGCGGACGGCGCCCTCCCGCAGCGTGGCAAGCAGGTCGGCGCCGAGCCGTCCGATCAGATACGTCGATGCCGCGGTGGCCGCCGCGCCGAGCAGCACGGCGGCCACCATCAGCGCCCCGACCCGGACCAGCACCGTGCGCGACCCGCCGTCCACGACCCCGTCGACCACCTGGCCGAGCAGCAGCACGGGGAGCACCTGGAGTGCCGCCCCCGCCACGGTGGTGAGGAGCGTCGCGGCCGTCAGCCACGGCACCGCGCGGCAGTGGGCGAGGAGCCAGCGGGTGGCCTCACCGCCCGTCGCCGTACGCAGGGTCGACGGTGCGTCGGCGCGGGCGACGAGGGTCACTTGGCGGCCGCCGCCTTCACCAGCTCGTCCACCGCGTACGGCATGGACAGCAGCGTGCCCTGCGAGATGGCGGCACCGACCGCCGGGCCCTCACTGTCGAGGAGGTAGGTGACCCGGCCCTCCTTGAACGCCTTCAGGTTGCTGAAGAGTTCGGACTTCTTCAGGGCGTCCGTGTCGGCCTTGTCGTTGATGACGAAGACCCGGTCGACGTCCACGAGGTCCATGCGTTCCGGGGAGAGCTTGGTGTAGAACTTGCCGCCGGCGATCTTGTCGATCTCGGTGTCGCCCCGGTAGCCGATGCCGGTCAGCAGCCGGCCGCGCACGTCGGTGGTGGTGAACGGCGCCACCGAGTTGTCGTACCAGGACAGGGCGACGGCGGTCTGCTTCGCGAACTCGGGGTGCGCCTTCTTGGCGGCGTCCAGCTTCTCCTGGATGCCGTCCACCATCTCCTTGCCCTCCTTCTCCTTGCCGAGGGCCTTGGCGATGTGCAGCGCGTTGTCCTGCCACGGGGCGCTGAAGGGCTCCTTCTCGCCCTTGGTACGGGCGACCGTGGGGGCGATCTTCGACAGCTTGTCGTACGCGGCCTGGTCGATCTCGGAGTACACGGCGACGATCAGGTCGGGCCGCAGGCCCGCGATCTTCTCGTAGTTGGGGCCGGAGTCACCGTTCTTCATGATGACCTCGGGGCGGGCGTCCCCCCACTTGTCCTTGGTCCAGGGCCACTGGGTGTTGATGTCGGGGGTCTTGCCCTCGGGGTTCGGGTACTGGTCGACCATGCCGACCGGCTTGATGCCGAACGCCAGGATGTCCTGGTCGTCCGTGTAGCCGACGGAGACCACCCGCTTCGGGGCCTTGGTGATCTTCGTGGACCCGAAGGCGTGCTCCACGGTGACAGGGAAGGCGCCGTCGGCCGAGGCGGCCGGGGCCTTGTCGGCCGCCTTGTCCTCGGAGTCGGAGCCGCAGCCCGCGAGGAGGCCGACGCCGAGGGCAGCCGCGGTGATGACCGCCGCGAGCCGCCGCCGCGACCTGGTGGGCGTGGTTCTGTCGAGGAGCATCCGAATCCCTTGCTTTCACACGGTCATGAGGGCCCTTCATAAGGGCAGCCAAACCTTACCCCGGTCTAGTGAGGCCAGCCTAGCCTTACCTGGATATTTCCTTGATTCCGAAACTACTTCGGACGTACGTGAGTACGGCCGATGGGCACGATGAGCGGCCGGTCTCCGACCGGGTCGTCGATCACCATGGCCCGCAGCCCGAACGCCTCCTCCAACAGTTCGGCAGTGATCACGTCGCGGGGGTGGCCCTGCGCCAGGACCGAACCGTCCCGCATCACCACGAGGTTGTCGCTGTAGCGGGTGGCCAGGTTGAGGTCGTGCAGGACCATCACCACCGTGCACCCGGACTCGTGCAGATCGTCCACCAGGTCGAGCACGTCGATCGCGTGCGCCAGGTCCAGATAGGTGGTGGGTTCGTCCAGCAGCAGCAGATCGGTGCCCTGAGCCAGGGTCATCGATATCCAGACGCGCTGGCGCTGGCCGCCCGACAGCGAGTCGACGGGCCGGTCCGCGAGATCGGCGACCCCGGTCAGCGCGAGCGCCCGCCGTACGATGTCGGCGTCGTCCGAGGACCACTGCCGCAGCCAGCTCTGGTGCGGGTGGCGCCCCCGGGCGACCAGGTCCGAGACCGTCAGCCCCTCGGGCGCCACGGGCGCCTGGGGCAGCAGGCCGAGTTTCTTCGCCACGTCCCTGGTCCGGAGCGAGGCGATGTCGTCGCCGTCCAGCACGACGGCGCCGCCGGCCGGTTTCAGCAGCCGGGTCAGGGTGCGCAACAGGGTGGACTTGCCGCAGCCGTTGGGCCCGATGATGGTGGTGACCACTCCGGACGGGATCTCGACGTCGAGGCCGTCGATGACGGTCCGGCCGCCGTAGCCGACCTTGATGCCCCTGGCGGCGAGCCTTGGAGCACCGCCGACCGCCGCCTTCGATCCGGTGGTGGTGAGTTGCGTGGCCACTGGCCCCCCTCTGCTCGGGTTGTCCGAATCGTCTGTCATCTACCTGAGGTTCGCCCGGACCAGCAGGTACACCAGGAAGGGCCCGCCGATCGCGGCGGTGACCACGCCGACCGGCAGGCCGTCGGGCAGGGCCGTGCGCGCGATGAGGTCGGAACCGGTCAGCAGCAGCGCGCCGACCAGCCCCGAGGCGGCCATCGGGGGCGTCGGGTGTCTCGCCAGACGCATCGCCACCTGCGGTGCGACGAGCGCGACGAAGGGCACCGGTCCCGCCGCGCTCACCGCCGACGCGGCGAGCAGGACCGCGCACAGCAGCATGACGGCCCGCACCCGGTTGAACCGGACGCCGAGCCCCGCGGCGACCTCGTCCCCGAGGTGCAGCGGCTTGAACTGGAAGGCCAGGCAGACCACCACGGCCAGCAGGCCCAGGGTGCACCAGAGCGCCACCCGGACCTCGCTCCAGGACCGGTTGTCCAGGGAGCCGACCAGCCATGCCTGGGCCCGTGCCACGTCCCGGATGTCGGCCGAGGTCAGGAGCCAGGTCGTGATCGCTTCCATCGCCGCGCTCACCGAGATGCCGATGAGGATGAGCCGGAAGCCGTCGATCCCGCGCCGCCAGGCCAGGAAGTACACCAGCAGCCCGGTGCCGAGACCGCCCAGGAGCGCCGCCGCCGACAGGCCCACGGCGTCGGTGACCGCGGCGGCGGCCCCGCCCGAGACCGTCACCAGGAACACGGCGACCGCACTCGCGCCCCCGGTGATGCCGAGGATGTCGGGGCTGGCGAGGGGGTTGCGCGCGACGGACTGGGTGATGGCGCCGGACACCCCGAGCGCGACGCCGACGACGACGCCGGCCAGGGCGCGCGGCATCCGCAGGTCCATGATGACGAAGCGGTCGACCTGCTCGCCGCCGCCGAGGACCGTGGCGATCACCCGCGACAGGCCGATCGGGAAGTCACCGACGCCGATGGACAGGCAGAACACCAGGAAGGTGGCCGCCGCGAGGAGCAGGGTGACCAGGACGAGCCAGGGCCGCCAGACGAACGAGGCGCCGCCGACGCGTACGCCCGGCGTGACCGATGCTTTCAACTCCGTGCCGCTCATGCGCTCCTGAACTTTCCCCGCCACACCAGGACCGCGAAGAACGGGGCGCCGAGCAGCGAGACGACGACCCCCGCGTCCAGCTCCCCGGGCCGTACCACCAGGCGCCCGACGATGTCGCACACCAGCAGGACGACCGCGCCGAGCAGACCCGCGTACGGCACCAGCCAGCGGTAGTCGGGCCCGGTCAGATACCGGGCGACGTGGGCCACCATGAGCCCGAGGAACGCGATGGGGCCGCAGGCCGCGGTGGCGGCGCCCGCCAGCAGCGTGACGGCGACGATGCCGATCGTACGGCTGCGCGCGATGTTGACGCCGAGTCCGCGTGCCACGTCGTCACCGAGGTTGAGCAGGTTCAGGGAGGGCAGCATGACCGCGGCCAGGACCAGTCCGACCGCGACGAACGCGGTGACGGGCCGGATGACGTCGAAGCCGATGCCCGCCACCGAGCCCGCGTTCCAGAACCGCAGCACGTTCAGGGACTTGACGTCGGACAGGGCGACGGCCGTGGTCATCGCCGCGAGGAAGACCGTGACGCCCTGCCCGGCGAGGGCCAGGGTCAGCGGGTTGCCGGCGCCCCTGCCGATGCTGGCGAGGCCGAACACGACGACGCCGGCGACCGCCGATCCGAGGAAGCCGAACCAGACGTACTGGAGCGGGTCCGTGAGCCCGAACACGGCGATCACCGACACCACGGCGAACGAGGCGCCGGCGTTGACGCCGACCAGCCCGGTGTCGGCGATCGGGTTGCGCGTGTACCCCTGGATCAGCGCGCCGCCGACGCCGAGCGCGATGCCCGCCACGATTCCCAGCACGGTACGGGGCACCCGCACCGTCCGCACGATGAGCCGGATGTCGGAGAGCCGCTGGTCGGCCTCCGGACCGGCGAACAGGCCGTGCCACACCTCGCCGGGGTTCAGCGAACGCGCCCCGACCATCAGTGACAGCGCGCCCACGACCAGGACCGTCACCGCCAGGGCGGCGAGTCCGGTGACCCGTCTGCGACGGGTCACCGCGACGCCCCCGGTCCTGGGGCGCTCCACTGCAGTTGTGCTCATGTGCGCGTACGTTATCTCTCTGGCCCCGGGCGGCGGTCGGGCGGTCTAGCGGGTGCCGTCCCCGGCGACCGGACGGGCGGCGTCGGGGGCGGACTTGACGCTCCGGTCCAGCAGCGAGTCCAGGATCTCGCCGACCCTGATCGCGGTGTTGGACAGCAGGGCCGAGGTGATGCCGTGGGTGTGCTCCGTACCGCCCTGGAGGTAGATGCCGCAGTTCAGCGCGGCGTCGGTGGCGATGCGGTAGTCGCGCTCGACGCGGACCCGGCCCTCCTCGTCGCGCAGGCAGTAGGCGGCGGCCTCGCCCAGGAGGCCCAGGGGGTCGGCCGGGCTGTAGCCGGTGGCGAACACCACGACGTCGGCGTCGAGCACGGTCTCCTCGCCGGTGACGAGGGACTTCACGGTGGCGCGCACCGTGTCCGGGGTCTCCTCGGCCGCGGTGAGCCGGGACACGTTGAGGAAGCGCAGCCGCTCGGTGCCGAGCACCTTCTCCTGGTACATCTGCCGGTACAGGTCATCGATGAGATCGATGTCGACCACGGAGTAGTTGGTGTTCCCGTGGTAGTCCATCAGCCGGCGCTTGACGTTCTCGGGCGCCGCGTAGAACTCGTCCACCGCGTCCGGGTCGAAGATCTTGTTGGCGAAGCTGCTGTCGTCGGCCGGGCTGTATCCGTAGCGGGAGAAGACCGCGCATATCTCGGCGTCGGGGAAGCGGCGGTGCAGATACGCGACGTTCTCGGCGGCGCTCTGCCCGGCGCCCACGACGACGAAGCGGGAGGGCGAGGTGCCGTCCAACTCGCCGACCCGGGTCAGCAGTTCGGAGTTGTGCCAGACCCGTTCGCCGCGCTCGATGCCCTCGGGCACCAGCGGGCGCAGTCCCGTGCCGATGACGAGGTTGCGGGCGCGGTGGACCGTCAGCCCCTCGCCCGACCGGACGGTGACGTCCAGGTACTCCACGACGCCGTCCTCGACCACCTGGGTCACCCCGACGACCTCGTGGTCGTAGGAGACGAGGTCGTCCACCTGGGAGGCGGCCCACTCGAAGTAGTCGTGGAACTCGACCCGCAGCGGGAAGAGGTTCTTGTGGTTGATGAAGTCGATCAGGCGTCCCTTGCTCTTGAGGTAGCAGAGGAAGCTGAACTCACTGGCCGGGTTGCGGAGGGTCACCAGGTCCTTGAGGAACGAGACCTGCATGGTGGCGTCGTCGATGAGCATGCCCCGGTGCCAGCCGAAGGCCGGTTGCTGCTCGAAGAACTGGGCCGTCACCGCTTCCCGCGTCCCGGAGCGCGCGTTGTGCTCGCTGATCGCGATCGCCATGGCCACATTGGACGGGCCGAAGCCGATACCAATGAGGTCGTGGACCGGTGCTGCGTCGCCAGGACGAGCCTGTGACATGTCACTCCCATCGTGCGGGGAAGCCGCCTGTCGGATGTGGGGAACGGGCGAAGGACGGGCACGCCGAAACAGCGGCCCGATGAACTTAGGTGAGCCTAAGCTAATCCGTCAACGCTTGTCGATAGGTGCGATTCGGACACCCCCGGCACAGGGCCACCCCAACTGGGGCACTCCGCACCTCCGTTGCAAGATAAGGTAAGCCTTGCTTTACTTACCTGTCTTTGTTTCTACGTCGAGGAGGAACCCCATGCGGGTCGTCATGTTCGGTTACCAGACCTGGGGCCACCGCACCCTGCAAGCCCTCCTGGACTCCGAGCACGACGTGGTGCTGGTCGTCACCCACCCCAGGAGCGAGCACGCCTACGAGAAGATCTGGAGCGACTCCGTCGCCGATCTCGCCGAGGAGCACGGCGTCCCGGTCCTGATCCGCAACCGCCCGGACGACGACGAGCTGTACGAGCGGCTGCAGGCGGCCGACCCCGATGTCATCGTGGCCAACAACTGGCGTACGTGGATCCCGCCGCGCATCTTCGCCCTCCCCCGCCGGGGCACCCTGAACGTGCACGACTCGCTGCTGCCGAAGTACGCGGGCTTCTCGCCGCTCATCTGGGCCCTCATCAACGGCGAGACCGAGGTGGGCGTCACCGCGCACATGATGAACGACGAGCTGGACGCCGGCGACATCGTCCGGCAGGAGTCCGTCCCGGTCGGCCCGAGGGACACCACCACCGACCTCTTCCACAAGACCGTCGACCTCATCGCCCCCGTCACCACCAAGGCGCTGGCCCTGATCGCGGACGGGCAGACGGAGTTCACCCCGCAGGACCGCTCGCAGGCCACCTTCTTCCACAAGCGCGCCGAGGAGGACATCCGGATCGACTGGAACTGGCCGGCCGAGGACCTGGAGCGCCTGGTGCGCGCCCAGTCGGCCCCGTACCCCAGCGCCTTCACCTTCCACCGGGGCAAGCGGCTCGAGATCCTGGCCAGTGTGGTCTCCGAGGGCCGTTACGGCGGAACGCCCGGCCGGATCTTCTACCGCGAGGGCGAAGGCGTGGTCATCGTCGCCGGCGCCGACGCCCGCACCGGCCGCAACCACGGCCTGGCCGTCACCCGGGTCCGCACCGAGGACGGCCGCGAGCTGCCCGCGACGGAGTACTTCACCTCCATGGGCGGCTACCTGACCAGCCGCCCCTGATCCCGCATATGGGTGTGCCCCGGCCCTCGGGCCGGGGGCACACCCATATGTCCTGCCGGTCACCCCTTCCGGGGCTGCGTACGGGGCAGCCGCGTCGCGGCGGCCGCTGCGAACAGGCAGAAGCCGAGCACCCACCAGAAGGTGGCACCGAAGGCCGCGGGGACGTCCGCGCCCGTGGCGGCGAGCCGGTTCTCCAGGATCACCGCCACCGCGGCCGTGCCGACCGAACCGCCCACGGTATTGAGGAGGTTGAGCGCGCCGGCCGCCCGGGGCAGCTGCTCCGGCTCGATCCGGCTGTACACGATGTTCATCACGGGCGCGCCGACCATCGACATCCCGAAGCCCCGCACCACCAGCGCCGAGACGACCACCGCGTCCGGGACCCCGTGCCCCAGCAAGGTGAACGGGGCGGTCCCCGCGACGATCAGCACGATGCCGGCCACCACCAGGGTCCTCGGCGCGACCTTGCTGATGGTCCGGTTGACGAGCACCGAACCGGCCGCCGCGCCCAGCCCCTGGGGAGCGAGCAGCAGCCCCGCCTCCCAGGCCGACATCCCCCGCCCCGACTGGAAGTACAGCGGCAGCAGGAACGTCGTGCCGAACACCGAGGCCCCGAGCACCACCAGCGCCAGCGCGGCGGCCCCGAAGGGCGGCCGGGCGAACAGCCGGGGGTCCACCAGCGGCGTGGACCGGGTGCGCAGCCCGTGCACGGTGAACGCGGCCAGCATCACCACCCCGGCCACCACGCCGATCGCGGCCGGGACGGCGCGGTCGTGGGCGACCTCGGTCAGCCCGTACACCAGCACCGCGAGCCCCGGCGAGAGCAGCAGCGCCCCGCGCAGGTCGAACGCGGTCCGCTGCGGGGCCGGGTCCACCACGGGCACGTAGCGGCGGGCCAGCAGGACCGCCGCCGCGCCGATCGGCAGGTTGACCAGGAACAGCCAGGGCCACGGCGCGACGGCGAGCACGGAGCCCCCGGCGAGCGGCCCGAACACCGGGGAGAGCAGCGGGACCACGGCGACGATGCTGATCACCTTGCCGGTGCGGCCGGGGCCCGCGACCCGGGCGAGCAGCGCCTGCCCGGTCGCGGGGAGCAGGCCGCCGCCGAGCCCCTGGACCACGCGGAACACGATGAGGCTGCTCGCCGACCAGGCCGAGGCGCACAGCACCGAGCCGAGCAGGAAGACGCCGATGGCCGCGAGCCAGACCCGCCGGCCGCCGAACCGGCCGGCCAGCCAGCCGGACGCGGGGACGGCGGCGACGACGGCGAGCAGGTACGCGCTGGAGACCCACTGGATCTCTGCGACCGACGCGTCGAACTCCTCGGTGAGCCGGTCGAGTCCGACGCTGACGATGGTGGCGTCGAGCGTGGCCATGAACGTGCCGAGGACCAGGATGAACGCGATCCGCAGCAGTTCCCGGTCCACGCGCTCGGCGGGCGGGGCGGGTGCCTCGGTCATCGGTCCTCCAGGAGGGCGCTCACATCGGCGTCCAGGTGCTGCTCCATGTTCCGCAGCAGCTCCACCAGTCGGCCGGCGAGTCCTTCGGTGTCGGTGCCGGCCCGGTGGGCGAGCACACCGGTCCAGCCGTCGCCGTCCGGCATGACGGTCAGCGTGGCGGGGTGGTGGGTGGACTCCCGGAAGCGCGTGGCGAGCACGGTGAGTCCGGGCGCGGGTTCCCGCAGGCGGTCCGGGTCGACCGGGTAGTTCTCGAAGACCACCATGCTGTCGAAGAGCCTGCGCCGGCCGGTGAGCCGTTCCAGGTCGGACAGGGCCGCGTGGTGGTGCTCGACCAGGTCGCGCTGGCGGCCCTGGAGGTCGGTGAGCGCGGCGGCCAGGGTGCCGGTGAGCCGGGCCCGTACCGGCACGGTGTTGGCGAGCAGGCCGATGATCTCCTCCACGCCCTCCAGCGCCGGGGGCCGGCTCGACACCATGGCGCCGAAGCAGACGTCCCGCCGCCCGGAGCGCCGGGCCAGCAGCACCGACCAGGCGCCCTGCACCAGGGTGTTCGGGGTCAGCCCGCGCCGCGCGGCGAGCCGGGTGAGCCCGGCCACGAGCGCCGCGTCGAACGTGATGACCTCGGGCTCCTGCCAGGCCGGGCCGCTCGCGTCGCCGCCGAGGTAATCGCCCTCGGGCAGCCCGTCCAGCTCGGCCGCCCAGGCGTCGAGGTCCGGCTCGTGCTCCGCGCACCAGTCGAGGTAGTCCGCGAACGGGACGGGGTCGGGCAGCCTGTGCGCGCGGTTCTCGGTGCGCGCGGTGTACAGGGCGAACAGCTCGCCGAGGATGCGCGGGGCGGACCAGCCGTCGGACAGGGCGTGATGGCTGGTCAGGACGAGGTCGGCGCGCTCGGGTCCGAGCCGGATCACGGTGATCCGGTAGAGCGGGCCGCGCGCGAGGTCGAAGGGTTCGGCCAGGTCGGCGGCCAGCACCTCGTCGGCCGGGGCGTCGGTGACCCGGAATTCGGGCCGGGGCGCCTCCGGAATGACCGCGAGCGAGGCGGGGAACACCGCGCCCAGGTTGGGGTGCCGGGCCAGCAGGTCGTCACCGGCCCCGCGCAGCGCCTCGGTGTCGAGCGGGCCCGCGAGCGAGAACACCGACTGCACGGTGTACGGGTCGGGGCGCTCGGTGCGCGAGTGCCGCAGCATCACCTCCTGCAACGGGCTCAGCGGCTGTACGGCGGCGACCGGCCGGTCCCCGAGCGCGGCGGTCTCCGGCGCGGCGGCGACCCGCAGCAGCGCGGCCCTCAGGTGTTCCGCGAGCTCCTCGACCTCGGCGCCGGTGAACAGCGCCTCCGGCCAGGTGATCCGCACCCCGAGCGCGTCGTCGCGCACCAGCGCGTTGACCATGAGGCTGTACGGCAGGGGCATCGGGCCGGAGGCGTCGGAGCCGAGCGGGTCGGCGTCCGGGGCGGGCTGCCAGGGCGTCTCGGTCTCCGGGGCGCCGGGGTACTGGCCGAGGTAGTTCCAGGCGACCTCCGGACGGACCGGGTCGAGCAGCCCCGCCGTGGTGAGGATGCCGGGGGCGAGGCCGTCGCCCTGGGCGCGCAGCCGGTCCCGGACCGCCCGCACGTCGTCGGAGGCGTCGAGCCGGACGGGGTGGATCGCGGTGAACCAGCCGACGGTCTGGGAGAGGTCGACCTCGCGCGGCCGGCCGTGGCTCTCCAGGGCGACCAGCAGTTCGGGGACGCCGCGCCAGTCGCGTACCGCCTGGGCCAGCGCCGTCAGGAGGACGGCGTCCGGGGTGGTGCGGTGGGCGGCGGGCAGGGTGGTGACCAGGGCGCGGGTGGTGTCCGCGTCGAGCCGGATCTCGTGGTGCGAGGCCGTGCCCACGGTGTCCCGGGCGGGGTCGAGCGGCTGCGCGAGGGGCGCGGTCGCCGTCATCCGCCGCCAGTGCGGGAGTTCGGCGCGCCGGTCGGCCTCGCGCAGGGTGCGGGCCCAGCCGAGGAAGGACTGCCCGTGCCGGGTCAGCTCTCCCCCGTCGTGGGCGTGCCTGAGGTCGTCCAGGAGGATGCGCCAGGAGACACCGTCGGCCACCAGGTGGTGGGCGATCAGGACGAGCCGGCCGGGGCGGTCCGGCCCGGCGTCCACCCAGACCGCGCGCAGCATCGGGCCGGTGCGCGGGTCCATGGCCGCGCGTGCGGCGGCGGTCGCGGCGTCGGCGGCGGCGCGCGGGTCGCCGTTCGCCGGGACGCGGATCAGGACGTCGGCGCCGGTCAGGTCACCGGCCGGCGGGATGTGCAGGACGTCCTCGCCGAGGCGGGCGCGCAGCACGTCGTGGCGGGCGAGGAGGGCGTCGAGCACGGCCTGCCAGGTCTTCTCGTCGCCGCCGGCCGGGACGCAGACCTCCACCCACTGGCAGAAGCCGTCGGCGGCCTTCCCCGCGCGGTGCAGCAGGTCGCGCATGACCGGGGTCAGCGGGGCGTCCCCGACGGCCGGGGCGGCCTCGCCGTCCAGGGCGCGGGCCCGGGCGGCGATTCCGGCCACGGTCTCGCCGTCGAACACGTCCTTCGGGCTCAGTCCGAGGCCCTGGCGGCGGACCCGGGAGACCAGCTGGAGGGAGACGATGCTGTCGCCGCCGACGTCGAAGAAGTTGTCGTCGGGGCCGATGTCGTCGCGGCCCAGGACGTCCCGGAACACGGCGAGCAGCAGTGCCTCCGCCTCGGTGGCCGGTTCGCGCCGGGCGGCGGAGACGGTGGCGGGGGCGGGCAGCGCCGAGGCGTCGAGCTTGCCGCTGGGGCTCAGCGGCAGCCGGTCCAGCGGGACGAGCGCGGTCGGCACCATGTGGTCGGGCAGCCGCTCGGCGAGGTACGCGCGCACCTCGGCGGTGTCCAGGTCGGCGCCGTCGGTCGGGATGACGTAGCCGACGAGCCGGCCCTCGCGCATCACGACGGCGCTGGCGCGGACGTCGGGGTGCCCGGTGAGCGCGGTCTCGATCTCGCCCAGCTCGACGCGGAAGCCGCGCACCTTGATCTGGTGGTCGGCGCGGCCGAGGAAGACCAGCTGCCCGTCGTGGCGCCACCGCACCAGGTCGCCGGTGCGGTACATGCGGGTGCCGGGCGGCCCGTACGGGTCGGCGACGAAGGCGCCGGAGGTCAGCCCGGGGCGGCCGAGGTAGCCGCGGGCGACGCTCGGGCCGCCGAGGTACAGCTCTCCGGTGACGCCGACGCCGACGGGCTGGAGTCCGCCGTCGAGCACATAGGCGCGGACGTTCGGGTCGGGGCGGCCGATGGGCAGCGGCCCCTCGTCGTCCGGGTCGTAGTGCCAGGTGGTGGAGTTGATGGTGACTTCGGTCGGCCCGTAGGCGTTGAACAGCGCCCGGCGGTCCCGGCCCCAGCGGTGGGCCAGCTCCGGGTCGAGCCGTTCGGCGCCGACGACGAAGAAGACGTCGGGGTCGACGGTGCGGTCGTCGGGCATCGCGGCGAGGAACGACGGCAGCAGGTTCACGCCGGTGACCCGGTGCTCCGCGATGTAGTCGAGGAGTTCGTCGCCGGGCACGCGCACCTCCTCGGGCGCGATGACGGACGTACCGCCGGACAGCAGCGGCACCATCGTCTGCCAGAACGCCACGTCGAAGCTGGTCGACGCGAAGTGCAGATAGCGGTCGTGCTCGGTGACGCCGACGACCTCCTCCTGGAGGGCGATCAGGTCGGGCACGCCCCGGTGGGTGACGCCGACGCCCTTGGGGCGGCCGGTGGTGCCCGAGGTGTAGATGACGTACGCGAGTGCGTCGTCGGTGAGCCGGGCGCGGGCCCCGGCCGGGTCGGTGTCCGGTACGGAGGCGAGGGTGGCCGGGTCGTCCAGGCGCAGGACGGGGATCTCGCGGTCGACGGGCAGTTCGGCGCCGGTCGTCACCACGGCCGCCGGCGAGATGTCGTCGAACATGTACGCGAGCCGTTCGCGCGGGTAGGCCGCGTCCATCGGCACGTACACCGCGCCCGCCTTGGCGACGCCGAAGAGGGCGACGGTCATCTCGATGTCCCGGCCGATGAGGACCGCGACGGGGTCCTGGGGCCGGACGCCGTGCGCGATGAGCGCGTGCGCGAGGCAGTTGGCCCGCCGGTCGAGTTCCTCGTACGAGAGGCTGCGGTCGCGGCAGACCAGCGCCTCGCCGGCGGGCTTGCGCCGGACCCAGGCGGCGAACTCGTCCAGCCAGTGGCCGCGTTCCTTGGCGGCGACGATCTCGGTGCCCGTACGCAGCATGCGGGCGCGCTCGTCGTCGTCGAGGGCGGGCAGCGCGACGGCGGCCCGGTCCGGGTCCTCGGTGATCTCGTGGAGCAGGTTGCGCAGCCAGCGGCCGTAGTCGCGCACGGTGTCCGCGTCGAAAGCGCCGGGCTGGTAGCCGAGGCCGACGGTGATCTCGTCGCCCGGGATCACGATGACGGTGAGGGCGTAGTGCGTGGCGTCGGTGATGTCGACGCCGGTGAGGTCGAGCCCGGGGGCGAGCGGGGTGCGGGTGCGGCTGGAGAGCGGGAAGTTCTCCATGACGAGCATGGTGTCGAAGAGTTCGCCGATGCCCACGGCCCGCTGGATGCCGGGCAGTCCGACGTGGTGGTGCTCGGCGAGGGCGACGCTCTCCGCGTGCACCTGGGCCATGACGTCCGTGGCCGTGCGGTCCGGGGTGTACCGGACGCGGACCGGGACGGTGGTGCCGAGCTGGCCGATCATCGATTCGACGCCGTCCACCTCGGCGGGCCGACCGGAGACCGGGCAGCCGAACACGACGTCGCGGCGGCCGGTCAGCCTGCCGAGGAGCAGGCCCCACGCCGTCTGGAGGACCGTGGTCAGGGTGATGCCCCGCTCGCGGGCGAAGGCGCGCAGCCGGTCGCTGAACTCGCGGCCCAGCTCGACGGTCTCCCGCCCCGGCCGCTCCACGGCGTTCCCGGTGCTCGCCGGGGCCAGCCGGGTCGCGTCGTCCACACCGGCCAGGGCTTCGCGCCAGGCGGCGACGGACGCCTCCTGGTCCCGGCCCGCCAGCCAGTGGAAGTACTCGGACAGCGGCGGGGAGACGGGTGCGGCGGGGCCGCCGCCGAGTTCCGCGTAGATCGCGAGGAGCGTGCGGCCGACGATGGGCATCGACCAGCCGTCGAGCAGGGCGTGGTGGTTGGTGATGACGAGCTTGTGCTCGGCGGGCCCCACCCGGGAGAGCAGGAAGCGGATGAGCGGCGGGCGCGCCGGGTCGAAGGGGCGGGCCAGGTCGGCGCGGGCCGCTTCGGCGAAGTCGTCGTCCTGCCGCCAGTCCAGGGCGACGTCGGCCGGGATGACCTGCACGACGTCGTCCCCGACGGTGCCCAGGTGGACGCGGAGCGCGGGGTGGCGGCGCAGCAGCTCATGGGCGGCGCGGGCCATCCGGTCCGGGTCCAGTTCACCGGACAGGGTGGTGACGGCCTGGACGACGTAGACGTCGGTGTCCGTGTCCTCGCGGACCATGGTGTGGAAGGACAGGCCGAGCTGGAGCGGGGTGGCGGGCAGCACGTCGCTGACCCGGCCGGCGCGCTCCAGGGCGTCGATCGCCTCCTGGTCGAGGGCCACCAGCGGCAGGTCGGAGGGGGTGAGCCCGCCCGTGGTGTGCAGGGCGTGCGCGGCCAGCGCGTCGAGCGCGGCGGCCCAGCAGTCCTGGAGGGCGGCCAGGGCGTCGGGGCCCAGGACCTCCCCGGCGGCGGTCCACTCGACGGCGAGCCGGGGCGCGTCGCCCTCGTGGACGAAGCAGTTGAGGGCCAGCACCTGTTCGAGGGCCTTGGCGTCGGGCTCGGTCACCGAGAACGCGTCGTGCTCGGGGAGCCGCCAGCCCTCGGCGGCCGGCGGGGCGAACCTGCCGAGGTAGTTGAGCAGCACGTCCGGGGGCGGTGTCGCGCCCAGCTCCGGGGCCGTCTCCGGGTCGAGGTGGCGCAGCACCCCGTAGCCGATGCCGTTGTCGGGGACGGCGCGGCGGGCCTCCTTGGCGGCGCGCAGCGTGGTGCGGACGTCGTCGGAGGCGGGCACCCGGACGGGGTATTCGCTGGTGAACCAGCCCACCGTGCGGGCCAGGTCGAGGTGTTCGCGGCCGTGGCCCTCCATGGTCACGGTGACGGAGTCGTCGCGCAGGCCCCAGCCGCGCAGGGCGAGGACGAGCGCGGCGAGCAGGACCTCGTCCACGCCGGCCCGGTAGGCGGCGGGCAGCGTGGTGAGCAGGGCCTCGGTGGCCTCGGGCGAGGCGGTCGTGACCGAGCGGTGCGCGGTGGACACGGTGTCGCGCGAGGGGTCCAGGGGGCGGGCGCCGAGCCGGGACGCGGAGTCCGAGGCGGAACGCCAGTGGGCGAGTTCACCGCGCCGGGCGCCGGTCCGGCCCTGTTCGGCGAGGGCCTGGGCGTGGCGGCGCCAGGAGGTGGTGACGGGTTCGAGGGCGCCGCCGGAGCAGGCGGTGTGCAGGTCGGGCAGGAGGACGCGCCAGGAGACGCCGTCCATGGCGAGGTGGTGCACGACGAGGACGAGCCGGTCCGGTGCGCCGTCGCCCGTGCGGAGGAGGGCGGCGCGGACCAGGTCGCCGGTACGCGGGTCGAGTGCACCGGCCAAGCGTGTTGCCAGGGCGGTCACCTCTTCGCCAGTGACCTCTTCGCCGGTGACCTCTTCGACGGCGGCCCGGACCGTGCCCCGGGGCAGGATCTCCGGCTCGCCGGCCACCCGCAGCCGCAGCGCGTCGTGGTGGTCGAGGAGGGCCTGCACTCCCCTGGTCAGCGCGTCGAGGCTGAGCGCGTCCACGTACAGGGCGGTCCACTGGGCGTATCCGGCGACCGTGTCGATGTCCGGGTGCGGGTCGAGCAGGGCGCGCACGATGGGCGGGGCGGGGACCGGGCCGACCGGCTCGTCCGCCGGGCCGGCCGCGCCGTCCAGCTGTTCGGCGGAGGCGGCGAGGGCGGCGAAGGTGCGGCGGGCCAGCAGGTCCTTGGGGCGCAGGCCGAGGCCGAGGGCGCGCAGCCGGCTGCTGACGGTGATCGCGGTGATGCTGTCGCCGCCGAGGGCGAAGAAGTCGTCGTCCACGCCGACCCGTTCGACGTCGAGCGCGTCGGCGAGGACGGTGCACAGCAGCCGTTCGCGTGCGGTGCTCGGTTCCCGGCCGCCGCCGGGCAGGGCGGGCGCGGGCAGGGCGGCGCGGTCGAGCTTGCCGTTGGGCGTGACGGGCAGGGAGCCGAGGACGACGACGGCGGCGGGCACCATGTGTTCGGGCAGCCGTTCGGCGAGCCGGGCGCGTGCCTCGTCACCGGTGAGGGACGCGGACACGATGTAGCCGACGAGCCGGGACGACAGGACCCGGGCGGCGGCCGCGGTGACCCCGGGCAGGGCGGCCAGGGCCTCCTCGACCTCGCCGGTCTCCACCCGGTGGCCCCGGATCTTGACCTGTCCGTCGCCCCGGCCGCCGTACTCCAGGCCCCGGCCGGGCACCCAGCGGGCGCGGTCGCCGGTGCGGTACATCCGGTCGCCGGGGGCGCCGAAGGGGTCGGCGACGAAGCGTTCGGAGGTGGCCCCGGGCCGGCCGAGGTAGCCGCGGGCCAGGTGCGGTCCGGCCAGGTAGAGTTCGCCGGCCGTGCCGGGCGGGACGGGCTGGAGGGCGTTGTCCAGGACGTAGACCCGGGTGCCGGCGAGCGGGTGTCCGATGACCGGGTCGCCGCCGTCGATGCGGGCGGTGGTGGCGTCCACGGTGGCCTCGGTCGGCCCGTACATGTTGCGCGCGGCGATCCCGGAGGCGGCGACGCGGCGCCACAGGGCGGCCGGGGTCGCCTCGCCGCCCAGGAGCAGCAGCGCCGGGGGCAGGTCGAGCAGCCCGGCGTCGATGAGCGGGGCGGCCATCGAGGGCGTGGTGTCGATGACGTCGATGCCGTCGCGGGCGTACGCGGCGAGCAGGGCGTCCGCGTCGCGGGCCGTGTCGGCGTCGTACACATGGAGTTCGTGCCCGCAGAGCAGCCAGACGAGGTGCTCGAAGGCGGAGTCGAAGGCGAAGGAATAGGTGTGCGCGGCGCGCAGTCGGCGGCCGGTGGTGCGTTCGGCCTCCGCGACGACGGTGGACCGCTGGTGGTGCAGCAGCGCGGCGAGCCCGCCGGAGCGGCCGAGCACGCCCTTGGGGCGGCCGGTCGACCCGGAGGTGTGGATGACGTAGGCCAGGTGCTCGGGGTGGCGGGGCCGGGAGAGTTCGGCGGTGGTCAGCGGGGCGCCGGACAGGTCCGCGGCCTCGTCCAGGAGCGCCTTCCAGGGCAGTCCGTCGACGGTGCCGTCGGTGAGGACGAGGACCGGGCGGGTGTCCGCGATGAGTTCGCGCAGCCGCTCGGGCGGGTGCGCGGCGTCCAGCGGCAGGAAGGCGGCGCCCGCGTCCAGCACGGCGAGCAGGGCCACGACGGCGTCGGCCGAGCGCGGCAGGGCGAGCGCGACGACGTCCTCGGCGCCGACGCCCCGGGCGCGCAGGGCGCGGGCCACCCGGTGCACCCGGCTGGCGAGTTGGGCGGCGGTCAGCCGTTCGGCGCCGCAGACCAGTGCGGTGTTCCCAGGTCCGGCGGCGGCCATGGCGTCGAAGGCGGTGGGCACGTCAAGAGGGGTGCCGGGCAGGGCGGGCGGGCTCCACTCGGCGAGCTGGGCGCCGGTGTCGGCGGTGAGCGCGATCCGGGCGACGGGCCGGCCCTCGACGAGCCCGGTGAGCAGGGCGCGGAGTCCGGTCATCAGGCTGTCGACGGCGGCCTGGTCCTTGGCGCGGGCGTCCACCTCGAAGCCGAGCAGCAGCCCGCCGTCGCGGGTGGGCAGGACGCTGAGGCCCATGTCCTCGGGCGGTCCGCCCGCGACGTTGCGCATGACGCCCGCCGCCCCGGCGAAGTCGAGCGTCAGGTCGAACGCCTTGAGGTTGATGCCGCGTCCGTGCAGCAGCGCGCCGGCGCCGGGCACGCCGAGGTCGCGGGGCAGGTCCTCGCCCCGGTAGCGCTGGTGGTCGCGCATCTCGCGCATGGCGGTGGTGACGCGGCGGCTCAGGTCGCCGAGCCGGTCGTCGCCGCGCACGGTGACCCGCATCGGCAGCACGTTGACCGCCATGGCGGGGGTGCGCAGCGCGACGGAGCCGGTCCGGCACATCAGGGGCAGGGCGAAGACGACGTCGGTGCGGCCGAGCATGCGGTGCAGGAAGGCGGCGTAGCAGGCGATCAGGGCCTCGCCCCAGGCGACGCCCTCGGCGTCCGCGAAGGCGCGCAGGGCGGCGGTCTCGTCGGCGCTCAGTTCGGCCCGGGCGGTGAGCGTGCGGGCGGGTGCGCCGTCGGTGTCGGGCCCGTCGTGGGCGTCGACGTCGGGCAGCGGTGTGAACCGCTCGACCCAGTAGGCGCGGTCCTCGGCGGCCCGGTCGCTCGCGCGGTAGGCGGTGTCCTCGGCGACGAGCGCCGCGAAGGCGCCGAACGTCGAGCGGGGCGGTTCGGTGCCGCGGACCAGGGCGGTGTAGTGGGCGGCGGTGCGGCGGGCGAGCTGGGCGGCGGTGTAGCCGTCGAAGACGAGGTGGTGGCCGAGCTGGGTGTACCAGACCTCGCGGTCGGAGAGCTTGATGACGGTACGGGAGTAGAGCGGGCGGTCCGTCATGCCCCGGCACGCCTCGGCGAGCCGGGCGCGTTCGGCGTCGACCAGCGCCTGGGCAGCGGCGGCGGGGTCGGCCTCGGCGCTGACGTCGACGAGCGGGGGCAGGGCGACGGGTTCGGCGCCGACCGCCTGGCGGGGGCCGTCGGGCGTCTCGTGCACCCTGAGCCGCAGGCTCTCGGCCTCCTCGGTGGTGGCCCGGACGGCCTGCGCGAGCGCGTCCGTGTCGACGGGTCCTTCGCCGGATATCTCGATCACGTCGCCGACCACGTAGTACGGCGAGTCGGGTTCGATGCGCTGGGCGTTCCAGATGCCGAGTTGGGCGCCGGTCAGCGGAAGGAGGCCGTCCTGGGACACGCTCGCGGTGGTCAACTTACTCTCCTTGCAGTGTGGGTACGACCATCGGAGTGCCGGTCACGGGGTCCGGGACGACGACGCTGGGGAGGTCGAAGACGTCCTTGATCAGCGTGGCGTCCACGATGTCCGCGGGGTCGCCCTCGGCGACCACCTCGCCGGCCTTCATGGCCACCAGGTGGTCGGCGAACCGGCATGCCTGGTTGATGTCGTGCAGGACCGCGACGACGGTGCGGCCCTCGTTGCGCAGCTTGGCGAGCAGGCCGAGCAGTTGGTACTGGTGGGTGATGTCGAGGAACGAGGTGGGTTCGTCCAGCAGCATGTAGGGCGTCTGCTGGGCGAGCACCATCGCCATCCAGACGCGTTGCCGCTGCCCGCCGGAGAGCTCCTGTACGGGCCGGTCGGCCAGGTCCGCGACGCCGGCGGCGGCCATCGCCCCGTCGACGGCCTCCTGGTCGCCGTCCGACCACAGGGCCAGCAGGGACTGGTGCGGGAAGCGGCCCCGGGCCACGAGCTGGCGGACCTTGATGTCCTCCGGCGCGGTCGGGTCCTGGGGCAGGAAGCCGAGCTGCTTGGCCAGCGCCTTGGTGCCGAACAAGCCGACCTCGCGGCCGTCGAACTCCACCTGTCCGGCGTGCGGTTTGAGCAGCCGTACGAGCGCGTTCAACAGGGTTGATTTTCCGCAGGCGTTGGGCCCGACGATGGCGGTGAACGCGCCGTCGGGTATGTCGAGGGTGAGCCGTGTGGACACGACGCGGTCTCCGTAGCGCAGGGTGATCTCCCGCGCCGTCAGGCGTGCGGTCACGCGCGCCTCACCTCCTTGGTCAGCAGCCAGATCAGATAGCAACCGCCGATCGCGGTGCTCACGACGCCCACGGGCAGCGCCACCGGGGCCAGCAGCATCTGCGCCAGCAGGTCCGCGCCCTGGAGCAGGACCGCCCCGGTCAGCGCGGCGGGGAGCAGCGGGATGCCGGCCGCGCCCGCGAGCCGGCGGCCGATCTGCGGCGCGGCCAGCGCGATGAACGCGATGGGCCCGGCCACGGCGGTCACCGTGGCGGTGCAGCCGACGCCGACCAGGACCATGAGCAGCCGCAGCCGGTCGAGTCCGACGCCGGTGGTCACGGCGATCGGGTCGCCGAGTGCGGCCTGGTGCATGGCGTGGGCCCGGGTGGTCATGAGGGCCAGCAGGACGGCGATCACGGTGAACGGGATGCCGAGGTCGTCCCAGCCCACGCCGTTGAGCGAGCCCGCGCTCCAGCCGACGGCGGCGATCGCCACCTCCAGGTCGGCGCGGAGCACGATCCACGAGTTGATCGCGGTGACCATCGCGTTGACGGCGATACCGATGACGACGAGCCGGAGGCCGGAGAAGCCGGTTTCGAGCGACAGCAGGTAGATGGCGGCCGCGACGACGAGTCCGCCGATCACGGAGCCGACGGCGAGCTGCGCGGAGGTCCCGGAGAGCACGGTGAGGGCGACCAGGGCGCCGGTGTAGGCGCCGGCGTCCAGTCCGATGACGTCGGGGCTGCCCATGGGGTTGCGGGTGAGGTTCTGGAAGAGGGCGCCGGAGACGCCGAGCGCGGCGCCGAAGACCAGGCCGGCCAGCACGCGCGGCAGCCGCCAGTCCCGGATCACCACGGAGTGCTCGGAGCCGGTGAGGACGGCGAACACCTTGCCGGGCGGCGCCCATTGCGCCCCGTAGCACAGTCCGAGCAGACCGAGCCCCAGCATCAGGGCGGCCAGTACGGCGACGAGTACCGCCGTGCGCCGTTCGAAGTGGAATTTCAGCACGTTCACAGGGACCCCGCCCCGTAGCGGCGGACCGCCCAGATCAGCATGGGGCCGCCGAGGAAGGCGGTCACGATGGCCACCGGCACCTCGCCGGTGGGCAGCAGGACCCGCGCGGCCATGTCGGCGGCGAGGAGCAGGATGGGGCCGAGGACCATGGTGTAGGCGATGAGCCAGGGCACCGATCCGGAGGCCGGTCTGCGCACCAGGTGCGGCACGATCAGCCCGACGAACAGGATGGGTCCCGCCACCGCCGTCGCCGCGCCGCTGAGCACGGTGATGAGGACGAGGGTGGTGACGCGGACCCGGCCCACGTTGGCGCCCAGGGTGTGTGCCACGTTCTCGCCGAGCGTCAGGGCGTTGAGCGCCTTGCTCAGCAGCAGCGCACCGGCCAGGGACACCGCGATGGCGGTCAACGGCCAGGACAGGGAAGCCTGTTCACGTCCGGCGAGCGTCCCCACCGACCAGAACCGGTAGAGGTCGAAGGTGTCGGGGAGCATGAGGCGCAGCCCGAGGGCGACGCCGTTGAGCACCGCGGTCACCGCCACACCGGTGAGCACCAGGCGCAGCGGTGAGGTGCGGCCGACCGCGGCGACCAGGAGCGCCGCGGCCACGGAGCCGACGATGGCGAAGCCGAGTTCGCCGGCCTGGCCGCCGGCCAGGCCCGCCGCCGACCCGAGGGTGACGGCGAACCCGGCGCCCGCGGTGACCCCGAGGATGCCGGGCTCGGCCAGCGGGTTGCGGGCGAGCGTCTGGATGAGCGCGCCGGCCACGGCGAGCGCGGCACCGACGGCGACGGCGAGCAGCGCACGCGGTGCCCGCACGTCCCGGACGACGACGTGGTCGTCGGTGCCCTGGTAGTCGAAGAGTGCGCGCAGGACTTCGCCGGGTGCGACGTGGCGGGCCCCGACGCCCATGCTGAGGACGGCGAGAACGGCCAGCAGGACCAGTCCGCCGACGAGCAGGGCGGTCTGCGGGACGGCCCGCCGGTTCTTTCCCGCGGCCTCGGACGCGCGGCCCGCGACGGTCACGGCTTCAGCAGCGGAGCGAGCGACTTGTCGATCGCGTCCAGGGTCAACAGGGCCTCACCATAGGTGGCGGCTTCGGTGTAGCGGTACGGGAATGCCTTGCCGGCCTTGACGGCGGGCAGGTTCTTCCAGAGCTTGGAGTCCAGGACGTACTTGACGGAGGGCGGGACGCTGCCGTCGGCGCTGACCGAGTACGTCAGGACGTCGGCCTCGCGGAAGGCGGCGGGCAGTTCCTCGATGGAGGGGTACTCGCTGACGGCCGCGGACCCCGGACCGGCCTTCTTGACCTTGCCGTAGTAGGTGGCGCCCAGGTCCTCGGCGATGTTGGTGCCCCAGGAGCCGTTGAACTCGCGCTGGAAGGTGCCCTTGGCGGCGTCACCGTAGGCGCCGACGTGGCCGAGCTTCAGCTTCGGCAGGATGTCCTTGTACTTGGCGGCCAGTGCGGCGGCCTTGTCGTCGTACGTCTTCTTCTGGGCGTCGAACTGCTCCAGCGCGCCGGCCGCGTCGGCCTGCTTGCGGGAGAGGTCGCGCCAGGCGGACGGGAGGCTCGGACCGATCGCGACGACGGGGGCGATCGACTTCAGCCGCTTCATGTCGATGTCGCCGAGCACGGGCGCCGGCACACCGATGACGATCAGGTCGGGCTCGGCCTCGGCGATGGCCTCGTAGTTGGTCTCGGCCGCCTGCTCGCCCGCCACCTTGGTGAGCTTCTTGTAGGTGGCGAGGTCTTCCTTGTTCATCATCGGCTCGCCGCGCTTCCACGACGAGATGCCGACCAGCGGTGCGTCGGCCTCGATCAGCGCGGGCACCGCATAGCCGGTGGCCACCACACGCTTCGGGTTCGCCGGGATCGTGATCTTGCCGTTGTCCGCGGTGAACACCCGGGTCTTGGTCTTCTCCGAGGCGGAGTCCGACCCGCCGTCCGAGGATGACCCGCATCCGGCCAGTACGAGGGCCAGCGCGACGGCGCCGACCAGGCCGGACGATCTGCGTATGGACATTCCGAAGCTCCTTGCTACTTAGGTAAGGCTCACCTTACTTGATGGCCTTTCGGGGGGACAACTCGCGGGTTGCGCACCCCGGTACCGCGATGGATCAGTGGTCGTGACCGTGGTCGTGACCGTGGCTGTGCTCGTGCTCGTGGTCCTCGTCGAAGTCCGCGACGCCCCGCTTCCAGTAGCCGGCGATGTCGTAGTCGGCCTTGTCCAGGCGCAGTTCGTCCCGGACCCAGCGGCGCAGCGGCTTGATCTGCCCGGCCTCGCCGGCCACCCAGACGTACACCCGCTCGCCCTCGGGCACGGAGACGGACATCGCGGCCCGGGTCAGCGCGTCACCGGTGCCGGCGGGCGCGCCGTCGCGGTGCAGCCAATGGACCTCGACGCCGTCGGGCGCGGAGAGCTCGATCTCCTCGGGGGCGTCCGCGACTTCGATGAACGCCCAGCCCCTGGCGGTCCTCGGCAGCTCTTCCAGCCACCGTGCGACGGCGGGCAGGGCGGTGAGGTCCCCGACGAGCAGATAGCGGTCGTAGCTGTGCGGGACGATCAGCCCGCCGGGCGGTCCGGCGATGTGGATGACGTCGCCGGGCTGCGCCTTGCCGGCCCAGTCGGAGGCGAGTCCGCCCTCGTGGACGGCGATGTCGATGTCGAGCTCGCCGGTGAGGGAATCGTAGCGGCGCACGGTGTACTCGCGCGAGGTGGGCAGGGGCCTCGGCCAGCGCAGCATCGCCCCGTTCCGTTCCGGGAGGCGCAGGGTGCCGTCCGGTTCCCGGAAGATCAGTTTGACGTGCTCGTCGGGCGCGTGGGCCTCGAACCCCTCGGTGCCGGGTCCGCCGAGGGTCACCCGCACCAGGCCCGCACCGACGGCGGCCGTGCGCACGACCTCGGCCTCCCGGATGCCGATCGGATAGCCGACCTTCTCGGCGTGCAGCCCGGCGCGCACCTCGGCGATCCGGTCCAGGTGGCGCTCGCGGTGGTCGGTGCGGCTCATGCGGCCTCACCCGCCAGCAGCGTCTGCCAGTGGCCGAGTTCGGGGAGCTCGAAGAGGTCGGGGAACTCCAGCGTGGTCGCCCCCGCCGCGCGCCAGCGCTCCACCAGGACCATGATCCGCATCGAGTCGAGACCGAGGTCGACCAGGTTCTCGTCGGGCGCGATCTCACCGGGCTCGCAGCCCAGCAGTTCGGCGATGTCGGCCCGGACACGGTCCGGCGACAAGGTCTGGCTCATCGGAGTACTCCTCAGTGGGTGGGCGCCGCGACGGGTCGGAGCGAGAGTTGCGGTGCTTACGAGGCCGGCGCGGCGATGCGCGCGCGTGAAGGCCCGCCCGGGGCGGTTCCCTTCACGGGGCGCGCGAGGGCGCGGCTCGGCCCGCCGACGGGCACGGCGGCCCGCGGCGCAGGTTGACGGAATCGGCCACAGTCCCCCCTCAGGCCGAGGCAAGGCTAACCTAACATCGACATACGCGACACGAGCACCCACCCCGCCAACCGGGCTGCCGGAAAGCGCAGTTCGGACACCGGATCCATGGCCCGAACCCCACCGCCCTCCTGCGCGAACACCTGAACTTAGGTTACCCTCACCTAACCTACCGTAGGTGCTGCTCCGGGTGAAGACCCGCCGCAGGCGTGCCGCCGCGCCGAACCGGCGCAGCTCCTCAGCGCATCCTCATCCCTGGTCCCGCCCGCGGGGCCATCGAGAACGGAGTCCCCGTGTCGACGGCATCCCGAGTCGCCACGCCCATACCCACGGCCCATCCGGCCACCGGGGCGGCCACCTCTCTGCTGGACGCCTACGCGCCCGGCGCCCGCTTCCTCGCCACCCCCAGACGCACCCTGCTCGCCCGGGGCGCCGCACTCCAAGTGCCGCACGGCGCCCAGCCGGTGGACCGGCGCGTGGCGGACACCCTGGCGGAGGCCGCCGACGCCGGACAGCAAGCGCCGGTGGTGATGGGCGCGATCCCGTTCGACCACACGGAACCGGCCGCCCTGAGCGTGCCCGCCGCGCTGCGCACCGCGCCGCCGCTCACCTCCGACCCCCTCATCGCCCTGCCCTCGCCGGGGGCGGACTCCCCCGGCTGGGAGATCCGGCCGGTCCCGGAGCCGGAGGTCTACGCCAAGGGCGTGGCCTCGGCGGTGGAGCGGATGTGGCGCGGCGAGTTCAGCAAGGTCGTCCTCGCGCGCACCCTCGAACTCACCTCGCCCGCACCGCTGGACGTGCCCGCCATGCTCCAGCGCCTGGCCCGCCGCGACCCCTCCGGCTACACCTTCGCGCTCCCCACCGGCCCCGGCCGCACCCTGATCGGGGCCAGCCCCGAACTCCTCGTCTCCCGCCGGGGCCGTCAGCTGGTCGCCAACCCCCTCGCCGGGTCCGCGCCGCGCAGCGACGACCTCGCCGAGGACGTCCGCCGGGCCGCCGCGCTCCTGGAGTCCGCGAAGGACCTCCACGAGCACGCCGTCGTCGTGGACGCCGTGCACCAGGCGCTCGCCCCGTACTGCACGGGCATGACCGTGCCGCCCCGGCCGACGCTGATCCGCACCGCGACCATGTGGCACCTGTCCACCACGGTCACCGGCACGCTCACCGACCCGGACACCTCCGCGCTCACGCTGGCCTGCGCCCTGCATCCCACCCCGGCGGTGTGCGGCACGCCGACGGCGACGGCCCGGCAGGTGCTGACCGAGACCGAACCGTTCGACCGGGGCTACTTCACCGGGATGGTGGGCTGGGGCGACGCGAGCGGCGACGGGGAATGGGTCGTCACCATCCGCTGCGCCGAGGCGGAGGAGCGCACGCTGCGCCTGTACGCCGGCGCGGGCGTCGTCGCGGCGTCCGAGCCCGAGGCCGAGACCGCCGAAACGGCCGCGAAGTTCCGCACCTTCCTGAGCGCGGTGGGCGCCGAGCTCTGAGCGGCCCGTTCACATGAGCGGCTTGTTCACGCCGTCAGGGCGGCGGGCTCGCCCAGCCGGGCGGCCGCCGTCCGCCAGGCGGCGGTGACCGCGTGCCGCGCCTGGGCGGTGGCCGCCGGGCCGTCGCCGTCGAGTCGCAACGGCGGGCCGACGTGGACGTGCAGCCGGGGACGGCGCAGCGGGGCGGTGGCCAGGCCCGCGAGCTGCTTGGCCGCCGGGCCGGAGATGACGCGGCGGGCCCCGGCCTGGCCCACCGGGATGACCGGCACGCCGGTGCGGTGCGCGAGCCGGGCGAGGCCGCGGTGGAAGGCGCCGGGAGCCGCTTCGGCCGCGTCCCCGCGGTCCGGCAGGCCGCCCTCCGCGTAGATGAGGATGTGCCGGCCCTGCTCCAGCGCCTCCTGGGCGAGGACGACGGCCCGGCCGGCGCGGGGGTCGCCGCGGTGCACCGGGATGTGGCCCTCACGCGCGAGGGCGCGGCCGAGGACCGGGACGCGCCAGAGCCCGGCGGCAGCCAGGACGACGGGCCGGGCGCCGAGGCGGCGGAGCGCCGCCAGGACGATCGCGGGGTCCGCGAGCGAGGTGTGGTTGGCGGCGATGATGCCGGCCGGGGGCAGTACGGCGTCCGTGTCGGTGGTGAGCGTCAACCGCCCGAAGGCGGGCACCAGTTGACCGGCAAGGCGGCTGAGCATGAGATCTCCGGTTCGCTCGGGCGGAGTTCCATCGTTCCGCGCCGAACGGCCGCCCGGCTGAGCGGTGGTACTCATCCGCCGTGGGTACCCGGACGGCCCCGCCGCCCGCACCTCACCGCCGTACGACGTCCGCGAGCACCGTGGTCACCAGCTTGCCGACCGCCGCCTCGTCCGGCGGACCGGGGTCGCGGTCCGCGAAGAGCAGATGCCCGCCCCCGACCAGGGACAGGGTGAGCGAGTCGATGTCGGCACCGGCCGACACCCGGCCCAGCGCGCGCTCCGCCGCGAGGTAGCCGGAGACGGCGGTCGTGATCTGGGCCAGGATCGCGATGCCGCCCCCGGGTGTCGCCTCCCTGAGGCGCGCGCGCAGCTCGTCCCGGAAGGTGATGAGGGGGATGATCGCCACCGGCACCGGCCCGAAGAGGGCGGTCAGCGCGGCGGTGAGGTTGCCCGCCACGGTGCCGGTGCCGACGCTCTCGCCCAATGTCCGGGCCCGCGCGTCGAGTTCGGCGGCCCGGTCGAGCACGAGATCGGTGAGGAAGGCGTCGAAGTCGGCGAAGTGCCGGTGCAGGACGCCCTTGGCGCAGCCCGCCTCGTCGGTGACGGCCCTGCTGGTCAGGCCGCCCGCGCCGTCCCGCAGCAGGACGCGCTCGGCGGCGTCGAACAGCTGCTGCCGGGCGTCGCGAAGGTGCACTCCGGTCGGCACGTACCCACTCCTCACGTCGTCCGCGTCCTGCCCCACACTCTGGCACTGTGGGCGCTTGCCCACTAAAGTGAACGCATGCCCACTCTACCGCGAGAGCCCCATCACGCCAGGAAGACCGCCGAGTCCTTCGGTACCGACGCACGGCGGTACGACGAGGCCCGCCCCGCCTATCCCGACGACCTCGTGTCCCGCGTGGTCGCCGGTAGCCCCGGGCCGGACGTGCTCGACGTCGGCTGCGGTACCGGGATCGCGGCCCGCCAGCTCCGGGCGGCCGGCTGCGCGGTGCTCGGGGTCGAACCGGACGCCCGGATGGCGGAGTTGGCCCGCGCGCACGGCGTCCGGGTCGAGGTGGCGACCTTCGAGGCGTGGGACCCGGCGGGCCGGACGTTCGACGCGGTGACCGCGGCCCAGTCGTGGCACTGGGTGGATCCCGCGGTGGGCGCCGGCAAGGCGGCCCGGGTGCTTCGGCCGGGCGGGCGGCTCGCGGTCTTCGGCCATGTCTTCGAGCCGCCCGCCGAGGTGGCGGAGCCGTTCGCGGCGGCCTTCCGCCGGGTGGCCCCGGACTCGCCGTTCAGCGGTCAGCCGGCCCGGCGCCCGCTGGACGCGTACCGGGCGGGGTACGCGAAGACCGCCGAACAGCTGCGCGCGACCGGGCAGTTCCACGAACCGGAGCAGTGGCGCTTCGACTGGGAGCGCCCCTACACCCGGGACCAGTGGCTGGACCTGCTGCCGACCACCGGGGGCCTCACCCGGCTCCGCCCCGACCAGCTGACGGAGATCCTGACGGCGGTGGGCGAGGCGATCGACGCGCTGGGCGGCCGTTTCACCATGCGGTACGTCACCTTGGCGACGACCGCCGTGCGCAGCTAGCCCAGAAGGTCCGGGGCGCGCAGCATCTCGTCCGGGATGCCCCAGGCGTCCACGAGGTCCACCGCGAGCGGCCGGACCTTGCGGCAGAGGTCGTTCACCTCGCGGCTGATCGCCTTGGAGCGCTGGACGGTGAGCCGGCCGTGCTCCATGAACCAGGCCCGGTCCGCCTCGATGGCGGAGAGGGCGAAGAGGTCGCACAGCAGCCGCAGCGCCTCCTTGTTGCCGCCGGCGGGCAGGGCGCGCACCCGGTCCGTGAACGCCTCCAGGACGAGCCGTTCGACGTGCGCGCGGGCGACGGCGATGACGTGGTCCTGGACCCGGGAGAAGACCGCTCCCGGGTCCTCGTGCTCGTCCATGCCGCGCTTGAGCCTGCGGGCCACCCCGGCGAGCATGTGCTCCTCGCGGAAGCGGACCATGGCGAGCTGGTACTCCGGGTCGAGCAGCCCGGCCTCCCGGTCCCACTCGTCGCCGCCCGGCAGCAGGTCCCGTACCCGCTCCAGGAGCTTGTGGGCGGAGGTCTTCTCCAGGACCGTCTCGACGGCGAGCCCGGCGACGTGGCGGACGGTGCCGAGCTGGTCCAGGTCCTCGAACTCGCTCGCGTAGTGGGTGAGCAGGCCCTTGGCGACGAGCTGGAGCAGGACGTGGTTGTCGCCCTCGAAGGTGGTGAAGATGTCGCTGTCGGCCTTGAGCGCGGCGAACCGGTTGACGCTGAGGTAGCCGGCGCCGCCGCACGCCTCGCGGCACTCCTGGACGACCCGCGTCGCGTGCCAGGTGGCGAGCGCCTTGGTGCCGGCGGCCCGGGACTCCAGGAGGCGCCGGGCCTGCGGGTCGTCCCCGGTGCCGGAGAACACCTCGTGCAGCTGGGTGCGTACGGCGTCCTGCGCGAAGTGCAGTGCGTACGTACGGGCGAGCAGCGGCAGCAGCCGGCGCTGGTGCAGTCCGTAGCCGAGGAGCAGCTGCTCCTCCGTGTCCGGGGCCGCCGCGAACTGCCGCCGCCGCACCGCGTACTTGGTGGCGACGGCGAGGGCCACCTTGGCGGCGCCGACCCCGGCGCCGGCGACGCTGACCCGGCCCTGCACGAGGGTGCCTAGCATGGTGAAGAACCGTCGCCCGGGGTTCTCGATCGGGCTCTCGTAGACGCCCTCGGCGGTGACGTCGGCGAACCGGTTGAGCAGCGCCTCGCGTGGCACACGCACCCCGTCGAAGCGGATGCGGCCGTTGTCGACGCCGTTGAGGCCCATCTTGCGCCCGTCGTCCTCGATCCGGACGCCGGGCACCACCTCGCCGTCCTGCCGGACCCGTACGACGAAGGCGTGCACGCCCTCGGCCTCTCCGCCGACCTCCAGCTGGGCGAAGACGACCGCGAACTCCGCGTGGCGGGCGGCGTTGCCGATGTAGTCCTTGCGCGCCCGGTCGTCCGGGGTGGTCAGGACGAACTCCTCGGTGCCGGGGTCGTACCGCGCGACCGTCCCGAGCGACTGCACGTCGGAGCCGTGCCCGGTCTCGGTCATCGCGAAGCACCCCATCAGGCGCCCGGTGATCAGGTCCGGCAGATACGCCTCGTGGTGGCGCCCTGTGCCCAGCTGGAGGATCGCCCCGCCGAAGAGCCCGAACTGCACCCCCACCTTGACCAGCACGGACAGGTCCCCGAAGGCGAGCGTCTCGAACGCGGCGATGGACGCCCCCACGTCCCCGCCCCCGCCGTACTCCACCGGGAACCCCATCCCGGTCTGCCCGGTCGCGGCCATCTCGACCACGATCTCCCGCACCCGCTCGCGGTACGCGTCGATCCCGAGTTCCTCGGCCTCCTCCAGCACGGAGGCGTACGCCACCAGATTGCTCCGGACGAGATCGCGGATCCCGGCGTACTCCCCGTCGAGCACCCGGGTCAGCCCCGGTACGTCGACCTCGGGCTGTACGTATCCGGCAGCGGGCGTGTTCTCAGTGACCATGCACTCTCGCTACCCCGCCCCGGGACGATCAAGCGGCCGACGTGGGCGTTCTGTCCGGTGACGCGAGAACGCCGCCGGGCCGGAGGCGGCGCGAGGCCGTTCCGGCCCGGCGGCGTTCGCCGGGTGTGCCGTGCTGTCAGTGGCCGACCATCGCGGTCGGGTCCGCCGCCTTGACCTTCCTGCGGGGCAGCAGCAGCGCCGGGATCAGGCAGACCGCGATGAGGACGGCCGCCACCAGGAACACCGAGGCGAACGCGTCGCCCATCTGGTCCTTGATGCCGTCCGGGGTCCGCGCGGTGATGTCCTTGAGGCCGTTGGTGAGGAGCACCGAGAACAGGGCGGTGCCGATGGAGGCGGCGACCTGCTGGACGATGTTCATCAGGGTCGAGCCACGGGCGACCGTGTGCTCCCTCAGGGTGGCCAGCGCCGAGGCCATGATCGGCATCATCGAGGCACCCATGCCGAGGCCCATGATGAAGAGCGCGGTGATGATGTACGCGTAGGACGTGTCGGCAGTGAGCTGCGTGAACATGCCCATGCCGACGGTGATGACCACGATGCCGGTGATGACGATCTTGCCGGGGCCGATGCGGTCGGCGAGCATGCCGGCGATCGGCATGGTGATCATCGCGCCGATGCCCTGCGGGGCGAGCAGCACACCCGAGTCGAGCGCCGACTCCCCGCGCACCTGCTGGAAGTAGAGCGGGAACAGCAGGCTGGCGCCGAAGAACGCCATCGCGAAGAGCGACATGGCGATGACGGCGACGCTCAGGTCGCGGTTCTGGAAGAGCCGCAGATCGATCAGCGGGTGGATGTTGGCGGGCCGCAGCGCCCACGGCACGAACGCGGCGACGAGCACCAGACCGATGATCGCGGGTATCAGCACCTTGGCGGCCCAGACCGTGCCGGTCTCGGGGATGGAGGAGACGCCGTACAGGAAGCACGCGAGGCCCGGCGAGAGCAGCAGCACACCGACCCAGTCGAAGGTCTCGGACGGCTCGACGTGGTCCTTGGGCAGCACGAGCGCCGCGTACACGAGGGCGATCGCGCCGATCGGCAGGTTGATCAGGAAGATCCAGTGCCAGGAGGCGATGTCGATCAGCCAACCGCCCAGGATGGGACCGAAGATGGGGCCGAGGAGCATCGGAATGCCGAGCACGGCCATCACCCGGCCGACCCGCTCGGGACCGGCCGCACGCGTCAGGATCGTCATGCCGAGCGGCATCAGCATGCCGCCGCCCAGGCCCTGGATCACCCGGAAGGCGACCAGCATCTCCAGCGAGTTGGCGGCGGCGCACAGCGCCGACCCGGCCGCGAACAGCGCGACCGCGAGCAGATAGAGACGTTTCGTCCCGAACCTGTCAGCGGCCCAGCCGGTGAGCGGGATGACGCTCGCCAGCGCCAGCGTGTAGCCGGTCATCGTCCAGGCGACCTGGGCCGAGGTCGCCTCGAACTCCTTCTGGAACGTCTGCAGTCCGACCGAGACCACGGTGATGTCCAGGATCGACATGATCCCGCCGAGCACGACCACTCCGGCCACGAGGAGGACCTTGCTGTCCAGCTTGTCGCCGGCGCCACCACCACCTCCCCCCGGAGGGCTCGACTCATTCTTCTGCAACGTGGTCATGACTCACCTTTCGGAGAAGCTGCGGGGCCACCCGGGCCCGCTCGATCTGTCCACCCCCCGCGACCTCCGGCTGGTGGCAACGGTGCGCTCCGGCGGGCGTGGATACGGAATCCGCCCTTCCGTCGGGCGGTCGGAGCTCCACCGGTGCACGGTCCACGACGGACGACTCACCGGGCGGGATTCATGCGATCCGTTGTGGAACATGAATGTACCAGCGCCGGTAGGCCAGTATCTTTTGGATTGATGACAAGAAACGGGCACCTGCGCGACCGCGTCGCGGTCGCGATCCTCGACGCCGCGGCGATGCTGCTCGCCCGGCGGGGCGAGAGCGTCAGCATGGCGGACGTCGCGGCGGCCGCCGGCGTGGGCCGCACCACTCTGTACCGCCACTTCCCCAGCCGCGAGACCCTGTTGGACGCCCTGTCCCAGGAAGCCTGTGCCGAACTGATCGGCAAGCTGGCGGACGCCGGCCTGGACTGCGTCGCCGTGCCCGAGGGCGTGGCGCGGGTGAGCCGGATCGCGATGGGCCAGGCCGCCAAGTACCAGGCCCTGATGCGCATCCACGGCAAGCCCGCCGTACCCGACGAGACCGCCCGTCAGCTCATGGCGCCCCTCACCGCCCTGTTCGTCCGCGGTTCGGCCGACGGCACCTGGCGCACGGACCTCGGCCCCGACACGCTCCTCGACCTCTACAGCGCGCTCCTCCAGGGCGCGCTGGGCCAGGCGCTGCACGCCAAGCTGGGCGTGGAGCCCGCTGCCGCGGCCGTCACCTCGGTCTTCATGCACGGCGCGGGCACCCGGCGGCCGGCGAGCGACGACCTGGTGAACAGCCCGTCACCGACAGGCTCCTGAGGCCCGTCCGCGCCCTCCGGCCACGTACGCCGCAACTCCATGGTGCCCCCGCGCACACCCCTGCCCAGAACTGTGGTGTCCCGCCACATACGCCCCTGACCTGCCCCTTCCTACGGTGTGGCGACACGTCCCCGTCCCCCGACCGCCCGGAAGTGGTACCCATGGCCGACGCAGCATCCGCTCCCCCGCCTCCCTCGCACCTCCGGCGCATCGTCGCCGCCAGCCTCATCGGCACGACCATCGAGTGGTACGACTTCTTCCTGTACGGGTCGGCGGCCGCGCTGGTCTTCAACAAGCTGTTCTTCCCGGACTCCGAACCGCTCGTCGGAACGCTGCTGTCCTTCCTGACGTACGCGGTCGGCTTCGCCGCACGGCCCATCGGGGCGCTGGTGTTCGGCCACTACGGCGACCGGCTCGGGCGCAAGAAGCTGCTGGTGCTGAGCCTCCTGATGATGGGCGGGGCGACCTTCGCGATCGGTCTGCTGCCGACGCACGCGACCGTCGGTGTGGCCGCGCCCGTGCTGCTCACCCTGCTCCGGCTGGTGCAGGGATTCGCGCTCGGCGGCGAGTGGGGCGGGGCCGTGCTGCTGGTGTCGGAGCACGGGGACGCCGAGCGGCGCGGGTTCTGGGCGTCGTGGCCGCAGACCGGTGCGCCGGCCGGTCAGCTGCTGGCCACCGGGGTGCTCTCCGCGCTCACCGCGCTGATGTCGGACGCGGCGTTCGAGTCGTGGGGCTGGCGCATCCCGTTCCTGCTGTCCGGGGTGCTCGTGATCCTCGGTCTGTGGATTCGTCTCTCTGTCGATGAATCGCCTCTGTTCAAGGCGGCCCTGGCCCGCGCCGACGAGCGGAAGGCCGCTTCCGGGGCCGCCGAGAAGATGCCCGTCGTGGCCGTGCTGAGGCACCACTGGCGCGATGTGCTGGTCGCCATGGGGGCGCGGATGGCGGAGAACATCAGCTACTACGTGATCACCGCGTTCATCCTCGTCTACGCGACGACCGCGGCGGACCTGAGCAAGCAGACGGCGCTCAACGCCGTGCTCATCGCGTCCGCCTTCCACTTCGCCGTGATCCCGCTGTGGGGCGCGCTCTCCGACCGGGTGGGCCGCAAGCCCGTCTATCTGGTGGGCGCGGTCGGCGTGGGCCTGTGGATGTTCCCGTTCTTCGCGCTGATCGACACCCGGAGCTTCGGGAACCTGCTGCTGGCCGTCACGGTCGGGCTGTTCTTCCACGGGGCGATGTACGCGCCGCAGGCAGCGTTCTTCTCGGAGCTGTTCGCGACCCGGATGCGCTACTCGGGCGCGTCGATCGGCGCGCAGTTCTCGTCCGTCGCGGCGGGCGCGCCCGCACCGCTCATCGCGACGGCCCTGCTCGCCGACTACGACAGCTCGACGCCCATCGCCCTGTACGTGATAGCCGCCGCGCTCCTCACGGTGCTGGCCCTGGTCTGTGCCAAGGAGACCCGCCACCGGGATCTCGCCGAGGTCGGTCCGGTGCCCGGGTCGGAGGCGGCGGCCGAGGCGCCCCGGGACGCCGCGCACACCGTCTGATCCGGGTCCGGAAGGAGCGGGAGCCGGGCGGTCCGCCCGGCTCCCGCTTCGTGCTCTACTGCCGCGGGGCGGTGGCCTCGAACCAGGTGGGCCCGTCGGTCAGCGCCTGCTTGATCCGGAAGAGCGCGAACTCGGCCAGGTCGGGCAGCGCGTCCACGGGGAACCAGCCCACCTCCAGCGACTCGTCGTCGTTGACCCGGGGCGTGCCGCCGGTGGCGCGGCAGCGGAAGGTGATGTCGAGGAACTGGCAGCGGTCGCCGTTCTCGTACTGGATGGGCGGCAGCGCCTGGGTGAGGACGACGCGCTCCGCCACACAGCGCACGGCGGTCTCCTCGTACACCTCGCGCTCCGCCGTCGTCGCGGGCTGTTCGCCCGGCTCGGAGATGCCGCCGATCACCGACCACTCACCGGTGTCGGCGCGCCGGCCGAGGAGCACTCTCCCCTCGTCGTCGAAGACGACGGCGGTGACGCCGGGCAGCAGGAGCAGCTGCTGCCCGGCGGTGGCACGGATCTCGCGGATGAAGTCAGGAATGGCCATGGGACGACCCTACGCGGCGCGCCGCCGCGTTCAGCGGGCCCGTCGTGCGCGCACCGCGAGGGCGCCCGCCCAGCCGAGCGCGCCGAGTGCGAGCAGGATCAGGATGCCCTCGGGGAGCGGTCCCATCCGGGTCGCGGGGGTCAGCGAGGAGCGCAGCGGCACCTCGTCCACCAGGGCGTCCGGGGTGAACATCTTCGTCTTCTCGGCCACCGTGCCGTCCGGGCGGATGATCGCGCTGACACCGCTGGTGACGGGGACGACGACGGACCGGCTGTGCTCGACGGCGCGCACCCGGGACATCGCGAGCTGCTGGTAGGTCATCTCGCTGCGGCCGAAGGTGGCGTTGTTGCTGGGGACGGCGATCAGCTGGGCGCCGTGCTCGACCGTGTCGCGTACGGCGTCGTCGAACGCGGCCTCGTAGCAGGTGACGAGCCCCGTGTAGGTGCCCGCGAGGTCGAAGACGCCGACCTTCTTGCCGGGGCCGAAGTCGCGCTGCACCCGGTCGACGTCCGAGCTGAAGATGCGGACGAAGGAGCGCATCGGCATGTACTCGCCGAACGGCTGGATGTGCCGCTTGTCGTACGTGGCGACGGGGCCCTTGTCCGGCTGCCACTGGATGAGGGTGTTGCGCAGCGGGCCCGAGTCGGGTTCGACCACCGCGCCGATGACGGTCGGCGCCCCGATCGCCTTCACGGCGTCGTCGATGACGATCCGCGCGTCCGGGTTGCGGTACGGGTCGAGGTCGGAGGAGTTCTCCGGCCACAGGACGAAGTCCGGCTGCGGGACCTTGCCGGCCTTCACGTCCCGGGCCAGCTGCTCCGTACGCTTGGCGTGGTTGTCCAGGACCGCGCGGCGCTGGGAGTTGAAGTCGAGGCCGAGGCGGGGCACGTTGCCCTGGATCGCGGCGACGGTCGCGGTGCCGTCCTCGGCGAAGTCGTCCACGAGCGGCAGCGCCGCGAAGGCCGCCGCCACCGGGACGAGGACGGTCGCCGCGGCCACGGCGGCGGCCCCGCGACGGAACTCACCGGCGGACCGGTAGCGGGCGAAGCGGCGCGCCGCCTCGAAGAGGCCGAAGCCGCAGAGCACCACGGCGAAGGAGAGCAGCGGGGTGCCGCCGAGCGCGGCAAGCGGCAGGAAGACGCCGTCCGCCTGGCCGAAGGCGATCTTGCCCCAGGGGAAGCCGCCGAACGGCACCCGGGCGCGGACCGCCTCGTCCAGCGTCCAGACCGCGGCGGCCCACAGCGGTCCGCCGGGGAGCCGGGAGACGGCGGAGACGCCGATGCAGCCGACCGCGACGAACAGCGCCTCGGCGGCGGCGAGGGCCAGCCACGGCACCGGGCCGACCTCCTCGCCGGTCCAGTGCAGCAGGGGCAGCATGAAGCCGAGCCCCGCGAGCAGCCCGAGCCCGAAAGCGGCCCGGGCCCGGCGCTCGTACAGCACCCAGCCGAGCAGGGCGAAACCGGGCAGAACCAGCCACCACAGGGGCCGGGGCGGGAAGCTGAGGTACAGCATCACGCCGGAGAGGACGGCGGCCGCGGGCCGCACGAGGCGCTTCGGCAGCCCGCCCGTCCGGGGGGCGGGGGCAGGGCTCTGCGATTCGCCGACCTGGGCGATGGTGGTGCTCACCCGGCGGAGTCTACGGTGACCGCCGGGCCACACGGGAGCCCCGTCGCGATGGCGGAATCCCGACCACCGCATCATTTCTCCGCATCTTCCGCCCATATGACCGGTGCGGCCGTTAACCTGTGCGCCAGTCCCCCGCCGACGGGCCGGTTCCGGCCCGCGCGTACGGGACGGTCACAGGCCGGGGGACGGACGTGATGGCTGAATCAGTGGGGCGGGGGCCCGAGCGGGGGAACGCTTCCGACGCCGCCGGTGCGCTGATCCTCGCCGCCTGCGCGGTCTGGTCGCTGATCAGCGCGGCGGGGCGGGAGACCCGGCCCGAAGGGGTGCTGCTCGCGCTGCTGGCCGTCGCGGCGGGCTTCGCCTGCGGGCGCATCTGCGGCACGCTGCTGCCGGTGGCGACGGCCGCCTGCGCCGCGTTGACGGCCCTGCTGCTCGCCCTGCTCTGGCGGCACGGCATGCCGGGCGCCACGGCCACCGCGGAGCACGCGCCGGGGCAGACCGGCGGAGCCGCGGCCCTGCTGGTCCTCGCCGTCGGGGCGGCGTGCTGCGCGGCGGCGGGGGCCGGGGGGCGGGTTTCGCGTACGGCCCTGCGGCTGCTGGCGTTGGGCGCCGCCGGCGCCTCGTTCGCGCTGGACTCGCCGGCCGGGTTCGCGGCGGCGCTCGGGGTGCTGGTGTGCTCGCTGGCCGCCGCCCGGACGCGGCGCCGGCTGCTCGCGCTCGGCGGCCTCGCCCTGGTGGCCGGGCTGGTCGTCGGCACCTCGTGGGCCATGGCCGAGGAGGTGCTGCCCGAGGGGCTCACGGTCTCGCTGGAGGGCGGGCTCACCCGGAACCGGGTCGAGCTGTGGCAGGACGCCGCGCGGCTGGCGGAGGAGCATCCGGTGCTGGGGATCGGTCCCGGCCGGTTCGACGAGCTGAGCCCGACCGCGCAGCAGAGCCTCGGATCGGACGGCAAGCCGCACTCGGCGCCGTGGCAGCAGGCCGCCGAGCAGGGGGTCGTGGGGGTGGTGCTGCTGGGCGCCGCGTTCGGCTGGCTGCTGTACGCGCTGTGGCGCTCGCCCCGGCCGACGGCGGTGGTCCTGGCGGCGGGGGCCGCGCTCACGGCACTGGCCGTGCTGGCGAGCGTGGGCAACGCGCTGAGCTTCACCCCGGTGACGGCGGGGGCGGGGCTGCTGGCCGGGCTCGCGTCGGCCAGGCGGCCGATCGGCGCGGACGGACCCGGTGGGCCGGACGGGGCGGAGGACGGAGAGGCCGCCGGGGTCAGGCCCCGGCCGGGAAGCCCGAGGACGGCAGGTGCAGCCGGGCCCGGATGAACCGCACGCCCGCCTCGGCGTCGTCCACCGTGATGGTGAAGGTGCGGCCGTCGCCGAGCCGCAGCACCAGGCCCTCGCCCCGGCGCACGACCACGGCCGTGCCCTTCTCGGGGCGCCAGCGGTAGCCCCAGCCGCCCCACTGCCGGGGGTTCACATGGGGCGCGAAGTCGGCGGCCACCACATGGGTGAGCAGGATGCGGCGGCGCGGGAGCCCCATGTGGCCGCAGCGCACCTCCAGGGCGTCGCCGTCGACGCGGACGGCCACGTTCACGAAGGCGAGGGTGCCGAACAGCATGAGCAGGCCGGCGGCCACGCAGCCGATCACCGACATCAGCAGCGGCGCGATGCCGGAGGTCCAGTTGGAGCTGACGGCAAGCTGGACGCCCAGCGCCAGGCAGGCGGCGCCCAGGGCCGCGAGGACCCACTGGGTGCGGTTGGTGGCCCGGCCGACCCAGACCTGCGAGTGGGTGCCGGTTCCGGTGCGCTTCGGTTCTCCGGGGTGCTCCCTCATGCCGAGCAGCGTACTGAAGAACGGGCGTCCGGGGAGGGCTGCGAAGGCTCCTGCCGGCCCGTCCGGGGGTCAGCGGACGGAGCCGACGGCGGCCAGTCCGCGCCCTTCCGGGTAGGCCAGAGCGGCCTGCGGCAGCTCCGAGACGCGTCCGCTGAGGATGACCGCGATGGACGAGGAGGGTTCGGCCGACGGAGCGGGTTCGGCACCGATCCGGCGCAGCGCCTGGGCCGCGACCGCCCCGGCGGAGCCGTGCAGGGCGACCGGGGGCCGTCCCGGCCGGCCGACGGCCTCGCGGATGCGCTCGGCGACGAGTTCGTAGTGGGTGCAGCCGAGGACCACGGCGCGGACGTCGGGCGGGGTCAGCGCGGCGGCGGCGGCGATCGCCTTCCCGATGGCGTCCTCGTCCGCGTACTGCACGGCGTCGGCGAGGCCGGGGCAGGGCACCTCGGTGACGGCGGCGGACCCGGCGAACTCGGCGATCAGCCCGCGCTGGTACGGGCTGCCGGTGGTGGCCGGGGTCGCCCAGATCGCGACGGGGCCGCCGGCCGCGGCGGCGGGCTTGATCGCGGGGACGGTCCCGATGACGGGCAGGCCCGGTTCGAGCTCGGCCCGCAGCAGCTCCAGCGCGTGCACCGATGCGGTGTTGCAGGCGACGATCAGCGCGTCGGGGCGGTGCGCGGCGGCGGCCCGGGCCACCGCGAGCGCATGGGCCTTCACACCCTCGGGGGCGCGGCCCCAGGGCATGTTGTCCGGGTCGGACGAGAGCACCAGATCGGCGTCCGGCCTCAGCCGGCGTACTGCGGCGGCGGCGGCGAGCAGTCCGATTCCGGAGTCCATGAGCGCGATCTTCACCCGGTCACCATAGTCGACCGCCCTTGCGGTCCCCGCTCAGTGGTGCAGACTTCCGCCAATGAGCGCCGTTGCCTGGATCGCCGTGGGTTCGCTTGTCGCATGGGTCTGGCTGCTGCTGGGCCAGGGGTTCTTCTGGCGCACCGACCAGCGGCTGCCGAGCCGCGCGGAGCCGGAGGACTGGCCCTCGGTCGCCGTCGTCGTACCGGCCCGCGACGAGGCCGCGATGCTGCCGGTGAGCCTGCCGTCGCTGCTGGCGCAGGACTATCCGGGGACCGCCGAGGTCTTCCTCGTGGACGACTGCAGCAAGGACGGCACGGGGGACGTCGCCCGCGCCCTGTCGGTGCGGCACGGGGGTCTGCCGGTGACCGTGGTGTCGCCGAGCGAGCCCGAGCCCGGGTGGACGGGGAAGCTCTGGGCCGTACGCCACGGGATGGCGCTGGCCCGTACCCGTGAGCCGGAGTACCTGCTGCTCACGGACGCCGACATCGCGCATGAGCCGGACAGTCTGCGGGAGCTGGTGGCGGCGGCGGAGACGGGCGGCTTCGACCTGGTCTCGCTGATGGCCCGGCTGCGGGTGGCGAGCGTGTGGGAACGGCTCGTGGTGCCGGCGTTCGTCTACTTCTTCTCGCAGCTCTATCCGTTCCGCTGGATCAACCGGAAGCGGGGGCGGACGGCCGCCGCGGCGGGGGGCTGTGTGCTGCTCCGGACGGAGGCGGCGGTGCGGGCGGGGGTGCCGGACTCGATCCGGCAGGCGGTGATCGACGACGTGTCGCTGGCCCGGGCGGTGCGGCGCTCGGGTGGCCGGATCTGGCTGGGGCTCGCGGACCGGGTGGACAGTGTGCGGCCGTATCCGTGCCTGGCGGACCTGTGGCGGATGGTCTCGCGGAGCGCGTACGCCCAGCTGCGGCACAATCCGCTGGTGCTGGTGGGCACGGTGCTCGGGCTGGTGCTGGTCTATCTCGCCCCGCCGGTGACGCTGGTCGCCGGGGTGCTGGGCGGGGGCGCGGTCGCGGCGTGGGCCGGGGGCGCCGCGTGGGCGGTCATGGCGGGGACGTACATGCCGATGCTGGGCTACTACCGGCAGTCGCTGTGGCTCGCCCCGCTGCTGCCGTTCACCGCGCTGCTGTATCTGCTGATGACCGTCGATTCGGCGGTGCAGCACTACCGGGGGCGCGGTGCGGCCTGGAAGGGGCGTACGTACGCCCGTCCCGAGGCCGCACCGGATCAGTGACTCAGGAGCATCCGGGCGGGGTCACTTGCGGCCCGGGGTCCAGTTCATGCCCCAGCCGTAGGCGTGGTCGATGGTGCGCTGCGGGCTGACGCCGCGCTGCGGCACCAGGTAGCGGGCCTCGCGCTGCACGGTGAGGTCGTTGCCCGTGTTGGTGATGAGCGCGAGCGCGCAGACGGTCGACGGGACGGTGCACTCGTCCAGGGAGAAGTCGATCGGCGCGCCGTGCTGCGGCTGGAGGGTGACGGTGGCGTGCAGGTCGGCGAAGCTGCGGGCGCCCTCGTAGATGGTGACGAAGATCAGGACCCGGCGGAGCTGCGCCTTGTGGTCGAGGTTGATCGTCAGGTTCTCGCCGGTGGCGACGGCTCCGGTGCGGTCGTCGCCGTCGAGCTGCATGAACGGCGGCTGGTGGAGCGCGCCGAAGGCGTTCCCCAGGGCCTGGACGACTCCCTTGCGGCCGTCGGTCAGTTCGTACAGGGCGCAGAGGTCGAGGTCCAGGTCCGAGTGGTTCGCCACGGCACGGCCCAGCTTGCTCCCCCAGCCCTTGAACTGCTTGCGCACCTCCCAGTTGAGGTTGACGCGCATGGCGCCGGACGTGCCGCCCTGCTTGGTGAGCGAGACGGACGGCGCCTCCTTGGTGAGCGTCACCTTGGTCAGCCGTACGGGCTGGGTGACGGGCGGTGCCGGAGGGGCCGGAGGGACCGGAGGGACCGGCGGGGCCATCGGGGGCGCCATCGGCGCGGCGAGCGTGGGCTGCTGCGGCTGCGGGTACTGCGGAGCGGGCGGGGTGGTGACCCGGGGAGCGGGCTGGGGGGCGGCGTGCGGCTGCTGGGGTTCGTCCACCGAGATCCCGAAGTCCGTGGCGAGCCCTTCGAGCCCGGAGCCGTAGCCCTGGCCGACCGCCCGGAACTTCCAGGCGCCCTGGCGCCGGTAGAGCTCGCCGAGGAGGAAGGCCGTCTCCACGGTGGCGTCGGAGCTGTCGAAGCGGGCCAGTTCGGCGCCGTTCGCCGCGTCCAGGACGCGCACGTACAGTCCGCTCACCCGGCCGAACGTGCCGCCGTCGGCCGAGGCGGCCAGCACCACGCGGTCGATGGCCGGTTCCACCCGTGCCAGGTCGACGGCGAGGGTGTCGGTCGTCGCGCCGCCGACGGTGCGCTTGCCCTCGTGGCGCACCGCGCCGGAGGAGTGGGACGGCTGGTTGTAGAAGACGAAGTCCCCGTCGTTGCGCACCTTGCCCGAGCCGAGAAGGAGAAGCGCGGAGGCGTCCACATCGGGCGTCCCCGGGGCGGTGCGCCACCCCGTCTCGACACGCACGGCCTGGGCCGCCACTGGGACATTGGTTCCCTTTTGCATGGTCATGCTCGCCCCCATCACGAGTCCGCTTCCGAGACCTTTCCGGGTCAACCTAATGCCCGCCCCGCCACGGGACCCACCGAGGTACGGATCCGCGCACGCGCCTCCTTCCTCTTCACCGGCTCAGGGGACGTCCCGACCGGGTCAGGGGGCGTCGGTGTCCTCCAGCCGTGTGCCCTCCTCGCCGTTGTGGACGACGCCGTACGCATCCAGGCGGGGGTGGAGGGCCATCGGCTCCACCATGGTGACGTCGGACGGCCGTTGGCTCTCCGGGCCGTCGGACCCCCAGCGCAGCAGGCGCCGTGAGCGGGCGATCCGGTACACGGTGCCGTGGGCCTCGACCTCGTTGAGCCGGCCCGCGCGCAGCCGGTCGGCCGCATCGGCCAGGACCTTCATGTCGGCGAGGTCGGGGTGGGTGCCCTCGGCGACGAGGCTGCGCGCGGTCACGTCCCGTCCGGCGGTGACCGGGATGACGCCCGCCTGCCGGGGCTTGAACCAGGCCAGTGAGAAGTCGAGGGCGCGCCGCGCGTCCTGCGGGGTGGCGTGCGGGCCGCCGCCGACCTGCCACCGCTCGTTGCCGGTCCGTTCCACGACCATGAAGGTCGTCGGCAGCAGCAGGATGTCGGGATGGCTGTCCACGGCGCGCGCGGAGTCGCGCAGGACGCCGCCGGGATACCGGCTCCCCTTGTACGCGAAGGAGCGCATGGTCAGCATCTCCGCCGCCTGGAGGGGCGTCACGGGCGCGTCGGGGTCCAGGACCAGTCCGTCGTCGACCTTGGCGGTGTCGGTGATGCGGTCCCACTCGGGCACGGCGGGCTCGGGGTCGGTGGGGCGCGGCAGCTCGACGCCTCCGTCGGCGTCCAGGCCCGCGTACTCCTCGGCGCGCACCACGCGGTAGCGCGTGCCGAGGACGCTGACCTCGGACGGCTTTCCGGTCTCCAGCCGGGCGACCGCGCCGAGCAGGGCCCGCCGCTCCTCCTCGGTCTCCGCCTCGTCCTTGGCCCGGAACCACAGCTTGGACTGCAGGTCGTCCCTGGCCTGCTGGGGGCAGCCATTCGTGATCGGGACGATCACCTTCCACCGCTGTCCGTCGCCCTCGGACCATGAGGCCACCCCGAACAGCGGGCCGCGTACGGCCAGTTTGTTGCGGGAAGCCGCGTCGAAGGCGTCGGCCTCGATCGCGGCCTCGACGGGTTCCACCGGAATCCTCACCAGCACCGGCCGGGCAGCGGGGGGCACACCGTGTTTCTTCATGGCGTCATCCTGGCGTCAACGGACGGCGTTGTACGCGGCTTTCGCAGGATCATCCACCGTAAGTGCCGTCCGGGATTGCGGTGTTGCCGCCTTCGGTCCACGACGAGTAAGGCTCGGGGCCGAGCCTCGGCGCTCTCGGCGCTCCATTGCCGCCCGGCGCAGGCGCGCACCGGAATTGCGGCCGGGAAATCGGCGCGGTTCACGAACCGGCGGCGCGACCCGTGGATCAGCGGTGAATCAAGGGCCGGATTCCTCTCGGCAGGGCACGGGAAGACAACGATGTTTCGGCAGGTCAGACAGGTAGGGGGAGGGTAAATCCGATGACCACAAAATTGGGACTCCCCAATCTGCACATCGTGGGCTTAACTTAGGTGTCATGACCTCCCCCCGCTCCACCTACGGTGGCGGCTACTACGCCGCGCCGTCGTTTGCCGACACCCCGATCTACGACTCCCTCGTCGCGGAGCGGGGCACCCCTCAGATCGCTCCGATCCGAGTGCCCGCCGCCTACGACACCGGCAACAGCTATCTGCCGGCGCTCCCGTCGGCCCTGCCGGCGCTTCCCGCGGCCCCCTCCCAGCCCCAGCAGTCCTACGGCTACCCCCAGCCGGCGGCTCAGCAGGGCTACACACCGATGCAGCCCGCGCAGCTCCAGCACGCGCCGGCGCCGTACATCCCGCAGCAGCCGGCCGGTGGCCGCGGCATGTACCAGGCGCCCCCGCCGCAGCAGCAGCGCCCGGCGCCGACGTCGGGCTACGAGTCGATGCGCCCCGCCGCGGCCCGGCCCGCCCCCGCGCAGTCCCCGTACGAGGACCCGTACGGCCGGCCCTACCAGGGCGGCCGGGGCTACTAGGCCCTTCGGATCAGGCGGCGCACGGCCCGGGGCGGGGTGCCCGGCAACACGGGTCCGTGCGCCGTTCCGTGTGCTCCGCATGCCCGGTCGGGGGAGCCGGGAACTCACGGGGGCGGGCCGCGCGTTGAGCACGGTGGGCCGCCCGGACCGTGCGGCCTCGGCGCGTGGACGGCACCGTACCGGGTGGGGACGGGTGCGGAAGGGGGTGCGGAGACTGTGCGAGCGATGGCGGGCGTCTGGCGCTGGCGCCACAATCCGCTGCGCCGGGCGACGGACCGGTGCGAGGCGTGGCTGGCGCTGGTCGCGTTCCTGATGCTGCTGCTGGCGGCCCCGGCGGTGGGCTGGTTCTGCGGGGCCCGGACGGACACGGCGCTCCAGGCGGCGGTGCGCGCCCAGCGGGCGGACCGTCACCTCACCACGGCCGTCGTGGTGCGGCGGGTGGCCGGCGCCCGTTATGCGTCCGATCCCGAGATATCCGGCGACTCCATGCGGCGGACCGAGGTCGTGGCCCGGTGGCACACCCCGGACGGCGCGGCCCGCACGGCCCGCGTGACCACCGCCTCGCGCAACGCGTCACCGGGAGCCCGGGTCCGGATCTGGACCGACCGCAGAGGCACCCCGGCGCTCCGGCCGATGGACATACCGACGGCGCACACGCATGCCGCGCTCGCCGGCTTCGGAGCCGCGATGCTGTCCGCCCTGCTGATCGAGTGCGTCCGGCGCCTGATCCTCCGGCGCATGACCTGGCGGCGGTACGAACGGATCGACCGGGCCTGGGCGGCGGTCGGCCCGGACTGGGGCAGGACGGGCACCGGCAGCTAGGGGGTGCACGGCCGGCGCCGGGACCTGCGCATCGGGTCAACTCCGGGCGTCCGCGCGCGCTACGGTGGACCGGCCCGCCCGTCGCTCTCCGGCAGGCGGACCCCGGCTGGTCGCTGCCGCGAGGCCGGTGACACGGGCATCACACACGCACGAGGCGGGGGCACGACAGCGCCATGGCACAGGGCACGGTCCAGGTGACGCACACCGGCACATCGCGGTGGCGGCGCCGCACGGGCGAATACGCCTCCCTCACCGCGGCGCTCGAAGCGGCGGCGGACGGTGATGTGCTCACCGTCGCCCCCGGCACCTACCGGGAGAACCTGGTCATCGCCCGCGCGGTCACGCTGCGCGGCCCCGAGGGCTCCATCGGCTCGGTGCGCATCGCCCCCGCCGACGGGGTGCCGCTGACGCTGCGCGCCTCCGCCGTCGTCCAGGACCTCCATGTGGAGGGGCAGGACTCGGCGGCCCCGGCCGTGCTCGTCGAGGACGGCGCCCCCGAGATAGCGGACGTACGGATCGTGACCCGCTCGGCGGCCGGCGTCGAGGTGCGCGGAGCGGCGCGGCCCACCGTCCGCCGGTGCACCGTCGACAATCCGGCCGGCGTCGGCATCGCCGTGCTCGACGGCGCGGGCGGGGTCTTCGAGGAGTGCGAGATCGTCTCGGCCGGGCAGTCCGGGGTCGCCGTGCGCGACGGCGGGCACCCCCGCCTCGATCGCTGCCGGATCCACCACGCCTCGGGCGCGGGCCTCTCCGTCACCGGCGAGGGCAGCGGCCTGGAGGGGCTGGGCTGCGAGGTGTACGAGATCAAGGGCAGCGGGATCCAGGTGACCGCCCGCGCCTCCGCCCACCTCACCGACTGCACGGTGCACCGCACCTCGGCGGACGGCGTCACGCTGGACACCGACGCGGTGCTGACCCTCGCGGACTGCGACATCCACGACATCCCGGAGAACGCGGTGGATCTGCGTTCGCGGGCGGTGCTGACGCTGACCCGTTCGACGGTGCGCCGCTTCGGCCGCAACGGCCTCTCGGTGTGGGACCCGGGCACCCGGGTGGACGCCAACCAGTGCGAGATCCACGACAGTACGGGCGACTACCCGGCGGTCTGGGTCAGCGACGGGGCGACGGTGATACTGGATTCCTGCCGGGTCCACGACGTGCCGGACGCCCTGTTCGTCCTGGACCGGGGCTCGCGCGCCGATGTCGTGGACAGCGACCTCTCCCAGGTCCGCAACACCGCGGTCTCGGTCAGCGACGGGGCCACCGCCCAGCTGGACGACTGCCGCATCCGGGAGGCGTCGACCGGCGCCTGGTTCCGGGACCACGGCAGCGGCGGCACACTGAACAACTGCACCGTGGACGCCGTGCAGACGGGCGTGATCGTCACCAAGGGCGCCGACCCGGTGATCGAGCGGTGCACGGTGACCTCCCCCGCCGAGGCCGGGTTCTATGTGTCCGCCGAGGGCCGGGGGACGTTCAACGGCTGCCGGGTCACGGGCAGCGAGGGGTACGGCTTCCATGTGATGGAGGGCTGCCGGACGACGCTCACCCGCTGCCGCACCGAGCGGTGCGCGCGCGGCGGCTACGAGTTCCCGGAGGGCGCCGGCCCCGGGAACGGCACCGGGAGCGGACCGGTCGTGGAGGACTGCACGAGCGACGAGAGCGGGCTGCGCACCGCCACTCCCCCGCCGGCCCCGGTCCTGACGGCCACGCAGACCTCGCCCGGGCTGCTCGGTTCGGTCCCCGCGCCGCGCCCCGCGGAGCCGGCGCCGCCCGCCGAGCCCACGCGCACCTCCGGGGAGGTCCTGGGCGAGCTGGACGCGCTGGTCGGCCTGGACAGCGTCAAGCGGGAGGTGCGGGCGCTCACGGATATGATCGAGGTGGGGCGCAGGCGCCGGGAGGCGGGCCTCAAGGCGGCGTCGGTCCGCCGCCATCTCGTCTTCACCGGTTCCCCGGGCACCGGCAAGACCACGGTGGCCCGGCTGTACGGCGAGATCCTGGCCGCGCTCGGGGTGCTGGAGCGGGGCCATCTGGTCGAGGTGTCCCGGGTCGACCTGGTCGGTGAGCACATCGGCTCGACCGCGATCCGTACGCAGGAGGCGTTCGACCGGGCGCGCGGCGGCGTGCTGTTCGTGGACGAGGCGTACGCGCTGTCGCCCGAGGACTCCGGCCGGGACTTCGGCCGGGAGGCGATCGACACCCTGGTGAAGCTGATGGAGGACCACCGGGACGCGGTGGTGGTCATCGTCGCCGGGTACACCCAGGAGATGGAGCGGTTCCTGACCGTCAACCCGGGTGTGGCGTCCCGCTTCTCGCGGACCATCACCTTCAGCGACTACGAGCCCGCCGAGCTGCTGCGGATCGTCGAGCAGCAGTCCCGTGAGCACGAGTACAGCCTCGCCTCGGGCACCGGTGAGGCGCTGCTGAAGTACTTCACGGAGCTGCCCAAGGGGCCGGCCTTCGGCAATGGGCGCACCGCACGCCAGACCTTCGAGTCGATGGTCGAGCGGCACGCCGGCCGGGTCGCCCAGCTCGCCGATCCGAGCACGGACGACCTCACTCTGCTGTATCCGGAGGACCTCCCGGAACTGCCCTGACGTCCTCGCCGACCGGCTCCGCCTGCTGGGGCAGGAGGGGGTCGAGCCGTTCCAGGAGGGCGGCGCGCTCCTCGGCGAAGACGGGGTCGGCCTGGTAGTCGGAGTGGCCGAGCACCGGCTCGGGCAGCGGGTGTTCGGGCGTCCGTCCGTAGACCAGGGGGTCCCTGAGCGGTCCCCGGTCCACCTCGGGTCCGGATTCCTCACCGAGCCGGACCGCGCCGCCGATGGGGTCGGTGGCCCGCCACAGATTGCGCCAGCAGTGCACGGAGCGGTGCAGTCCGTGGAGCTGCCCGGCTCCGAAGTAGGCCGGGAACCAGCGGCCGTAGAGCCGTTCGATCGGCGATCCGTACGTGAGCAGGGCGACCCGGGAGCGGGTGCGGGCGGGCAGCTGCCAGACCGCGGAGGCCGCGAGGACGCTTCCCTGGGAGTGGCCGGAGATGACGAGCCGGCCCCGGGTGCGGCCGGTCCAGCCGGACATGCGGGAGGCCAGGTCGGGCACGGCGCGCTCCGCGTAGCAGGGCGGGGCGAAGGGGTGGGCGGCGCGCGGCCAGAACGTACCGACGTCCCAGAGGATGCCGATCGTGCGCCGGGCGGACGCGTCCCGGTAGGCCCGTCTGCCGCAGGCGACGAAGACGAGGAAGCCGAAGCCGATCATCCAGGAGCCGGTGGACTGCGCCGCCTCGGCCACCGATTCGAGGAACGGGCCGCTGCCGTCCAGAGCGAGTCCGGGGACCTCGCCGGTGGCCCAGGACCCGGCCACCGCCCCCGCGCCCAGGAACAGGGTGGCGCCGGAGACGATCCCCACCACGCGGGGCGCCGAGTCGGTGAGCGCGGCGGTGGCCCGGATGCGGGCGATCCGCTCGGTCCGCGACGGATCGGGGAACCGTTCGCCGTACTCCGCGTCGACCACGGGCTCCAGCCTGCGGGCGGTCAGCCAGGTCCGTACGCCGAGGACGGCGCCCGGCACCAGGAGCAGCACGAGGAGGACGGGGATGACCGACGCCTGCCAGCTGAGCAGCACCGGTGGTCCCTCTATCAGCGCGCTGCGCCCCATGCCCGGGCTGCCGGGTCCGTCGAGCCAGTCGGCGACGCGCTGGGCGACGCCGCCCGTCATCACGCCGCCGAGGGCGCACGCGAGCATCGCGACGGCCGGTCCGCCGAGGCCGCGCAGGACGGTGCGCGGCTCCGGGCAGCGCCGGTACAGGTACAGGGAGATCGCCGCGAGGAGGACCACCAGGACGCCTTCGGCGACGCTGACCGCCCGGAACAGCGTGGTGTCGCCGGGGAGCCGCCCGGAGGAGGTCCAGCCGGGGCGCGGCCAGGCGGCGTGGACGGCGGCGAGGACGAGGAGGGCCAGGGCGGCGCCGGGCAGCCAGGTGATGACGGCCCGGTCGAGCCGGTTGTCGAGGCGCCGTTCGCTGCGGCCCCGGCGGCAGACCACCCAGAGCACGACGACGAGCCCGGCGGCGAGGGCCGCTTCGATGAGCCGGCCGAGGAGCGGGGCAACCGGTCCGGTGACGGCACGGTCGTGGCGGGCGGCGGCCTCGGAGACGGCGGCGGCGACGGTGAGGAAGCCGGCCGCGGTGTGCGCGGCGCGCAGCCGGGCGACGAGGCGTCGCCCGTACCAGAATCCGGGCCGGCCGAGCGCCGGGCGGACGGATTCGGCGGCGGGTGCGGGGCCGTCGTCCTCCTCGTCGTCCGGGTCCGCCCCGGTCAGCGGGCGCTGGGACTCGTAGGCGCTCCAGGTGCGGTTGGACAGGAACCAGAGCAGCCCGACCAGCGCGGCCGGCACCAGCGCGGCCAGGGCGAGGCGGCGGCCGGGCTGGGACCACCAGCCGCCCTGCTCGGCGGAGAGGAAGCCGAGCCAGGAGCGCTTCTCGGAGCAGGCGGCGACGCCCGCGCACTGCCAGGCGGTGAGGTCGAGGGCGACCTCGCAGGCGGCGGCGGTCAGCAGCACGGTGAGGCTGAGCGCGATGAGCCGCACGAGCACGCCGTACAGCCGGATCGCGCGGGGGCGGCGCCGGGCGGTGGGGCGCATCCAGTGGGCGAGGTTGATCACCATGAACGGGAGCAGCAGCAGCCACAGCGCGCGGGAGCCGTTGCCGGAGGTGAGGTTGGACCAGCAGTACGCCTCGGCGATGGGCTTCTCGCGGTACCGCTCCGGGTGCCGTTCGGCGTCGACGTCGGCGGAGCGCCGGTAGATGGCCGCGGTGGTGTCGCCGGTGACCCGGACCGTGCGCGGGTCGGTCAGCATGTCCTGGGGGGTGGTCCCGCCCACCCCGTGGACCAGTAGTTCCAGCGCGGGGCCGGGGGTGCGCGGGGCAGGGGGCACGGGCGTCTCGCTCTCGCAGGGGAACACGGCTGATGGCCGGTCACCGTTACTGACGAATCTCCCCCGGGCGGGGGCCCGCGACACCGCGCGTGGCAGGATGACTCCGTCGATACGGACTCCTGTACGGCCAGAGGGAAGGGCAAGGCCCGGCGTTGAGCGAGAATCAGAATCTGCTCGCGGAGCAGCGGCGCGCGCTGATCCTTGACGAGGTGCGCCGGCGCGGCGGGGTGCGGGTCAACGAGCTGACCCGGAAGCTCAACGTCTCGGACATGACCGTGCGCCGGGATCTGGACGCGCTGGCCCGGCAGGGCGTGATCGAGAAGGTGCACGGCGGCGCCGTGCCGGTGGTCGAGGCCAGTACGCACGAGCCCGGTTTCGAGGCGAAGTCGACGCTGGAGCTGACCGCCAAGGAGGACATCGCCCGGGCCGCCGCCGCGATGGCGGTGCCCGGCAGCGCGATCGCCCTGTCCGGGGGCACCACGACGTACGCGCTGGCCCAGCATCTGGTGGATGTGCCGGATCTGACGGTCGTGACGAATTCGGTGCGGGTCGCGGACGTGTTCCACGCGGCGCAGCGGCCCGGCGCCCCGGGCGGGCGGCCGGGTGCGGCAACGGTGGTCCTCACCGGCGGGGTGCGTACGCCGTCCGACTCGCTGGTCGGCCCGGTCGCGGACCGGGCGATCGCGGCGCTCCACTTCGATGTGCTGTTCCTCGGCGTCCACGGGATCTCGGTGGAGGCGGGTCTTTCCACGCCGAACCTCGCGGAGGCGGAGACGAACCGCCGGTTCGTCTCGTCGGCGCGCCGGGTGGTGGTGGTGGCCGACCACACCAAGTGGGGCACGGTCGGTCTCAGCTCGTTCGCCTCGCTGGACGAGGTGAGCACGCTCGTCACGGACGCGGGGCTGCCCGCGGGCGCCCGGGCGGAGATCGAGGAGCATCTGCCGGGCCTGCTGGTGGCCGGCGACGCCGCGTCGGCCGAGGGCTGAGCATTCCGCTCCGCTCGCGACGGGGCTTTCACACCCTAGGATCGTGGTGTGGCCGTGTTCCGGATCGAGCGTTTCACCTCCTTGCCCGCAGCCGAGTCCTGGCGCCGGGTGACGGACTGGGAGCGGCATGCCGCGCAGGTGCCGCTGACCGTGATCACGGTGCCGACGGGGCTGCCGACCCGGGTCGGGACGGTGTTCGTGGCGCGCACCGGGGTGGGCCCGCTGGCGTTCGACGACCCGATGGAAGTGGTCCGCTGGTCGCCGCCGGCCGGCAGCCGGGCGGGAATGTGCCGCCTGGAGAAGCGCGGCCGGGTGGTGCTGGGCCGTGCGTCGATCGATGTGTATCCGAACCGGGCGGGCTCCCATGTGGTGTGGGTGGAGGAGATGAGCGTACGGCTGCTGCCGCGCTGGGCGGACCCGGTCCTGGCCGGTGCCGGGAAGCGGGTCTTCGGCCGGGTGCTGGACGCCATGCTGGACCGCCCGGCGGGCGGCTACGCCTGAGGTATCACGCCTCCGGCCAGCTGCCGGTGGCCAGGAACTGGTCGATGGTCCGGGTGTACGGGGCGATGTCGAGGCCCTGGGCGGTCAGCCAGGAGTCGGAGTAGTACTTGTCCAGGTAGCGGTCGCCGGGGTCGCAGATCAGGGTGACGACGCTGCCCCGCTCGCCCCGGGCGACCATCTCGGCGATCAGTCTGAGGGCGCTCCACAGCCCGGTGCCGGTGGAGCCGCCCGCCTTGCGCCCGATGGCCCGTTCCAGGGCGCGCACGGCGGCGACGCTCGCCGCGTCCGGGACCTTCATCATCCGGTCGATGGCGCCGGGGACGAAGCTGGGCTCCATGCGCGGCCGGCCGATGCCCTCGATGCGGGAGCCGCAGTCGCTGGTGGCGTGCGGGTCGTGGTGGGTCCAGCCGTCGAAGAAGCAGGAGTTCTCCGGGTCGGGCACGCAGATCCGGGTGTCGTGCTGCATGTAGTGCACATAGCGGGCGATGGTCGCCGAGGTGCCGCCGGTTCCGGCGGTGGCGACGATCCAGGTGGGCTCGGGATAGCGTTCGAGCCGCAGCTGCTGGTAGATGGACTCCGCGATGTTGTTGTTGCCCCGCCAGTCGGTGGCCCGCTCGGCGTAGGTGAACTGGTCCATGTAGTGGCCGCCGGTCTTCGCGGCGAGCCGTGCCGATTCCTCGTACATCCGGCGCGAGTCGTCCACGAAGTGGCAGCGCCCGCCGTGGAATTCGATGAGCCGGCACTTCTCCGGGCTGGTGGTGCGGGGCATCACCGCGATGAACGGCACGCCGATCAGTTTGGCGAAGTACGCCTCCGAGACGGCGGTCGAACCGCTCGACGCCTCGATGACCGGTTTGCCGGGCCTGATCCAGCCGTTGCAGAGCCCGTAGAGGAAGAGCGAACGCGCCAGCCGGTGCTTCAGGCTGCCCGTGGGGTGGGTCGACTCGTCCTTGAGGTAGAGGTCGATGCCCCAGCTCTCCGGGAGCGGGAAGAGCAGCAGATGGGTGTCGGCGGAGCGGTTGGCGTCGGCCTGGACCTTGCGGACGGCCTCCTTGAGCCAGGCGCGGTAGGCCGGGTCGGAGCGGTCGACGTCGACGGTCGGCGCGGCTGCGCCGCCGTGCCCGTGCTCGGTGGTGTCCATCTGCGCGCTCTCCTCGTACGACCGGTCTCGGCGGGGCCCACGATATGCCCCCCACCTGCACAAACGTTGACTTTGATGGTCCATAGCAGTGCCTTGGTGTCGCGGCCGCGCCCATGCGCCCCCGCGCGGCCCGAATGCGCCGTTTACGTACCGTCCCGCTCTGGTGTGCACGCCCCCGGATGGGCACACTTCGTCTCAGAGGTACGTCGAAGGGGGCGAAGGGGCCATGTCGGAAACGGAGTTCAGGGCGACGGGCGTGACGGAGTTCAGCGCGACCGGTGTGCGCATCGACCGGTGGGCGCGCTCGGTCACCAGGGCGGGGCAGGTGACCGTGAAGGACGGGCGGGTGGCCCTTCTGACGAGTTACGGGCGGGAGATCGACAGTGCGCCGGTCGGCACGGTGAGCGCGGGCAGACCGTGGTTCGCGGGGTCGGACGCCACGGTGGCGCGGGTGAACGGGAGGCGGTACCGGCTGACGATGCGGCGGCCGGACGGCAAACCCGGTGACGCGGCGCCCTCGCACCGCTTCCTGGAGGCGCTGTACAGCGCGGGAGGGCGCCGCTCCTGAGGCCGGTGGGGCGCGGGACACCGCGAGTTGCGGAGGCGTATGCCCTGAGCGACATTGGAGTCACGTCACTCATGGTGTACCGGCGGTGACACTGTGATCCAGGCCGCCGGCCCGGACTCAGCAGCGAGCCATGTGCTGGATCCGTTCCTTCGCCTTCTTCCGGACCTATTTCGGGGAGTCGCAGCCGTGATCAGCGAGCCAAGCAGGCACTGCACGGTGGAGCTCCAGGCCCTGCCGTCGCGGATCGGTCAGGTCCGCAGAATCATCTCGGCGCAACTGCGCTACTGGCATCTCGATTCTCTGATCGACCAGACAGCGCTGGGCGTCACGGAGCTCCTCACCAACGTCCACCGGCACGCACAGCCGGACAAATCATGCACCGTCGAGATCGAGCTGCTGCTCGAACGGCTCACGGTGTCCGTCCACGACCACGATCCCCGGCTGCCGACCGTGCGCGAGGCCGACGACTCCAGTACGTCGGGGCGCGGGCTCGCACTGATCGCGGCGGTCAGCGAGAGCTGGGGGGTGCGCCCCCGGGGCGGCGCGGGGAAGGTCGTGTGGTTCACGCTTCCCGCACCGGCACCGCCCGCCCCGCCCTCGCACGTCGTGTACGGGGCGACGACCGACGGGCCGTTCGATCTGAGCGTCCTGAAACACCTGGAGGGCTCACCGCCCTCGGCGTCGCGATCGGCCGTGGTGGGCTGACACGACAGGAGCGGGGCATCCCCGGACGGGGGTGCCCCGCTCACGTATGCGCGACGGCGCCTCCCTTTCTGTACCTACTAGTATGTACACTGCGGGCATGAGCACTCCGGACCGTCTGATCGAAGCCACCCGGGAACTCCTCTGGGAGCGCGGTTACGTGGGCATGAGCCCCAAGGCCATCCAGCAGCACGCCGGTGTGGGCCAGGGCAGCATGTACCACCACTTCACCGGCAAACCGGACCTGGCCCTCACCGCCATCCGCCGCACGGCCGACGAACTGCGGGAGGCCGCGGACCGGGTCCTCGACACGCCCGGATCGGCGTACGAGCGGATCTCGGCCTATCTGCTGCGCGAGCGCGATGTGCTGCGCGGCTGCCCGGTGGGGCGGCTGACCATGGACCCGGACATCATCGCGAGCGACGAGCTGCGGGAGCCGGTGGACGAGACCATCGCCTGGCTGCGCGGCAGGCTCGCCGGCATCGTCCGCGAGGGCGTCGACCGGGGCGAGTTCGCCCCCAGCCTGGTGCCCGAGGAGATCGCCGCCTCGGTCGTCGCGACGGTGCAGGGCGGCTATGTGCTGGCCCGCGCCTCGGGTTCGACGGACGCCTTCGACGCGGGTGTACGGGGACTGCTCAGCCTTCTCGCCCCGCCCGCCTGACCCACCTACCGCTTCAGGAGCAACCGCACATGCGCATCACCAGGAACCGCCCCGACACCGAGCAGGGCCCCTCCGCACACTTCAACGGCACGGTGTGGCTCGACGAGATCGCCGCCCCCGAACCGCCCTCCCGGCTGCGGATGTTCAGCGTGCACTTCGCGCCCGGCGGCCACACCTCGTGGCACACCCACCCGCACGGCCAGGTCCTGCACGTCACCGAGGGCGAGGGCCTGGTGCAGCGCAGGGAAGGCCCGGTCGAGGCGATCCGGGCCGGGGACACCGTCTGGATCGAGCCGGACGAGTGGCACTGGCACGGGGCGTCGCCGCGCACGTTCATGACCCATCTCGCCGTGGTCGAGGCAGCCGAGGACGGCAGCACCATCCACTGGCACGACGACGCACACGTCGCCGACTACCCGGCGTCCTGAGGAGCCCTTCGATGCATGCCATGCAGTACGAGATCACCCTGCCCGCCGATTACGACATGGGCGTCATCCGCCACCGGGTGGCGACCAGGGGCCATCTCCTGGACGACTTCCCGGGCCTCGGGCTCAAGGCGTATCTGATGCGGGAGCGGGGCGAGGACTCCCCGGTCAACCAGTACGCGCCGTTCTACCTGTGGACCCGCCCCGAGGGCATGAACGCCTTCCTCTGGGGCGCCGGATTCCAGGGCATAGTCCAGGACTTCGGCCGCCCGGTGGTGCAGCACTGGACCGGGCTCGCCTACGAGGAGGGGCCCGCGTCGTCCGCACTCCCCCGGTCGGCGACCCGGCACCGCTCGCCCGTACCGCAGTCGGTCTCCCCGGCGGACGCGGTGGAAGCGGCCCTGGAGGAGTGCCGCGGGATCGCGAAGACACCGGGCGCCGTCGCCACGGCACTGGCGGCCGATCCCCGCCACTGGGAGCTCCTGCACTTCACGCTCTGGGACCACGACGCCCCGGACGCGCCCGGCGACCGCTACCAGGTGCTCCACCTCAGCCGCCCCGAGCAGGACCGGATCGCGAGGGGACGCCAGTGGTAGCCGCCGTCCGTACCGTCCTCGGTGACATCGCGCCCGGGGAGCTGGGGGTCTGCGACGCCCACGACCACCTCTTCCTGCGCAGCCCGATGCTGCCGGGCCAGGAGCTGGACGACCGGGAGTCGGCGGCCGAACGGCTGCGCGCCTTCCGCGCGCTGGGCGGCCGGGCCGTCGTGCAGTGGACGCCGCACGGCATGGGGCGGGGGGCCGACGCTCTGGCCGAGCTGTCCCGGACGACGGGCGCGCATGTGGTCGCCGCGACGGGGCTGCACCAGGCCGCCCACTACCCGCCGGAGCTGCTGGACCGGATCAGGGACGACCTCGCCGCGCTCTTCGTCGCGGAGCTGACCGAGGGCATCGGCACCACCGGGGTGCGGGCCGGCCTGATCAAGGTGGCCGGCGCCTTCCACACGCTCGACGCGCACGCCCGGCTCACCATGACCGCGGCGGCCGGGGCCCATCACCGCACGGGCGCGCCGATCGCCGTCCACCTGGAGCTGGGCACGGCCGCGCTCGACGTCCTGGAGCTGCTGTGCGGGGAGTTGGGCGTCCCGCCGCACCGGGTGATCCTCGGCCACCTCGGCCGCTCCCCGGACGGGGCGGTGCAGCGGGAGGCGGCGCGGGCGGGGGCCTTCCTCGCGTTCGACGGGCCGTCGCGCGCGAACCACGCCACGGACTGGCGGCTTCCGGAGGAGCTGGCGGAGCTGGCCGGGGCGGGGTTCACCGGGCAGTTGCTGCTGGGCGGTGACACGACGGTCCCGGAGACCCCCGGCATGCCGCACCTGCTGCGCCGGCTGCGGCCCCGGCTCGAAGGGGTGCTGGGCGCCGAGGTCATGGAGACGGTGCTGGTGGCGAATCCGGCGCGGGCGTTCGCCTTCGAGGCGCCGGGGGCCTGAACCCGCTCAGGCCAGCGCCCCCAGCGGATCGTCCAGGACCGGCTGCCAGGCCAGTTCCGCCGCCCCGACCAGGCTGTTGTGGTCGAGGGTGCACGGCAGGATCGGCACGCTCCCGCTGCGCCCCCACAGGCTGCGGTCGGCCACCACCGCCCGCAGCCGCTCGGGGTCGGCGTCGAGCAGGGCGCGGTGCAGCCCGCCGAGGATGATGCGGTCCGGGTTGAGGATGTTGACGAGGCCGGCGAGCCCCAGCCCGAGCCGGTCGATCAGCTCCTCGGCGGCGGTGCGCACGGCCGGGTCGCCGTACTCGTTGCGCAGCAGGTCCCCGGACTGCTTGAGCAGCGACTCCTCGGGGCCCGGGGTGCGCCCGGCGGCGGTGAGGAAGGCGAGCGGGTCGGTCTCGACGTCCAGGCAGCCGCGCCCGCCGCAGTGGCAGGGGCGGCCCTCGGGGTTGACGGTGAGGTGGCCGACCTCCAGGGCAAGGCCCGAACTCCCGGTGTGCAGGCGGCCGTCGAGGACGAGCGCCCCGCCCACGCCCCGGTGCCCGGTGGCGACGCACAGCAGGTGCTGGGCCTCGCGCCCGGCGCCGTGCCGGTGTTCGGCGAGCGCGGCGAGGTTGACGTCGTTGCCGGTGAACGCCGGTCCCCCGATGCCCGCTTCGCGCACGCAGGTGGCGAAGATCTCGCGGACCGGGGCGCCGGCGGGCCAGGCGATGTGGAGCGGGTTGAGGGCGGTGCCGTCCGGCTCGGCGACCGCCGACGGCACCGCGAGCCCGGCACCGACGCACCGCAGTCCGCTGTCCCGGAGCAGCCGTGCGCAGTGGTCCACGACCTCGCCGATGACCTGGGCCGGGTCGGCGGTGATGGTGACACTGCCGGGGGCGGTCGCGACGAGCCGGCCGCCGAGGCCGACGAGCGCGGCGCGGAATCCGTCCGCGTGCACCTGGGCGGCGACGGCCACCGGACCCGACTCCCGTACGGCCAGCCGGTGCGAGGGCCGGCCCTGCGAACCCGCCGCCGAACCGGGGCTGGAGTCCACCCTGATGAGGCCGAGGGCTTCCAGCTCGGCGGCGACCGCGCCCGCCGTCGCGCGGGTGACCCCCAGCTCGGAGGTGAGGACGGCGCGCGTGGGCGCGCGTCCGGTGTGGACCAGTTCCAGGGCGGGTCCGAGCGCGCTGCGGCCCCTCTCCAACTTCGTCCGGGTGGTGGTCGCCTTGCCGTTCATGGGGGCGAGTCTCCCATGATCCCGGAGGTGCCTTTGACGCCGTCGTGGCCGATTCGCCCCGGGCGGCGGGCCCCGGTGCGGCCCGGAACGGAGCGCTTCGGGCCGGGCGGGGCAGCCGTCTTGCACCGGCCGCCGGGCCACCCCTATGCTGAGTTTGTGCCGCAACTAAACAAACTGCGGACGGCACTCCCGGGGGACTTGGCGGCAACACCGCCCCGCTCTCGTCGGCCCGTCTCCGCACCGCGCTGACCGTGTTCTTCGCCCTCGACGGTTTCCTCTTCGCCGGCTGGGTGGTCCGTATCCCGGCCATCAAGCACCAGACCGGCGCCTCGGCCGCCACCCTCGGCCTCGCGCTCCTCGGCGTCTCCGCCGGGGCCGTGATCACCATGACGCTCACCGGCCGGCTCTGCCGCCGGTTCGGCAGCCACGCCGTGACCGTGGCCTGCGGTGTTCTCCTCTCCCTCAGCATCGCGCTGCCCGCCCAGACGCACTCGGCCCTCGCGCTGGGGCTCGTACTGCTGGTCTTCGGTGCCGCGTACGGCGGGATGAACGTGGCGATGAACAGCGCGGCAGTGGACCTGGTCGCCGCCCTGCGCCGGCCCGTGATGCCCAGCTTCCACGCCGCGTTCAGCCTCGGCGGGATGCTCGGCGCAGGGCTCGGCGGCCTCGTCGCGGCCGGCCTCTCGCCCGCGACGCACCTCTTCTTCCTGACCGGAATCGGACTGGTCGTCACCGCGCTCGCCGGTCCGGTCCTGCTGCGGCACCCGGCGCCCGTGGTGCCGGAGCGGGCGGACGCCCCGCCCGCCGACCGGTCCGGGAAGCGGCTGTCCGGGCGGGCGCGCAAGGTGGTGCTGCTGTTCGGCCTGATCGCGCTCTGCACCGCGTACGGCGAAGGCGCGCTGGCCGACTGGGGCGCCCTGCACCTGGAGCAGGACCTGCACGCCCGTCCCGGGGTCGCCGCCGCCGGATACTCGCTGTTCGCGCTGGCCATGACGGCGGGCCGGCTCAGCGGCACCGCCCTCCTCGAACGCCTCGGGCAGACCCGCACGCTGGTGGCGGGCGGCGCCACGGCGGGCGCCGGGATGCTCCTGGGTTCGCTCGCCCCGACGGCCTGGCTGGCGCTGCTCGGCTTCGCGGTCACCGGGATCGGCCTCGCCAACATCTTCCCGGTGGCGGTCGGCCGGGCCGGCGAACTGGCCGGACCCGGCGGGGTCGCGGCGGCCTCGACGCTCGGTTACGGCGGCATGCTGCTCGGGCCGCCCGCGATCGGCTTCCTGGCCGACTGGTTCTCACTGCCGGTGGCCCTGACCACGGTGGCGGTACTGGCGGGCGCGGCGGCGGCGCTGGGCTACGGCGCCCGCAAGGCGGCGCACACCTGACTGCCTGAGTAGCGGTACTCAGGCAGGAACGATTCCCCGCGCGCACGATGGAGACGCAGCCAACGACGGGGAGCAGACCATGAACAAGCCGGCCGTGAACCAGCGGACGATCCGCACGCTCGCTCGGCTCACCTTCGGAAACGCCGCGTCGCTGCTCTACCTGGGCGCGGTCGCGGCGGCCGCCGTGTTCGTCACCGCGGACACCCTGCTGGTCGGCCATGACGACGCCTCGTTCGCCGGTGTCTGGCTCTTCCTGCTGGCCGCGCCGACGGTCTTCCTGTTCCTGCTCGGCGGCTCGCTGGCCGGGGCGGAATCCTTCGGCCCGGCCTGGTTCATGTACCTGGCGCTGACGGTGTCCGTGCTGGTGCAGTCGCTGGCGCTGGGCTGGTTCGTCCGGCTGGTGCGCGGCGGTGCCCGCCGGAGTCGTACGGCCCATCCGCAGGGCGTTTGACCGCACGGCCCTCCGGACCCCGCCTGGCTGGCACAATCCGTCCATGAAGATCACGGAACACATAGCGGCCCTGGCCGCCGAGGGCCGCCTGCTGGCGGACGCGGCCGACGAAGCGGGCACCGGCGCACCGGTGCCGACCTGCCCCGACTGGCGGGTGCGCGACCTGCTCAGGCACACCACGATGGTGCACGCCTGGGCCGCCGCCTTCGTCCGCGAGGGACACACCTCGTACGTCCCCGACGGCGGTGAACCGGAGCTGGACGGGCCGGAACTGGTGGCCCACTTCCGCGCGGGGCACCGGCTCCTGGTGGAGGCGCTGGAGAACGCGCCGCAGGACGTGCAGTGCTGGTCGTTCCTCCCGGCGTCCTCGCCGCTCGCCTTCTGGGCCCGCCGCCAGGCCCATGAGACGACGATCCACCGGGTGGACGCCGAGTCCGCGCGCGGCGGCGACCTCTCCCCCGTCGGCGCCGACCACGCGCTGGACGGCATCGACGAACTGCTGCGGGGGATGCACGCCCGCCCGAAGAGCCGGGTGCGCACCGAGACCCCGCGCACGCTGCGGGTCCGGGCGACGGACACGGACACCGTGTGGACCGTACGGCTGTCCGCCGAGCCGCCGGTGGCGGTGCGCGAGGAGGCGCCGGCCGGGACGCCCCCGGTGGACTGCGAGCTGAGCGCGCCGGCCCAGACGCTCTACCTCGCCCTGTGGAACCGGCTTCCGCTCACCGCCCTCACGGTGACGGGCGACGAGGACCTGGCCCGGCTCTGGCGGGACAACTCCTCGATCACCTGGTCATGACCCGCTAGCGGGAATCAGCCGCGCCGGCCCAGGAGGCCCACGGTGCGGGCCAGTTCGGTGACGGCCTGGCGGAAGAAGACCTCGCGGGCCTCCACCACCCGGTTGAACTGGCCGAACACCTCGAAGGAGATGAGCCCGAACAGCTGGGACCAGGCCGCGACGAGTGGGGCGGCCACCGCCGGAGCCAGCCCGGGGGCCACATCGGCGGCGAGCCGTTCGGCCTCCGGGCGCAGTTCGTCCGGGAGCGGCGGAAGCGCCAGGCCCTCGTCGCGGCGGGCCTCCTCCACGAGGGCGATGAGCGCCATGCCGACGCGCGCGGCGGGGCCGACGGTGTCCTGCGGCGCCGAGTACCCGGGCACGGGCGAGCCGTAGATGAGCGCGTACTCGTGAGGGTGGGCCAGCGCCCAGTCGCGTACGGCGCAGGCGACGGCGACCCAGCGGGCGAGACCCGTGACGGGGGCGCCGGGCGACGCGGCGGCGCGCTCGGCGGCCTCGCCGACCGCGTCGTACGCGTCGACGATGAGAGCGGTCAGCAGGTCGTCCCGGCTGGGGAAGTAGCGGTAGAGGGCCGAGGAGACCATGCCCAGCTCGCGGGCGACGGCGCGCAGCGACAGCTTCGCCGCGCCCTCGGCGGCGAGCTGTTTCCTCGCCTCGTCCTTGATGGCGGCGGTGACCTCGATGCGGGCCCGTTCCCTGGCTCCCCGGATAGCGCTCATGGGGCTCAGTCTGCCATGCGTACAGAGCAGCGACCAATAACGAGAGCACTGCTCTTGCTTTTGATCGCCGCTTCCGTGCACACTGATCTCAAGCGAGAGCACCGCTCTCGGAAATGTTCGCCACCGTGGGGGTCACCATGTCGCAGTCGCACTCGCCGTCGCAGCCGTACTACCTGCAGGGCAGCCCGCTCAACGTCCGCTTCAACAGCCTCGTCGGCTGGCTCGCACGGCACGGGATCAGCCTGCTCGGCTCGCAGGAGCTGTCGGTGCGGGGCCGCAAGAGCGGCCAGATGCAGCGCGTCCCGGTCAACCCGCACACCTACGAGGGCGTGCGGTACCTGGTCTCCGCCCGCGGCCACTCGCAGTGGGTGCGCAACATGCGGGCGGCGGGCGGCGGGGAGCTGCGCCGCGGCCGCAGGACGCGGGCCTTCTCCGCCGTGGAGATCGCGGACGACGCGCACAAGGCGGCCGTCATCCGCGCCTATCTGGAGCGGTGGGGCTGGGAGGTCAACCAGTACTTCCAGGGCATCACGGCGAAGTCCACGGACGCCGAGATCCTGGCGGCCTGCCCCGACCACCCGGTCTTCCGGATCGGCGAGGAGGGCTGACGCACCGGACGGCGCGTCAGCCCTCGTAGAACCGGACCACGGGAACGGTCCTAGCGGTCCATCGCCGACAGCGCCCGCTGGGCCAGCGGGTGCGAACGGACCAGCTCGGCCAGCGAGGTCGTGCCGCGCGTGATGCCCGCGAACGCGTTCCACGCCGGACGGAAGCCCGTCAGAACGGCGTGCAGCACGCCCGGGCGCCGTTCGAACAGCTTCAGCATGCGTCGGCCCACGCCCATCTCGACGCCGAGGCCGGCCTTGATGGCGAAGGCGTAGTTGAGCGCCTGGCGGCGGGCGTCCACCGCGTCGTGCGCCTCGGCCACGCGCACCGCCCACTCACCGGCCAGCCGCCCCGACCGCAGCGCGAAGGAGATGCCCTCGCGGGTCCACGGCTCCAGCAGGCCGGCCGCGTCACCGCACACCAGCACCCGGCCGCGCGAAAGCGGCGAGTCCTCGCTGCGGCAGCGCGTGAGGTGGCCGGAGGAGATCGTGGGCTCGAAGCCGGCGAGGCCGAGCCGCGCGACGAAGTCCTCCAGATACCGCTTGGTGCCGGCGCCGTCGCCGCGCGCGGAGATCACGCCGACCGTCAGGGTGTCGCCCTTGGGGAAGACCCAGCCGTAACTGCCGGGCATCGGGCCCCAGTCGATGAGGACGCGGCCCGCCCAGTCCTCCGCCACGGTGGGCGGCACCGGGATCTCCGACTCCAGGCCCAGGTCGACCTGGTCGAGCTTGACCCCGACATGGGCTCCTATGCGCCCGGCGCTGCCGTCCGCGCCGACCACCGCGCGGGCCAGGACGGTCTCGCCGCCGGCCAGCACGACCGCGACCGTGCGCCGGTCGGGCACCGCGGCACCGTGCTGCTCCACCCGCGAGACGGTCGCCCCGGTGCGCAGTTCGGCACCGGCCTTCTGCGCCTGCTCGACCAGCCCCGCGTCGAACTCGGGGCGGTTGATGAGGCCGAAGAGCATCCGCTTGGAGCGGCGGGTGCGCGCCAGCCTGCCGTTGAGCGAGAAGGTGACCGCGTGGATCCGGTCCTTCAGGGGGAGTTCGAACCCGGGCGGCAGCGCGTCCCGCGAGAAGCCGATGATGCCGCCGCCGCACGTCTTGTAACGGGGCAGCTCCGCCTTCTCCAGGAGCAGTACCTTGCGGCCGGCGACGGCCGCCGCGTATGCCGCGGAGGCTCCCGCCGGTCCGGCGCCGACTACGACGACGTCCCACACGGACGACTCTTCGTGCTCATGTCCGGCGTCTGCGTTCTCGCTGCTCACGATGTGCTTCTGCTCCCGATCCGACCAGTGGCCCAAGCTGCTCACGGCATCCTACGGCGCGTTCCGGCCGGGAACCGCTGTGGGAGGATCGGCCGAGTCTCCGGGGGACCCGTGACGCCGCACTCCAGGCGGGCGAGTACCCGGAAACGTACACATAACGTCGCACCTACCAGGAGCGTGCCCCATGACCGGCCATCCGATTCCCGAGACCGTCGCCTCGCTGATGCCCCGCGCCAAGGCGGAGCTGACCGAGCTGGTGGCCTTCCAGTCGGTGGCGGACCCCGCGGTCTATCCGAGGAGCGAGTGCGAGGCGGCCGCCGAGTGGGTCGCCGCAGCGCTGCGTACCGAAGGTTTCCAGGACGTCGAACTGCTCGACACCCCGGACGGCTCCCAGTCCGTCTACGGTCTCCTTCCGGGCCCGGAGGGCGCGCCGACCGTGCTGCTCTACGCGCACTACGACGTGCAGCCGCCGCTGGACGAGGCCGCCTGGATCTCCCCGCCGTTCGAGCTGACGGAGCGTGACGGGCGCTGGTTCGGCCGGGGCACGGCCGACTGCAAGGGCGGCTTCCTCATGCATCTGCTCGCGCTGCGGGCGCTGAAGGCGGACGGCGGGGTGCCCGTCTCGGTCAAGGTGATCGTGGAGGGTTCGGAGGAGCAGGGCACCGGCGGTCTGGAGCGGTACGCCGAGGCGCACCCCGGCCTCCTGGCGGCCGACACCATCGTGATCGGCGACACCGGCAACTTCCGGGCGGGGCTGCCGACCGTGACCTCGACGCTGCGCGGCATGACGATGCTGCGGGTCCAGCTGGACACGCTGGAGGGCAATCTGCACTCGGGCCAGTTCGGCGGTGCCGCGCCCGACGCGCTCGCCGCGATGATCCAGCTGCTCGCCTCGCTGCGGGCCGAGGACGGTTCGACGACCGTCGACGGCCTGACCGCGGACGCCGCGTGGGACGGATTGCAGTACGAGGAGGAGGAGTTCCGCAAGGACGCCAAGGTGCTCGACGGGGTCGGGCTCATCGGCACCGGCACGGTCGCCGACCGGATCTGGGCGCGGCCCGCCGTCACCGTGATCGGCATCGACTGCCCGGCCGTGGTCGGCGCGACGCCCTCCGTGCAGGCGAGTGCCCGCGCGCAGATCAGCCTGCGGGTGCCGCCGGGGCAGAACGCGGACGAGGCGACGAAGCTGCTCACCGCGCACCTGCTCGCGCACACCCCGTGGGGTGCGAAGGTCTCGGTCGAGCAGGTCGGCCAGGGGCAGCCGTTCCGGGCGGACATCGCGAGCCCGGCGTACACCGCGATGGCCGAGGCCATGCGGGTCGCGTACCCGGGCCAGGAGATGCAGTCCTCCGGCATGGGCGGCTCGATCCCGCTCTGCAACACCCTGGCCGGGCTGTACCCGGAGGCGGAGATCCTGCTGATCGGGCTCAGCGAGCCGGAGGCGCAGATCCACGCGGTGAACGAGAGCGTGTCGCCCGAGGAGCTGGAGCGGTTGTCGGTGGCCGAGGCGCTGTTCCTGCGCAACTACGCCGCGTCGAAGACGGTCTGAGTCCTCGTCCGGTCCCGGATACGCGTTGAGCGAAGCTCGCCGAGAGCGTAGATCCGTGCGGCGGCCGGCCCGGGCCGCTTAGGTTCGCCGCATGGATCTCGTAGAGGTGCTTCCGCAGTTGCACATGTTCCGCTTCCCGATCGGCCAGGCGTATCTGTGGCGCGACGGGACGGAGCTGACCCTGATCGACGCGGGCGACGTGAACGCGGCGCCCGCCATCGAGGAGGCGGTGCGCGGCCTCGGCCACGACCCCGCCGACATCGCCCGGATCGTCATCACCCACGGCCACCGGGACCACTACGGCGCCGCCCAGGAGCTGGCCGACCGCCACGGTGCCGAGATCCTGGCGCACCGGCTGGACGCGCCGGTCATCCGGGGCGAGGAGGAGGTCGGGGAGCCGGTGCTCCTGGACTGGGAACGCCCGCTGTACGAGCACGCGCTGACCGTTCCCCCGGCTCCCCCGACCCGGGTCGACACCGAGCTGTCCGACGGGGCGGTCCTGCCGTTCGGGGGCGGGGCGCGGGTGGTCCACTCCCCCGGGCACACGCCCGGCTCCATCGGTGTGCACCTCCCCGGGCACGGCGTGCTGTTCACCGGCGACTGCGTGGCCGGGGTCGGGCAGGTGATGCTGGGCGTCTTCAACATCGACCGGGAGCAGGCCGTGGCCTCGTTCCGGCGGCTGGCCGCGCTGGAACCGGCCACGGTCTGCTTCGGCCACGGCGACCCCCTCACCGAGGACGCCGCCGCGGTCCTGCGGGCCGCGGCCGACACGTCCTCAGCCGACGGGGACGCCGGCCTCCAGGTTGAGCACGGCTGAGCGTTCCCGGGCCCGGAGCGCCCAGCGCAGCCGTTCGTAGCGGGTGGGCGGCAGCAGGGTGGCCGCCTCCGCCTCGGTGACGAACCGCCAGCCGCGCAGCTCGGAGCCCGGGAGCAGCAGCCGCTCCGCGTCCGCACGGGGCAGCAGTCCGCCGTCGAAGAGGAGGCGCAGACCGCCGTATCCGGGCGGGTCGGGCGCCTCCCAGTCGATGACGAGCAGCTTGGGCACCCGTTCCAGCTGGATGCCGATCTCCTCGGCGACCTCCCGGATCCCCGCCTGCGCGGGGGCCTCGCCCGCCTCCACGACGCCGCCGGGGAACTCCCAGCCCGGCTTGTACGTGGGGTCGACGAGCAGGAACCGGTCGTGCTCGTCGAAGAGGAGCACCCCGGAGGCGACGGTCTCCCCGGTCGGCTCCGGGGTCTGGACGATCTCGCAGGCGGGGGCGGCGTCGGTGCGTACGGCCTCCGCGATGCGCTCCGCCGTCCGGCGCGGGGTGAGCGCACTGTTGTCGATGGTGTGGGCGTCTCCGGTGATCCAGCCGAGGGCCGAGCGGTACGGTTCGATGCGGTCGTACGCCCAGCGGCCGGTCGGGTCCACACCCTCCGCGTCACCGGGGACGTCACCGGGGAACTCGGCCCGGCGGGCGATGCGCTCGCGCAGGATCGTTTCCTCAGGTGAGAGCAGTACATGGCGCACCGATATGCGCCGGGCGGCGAGACCGCCGAATATCTCGTCGCGGTACTCCTGCCGCAGGAGCGTCATCGGCACGACGAGGACTCCGCCCAGCTCGGCGAGGAGCGCGGCGGCGGTGTCCACCACGAGGCGCCGCCAGATCGGCAGGTCCTGGAAGTCCGTCACCTCGGCCAGTTTCTTCTGGGGCAGCAGGCTCCTGAGCCCCGTCCCGGTGAGTTCCGGGTCGTACAAGGTGCTGTTCGGGATCAGATCGATCAGTTCACGCGCGGCGCTGGTCTTACCGGCGCCGAACGCACCGTTGATCCAGACGATCACGGTTCCCCCTCTTCCGTAGCAGCCCCCTGTGGCTTGCCCGCAACACCCTGCCGCGAAAACACGCCCGGGGCGATGCGTTGCGCGGAGGGGGCGGCAGCCGGCCTCCCGGGGCTACGGCGTATCGCCCCGCCAGTCCCACTTGTCCGGCTCGTCCGGGCGCGGGCCGTACTCGGCTCGGCCGCCCGGTCCGTAGGCCCCGATCTCGGTGACCAGGGCGGAGCCGTCCGCCAGGGCCACCGCCGTCCACCCCGTCACGTCCAGGAGCAGTCCGTCGAGCGGTCCGCCGACCAGCTCCCGGTACTCGCGGCCCGGCCGGGGGCCCGGGTCGGGGTCTTCGTGGTCGGCGCCGTACACCCGCCGTCGCATGATCTCGTCCATGCGTGCAGGATCGCACCCGCCACTGACAACGGCGGGCCCACGCAGGCCGTGGCGGACCCTCGACTTCACGAGATGGTCACAACTCCATCACTTGCGGAGGATTGGCCTCCTCCGGGGTCCGGGCCCGGCTACGGTCGTCCCTCCACGCAACTTTGGGGGGTCCCATGTCGCACAACCCTTCGCCGCAGCCGCCGCCTTGGGGGCCGCCGCCGCAGCCGTCACCGTTCGGCCCGCAGGGTCCGGGCGGCCCCGGGGGCGGCGCGCCCCGCTGGGCGAGGAAACGCATCGTCATCCCGGCGGCGGCCGTTCTCTTCCTCGTCGGTGTGGGCATGGGGGCCGCCGGCGGGGACTCCGGGGCGGACAGGACCGAGGCGGCGGCGAAGTCCTCGCCGGCGCCGACCGTCACCGCCACCGTGTCGGTCACGCCCGCGCCGGAGCCCGCCGTGACCGAGACGGTCACCGCGAGCCCCGAGCCGGTGCCGACCGTCACGAAGACGAAGACCGTCAAGGTCACCGTCGCGCCCGAGGCCCCCGCCGACACCTCGGACGACTCCGGTTCGGACGACTCCGGTTCGAGTGGCGGGGGCTCGGGCGGCGGCTCGGCGTACTACGCGAACTGCACCGCTGTCCGCGCGGCCGGTGCGGCCCCGATCCACCGGGGCGATCCGGGGTACGGCCGGCACCTCGACCGCGACGGGGACGGCGTGGCCTGCGAGTAGGGCGCTTCCGGCCTGTCCGGCGGCACGCCGCCGGACAGGCCCTGTCACCCCTTGCCGGACCCCAGCGTGAGTCCGGCGATGAAGTGCCGCTGGAGCAGCAGGAAGACGACGAGCGTCGGCAGCGCGACGATCACCGAGCCGGCGGCGAGCAGGTTGTAGTCGGTGAAGAACTGCCCGCGCAGGTTGTTCAGCGCGGAGGTGATGGGCAGTTTGTCGCCGTCGGAGATGAAGACCAGCGCCCACAGGAAGTCGTTGTACATCCAGGTGAACTGGAGCGTGCCGAGCGCGGCGAGCGCCGGGCGGCACAGCGGCAGGGTGATCCGCCAGAACCGCGTCCACACCCCGGCCCCGTCCACCACCGCCGCCTCCAGGATCTCCACCGGCAGGGTGCGCATGAAGTTGGCCAGGACGAAAACGCAGAAGCCGATCTGGAAGCCGATCTGCACCAGGACGACGGCCCAGTAGGAGTCGAACATCGTCATCGAGTCGGACATCCAGTACGGCAGCGGGATGCGGTTGAAGACGACGTACAGCGGGGTGACGATCACCTGCTGCGGGAGCAGGTTGCCGGCTGTGAAGAGCATCAGCAGGACCAGGCCGCCGCGCATCTTCAGCCGGGCGAGCGCGAAGGCCACGAACGAGGCGAGGAACAGGGTGATCAGGACGCCCGGCACCGCGATGATCAGGGTGTTGACGAAGTACTTCGTCATGCCGGAGTCGGTGAACGCCTGCCGGTAGTAGTCCAGCGAGAGGTGGCGCGGCAGCGAGAAGTAGCCGTACTCGGAGGTCTCGTCGTACGGCCGCAGCGAGGCGTAGACCGCGAGCAGCAGCGGGGCGAGGAAGGCCAGCGAGACCGCCATCAGGAAGGCGTGCACACCGAGCCGGCCGGGCCGGAGCCCGCGGCGGGCCCTCTCAGGGGTGGCCGGGACCGCGCGGGTGGTCTGCGTGGTGGTCATCGGTCTTTCTCCCCTCGGAGCTCCTGGACCAGGTACGTCACCACGAATCCGAGGGAGACGGTCAGCAGGACGACGGCGATCGCGGAGCCGAAGCCGATCCGGCTGGCCTCGCCGATGATGTTGTCGGTGACGAGCACGGAGAGCAGTTCCAGGCCGTTGCGCCCGTGGTTGACCGCGTACACGATGTCGAAGGCGCGCAGCGACTCGATGACGGTGATGACGCCGACGATGACGTTGACCGGCCGCAGGGTCGGGAAGACGACGCGGAAGAAGGTCTGCGCCTCGCTCGCCCCGTCGATCGCCGCCGCCTCCTTGAGGGACCGGTCGACGGCCTTGAGCCCGGCGAGGTAGAGGATCATCACATAGCCGGTGTGCCGCCAGGCGGCGGCCAGCAGGACCATCCAGATGTTGAGGTCCGGATCGCCGAGCCAGTCCGTCGGCGTCTCCGTGTCGCCGAGTACGGCGTTGAGCGCGCCCTGGTCACGCGAGAAGACGAGCTGGGCGATGAAGCCGACCACCGCGAGCGAGAGCACGACGGGCATGTACAGCGTGGACTGGTAGAAGCGGCTGAACCGCACGCCCCGGTCGATCAGTACGGCCAGGAGCAGCCCGAACGGGGTGGCGACGAGGCCGAGGAAGGCGAGCCAGAGCAGGTTGTGCCGGGCGGCTGGCCAGAACTGCGGGTAGTTCGTGAAGAGGTTCGTGTAATTGCGGGTCCCGACCCACTCGATGTCGCCGATCCCGTCCCAGCTGGTGAACGAGAGGACGACGGAGGCCAGGGTCGGGCCCCAGACGATGGCGAGGTCCAGCAGGACGGGCAGGCCGAGCAGCACACCGAGCACCACGAGGTCGCGGCGGGTGTACCGCCGCGTGCCCCGTCGTCCGGTGCGCCTCCCCGAGATGAACGGCACGGTGCGCACTCCCGGTTCAGTCCGAGGCGAAGATGGTCTTCTTCTGCCGTTCGATGTCGTTGACCAGGCCGTCCACGTCGTCTGGGCTGCTGATGAACTTCTGGATCGCGGGGATCATGACCGTGGACGCGAAGTCCGGACGGGTGTCCCGGTCGAGGAACTGCGAGATCTGCTTGGCGCCCGAGACGAGTTCGACGGCCTTCTTCTGGATCGCGGAGTACCCGGAGGTGTCCGCCTCCTCGCTGACCGCGATGTTGTTGGGGTCGCTCTTGAGGTAGATGTCCTCGGCCTTCCCGGTGGCGAGCCACTTCACCAGGTCCTTGGCGCTCTCCAGCGTCTTCTTGTTCTTCAGGTTCTTGGACTTCTTGGCCAGCAGGAACCCGTCGATGGGCGCCTCCACGGCGTCCTGGCCGTGCTCGGGGTCGATCTCGGGGAAGGGGAAGAAGTCCAGGTCGGTCTGCTCGGCCTTGGGGAACTGCGCGCCGGGGTGGGGCAGACCGAGGACGGTCATGCCCGCCTCGCGCTTCTGGAGGCTGGTGGCGGCCTCCTGCCAGGTGCGGCCGTTGGCGCCGGGCTGGCAGTACGGAAGAAGGCGCCGCCAGGTGTCGAAGACGTCCCGGACGCGTTTGTCCGTCCAGGCTTCCTGACCGGCCATGAGGCTCTTGTGGAATTCGTATCCGTTGGTGCGCATGTTGATGTAGTCGAAGGTGCCCATGGCGGGCCAGCCGTCCTTGTCGCAGAACGCGATGGGGTCCAGCTTGTCCTTCTTCATCTGCTTGGCGAGCGCCACGTACTCGTCGAGCGTTCTGGGCACCTGATAGCCGCGATCGGTGAACAGGCTCTTCCGGTGGAAGACGGCCCACGGATAGTAGTAGTACGGGGTGAGGTACTGCTTGCCGTCCTCGCCGCTGGACTGGTCCTTCAAGGCGTCGGAGAATCCCGTGTAGTGCTGCCAGTTGTCGCTGATGTCGTACAGCAGGCCCTTCTTCGCGAAGAACTGCATGCGGTACCCGGCGAACCACATGAAGACGTCGTCGGGCTTGCCCTGGAGATAGCGGTTGATGTTCTCCTGGAAGGTGTTGTGGTCGACGGTGTTGACCTTCACCTTCCGGCCGTCCGACTGCGCGGCGTACGCCTTGAACGCGTCGGCGAACGCTTTCTTGGGAATGGGGTCGGAGGCATTCGATCCCAGGGTGACGGTCTTGCCGTCGCCACCGGGTCCGCCGCCGCACGCGGTGAGCAGGGCGGGAAGCGTGACCGCGCCGGCACCGAGCGCCGCGCCGCGCAGCAGGCTCCGCCGGGACATCCGGTGTCCCGCGACACTGCCGGGCAGATCCGATCTGTTGTACGAGTGTGCCATGAGCCCGTCCTCCGGAAGGCAACCGAACACAACCGAACGTGCGCTTGGATCTCACCCCCAACATGGGGCGCAGTCAAGGGTTTTGACGAGATGCGGCCGACCGGGCACCCGCCCTCTTCCAACAGACTTCAACACGCCCTAACGTATTCGCTCGCCTTGGCGTGCACATGTCGCCATCCGATCCGGCACGAGTACGGAGGAACGTAACGATGCGTCATCTTCCAAGCCGTCCCACCCGAGCGAGCCGCCGCAGAGTCCTCGGAGCCCTGGTCGCGGGCCTCCTGTGTACGGCGGGGACCGTGGTGCCCGCCGCCGCGCACGCCCCCGCGCCGCCGCCTGCCGCCGGTCCCCGGGCCGCGAACGGACTGGCCCTCACCCCGCCCATGGGATTCAACAACTGGAACTCCACGCATTGCCGCGCCGAGTTCGACGAGGAAATGGTCAGGGGAATCGCCGACATCTTCGTGGAGAAGGGACTGAAGGACGCCGGGTACGAGTACGTCAATCTGGACGACTGCTGGGCGGTTCCGGAACGCGACGCGGAGGGAAAGCTGGTAGCCGATCCGGTGCGCTTTCCGCACGGCATCAAAGCGGTCGCGGACTATGTACACGCGAAGGGCCTCAAACTGGGGATCTACACCAGCGCCGGCACCAGGACCTGCGACAGCGTGGGCATTCCCGGAGCACTCGGCCATGAATTCAGCGACGCGCGGCAATTCGCCGACTGGGGCGTGGACTACCTCAAGTACGACAACTGCAACAACCAGGGCGTGGACGCCAAGGAGCGCTATACGACCATGCGCGACGCGCTCGCCGCGACCGGACGGCCCATCGTCTACAGCATCTGCGAATGGGGCGAGAACAAGCCCTGGGAATGGGCCGCCGAACTCGGCAATCTCTGGCGCACCACGGGCGACATCAACGACAGCTGGGGCAGCATGCTGTCGATCATGAAGCAGAACCTCCCGCTGTCCGCCGCGGCCGGTCCCGGCCACTGGAACGACCCCGACATGCTGGAGGTCGGCAACGGCGGGATGACGGACACCGAGTACCGCACCCACTTCTCGATGTGGTCGGTGATGGCGGCGCCGCTGCTCATCGGCTCCGACCTGCGCACCGCGTCCCGGGAGACCTTCGACATCCTCTCCAACGAGGAGGTCATCGCCGTCGACCAGGACCCGCTGGGCAAGCAGGGCAAGGTGCTCTCCTCCGAGGGCGGACGCTGGGTCGTGGCCAAGGAGATGAAGGACGGCTCCCGCGCCGTGGCGCTGTTCAACGAGACCGGCAGCCCCCAGCGGATCGCCACCACGGCCGCGGCGGTGGGCCTCCCGCGCGCCTCCGGGTACACCGTGCGCGACCTGTGGGACCACACCACCCGCAACACGGCGGGCGGGCTCTCGACGACCGTGCCCCCGCACGGCACCGTGCTGCTGCGCGTCGCGGCCGACCGCCGCTGGGCCGCGCACCCGCCCGGCGTCGAACTCGCCCTGGAGGGCAGCCCGCTGGTCGAGGCGGGCCGCACCGCCACGCTGACGACGAAGGCCACCGACCTGGGCCGCACGCCCGCGCTCACGGTCTCCGCCGCGCTCACCGGCCCGTCCGGCTGGCGGGTGGAGGCCGCATCGCCGACGCGGACGGCCGCGCTGCCCACCGGCGGCGCGCTGGCCACCCGGTGGCGGGTGACGGCCCCCGCCGGAGCGTCCCCCGGCGGCTACGACCTGGCGCTCACCGCCCAGTACCGCTCCCCCACCGGTGAGCGGATCCGGTCCGCCGTCGCGTTCCGGGCCCATGTGGTGGTGCCGCCCCCGGCCGGCGGCGGCTACCTCGGTGACCTGCCGCAGCTCAGCGCCTCCAACGGCTACGGCCCCGTAGAGAAGGACACCAGCAACGGCGAGAGCGCCGCGGGCGACGGCCACCCGCTGACAATCGGCGGCCAGGTGTACGCCAAGGGGCTCGGTGTGCACGCGGCGAGCAGCGTCGAGTACTACGCGGGCGGCGCGTGCGACACCGTGACGGCGCAGGTGGGAGTGGACGACGAGAAGGGATCCAAGGGCAGCGTCGCCTTCGAGATCCGGGCGGACGGCAGGAAGGCCGCGTCCACCGGGGTCCTGACCAACGCGATGGCCCCGCAGCCCCTCTCGGCGGACGTGACCGGGGCCCAGGTCGTCCGTCTGGTGGTGACGGACGGCGGCGACGGCGTCGACTCGGACCACGGGGACTGGGGAGACCTGCGGATCACCTGCTGAGCGGGTCCGCGAGCGGCCGGGCGGTGGTGGCCAGCGCGGCCGCCGCCGCCCCGACCAGGCCCGCGTCGTTGCCCATGACCGCGGGCACCACGGTCAGGTGCTGGACGAAGGAGAGTGTGGCGTACCGGCGCAGGGCCGTGCGCAGCGGGGCGAACAGCAGCTCGCCCGCCCCGGCCACCCCGCCGCCGATCACCGCGATGTCGATCTCGACCAGGGTCGCCGTCGCGGCGATCCCCGCCGCCAGGGCCTGCGCGGCGCGTTCGAAGGAGGCCACGGCGACCGGGTCGCCGGCCCGGGCGGCGGCCGCGACGCCGACCGCGGTCGCGTCGCCGTCCGGACCGGGCCGCCAGCCGGCGTCCAGCGCGCGGCGCGCAATGTTGGGGCCGCTCGCGATGCGTTCGACGCAGCCGCGCGCCCCGCACGGGCAGAGGTCGCCGTCGAGGTCCACGCTGATGTGCCCGATGTGGCCGGCGTTTCCGCTGGGGCCGGGGTGCAGGGCGCCGCCCAGGACGAGCCCGCCGCCGACACCGGTCGAGACGACCATGCACAGCGCGTTGTCATGGCCCCGCGCCGCGCCGAGCCAGTGCTCCGCCGCCGTGATCGCGACGCCGTCGCCGACCAGCGTGACCGGGAGGCCGCCGGTGGCGTCCGCGACGCGCTCGACCAGCGGGAAGCCCCGCCAGCCGGGCACGTTGACCGGGCTGACCGTGCCCGCGGCGGCGTCCACCGGGCCTGCGCTGCCGATGCCCACGGCCGTCGCGCCGCCCCAGTACGGGGACGCGGCCAGGTCGGCGAGGACGCCGCCGACCGCGTCCATGACGCGTTCGCCGCTCTCCCGCGCGGGCGTCGGCCGCTGGGCGCGCACCACGAGCCCGCCGTCCCGGTCCACCAACGCGCCGGCGATCTTGGTGCCCCCGATATCGAGGGCGGCGACGAGGTCGGTCTGCATCGGTGTGGCTCCGGGTGGTGTGGGCGGGACCTGCGGCTCAGGTGCAACAGTCTGCCCAGTCTCCATTCCCTTGACAACGTTGTCCAGGGCCTATGCTCGACGCCACACCCTCCGGGAGCCCCACGGCGGCCGCCGTGGCCCGCCGGGACCGCCCGACCGACGACAGGACAGCGCACCGTGGCCGAGACCGCCCGCCATCCCGAGCCCCGTTACGGCAACCGGCCGACCATGAAGGACGTGGCCGCCCGGGCGGGGGTGGGGCTGAAGACGGTGTCGCGCGTGGTCAACAGCGAGCCGGGGGTCACCCCGGACACCGAGCGCCGGGTGCAGGAGGCGATCGAGGCGCTGGGCTTCCGCCGGAACGACAGCGCGCGGGTGCTGCGCAAGGGCCGGACCGCCTCCATCGGCCTGGTCCTGGAGGACCTGGCGGACCCCTTCTACGGGCCGCTGAGCCGCGCGGTCGAGGAGGTGGCCCGGGCGCACGGCGCCCTGCTGATCAACGGGTCGAGCGCCGAGGACCCGGAGCGCGAGCAGGAGCTGGTCCTCGCCCTCTGCGCGCGCCGGGTCGACGGGCTCATCGTGATCCCGGCCGCCGACGACCACCGCTATCTGGAGCCGGAGATCAAGGCCGGGGTCGCGACGGTCTTCGTGGACCGCCCGGCCGGGCAGATCCAGGCGGACATGGTGCTCTCGGACAGCTTCGGCGGGGCGCGCGAGGGCGTCGCCCATCTGATCGCGCACGGCCACCGCCGTATCGGCTTCATCGGCGACCAGCCCCGTATCCACACCGCGACCGAGCGCCTGCGGGGTTACCACGCGGCGATGGCGGAGGCCGGGATAACCGTCGAGGACTCCTGGGTCTCGCTGGGCTCCACGGACCCCGGCCGGGTCCGCGCCGCCGCCGATGCGATGCTCTCGGGCCCGGAGCCCGTGACGGCGCTCTTCTCCGGCAACAACCGCGTGACGGTGACGGTGGTGCGCGCCCTCGCGGACCGGGAGCGGCCGGTCGCCCTGGTCGGCTTCGACGACATCGAGCTGGCGGACCTGCTCGGCATCACCGTCGTCTCCCAGGACGCGGCGGCGGCGGGCCGCACCGCCGCCGAACACCTCTTCCGGCGCCTGGACGGGGCCGGTCACCCGCCGGCCCGCGTGGAACTCCCGACCCGGCTGATCGCCCGCGGCTCCGGGGAGCTCCCCCCGGCCTGAACGACGCCCCTCAGGGCGCGGTGACCGTCAGGGTGCCGCGCCGGGGCGAGGCGAAGGCGTCCAGGTCCGCGCGGGTCAGCCCGGTCAGCTTCGCCACCTCGTCGGTGTCCAGGGCGCCGCAGTCGATGCCGCGCAGCAGGTACCCGCTGAGCGCCTTGGCGGTGGCCGGTTCGTCCATCACGTCGCCGCCGGCCTTGGAGACGTACGCGGCGAGCCGGGCGGCGGCCTGCTCCAGTCCCTCGCGGTAGAACATGTAGACGGCCGCGTAACGGGTCGGCAGGTGGCCCGGGTGCATGTCCCAGCCCTGGTAGTAGGCGCGGGCCAGGGCGCGGCGCGTGAGGCCGTAGTGCAGCCGCCACGCCTCGTGGACCTGCGGCGTCGGCCCGACGGGCAGGACGTTGGTCGAGCCGTCGGATACGCGTACGCCGGTGCCGGCCGCGGCGACCTGCATGACGGCCTTGGCGTGGTCGGCGGCCGGGTGGTCGCTCGCCTGGTACGCGGCGCTGACGCCGACGCAGGCGCTGTAGTCGAACGTGCCGTAGTGCAGCCCGGTCGCCCGCCCCCGCGCCGCGTCGATCATGCGGGCCACGGCGGCGGTGCCGTCGGCGGCCAGGATGGACTGGCTGGTCTCGATCTGGATCTCGAAGCCGATGCGCCCCTCGGGCAGCCCGTGCGCCTGCTCGAAGGCTTCGAGGAGCTGGACGAAGGCGGTGACCTGCTCGGGGTACGTCACCTTCGGCAGGGTGAGGACGAGCCCGTCGGGGAGGCCGCCCGCCCGCATGAGGCCGGTCAGGAAGACGTCCGTGGTGCGGATGCCCCGGTCGCGGACGGCGGCTTCCATGCACTTCATCCGGATGCCCATGTACGGGGCGGCCGTGCCGTCGGCGTACGCCTCCGAGACGAGCCGGGCCGCGCGGGCCGCCGCCTCGTCCTCCTCGGCGTCGGAGCGGGGTCCGTAGCCGTCCTCGAAGTCGATCCTGAGGTCTTCGACCGGCTCGCGCTCCAGCTTGGCGCGTACGCGGTCGTGGACGGGCCCGGCCAGCTCGTCCGGGATGCCGAGCACTCCGGCGAGGGCCGCCGCGTCGGGGGCGTGCTCGTCCAGCGCCTTCAGCGCCTCGTCGCCCCAGGTGCGCAGGGTCCCGGCCGTGAAGACGTCGCCCGGTACGTAGACCGTGTGCACGGGCTGGCGGGTGCCGGGGTCGCCCGGGTAGCGGCGGGCGAGTTCGGCGTCCACCGGCGCGAGGGACGCGCTGATCCCGTCGCTGACCGCACCGGCGAGGCTCGTCGCCACCTTCTCCTGCTGACCCATCGTCCGCACCCTCCACGCTCCGGTCGTTTCCGCTTCCCGGAAACAACAATCCGTATAGTGAAGTTATAAGGCGGTCGCAGCCGAGTCAACGGTGACCGGAAACGGCCCGGGGCCGCACGGTGCGTTCACCGTGCGGCCCCGGGCCGTCGCTCGTGCGAAACCGTCCGGCGATCAGCCCTTGCGGGTGTTGATCTCCTCGGTGAGCTGGGGGACGACGGCGAAGAGGTCGCCGACGACGCCGTAGTCCACGAGGTCGAAGATCGGGGCCTCGGCGTCCTTGTTGACCGCGACGATGGTCTTCGAGGTCTGCATGCCGGCCCGGTGCTGGATGGCGCCGGAGATGCCGTTGGCGATGTAGAGCTGCGGGGAGACGGACTTGCCGGTCTGGCCGACCTGGTTGGTGTGCGGGTACCAGCCCGCGTCCACCGCGGCGCGCGAGGCGCCCACGGCGGCGCCCAGCGAGTCCGCCAGGGCCTCGATGACCGCGAAGTTCTCCGCGCCGTTGACGCCGCGGCCACCGGAGACCACGATCGCGGCCTCCGTCAGCTCCGGACGGCCCGTGGACTCACGCGGGGTACGCGAGAGGACCTTCGTGCCGGTGGCCTGCGCCGAGAAGGTGACCGCGAGGGTCTCCACGGCACCGGCGGCCGAGGCCGCCTCGACCGGGGCGGAGTTCGGCTTGACCGTGATGACCGGAACACCCTTGGAGACACGGGACTTGGTCGTGTACGAGGCGGCGAACGCGGACTGCGTGGCCACCGGGCCCTGGTCACCGGCCTCCAGGTCGACGGCGTCGGTGATGATGCCGGAGCCGATCCGCACCGCGAGGCGGGCCGCGATCTCCTTGGCCTCCGCGGAGGAGGACAGCAGCACGGCGGCCGGGGACACGGCGTCGAAGGCGGCCTGGAGCGCGTCCACCTTCGGTACGACGAGGTAGTCGGCGAACTCGGGGGCGTCGGCGGTCAGCACCTTGACCGCTCCGTGCTCGGCCAGCACGTCGGCGGTGTCGGCGGCACCGTTGCCCAGGGCGACGGCGACGGGCTCACCGATGCGGCGGGCGAGCGTCAGCAGCTCCAGGGTGGGCTTGCGGACGGCACCGTCCAGGTGGTCGACATAGACGAGAACTTCAGCCATGGGACTTCAATCTCCTGCGTGTGCGAAGTAGGCGGGGGTGGCGAACGGGATGCCGGGGCTCAGATGAACTTCTGGCCGGCCAGGAACTCGGCCAGCTGCTTGCCGCCCTCGCCCTCGTCCTTCACGATCGTGCCCGCGGTACGGGCCGGACGCTCGGTCGCGGAGTCGACCGCGGTCCACGCACCCGCCAGACCCACCTCGTCCGCGTCGATCCCCAGATCGTCCAGGTCCAGGGACTTCACCGGCTTCTTCTTCGCCGCCATGATCCCCTTGAACGACGGGTAACGGGCCTCACCCGACTGGTCGGTCACCGACACGACCGCCGGAAGCGACGCCTCCAGCTCCTCCGACGCACTGTCCCCGTCCCGGCGCCCCCGCACCACACCGCCCTCGACCGACACCTGCGACAGCAGCGTCACCTGCGGCACACCCAGCCGCTCCGCCAGCAGCGCCGGAACCACACCCATCGTGCCGTCCGTCGACGCCATCCCCGAGATCACCAGGTCGTACCCGGTCTCCTCGACCGCCTTCGCCAGCACCAGCGACGTACCCAGCGCGTCCGTACCGTGCAGATCGTCGTCCTCGACGTGCACCGCCTTGTCCGCACCCATCGACAACGCCTTGCGCAACGCGTCCTTGGCATCCTCCGGACCCACCGTCAACACGGTGACCTCCGCATCGTCAGCCGCCTCCGCAATCTGCAACGCCTGCTCGACCGCATACTCGTCCAGCTCCGACAGCAGACCGTCGACGTCCTCACGGTCCAACGTCAGGTCATCGGCGAAATGCCGGTCACCGGTCGCGTCGGGCACGTACTTCACAGTGACAACGATCCTCAAGCTCACGCCGGCTCTCCTACTGCATCGTCATTTCCGGGCTGCCTTGTTGCACGCAGCATAGGCGCCTGATGGGGCGTTTTCCGGTCGGGGCGACCGACGCTCCGACCGTCATATTACTCGCCAGTACATCCAGCGTGTGCCCAATGAGCAAGCGCTTCGCACTGTGATCTGTCCTACCCGGTATGCCCAGGAACCCCCGGGCATCGCGTCAGTCCCGCAGAGCCGTGAACCGGCCCTGGTGATAGACGAGCGGCCGGCCCGTGCCGACCGGGTCGCCCTCGACCACCTGCGCGATCACGATGTGGTGGTCGCCCGCCGGGACCCGGGCCACGACGCGGCAGACCAGCCACGCCAGCACGTCGTCCAGCAGCGGAACGCCCTCCGGGCCGCTGCGCCAAAAGGTGGAGGGGCCGAACCGGTCGGCGCCGCTCCGGGCGAAGGTGGCGGCCAGCTCCTTCTGGTGTTCGCCGAGTATGTGCACGCCCACGTACTCGGCCTCGGCCAGCACCGGCCAGCTGGAGGACGAGGTGCCGACACCGAAGGAGACGAGGGGCGGCTCGGCGGCCACGGAGTTGAGCGAGGTGGCGGTGAAACCGACCGGGCGCTCCCCGGCGGCGGTGATCACGGCGACCCCGGCGGCATGCCGGCGGAACACGGAGCGCAGGAGGTCGGGAGATGCCGTGCGCGCCTTGCCGAGCCCGGGTGATGCCGTCATGGAGATGTCCTTCTCGCGTCGGAAGTGCGGGGTCGTGGATGCTCAGGCACCCGGACAGCACGCACCGGCGCTGCGGGCGAGATCGAGGGGGGCCCGGCCATGGAGAAGGGGATCTGACGGCATAACGTCAGACTGACGATGCGGGGTCCGCGCCGTCAAGGGCGTCCCGTCAGGTGGGAGGAGCATCACGGCCCGTCAGATCGCCCGGCCGAGGGCGGCGACGACGTCGACGGTACGGGGCTGCCCCTCGGCCCGGCGGACGATCCGGCCCCCGCGTCGAGGACCAGGACGGTCGGGGTCCGGCTGATGCCGAGGTCGCGTACGAGCGCGAGACGCGCCTCCGCGTCGATCTCCACATGGGCGACGCCCTCGACCATTCCGGCCACCTCCGCGAGGGTGCGGCGGGTGGCCCGGCATGGCTGGCAGAAAGCGGTGGAGAACTGGACGAGTGTGGCCCGCTCCCCCAGTTCCGCGCCGAGTCGTGCCGCGTCCAGCCTCTCGGCGCCTGCCTGCCCGTCCACCTTCGGCCTCCTGTCAGAGTTCTACGCAAGGGGTCAGCGTCCGCGACGCCCCGGGCATTCCCGGGCGCCCTACGTGACGAGAATCTCGCGGCCCGGCGCCGCCGGGACTGGCCACCACGTCACCGCATGGGGCACGATCGGCGCAATGCCGAAAACCTACGGCTGCGTAACTTCCGCCGGGAGAACCTCCGCGGGCGCTGAAGAAAGGGTCTTCCCCAGATGGCAGAACTCGTCTATCGGCCGGTCATCGGCGCCGCTCGCACGTTTTTCAAGGCGCTCGACCTGAAGATCGACACTCAGGGTTCGGAGCACATCCCGAAGACCGGTGGCGCTGTTCTGGTCAGCAACCACATCAGTTATCTGGACTTCATCTTCAGTGGCCTCGCCGCCCTTCCGCAGAAGCGGCTGGTTCGTTTCATGGCCAAGGAATCGGTATTCCGGCACAAGGTCTCCGGGCCTCTGATGCGCGGTATGAAGCACATTCCCGTCGACCGCGAGCAGGGCGAGGACGCGTACGCGCACGCGCTGGAGTCGCTGCGTTCCGGGGAGATCGTCGGGGTCTTCCCCGAGGCGACGATCTCGGAGTCGTTCACGCTCAAGAGCTTCAAGTCCGGCGCCGCGCGTTTGGCGCAGGGGGCCGGGGTGCCGCTGATCCCGATGGCGCTGTGGGGCACCCAGCGGCTCTGGACGAAGGGCCGGCCGCGCAGCTTCAAGCGCAACCACATCCCGGTCACCATCCGCGTCGGGGAGCCCGTGGAGGCCCCCACCGACCAGTACGCGGGCGCCATCACGCGGCGGCTGCGCGAGCGGGTGCAGGAGCTGCTCGAAGCGGCCCAGCGGGCCTATCCGGTCCGGCCGAAGGACGCGAGCGACACCTGGTGGGTGCCCGCGCACCTGGGCGGCACGGCTCCGACGCCGGCCGAGGTCCGCGAGCGCGGCTGAAACGCCACGCCGGGGTGCGGACGTCCCGCACCCCGGCGACGGCCGGGCCCCCGCTAGGCGGCGGCCATCTCCTCCTTGAGCGCGAGGAGGAACGCGTCGACGTCCTCCTCCGTGGTGTCGAAGGCGCACATCCAGCGCACGTCCCCGGCCTGCTCGTCCCAGAAGTAGAAGCGGAAGCGCTTCTGGAGCCGCTCGGTCACCGCGTGCGGCAGCCGTGCGAAGACGGCGTTGGCCTGGACGGGGTGAAGGATCTCCACCCCGTCGATGCCGCGCACGCCCTCGGCGAGCCGCTGGGCCATGGCGTTGGCGTGGCGGGCGTTGCGCAGCCACAGGTCGCCCGCGAGCAGCGCCTCCAGCTGTACGGAGACGAAGCGCATCTTGGACGCGAGCTGCATGGACAGCTTGCGCAGGTGCTTCATGGCCCGGACCGCGTCGGGGTTGAGGACGACGACGGCCTCGCCGAAGACGGCCCCGTTCTTCGTGCCGCCGAAGGAGAGCACGTCGATGCCGACGGTGTTGGTGAACGTCCGCATGGGCACGTCCAGGGAGGCCGACGCGTTGGCTATGCGGGCGCCGTCGAGGTGCACCGTCATGCCGTGCCCGTGGGCGTGTTCGCAGATGGCGCGGATCTCGTCGGGTGTGTAGACGGTGCCCAGTTCGGTGTTCTGCGTGATCGAGACGACCTGCGGCATGGCGCGGTGCTCGTCGTCCCAGCCGTACGCCTGCCGGTCGATGAGCTCCGGCGTGAGCTTGCCGTCCTCGGTGGGGACGGTGAGCAGCTTGAGGCCGCCGACGCGCTCGGGTGCCCCGCCCTCGTCCACGTTGATGTGGGCGGACTCGGCGCAGATGACGGCGCCCCAGCGGTCGGTCATGGCCTGGAGCGACACCACGTTGGCACCGGTGCCGTTGAAGACCGGGAACGCCTCGGCCGTGGGACCGAAGTGGCTGTGCATGACGCGCTGGAGATGGCCCGTGTAGTCGTCCTCGCCGTAGGCGACCTGGTGGCCGCCGTTGGCGAGGGCGAGTGCCGCGAGGATCTCGGGGTGCGTCCCCGCGTAGTTGTCACTGGCGAAACCGCGGACCTGCGGGTCGTGATGGCGACGCGCGTCGGTCCTTACGGTTGCGGGGTCAGCCACAGGCGCTTTCCGTTCACTTCCGGGGCGGGCCGGTCCCAGACGCCGGCGATGGCATCGGCCAGGTCCTTGACGTCGGTGAAGCCCGCGAACTTCGCATTCGGGCGCTCGGCGCGCATCGCGTCGTGCACCAGTGCCTTCACGACCAGGATCGCAGCCGCGCTGCGGGGGCCGTCCTCGCCCCCCGCCTTGCGGAAGGAGTCGGCGAGGGCCAGGGTCCACGCCTCGGCGGCGGCCTTGGCGGCGGCGTAGGCGGCGTTGCCGGCGGTGGGCTTGGTGGCGCCCGCCGCGCTGGTCAGCACGAAGCGCCCCCGGTCGCTGCGCAGCAGGCAGTCGTGGAAGGCCAGCGAGGTGTTCTGCACCGTGCGGATCAGCAGCTTCTCCAGCAGCGTCCAGTCGGCGGGGTCGGTCTCGGCGAAGGTCGCGCTGCCGCGCCAGCCGCCCACGAGGTGGACGACGCCGTCGATGCGGCCGAACTCCTTCTCCGTCTTGGCCGCCCATTCCCGGGTGGCGGCCAGGTCGAGCAGGTCGACGGTGTCGCCGGTGACGGTCGCGCCGCCGTGGGCGTAGCGCGCCGCGTCGACGGCCTCCGCGAGCCGGGTGGGGTGGGAGTCCGACGCGACGACGACCGCGCCCGCTTCGGCGAGGCGCAGCAGCGTGGCCCGGCCGGCCGGGCCGGCGGCTCCGGCGACGGCGACCACGGCCCCTTCGAGCGCGCCCTCGTCGCCCGTGCTTGTTCCGTTCATGGCCTCCGCCTCCTTGGGACCTGTGCTCACGCGGCAGCCTTCCCCGCGTCCGAGGCGGTGATGCCCTTGGTCGAGGCGATCACGTTCTTCAGCTTCTTGGAGAGGGCCTCATAGAACATGCTCAGGGGAAACTCGTCCGGAAGCACGTCGTCCACGAGTTTCCGCGGCGGCTGGGAGAGGTCCAGGGCGTCCGGGCCCTTGGCCCAGCGGGAGCCGGGGTGCGGGGCGAGGTAGGTGGAGACGAGGTCGTAGGCCGCGAACCAGTGGACGATCTTGGGGCGGTCGATGCCGTCCCGGTAGAGCTTCTCGATCTCGGCGCAGAGCTGGTTGGTGACCCGCGGTGCGCGCTCCCAGTCGATCCGGAGCGTGTTGTCGGTCCAGCGGACCACGTCGTGCTTGTGGAGGTACGCGAAGAGGAGCTGGCCGCCGAGGCCGTCGTAGTTGCGGACGCGCTCGCCGGTGACCGGGAAGCGGAACATCCGGTCGAAGAGCACGGCGTACTGCACGGCGCGGCCGTGGGCGTTGCCCTCGGCCTCCAGCTTCACGGCCTCCTTGAAGGCGGTGAGGTCGCAGCGCAGCTCTTCGAGGCCGTACATCCAGAACGGCTGGCGCTGCTTGATCATGAAGGGGTCGAACGGCAGGTCGCCGTGGCTGTGGGTGCGGTCGTGGACCATGTCCCAGAGCACGAACGCCTGCTCGCAGCGCTGCTGGTCGCCGATCATCGCGCGGATGTCGTCGGGCAGTTCGACGCCGAGGAGGTCGACGGCCGCCTCGGTGACGCGGCGGAAGCGGGCAGCCTCGCGGTCGCAGAAGATGCCGCCCCAGCTGAAGCGCTCGGGGGCCTCGCGGACGGCGATGGTCTCCGGGAAGAGCACCGCGGAGTTGGTGTCGTAGCCGGAGGTGAAGTCCTCGAAGGTGATGCCGCAGAACAGCGGGTTGTCGTAGCGGGCGGCCTCCAGCTCGGCGAGCCAGTCGGGCCAGACCATGCGCAGCACGACCGCTTCGAGATTGCGGTCGGGGTTGCCGTTCTGGGTGTACATGGCGAAGACGACCAGGTGCTGGAGGCCGTCGGCGCGACCCTTGGCGGGCTGGAAGGCCAGCAGGGAGTCCAGGAAGTCGGGGACGTCGAAACCACTGCCCACCCAGGCGCGCAGGTCCTTCACGAGGGCGCGGTGGTACGCGGCGTCGTGCGGCAGCAGCGGGGACAGCTCCTCGACGGCGCCGATGACCCGCTCCACGGCGGCTTCGGCGAGCGCCGGGGCGGGCGCGCCCTCGGCGTCGAAGTCGATGGATCCGTCCTTCGACTGCCAGGGGCGGATCTCCTCCACGGCGTTCTTGAGCGCGGGCCAGGCCGGGTGCTCGATCACCCGTGGGGCGGCAGCTATGTCGCCGGATGCGGCGTCGTGCACAAGAATTTCCGTCATCACACTTCCTCCACGGGAGAACCTCGCGTCCGACCACCGTATCCGCGTGCGAGTCCCCAGGACAAGTGGGATTGTGGAAATTATCCTGCCGACCCCCCATGGTCACCGTCATTTTTCCTGTGGTACGCCGCTGAGGCGGCTTCTTCGGGGGTTTCGCGGGGCGCTGCGCGACCGGCCCCGCCCCTCCCCCGTACGGCGTTCCGAGGCCACTAGGCTGCCTCGGGAACAGAGCGTCGACGGAAGCGAGCGGGCCTTGTCTATTCTCACGATCGGTCATCGCGGAGCGGCGGGCTTCGAGCCGGAGAACACTCTGCGCTCGTTCGTCCGTGCCGAGAAGGAGGGCGTGGACCTCATCGAGCTGGACCTGCATCTGAGCAAGGACGGCGCGCTGGCCGTCATGCACGACGCGGAGGTGGACCGGACGACCGACGGCGAGGGCCCGATCGCGGAGAAGACGCTCGCCGAGCTGCGCGCGCTCGACGCGGGCCTGGGCGAGCGGGTGCCCGTCTTCGAGGAGGTCCTGGACGCCGTGCGGTCCCCGCTCCAGGCGGAGATCAAGGACGTGGCGGCGGCCCGCACCCTGGCCCGGGTGATGCACGAGCGCGATTTGGTCGAGCGCGTCGAGGTGATCTCGTTCCACGACGAGGCGATCGCCGAGATCGCGCAGCTGGTCCCGGGCGTGCGCACGGCGCTGGTGGCCAGCCGCTGGGGCGGGGACCTGCTGGACCGCGCGAAGGCGGTGGGCGCGACCCGGCTGATCCTGAACGTCCGGCGCATCACGCTGGAGCTGGTCGACAAGGCCCACGCCGAGGGGCTGACGGTCTTCGGCTGGACGGTCAACACCCAGAAGCAGCTGCGGCTGGCCCAGGGGCTGGGGCTCGACGGCGTGACCACCGACCACCCCGACATCCAGCGCGGGGGCGGCGCCCCCGCGCAGTGATCAGCCGGCCAGCTCCTTGACCAGCAGCTCGAAGGCCAGGTCGTCGCGCTGAGGGATGCCGAAGCGCTCGTCGCCGTACGGGAACGGGGAGAGCTTGCCCGTGCGGCGGTAGCCCCGGCGCTCGTACCAGGCGATGAGCTCCTCGCGGACGGAGATCACGGTCATGTGCATCTCCCGCACGCCCCAGCCCGCCCGGACGGTGCGCTCGGCCTCGGCGATGATCACCTTGCCGAGGCCGGCGCCCTGGAGCGCGGGCCTGACCGCGAACATGCCGAAGTACGCGGCCTCGCCGCGGTGCTCCAGCTGGCAGCAGGCGACGGGCGCGCCGTCGCGCTCCACCACGAGCAGTCGGCTGCCCGGGCTCTCGACCACCGCGCGCACGCCCTGCGGGTCGGTGCGCTGCCCCTGGAGGATGTCCGCCTCGGTGGTCCAGCCGGCGCGGCTGCTGTCGCCGCGGTACGCCGACTCGATCAGCTCGACGAGCGCGGGGATGTCCGCCTCGGTGGCGTCGCGGAACGTCAGCTCTCCCGTGTCCCGGGGCGGGGCGGTGTCCATGGCGGGGTCTCTCCGGATTCTGTGCGGGGGCGGTGCCGGAGCAGCGTAACTCCGAGGGCGGCGCCGGGGCTCCCGGCGGTCCTCAAGGGGCGCGCGGGGGCGCGCACCGGGCGCGTCGCGGAGAGACCCCCGTCGCGCGCTCCCCCAGTACCTCCGTGCGCCGCGTACGGGTGTCCGGCCCCGGGCATCTACCGGTCGACGGCGATGTCGTTCGCCCGGGGGGAGGGCCGCTGTGCACGGACCGGCGATGTCCGGATGGCTGCTGATGGCGTTGTGCGCGGGGACGGGCTCGTACTGCTTGCTGCGCACCCGTACGGGGAGAGCGGAGGAGCGCGGAGCGGCGCGGGCCGAGGCGCTGATGGGCTTCGGCATGGCCGCGATGGCGATACCGGCGGCGGCCGTCGCCCCGCCCGCCTGGGGGTGGGCGGTCTGTGCGGTGTTCTTCGGGGTCGCGGCGCTGCGGGCGCTGTGGTTCTCCCGGCGCGGCGGACACCATCTGCACCATCTGGTCGGCTCCTCCGCGATGGTCTACATGGCGGTGGTGATGGCCCGAACCGGGGCGGGCGGGCACGGCGGCGGCCATGCCGCGCACGCGATGGGTTCCCCCGGCATGGCCGGCGCGGGCGGCATACCCGTGCTGACGGGGCTGCTTCTCGTCTACTACGCGGTGTACGTGCTGCGCTCGGGCGCCCGGCTGGTGCCGGTGGCCGCGGCGGCCACCGCCGTCGGGCCCGCGCCCGGCGGCTGGGGGGCGCGCCCCGAGCTGGCGCTGGCGTGCCGGCTGACCATGGGCCTGGCCATGTTCGCGATGCTGCTCACCCTGTGAGACGGGAAGGGCCGCCTTTCGTGGTGTGCGTCACTTGGCGCGCGGAGCCATATCCGTGTGTGGCGCGGCCCTCATAGGCTGACGCCATGTGGGTCTCCCTAGCGCTGCTGCTGCTCGGTGCACTGGCCGCCGTCGTGACCCCGCGCCTGATGGCGCGGGCCGAGTGGCCCGAGCGCGAGCCGGTGGTGGCGCTGTGGGTGTGGCAGTGCGTGGTGGCCGCGGTGCTGCTGTCGTTCGCCCTCGCCATGACGATCAGCGCGGCCGCCGCCTGGCAGGCGGTACGGGGCCATGTCTTCGCGCCCGCCCCGCACGCCGTCGTGGAGGCGTACGCCCTCGCGGGCCACGGGGCGTGGTCGGCGGTGATGGCGGTGCTGCTGGCCCTCGGCGGGGTGTGGACGGCCGCCATGCTGGCCCGGGAGATCCACCGGGCGCAGCTGCGGCGCAAGCGGCGGCGGACCGAACTCCTGGTGCGCGCCCCGCTGATGCCCGGCGAGGAGCCGGGGTCCGGGCGCCTTGTCGTACTGGAGGGCGAGCGCCCCGACGCCTGGTGGCTGCCGGGTTCCGCGCCCCAACTCGTCATCACCACGGCCGCGCTGGGGCGGCTGAAGGGACGCCAGCTGGACGCGGTCCTGGCCCATGAGCAGGGCCACGCGCAGGCCCGGCACGACTGGCTGCTCAACTGCTCGGAGGCGCTGGCCTCCGGCTTCCCGCAGGTCCCGGTGTTCGCGGCCTTCCGCAACGAGATGCACCGGCTGGTCGAGCTGGCGGCCGACGATGTGGCCTCACGCCGCTTCGGCCGGCTGACGATCGCCCTCGCCCTGGTCGAACTCAACGAGGACCGGGGCGTGTTCGGCCCGTCCTCGGCCGCGGACGCGGAGCTGCCGTCGCGGGTGAACCGGCTGCTGGCCCCGGCGGGCAGGCTCACGGCGGCACGGCGGCTGCGGCTGACCGCGGCGGCGGCGCTGGTGCCGGTGGTCCCACTCCTGGTGGCGTTCGTGCCGGGGCTCAGCGCACTGAAGTAGCGAGAGCGGGCGCTCTCCCGGGCCTTCCGGCGCGCTGAAACAGCCACGGGCGGCGCGCGTCGGCGAGGATCGTGCCATGCACATTCCGCTGCTCTCCCCCGTCGGCCGGGTCCGCGCCGCCTCGCGCCTCTCGCGGGCGGGCACGGTCTGCGCCGTGTTCGGCGGTGCGGTGACGGCGCTGGTCGTCGCCCGGTGGCGGCCGCTCGTGGACCTGGACGAGCGGATCGCGGAGGCGCTGCACCGGCGGGCGGTCACCGAGCCCGGCTTCGTCCATGTCAACCGGCTGCTGACGGACTGGCTGTGGGACCCGTGGACCTTCCGCGCCCTGGTCGCCGTCGCGGTGGTGGCCCTGTGGTGGCGCGGGGCCCGCCCACTCGCGGTGTGGGTCGCGGCGACGATGTTGCTCTCGGCGCTCGTCCAGCAGGGTGTGAAGGCCGCCGTCGGGCGGGACCGGCCGCAGTGGACGGACCCGGTGGACTCCGCCCACTACGCGGCCTACCCCTCGGGGCACGCGATGACGGCGACCGTGAGCTGCGGGCTGCTGCTGTGGCTGCTGTACCGGGCCGGTGTGCGGCGCGGGGTGTGGCGGGCGGCGGTGGGCGCGGCGGCCGTCTCGGTGCTCGGGGTGGGGCTCACCCGGCTGTATCTGGGCGTGCACTGGCCGTCCGACGTGCTGGGCGGGTGGCTTCTCGGGGCCGCCCTGGCCGCCTTCGCGATCCGGGGCTTCGACCGCTGGTGCGCCGCCTCGCCCGCGCGCCGGGGGCTCTGACCAGGCAGGCGCCGTGGCCGCCGGACAGGCGCCCTTGCCCGGGGCCCGCCGGTTCGGCGAGGATCGGTGCCATGCCGATCAAGGGTGCCCTCTTCGACTTCTCCGGGACGCTGTTCCGGATCGAGCCGGTCCGTTCCTGGCTCGCCGCGACCCTCGCCGAGCGGGGGGTGCGGGTGGACGAGGCCGCCTTCGAGCGGTACGCGGCGGAGCTGGAGGCGTTCGGCGCGCTGCCGGGCGGGCCCAACCCGAAGCGGATGCCCGAGGAGCTGGCGGAGGGCTGGGCGCACCGCGACGAGAACGCCGAGCTGCACCGCGCGGTGTACACCGGTCTGGCCCGCCAGGTCGCCCTGCCCGACCCCGGTCTCTATGACGCGCTGTACGACCGCCATCTGCGCCCGGACGCCTGGCGCCCCTACCCGGACGCGGCGGAGGTGCTGGAAGGGCTGCGCGCGGCCGGGGTCCGGATCGGGATCGTCAGCAACATCGGCTGGGACCTGCGCCCCGTCTTCCGCGCGCACGGCCTGGACCGCTACGTGGACGCGTACGTCCTCTCCTTCGAGCACGGAGTCCAGAAGCCGGACGCACGCCTCTTCCGCACCGCCTGCACACTTCTCGGACAGAATCCGACGGATGTGGTCATGGTCGGCGACGACCGGCGTGCCGACGGCGGGGCCGCGGCGCTGGGCTGCGAGGTGCGTTTCGTACGCCATCTGCCGGTGGAAGAGCGGCCCGACGGGCTGCGGGAGCTCGGACTGACCGAGAAGGTTGCCTGAGACACATGTGAGAGATGTCCCTGACGCGCAATGGGTCGGATTGTCACATCGTGGCCTTAGCCTGGAGAACATGTCCCCGACTCCGTGCCCGTCCGATTCCGTACGCCCCGCAGCAGTGGTGAATGAAGACATTCGCGACCTGTGGCGGCGTTCGGGCGGCCACCTGTCCCCGGAGGACGAGGAGCAGTACCAGCGCCTGCTGGTCGAGTGGGCCGCCGCGACCGGGGGCGGCGAGCGGCCGGCGTTCTGAGACGTCCCGGCTCCGGCGATCCCCTGCGTCGCCGGAACCGGTCCGTGGCGGGGGTACAGCATGTCCCGTCATGGCTGATCGGTCAATGAAGTACTACGGTCCGTGAGAACACCGGCCCGTACGGTGACGGAGCGCGCCGCCTCACGCCTCGCCGAGGCGCTCCGCCTGGCCGGCCGCCGCTTCCAGGACGCGGTCGAGCAGCCCGGGGAACAGCGCGTCGAGGTCGTCCCGGCGCAGTCCGTTCATCTTGGCGGTGCCCCGGTAGGTCTGCTGGACGATGCCGCTCTCGCGCAGCACCCGGAAGTGGTGCGTGGAGGTGGACTTGGTGACCGGCAGCTCGAAGCAGGAGCAGGTCAGCTCGGACCCGGCGGCGGCCAGTTCGCGTACGACACTGAGCCGCACCGGGTCCGAGAGGGCGTGCAGGACCGCTTCGAGCCGGATCTCCTCACGGGCGGGGTGGGGCAGGGCGCGCGCGCCCGCTGCCGGGGCGGTGGTGCTGGCAGGGGTCACGGTCGCTCTCCGCATCGTCGCTCCGTCCGGAGCTCCCATACTACGAGACTCGTCGTAATTCGCCTCCCCCTCACCCCTGCGGCGCCGCCAGGTGCGGGAAGCGGTATTCGGTGCGGCTGCGGAGGTGTTCCCCGGGGCGCAGCACCGTGGACGGGTGGTCCGGGCGGTTGGGCGAGTCGGGGAGGTGCTGGGTCTCCAGGCAGACGGCGCTGTGGCGCTCGTGGTGGCCGCCGTCCGGGTCGGCGAGGGTGCCGTCCAGCTGGTTGGCGGTGTAGACCTGGATGCCCGGTTCGGTGGTCCACACCTCCATGACCCGTCCGCCGCCGGGTGCGGTGAGGCGGGCGGCGCGGCGGGGGGCGGCCGGTGCGTCCGCGCCGTCGAGGACCCAGCAGTGGTCGAATCCGCCCGCTCGGCGCAGCTGTTCGTCGGGCAGGGCGATCCGGTCCGCGAGGGTCTGCGGGGCGGTCAGGTCGAACGGGGTGGCGGCGACGGGCGCGGCGGGGCCCTCGGGGATGCCCTCCTCGTCCACGGGGAGGTAGTGCCCGGCGTCCACCTGGAGGGTGTGGCCGAGGATGTCGCCCCGGGCGGTCAGGTCGAAGTACGCGTGGTTGGTGAGGCTGACGACGGTGGCGCGGTCGGTGGTGGCCGCGTAGTCGAGCGCCAGGGTGCCGGCCGCGTCGAGGGTGTACGTCACGGTCACGTCCAGCGCGCCGGGGAAACCCATGTCGCCGTCGGGGCTGTGCAGCGTGAGCCGCAGGACGGCCGCCTCGTCCGTCGCGGTGCCCTCGGCCCGCCAGATCCGGGTGTGGAAGCCGTCCGGCCCGCCGTGCAGGGCGTGGCCCCGGTCGGTGGTGGGGACCTGGTGCTCCGTACCGTCGAGGGTGAACCTGCCGTGCGCGATGCGGTTGGCGTAACGGCCGACGAGGGCGCCGAAGAACGGGTTCTTGCCCGTGTAGTCGTCGAGGGCGGGCAGCGAGCGGACGACGGAGGCCGGGGTTCCGGCGGTGTCGGGCACGGTGAGCCGGTGCAGGATGCCGCCGTAGGTGAGGATCTCGGCCCGGACTCCGGTGCCGGAGTCGAGCGTCCAGATGTCGACGTCCGTGGACCCGTGGGCGCCGAACGGTTTGCTGTGCACGGTGGGGCGAGGCATCAATGATCCTTGGGGCGATCGGAAGGCCGGAGCGGCCGGACGGGCGGGGCGTGGGCGGCGGACTCCCCAGGGGTGGCGGGGAGTCCGGCCCGTGGCTCAGGCCCGGTCGGCGGCGGGCCGGGGAACGGTGGATTCGCGGACGACGAGGCGGTAGCCGGGCCGGGGCCGCCTGGGCTCCGCCACCGGCTCGCCGGAAAGGCGCTCGACCAGGCTGTCGACGGCGAGCCGGGCGATGGCCTCCTTGTCGGGCGCCACGGTGGTGAGGGTGGTCGCGCCGTAGAGGCTCTCCTCGATGTCGTCGAAGCCGACGACGGCGACGTCCTCGGGGATGCGCAGGCCGCGTGCGGTGAGGGTGCGCATGGCGCCGATGGCGATGAGGTCGTTGTACGCGAAGACGGCGTCGGGGCGCTCGCCCCGGTCGAGGAGCGCGGCCATGCCGGAGGCCCCGTCCTCGCGGCCGTAGCCGTCGGTGACGACGACCAGCGCCTCGTCGGGCTCGATCCCGGAGGCGGCCAGCTCCTCGCGCCAGCCGCGCAGCCGGAGGTGGGCGGGCTGGCGTTCGCGGCCGGTGCGGGAGCCGAGGAAGGCGATGCGGCGGTGGCCGAGCTGGACGAGGTGGCGTACGGCCTCGCGGGCCGCGGCGACGTTGTCGATGGCGATGTGGTCGTACGGGGCCTCGTACTCGCGCTCGCCGAGCAGGACCAGGGGCGCGGTCTCGGTGCGCGCCATCAGGTCCTCGGTCTCCAGGTGGATCGGGCTGAGGATGAGCCCGTCGATGACGTGGGACCGGAACCCCTGGCTGACGAGGAGTTCCTTCTCGCGCAGTCCGCCGGTGTGGTCGACCAGCACGGTGTAGTCGTGCCGGGCGGCGGCGTCGACCACCGCGCCGGCCAGCTCCGCGAAGTACGGGTTGCCGAACTCGGGGACGGCGAGCGCGATGATCCCGGTGCGGCCCTTGCGCAGATGGCGGGCGGTGAGGTTCGGCCGGTAGCCGAGCTCGTCGATGGCCTGCTGCACCTTGGCGCGCATCTTCGGTGTGACGTGCTGATAGTTGTTCACCACGTTCGACACGGTCTTGATGGACACGCCCGCCCGTTGCGCAACGTCCTTGAGGCTGACGCCCACGGCACTCCCTGAATCGACTTGTCGCGCGGTGAGGCGCGGTGGCCCGGCTCCCGCCGGTTCGGCTCGATCGGCTCGAACGGTGCCGGGGCCGTGGGGCCCCGGCACCGGTTCAGGTGGTTCTGCGGCTGCGCGCCAGATAGCGCTGGGCCACGACGACAACGATAAGGAAGCCGCCGCTGACGACCGACTGGTACGAGGAGTTCAGCGAGCCGATCTGGTTGATCAGGTTCTGGATGACCTGGAGGAGCAGGACGCCCCAGAGCGTGCCGCTGATGGAGCCGGCGCCGCCGATGAGGAGGGTGCCGCCGATGACGACGGCGGAGATCGCGTCCAGCTCCATGCCCACGCCGATGATGGTGACCCCGGAGGAGAGCCGGGCGGCGTTGAGCGCGCCGGCCAGTCCGGCCAGCAGTCCGCTGAGCGTGTAGACGAGCATCTTCGTACGGGCGACGGGCAGGCCCATCAGGGTGGCGGCGTCACTGCTGCCGCCGACGGCGAAGATCGACTGGCCGAACGAGGTGCGCTGGAGGAGGAGTCCGCCGAGGCCGAACAGCGCGAGGGCGATGAAGATCGGGTAGCCGAAGCCCCAGATCGCGCCCTGTCCGAGTTCCGCGAAGGCCGAGTCCTTGGACACCAGGTAGGTGGTGGCGCCCTCGTCCGTGATGGCGAGGAGCAGCCCGCGCGCCCCGAGGAGGGTGGCGAGCGTGACGATGAACGGGGCCATTCCGGCGCGGGCCACGAGGAAGCCGTTGAGCAGGCCGATCGCGCCGCACACCACGAGCGGGACCAACAGGGCGGGCAGGATGCCCCATTGGGAGGCCCAGGCGGCGAGCACCCCGCCCAGGGCGAAGACGGACCCGACGGAGAGGTCGATGCCGCCGGTGATGATGACCATGGTCATGCCGAGCGCGACGACGGCCAGGAACGACGCCTGGACGGTCACCCCGCGGGCGTTGTCCAGGGTGGAGAACGTCGACGGGTAGATGCAGGACGCGACGATCACGACCGTCAGGAGGACGACCAGGACGCCCTGGCGTTGCAGGAGTTCGGCGATCCGCCCGCCGGTCGTGCGCGGCGATCCGGCACCGGGCGCCGGCGTGGTGGCGCCGGAGGCGGCGGGGGTCTTGCGCGGGGCCGGGGCGGAGGCCGCCGGCGCAGGTGAGGTTTCGTTCATCGGGACCGACGCTCCCGGGCGACGTAGACGGCGGCGATGATGATGGCCGCCTGGGCGATCTGTGCGGTGGAGTCGGGCAGGTCGTGCTTGATGAGGGTGGCCCGCAGCAATTGCATGAGGAGGGCGCCGGCGACGGTGCCGAGGACCCGGATGGAGCCGCCGTTGAGCGGGGTGCCGCCCACCACGACCGCCGTGATGGCGGAGAGTTCCATGAGGGTGCCGAGCGAGGAGGGGTCGCTGGCGGTGAGCCGGGCGGTGGCCAGGACTCCGGCGAGGGCGGCGAGCACCCCGCAGAGCACGTACACCCCGATGAGCACCCGGCGTACGGGCAGTCCGGCCAGGGCGGCGGCGGAGCGGTTGCCGCCGATGGCGACGACCTGGCGGCCGAAGGTGGTCCGGGTGACGAGGAAGGCCACGGCGACGGCGAGCACGCCGGCGATGAGGACGACCAGCGGGATGCCGAGGAAGGAGCCGGTGCCCAGCGAGAGCAGGTCGGGGTTGACGATCTGCTTGAGCTGGCTGTCCGCCATCACCAGGGCGAGGCCCCGGCCGCCGACGAACAGGGCGAGCGTGGCGACGATCGGCTGGAGGCCGACGAGCGAGACCAGGGTGCCGTTGACCGCTCCGACGAGGGCGCCGGCGAGCAGCGCCATGACGAGTGCGGGGACCAGTCCGTAGCCGAGGTAGAGCGGCAGCAGCGCGGCGGCCAGGGCCATGGTCGAGCCGACGGAGAGGTCGACGCCCTCGGTGCCGATGACGAGCGCCATGCCGAGGGCGACGATGACGATCGGGGCGACCTGGACGAGCTGGGTGCGCAGGTTGTCCACCGTCATGAAGTGCTCGGTGAACAGGGCGTTGAAGACGAGGACGACCGCGACGGCGAGGTAGACGCCGTACTCCTGGTACCAGGCGGGGTCGCGCAGCCGGGCGAGCGGCCGGGCTGCGGGGTGGTGACTGCGGCCTGGGTCATCGGGGGTCCTCCTTCGCGGCCGGCGCCTTGTCCGCGGCAGCCGGTGAGTGGTCGGCGAGCACTTCGAGCAGATGGCTCTCCGCCACCTCGTCGCCCGCCAGCTCGCCCGCGACCGCGCCGCCCCGCAGGACGACGATCCGGTCGGCGCCCTCGATCAGTTCCTCGATGTCGGAGGAGATGAGCAGGACGGCCAGGCCCTCGCGGGCGAGGTCGTCGATGAGGCTCTGGACCTCGGCCTTGGCGCCGACGTCGATGCCCCGGGTGGGTTCGTCGAGCAGCAGGACCTTGGGCTCCAGGCAGAGCCAGCGGGCCAGCAGCACCTTCTGCTGGTTGCCGCCGGAGAGCTCGCCGACCTTCTGCTCGGGGCTCGCCGCCTTGATCCTGAGTCGCTTCATGAAGATGTCGACAATGCGGTCCTGCTTGGCGCGGGAGACGATGCCGGCGCGGGAGAGCCGGGGCATCGCGGCCAGCACGATGTTCTCGCGGACCGAGAGGCCGGGCACGATGCCCTCGGCCTTGCGGTCCTCGGGCAGCAGGCTGATCCCGGCCCGGATGGCTCCGGCCGAGGTGAGGCGGCGCAGGGTGCGTCCGGCCACGCTGACCTCGCCGGAGTCCAGGGAGAGCGCACCGGCGATGGCCTTCGCGGTCTCGCTGCGCCCGGAGCCGAGGAGTCCGCCGAGGCCCATGACCTCACCCGCGTACAGGTCGAGGGAGATGTCGTGCAGCTGGTGGTCGCGGGAGAGGCCGGTGGCGGTGAGGACGGGGGTGCGCGCGGCCTCGTGGCCCTCGGAGTCGAAGTTGGTCAGCCCTTCGCGGCGCACCTCGGCCATGTCGCGGCCGAGCATCATCGAGACGAGCTGCATCCGGTCGAGGTCGGCGAGGTCGCCGGTGTGGATGTGGTGGCCGTCGCGCAGGACGGTGACCCGCTCGCAGATCCGGTACAGCTCGTCCATGCGGTGGCTGACGTAGAGGACGGCGATGCCGCGTCCGCGGAGGTCCTCGATGACCCGGAAGAGCGTCTCGACCTCGCGGGGCTCCAGCGAGGAGGTGGGTTCGTCCATGATGACGACCTGGGCGTTCACGGAGACGGCGCGGGCCATGGCGACCATCTGCTGGGTGCCGATGCCCAGGGTGTGCAGGGGGCGCTTCGGGTCGACGCGGACGCCGAAGCCGTCGAGGAGTTCGCTCGCCTCGCGGTACATCCGGGGGAAGTCGATCAGGCCGAAGCGGTTCTTGGGCTCGCGGCCGAGGAAGATGTTGCGCGCCACGCTCATCAGCGGGACGAGGTTCACCTCCTGGTAGATCGTGGAGATGCCCGCTTCCTGCGCCTCGAAGGGCCGGCTGAAGGAGACCTGTTCGCCGGCCAGCCGCAGCTCGCCCTCGTCGGGCCGGTAGACGCCCGTCAGCACCTTGATGAGGGTGGACTTGCCGGCTCCGTTCTCCCCCACCAGGGCGTGGGTCTCGCCGGCGCGCAGGGAGAAGGAGACGCCGTCGAGGGCGACGACGCCCGGGAACCGCTTGCTGACCGAGCGAGCCTCCAGGACGGCGGGTGCCGCGCCGGGCTCGTCCGCGAGGGCCGTTCCGGTCGCGCTGCTCTCCTTCACGTCGGCGGCCGGCTCCGGCGGCTGCGGTACTGCTTCGGGTGGTGCCATGGCTGGTCTTGGCCTTCCGCTCTTCCAAGGATGGGGGCCCGGTGGCCGCCGTGGCGGGGGAGCGCCACGGCGGCGGTGAACCGACGGAGCCGGTACGGGCAGTTGGGGCCGGCTGGGATCAGAACGCGTTGCCGACCGTGGACTTGGCGTTGGCCTCGTCGTACGAGCGGTCGCTGATGATGACGTTCTCGGGGATCTCCTCGCCGCCGTAGAACTTCTGGGCGGTCGCGAAGGCCAGCGGGCCGAAGCGCGGGTTGGACTCGATGACGGCGTTGTACTCGCCGTTGACGATGGCCTGGACGGCGTTGCGGGTGCCGTCGACGGAGACGATCTTGATGTCCTTGCCGGGCTTCTTGCCGGCGGCCTTCACCGCGGTGACGGCGCCGAGGCCCATCTCGTCGTTCTCCGCGTAGATGGCGGTGATACCGGGCTTGGACTGGATCAGCTGCTCGGTGACCTGCTGGCCCTTGTCGCGGGCGAACTCACCGGTCTGCTGGGCGACGATCTCCATGTCGGGGGCCTTGGCCTTGAGCTGGTCCACGAAGCCCTTGGTGCGGTCGGTGGTGACGTTGTTGCCCGACGAACCGAGGAGGATGGCGACCTTGCCCTTGCCGCCGGTCGCCTTGATCATCGCGTCGGCGGCGCGCTTGCCCTGCTCCACGAAGTCGGAGCCCAGGAAGGCCACGTAGTCCTTGCAGGCGGTGGCGTTGAGCTTGCGGTCGACGGTGAGGACCGGGACCTTCTTGGCGGCGGCGGCCTTGAGGGCCGGCTCCAGGCCGTCCGAGTTCAGCGGGGCGACGATGAGGAACTGGGCTCCCTGGGCGAGCATGTCCTGGATGTCGCTGATCTGCTTGGACAGCTGCGACTGGGCGTTGGTGGTGAGCAGCTTCTTGACGCCGATCTTCTTCGCCTCGTCCTTGATGGACTGGGTCTCGGCGATACGGAACGGGTTGGCCTCCTTCTCCGACTGGGAGAAGCCGACGACCGCGTTCTTCAGGTCGAGCTTCGGGGCGCCGTAGCTCTGGAGCGAGCAGCCCGAACCGGACGAGGACTCGGGGGTCTTGGCCGCCTGCGCTGCCTGGCTGCTGTCGCTGCTCGCGTTGTTGTCCGAGCCCTCCGACTTGGAGCAGCCGGAAACGGCCAGCGTGGCGGTGGCGGCGAGGACGCAGGCCACGGCGAGGGTACGGGATCGACGCTGGATCATCATGCGCGGGAGCTCCTTGGCGGGATGACGGCACGCCGGAGGGCGTGCGGTCGGTCATGGCTGGACGATGCATCGGCCGCTGCGCGGCGGCTGATGTCACTGCACTCACGGCCCCGCTAGGAGACGGCCCCTAGCTGCACAAACTGCGGTCGTGAGAGCCTGCGCGGCCTCTCGGCGGCTCGGTTTACAACGTTATATAGGCGGTGCGGCACGGGCGGCAAGAGCGTTGTCGATGCGTTTCCAAAATGTGTCGCAGCCACTTCGTCCGGCTCCGGCACCCGGACGCGAACGTTGCCGTCGTACCTCTGGACAGCCGCCTGACGGCGTGCTGTCATACCGCCGGAACCCCATTTTCCAACGTTGCAGAAAGGTGCCGCGCCCTCCGTACGGATCGCGACGGCGCTCTTCGTCATGCGCGCAGCCGGTCCATGCCGACGCGCCGTGGCGCCACCCTCTTTTGTCATGCGCATTCCCAAGCCGGAGTTCCAGGTCCGGCAGAGCAGGAGCCCTCCCCCATGCCCCTGAACCGCAGGCAGCTCATGACCACCGCGCTCGCCACCGTCGCCGCCACCACGGCGGCCGGCCGCTGGTCGGCCACCGCGACCGCCGCCGAGCACCGGGTGCGGCCCGCGCACGGCGGCCACTACTCCCCCAACGCCGCGCCCCTGCACCCCACCGCCTTCCTGAAGCTCCCGCCCGGCCAGGTCACCGCGCGCGGCTGGCTCGCCGGTCAGCTGAAGCTCCAGCTCGACGGGCTCTGCGGCCGGTACGAGGAGTTCTCGCACTTCCTCGACTTCTCGGCCACCGGCTGGGTCCGCCCCGACCTCGGCGGCTGGGAGGAGGTCCCGTACTGGCTGCGCGGCTACACCGACCTGGCGATCGTCACCGGCGACGCGAAGGCCCTCGCGGCGGTGCGCCGCTGGTTCGACGCGATCCTGGCCACCCAGCAGTCCGACGGGTTCTTCGGCCCGAAGGCGCTGCGCACCTCGCTCAACGGCGGCCCGGACTTCTGGCCGTTCCTGCCGCTGGTGCAGGCCCTGCGCTCCTGGCAGGAGTACACCGGGGACACCCGGATCATCCCCTTCCTGAGCCGCTTCTTCCGGTACATGAACACCCAGGGCCCGGGCGCCTTCAACACCAGCTGGATCGCCCTGCGCTGGGGCGACGGCCTGGACAGCGTCTTCTGGCTGTACAACCGGACCGGCGACAGCTTCCTGATGGACCTCGCCGACAAGATCCACACGTACGGTGCCGACTGGGGCGACAACCTGGTCAACCCGCACAACGTGAACATCGCCCAGGGCTTCCGCGAGCCCGCCCAGTACGCGCTGCGCAGCGGCTCGGCGCAGGACACCCGGGACACGTACGGGACGTACGGCAAGGCCATGGACCAGTACGGGCAGTTCCCCGGCGGCGGTTTCGCCGGGGACGAGAACGCGCGGCCCGGGCACGGCGACCCCCGGCAGGGCTTCGAGACCTGCGGGATCGTGGAGTTCATGGCCAGCCACCAGCTGCTGACCCGGATCACCGGCGACCCGCTGTGGGCCGACCGCTGCGAGGAGCTGGCGTTCAACTCGCTGCCCGCCTCGCTCGATCCCTCGGGCAAGGCGATCCACTACATCACCAGCGCCAACAGCGTGGACCTGGACAACGTGCCCAAGTCGGAGCGCCAGTTCCAGAACGGGTTCGCCATGCAGGCGTTCCTGCCGGGCGTCGACCAGTACCGCTGCTGCCCGCACAACTACGGCATGGGCTGGCCGTACTTCACCGAGGAGCTGTGGCTCGCCACCCCCGACGGGGGCCTGGCCGCCGCCATGTACGCCGCCTGCGAGGTGAGGGCCAAGGTCGCCGGCGGCACCGAGGTCACGTTCACCGAGGAGACGGACTACCCCTTCACGGACACCGTCACCCTCACCCTGAAGGCCCCCAAGCGGCTGGCCTTCCCGCTGGTGCTGCGCGTCCCGGCCTGGTGCGACGCCCCCGAGATCGCGGTGAACGGGCGGCGCGTGGCCGCCCCGGCCGGCCCCGCCTTCACCCGGATCGACCGCACCTGGGCCGACGGGGACCGGGTCACCCTGCGCTTCCCGCAGCGCACCACCGTACGCACCTGGGCGGACAACCGGAACTCCGTCAGCGTGGACCGCGGCCCGCTCACGTACTCGCTGCGCATCGGTGAGTCGTACGAGCGCATCGGCGGCAGCGACCGGTTCCCCGAGTACGCGGTCCACGCGACCGGCCCGTGGAACTACGGGCTCGTCCTGGACCCGAAGAAGCCCGCCGCCTCCCTGCGCCACCACAGCGCCCGCGGGGTGAAGGCCGGCAACCCCTTCACGCTCGACGGCACCCCGCTGTCCATCACCGCGAAGGCGCGCCGCATCCCTGAGTGGACGGCCGACGACGAGCACGTCGTGGCCCCGCTCCAGGACTCGCCGGCCCGCAGCACCGAGCCGGTGGAGGAGGTCACCCTCGTGCCGATGGGGGCGGCCCGGCTGCGCATCACCTCGTTCCCGACCGCGGACCCGGGCGCGGAACCGTGGCTCGCGGACCGCTGGTACCGCATCCGCAACCGCCACTCGGGCAAGGTCCTGGGCGTCGACGTCATGTCCACCGCCAACAGCGCGCACGTCGTGCAGTTCGGGGACACGGGGACCGACGACCACGACTGGCGGCTGGTCGCGGAGGGCGACGGCTGGTACCGCATCCGCAACCACCACTCGGGCAAGGTCCTCGGCGTCGACAACATGTCGATGGACAACAGCGCCCATGTCGTCCAGTTCGACGACAACGGCACCGACGACCACCTCTGGCAGCTCGTCCCGGACGGCGGCGGCTGGTACCGCATCCGCAACCGCCACTCCGGCAAGGTCCTCGGCGTCGACAACATGTCCACGGCCGACAGCGCCCATGTCGTGCAGTACGACGACAACGGCACCGACGACCACCTCTGGCAGCTCGTCTGATTCCCGGCGCGCCGCGCCTCCCCCAGACCGCTCCCGTCCCCCGGGGGCCGAACCGAATCAAGGAGACGAACCTGTGAGCCGTTTACGAGTACCCGGCCGAAAGCCGTGGTGGAGACGGGCGATCGCGACGACCGGCCTGCTGGCGCTGGTGTCCTCCGCGCTCGTCGGGGTCGGCGCCTCGCCGGCCGGTGCCGCGTCCTGGTCGCCCAAGACGCCGCCGATGACGACGCCCTGGACCAACCAGGTCCCGGTCGACAAGCCGCTGCCGGAGTATCCGCGCCCGCAGCTGACCCGGTCCGACTGGGCCAACCTCAACGGCATCTGGGACTTCGCGGTGACCGGCCGGGACGCCGGGCAGCCGTCGTCGTGGCCGGACCAGATCCGGGTGCCGTTCGTCGCCGAGTCCGCGCTCTCGGGCATCCAGCGCAGGATCACCGAGAACGACAAGCTCTGGTACAAGCGCACCTTCACCGTGCCGTCGAACTGGAACGGCCGCCGGACCGTGCTCAACTTCGGCGCGTCCGACTGGCAGACCACGGTCTGGGTGAACGGCACCCAGGTGGGCGCGCACAAGGGCGGCTACGACTCGTTCTCGTACGACATCACTCCGCAGCTCAACGGCGGTACGAACACGATCGTGGTGTCCGTCTACGACCCGACGCAGACGGGCGGCCAGGCGGTCGGCAAGCAGCGGATCAATGATGTGCAGCCGCACAGCGGGGGCGGGATCTTCTACACCGCGGCCTCCGGCATCTGGCAGACGGTGTGGCTGGAGCCGGTCGCCGCCGCGCACATCACCCGGCTGGACATGACGCCGAACCTGGGCGACAGCACCCTGCGGGTGAAGGTGCAGGCCGACTCCGCCTCGGGGCGTACGGCCAGGGTCACCGTCTCCAGCGGCGGCACCGTGGTCGGCACGGCCAGCGGTACGGTCGGCTCCACGGTCTCCGTGCCGGTGCCGAACACGCATCTGTGGACTCCGGACGACCCGTTCCTCTACGACGTCAAGGCGGAACTGCTCGACGGTTCGGCGGTGACGGACTCGGTCGGCAGCTACACCGGGATGCGCTCGATCGCGATCGCGAAGGTCGACAACGTCCTGCGGCCGGTCCTGAACGGCAAGTTCGTCTTCCAGACGGGCACCCTGGACCAGGGCTACTGGCCGGACGGCATCTACACCGCGCCGACCGACGCTGCCCTGAAGTCGGACCTCCAGGCCCACAAGGACCTCGGGTTCAACATGGTCCGCAAGCACATCAAGGTCGAACCGCAGCGCTGGTTCTACTGGGCGGACAAGCTGGGGCTCCTGGTCTGGCAGGACATGCCGGCCATGGACACCGGCAAGTCCCCGAGTTCGGCGGCCCGCACCCAGTGGGAGGCCGAGTTCCACGCGATCATCGACCAGCACCGCAGCTCGCCGTCGCTGGTCATGTGGGTGGACCAGAACGAGGGCTGGGGGCAGTACGACCAGGCCAGGATCGCCAACGAGGTCAAGGCGTACGACCCGACCCGGCTGGTCGACAACATGAGCGGGGTCAACTGCTGCGGCTCGGTGGACGGCGGCAACGGCGACGTGGTCGACAACCACATCTACGTCGGCCCCGGCAACACCGCGCCGACCGCGACCCGGGCGGCCGTCCTCGGCGAGTTCGGCGGCCTCGGCTACAAGGTCCCCGGGCACGAGTGGTTCCCCGGCGGCGGCTTCAGTTACGAGGACCAGCCGAGCATCGCCGCGCTGAACAACCGGTTCGTCGGGCTCATCGACGGCATCCGGATCGGCCAGCTCCCGGCGGGCCTCTCCGCCTCGGTCTACACCGAGATCACCGATGTGGAGAACGAGGCCAACGGGCTGCTCACCTACGACCGCCAGGTCGTCAAGGTGGACACGGCCCGGGTGCGGGCCGCGAACCAGGCGCTCATCAACGCCTCGAAGAACCCGGCTCCGCCGGTGACCCTGCCCACCGGGGGCTACAAGTCCCTGCGGGTCACCACGCCCGGCTACACCAACAAGTATCTGCGCCACCAGGACGCGCTCGCCTTCACCGAGGTGGTCGACGGCAACAGCAGCGCGCTGCTGAAGAACGACGCCACCTGGAAGATCGTGCCGGGCCTGGCGAACGGCAACTGCTACTCGTTCGAGTCGCGCAACTACCCGGGCGAGTACCTGCGCCACCGGGACTTCCGGGTCCGCCGCGAGGCGAACGACGGCTCCGCGCTCTACAAGGCCGACGCCACCTGGTGCGCGGTCGCCGGCACCGGCGGGGTGCGGCTGACCAGCGCGAACCTACCGGGCAGCTATCTGCGGCACATCAAGTCGGAGGTGTGGCTCGCCACTCCGGGCGGCGGACACGACTGGGACAACCCGGCCACCTTCACCGAGGACACCACCTGGGCGGTGGAGGCGCCCTGGGCACCCTGAGATGAGGTGACACGCGTGTCCGGGGCCCGGCGGTTCGTCCGCCGGGCCCCGGCTCCGTCAGGCGTCGCCCATCACCAGGCCCTCGATGGTGTGCTTCTGCACGATGGGCGCGAGTTCATCGACCACCGGGCAGACCAGGTGTGCCCGGACCCGCTCGGGCAGCGACTCCCAGAAGCCCCGGGTGACCGCCATGTCGTGGTGGCCGTCGTTCCCCGCCCCCGGGGCGTCCACCCCGAGCACCAGGACCGGGCGCGGGTCCTGCGACCGGTTGGCCGTGCCCCGGTGGATGGTCAGGGCCGACCGGGCCGAGATGTCGCCCCGCTGCGGGTACTTGCGCTCGGCCAGGGCCGCGTAGCGCGGGTAGTCCTCGCGGCGCGGGAACATCGCGTGTCCGAAGCGGGCGCCGTCGTCCCACTGGGTGCCGGGCGCGATCTCGAACGGGCCCATGTCCTCCCGGGTGTCGACGGCCGTGAGGTTGAACGCCAGCGAGGTGAGCCGGCGGTCGCGGCGGGTCTCCTCCGGCATCGGGAAGTCGCGGTGCCAGGGCTGGTTCACCGCCCCGGCCAGCGGCACGTCGAAGCCCAGCTCCACGATCCGGTAGTCGGGGCCGAGGACCGCCTCGCTCACCGCGCGCACCCAGGGGTGGTCGACCAGGTCCACGAAGCCCCGCAGCTGCTCGGGGTGGATCTCCACGTAGTAGCGGTGCGGGCCGCGGCCGACCGCGCCGCCCTCCCGGCCGCGCGCCTCGGCGAACGCCGCGTCGATGTCCTCGCGCATCCGGTCCGCCCACTCCGGGGTGAACGCCCCGCGGCAGGCGGTGATCCCCGGACCGTACAGGTCGCGCACCGCGTCCTCGGCGGGCGGGAAGGGGGCGGTGGTGGTGGCGGCCTCAGTCATGGTGTGGTCCTTCCTTCGTTCGGGGCACCCTCATATTGCAACGTTGCAACCAACGTGGCAAGAGCGGGTACGGGGGTAACTCGCGCCACCTGTTACGGTCACTGCGCACAGCCCGCCGGCAGAGAGCAGGAGCACCGAACGTGGCAGCGAGACTCAAGGACGTGGCCGCGCTCGCCGGGGTGTCCGTCAGGACCGTCTCCAATGTGGTGAGCAACGCGGCGGCCGTCGCCCCCGACACCCGGGCCCGGGTGCTCGCCGCGGTGGAGGAGCTGGGCTACCGGCCCAACCTCGCCGCCCGCAACCTCCGGCAGGGCCGCACGGGGATCGTCGGGGTGGCCGTCCCTGAGATCCACTCCCCCTACTTCGGCGCGCTCACGGGCCTCCTCATCGACGCGGCCCAGGAGCGCGGCTGGACGGTGCTGGTGGAGCGCACGGGGGGCCGGGCCGACCTGGAGCGGCGGCTGCTGGACGGCTCCGCGGGGCACCAGGTGGACGGGATGATCATCAGCCCCTGGTCCACTCCCCCCGCCGAACTGGCCTCGCTCGCGGGCGGGCTGCCGCTCGTCGTCCTCGGCGAACTCGATCCGCACGGGTCCATCGACCATGTGGCGCTGGACAACGTGGCGGCGGCCCGGGACGCGGCCCGGCATCTGGTGGCGACGGGCCGCCGGCGGGTCGCCGCGATCGGGCTCCAGTCCGCGCTGGGGCACGGCACGGCCGAGCTGCGGGCGGAGGGCTTCCGGCTGGGGCTCGCGGAGGCGGGGCTGAGCCCGGTCGCCGAGGTGGAGGTGGCGGACCTGCACCGGGCGGAGGGTTCGCGGGCGCTGCGCGAGCTGCTGGATCTGCCGGAGCGGCCGGACGCGGTGTTCTGCTTCAGCGACGAACTGGCCCTGGGGGCGCTGCGGGCCGCCGGTGAGCTGGGGGTGCGGGTGCCCGGGGAGCTGGCGCTGGCGGGCTTCGACGACATCGAGGACGGGCGGTTCGCCACGCCTTCGCTGACCACGGTCTCGCCCGACCTGGCGCAGCTCGCCGAGCGGGCCGTGCAGTGTCTGAGCGAGCGCGTCCTCGGGCGGCTCTCGGGGCTGGCGGCGCGCCGGATCGTGGTGCCGCACCGGCTCCTTGTGCGGGAGAGCAGCGGGGCGTAAGGCGCCTTCTCCGGGCAGCCGGAAGCTCCCGGCGGTGCGGGCCTGTGCCGCGCACCGCCGGGAGCGGTCCTGGGTGGCGGGGTGTTACGCCTTCCCGCCGTCGTACAGCGCGGTCACCTCCTGGTCGGTGAGCGCCTTGTCGAACACCTGGACCTGGTCCACGGAGCCGTTCCAGAAGTCGGTGTTGTTGCCCGACCACTTGGCGCGGCCCACGGACAGGGCGCCGCTGCTGACGTCGGCCGATCCGGCCGGGGCGGTGGAGGCGAGCTTGCCGTCCACGTACAGCTTGATCAGGTCACCGCTGCGGACGCCGACCAGGTGGTACCAGTGGCCCAGCTCCGGGGTCAGCTCCGCCCGGGCGCGGTGGGCGCCGGGGGTGGAGAAGGCGAAGGCGCCCTGACCGTACTGGAGGTAGAACGGGTTCTCCTGGCGCCGGCCGTCCTGGCTGACGACGGTGGCGTAGTTGCCCGGGAGGGCGTCGAGGGAGGCCCAGGCCGAGACGGTGTAGTCACCGGTGGTGTCGACGACCGGGCCGCTGGTCTCCGCGTACTGGCCCTCACCGTTGAACTTCAGCGCCGAGCCGTGCACGCCGGGGGTCCAGGACGTGCCCTCGGAGAGGGTGAGGTCCTTGTGGTTGGGGCCGCTGTCGGCGGCCTTGGTGCCCTTGTTCTCGTCCAGCGACCAGGAGCCGCCGCCCTTGACGGGGGTGCGTGAGCCCGCCGCGGCGCCGGCGGCGATGACCTCGCGGTTGATCTTGCGGACCTGGGCGGCGTCGACCTTGATCTCGCGGCGGTCGTACGTCCAGAGGCCGTTGAGCTCGTTCTCCAGGTCGGTCACCTGGGTGTAGATGGAACCGGACAGCTCGGCGCCGGCCGCTTCCAGGTAGTACTTGCGGGTGTTCTCGACGTACTTGGCGGTCAGCGCGGCCTTGTCGGCGACACCGCTGTAGATGACGGTCGGGGCGCCGGGCCACATGTGGCCGGGCATCCGCAGGGTGAAGCCGCCGTGCTCGCCGTCCATCGCGGCGCGGGTGGCGTCCGGGAAGGCCGGGTCGGTGTTGTTGTAGTCGTGGTGGTCGATGATGTCGCCCTTACCCGAGTCACCCTTGGAGTTGCAGCAGTTGACACCGCTGTGGGCGTTGACGATGCGGGAGGGGTCGGCGGCCTGGACCTTCTCGGTGATCTTGCCGGTCTCGGTGCGGTCCCACTCGCCCCAGCCTTCGTTGAAGACGATCCAGGAACCGATCGAGGGGTAGTTGTGGAGCTGCTCCATCTCCTCGGCGCCCTGGTCGATGAAGGCCTGGTGGCCCTTCTCGTTGGTGAGGTTGCCGGAGACGAAGTCCTGCCACACGAACAGGCCGAGCTGGTCGGCGTGGTAGTACCAGCGGGCGGGCTCGACCTTGATGTGCTTGCGCACGGAGTTGAAGCCGAGGTCCTTCTGCGCCTTCAGGTCGAAGACCAGCGCGTCGTCACTGGGCGCGGTGTTCAGGCCGTCCGGGTAGAAGCCCTGGTCGAGCTGGGCGAGCGAGAAGAACGGCTTCCCGTTGAGGACGATCTTCTGGTAGCCGCCGACGTTGGCGATGCCGACGGAGCGCATGCCGAAGTAGCTGTCGACGGTGTCCTTGGAGCTGCCGTCCTTGAGGGTGACCTCCAGGTCGTACAGGTACGGGTCGTCCGGGGACCACAGGTGCTGCTTGGCGACCGGGAGGCTCAGCTCGCGGTTGGCCGGGCCGCTGATCCGGCCGACGACCTTGCCCTTCTTGTCCCGGGCGACGGCGGTGACCGTCGCGGACTTCGACGCCTTCCCGGAGTTGACCGTCAGGGCGAGGTTGCCCTTGTCGATGTCCGGGGTGGTCGTCAGGGAGTCGACGGCCGCCGGGGCGACGGGCTCCATCCAGACGGTCTGCCAGATGCCGGAGGAGGCGGTGTAGAAGATGCCGCCCGGGTTGGCCGACTGCTTGCCGGTGGGCTGGTCGGGGCCGGTGGTGTCGGTGACCCCGACGACGATCTCCTGCGGGCCGCTGCCCTTGATCGCGTCGGTGATGTCGGCGGTGAAGGCGGTGTAGCCGCCGGTGTGCTCGGCGACCTTCTTGCCGTTGACCCAGACGGTCGCCTGGTAGTCGACGGCGCCGAAGTTGAGCTTCAGCCGGTTGCTCTTGCCGTGCTTGTCGGCCTTGACGGCCCAGTTCTGCGGGACCGTGACGAGCTTGCGGTAGAACATGTGGTCTTCGTGGCGCTCCAGGCCGGAGAGCTGCGACTCGACCGGGTACGGCACGGTGATGCGCTCACCGAGCTTCTTGCCGAAGACGGGCTTCTCGCCCGCCTTGGCCCGGCGAACTCCCACTGGCCGTTGAGGTTCTTCCACTTGTCGCGCACCTGCTGCGGCCGGGGGTACTCGGGCAGCGGGTGGTTGCGGTCGACCTTGTCGCCCCACTTGGTGGTGAGGCGGTGCGTGGAGTTGTTGGTGGCCGTGCGGTTGATCTCGGGGACGGTCTCGCCGCCCGCCTTCAGGCCGCCCTTGCCGTCGTACGCGATCTTGACGCGCTGGTCCTTGAGGACGGCGGCGTCGAGCTTGACGACGAGTTCCTTGCCCCCGCGGGCCCGGGTGACGGACTTGACCGGCATCGGGGTGGTGTCGGCCTCGATGGTGAGGTGGTTCTTCAGGTCCGCGTAGTCGCTGACCTTGTCGTCGAAGACCGCGTGCAGCTCGGTGCCGTTGTCCGCGACGCTCAGACCGACCGGGTAGACCTCGAAGTCGGCGGGCGGGGTGAAGGCGGACTCGGGGACGAACTGCTTGGCCAGCTTCGGGCTGGACCAGCGCAGGAACATGTTGGCGCCGCCGGTGTCCTGGAACATCTCCAGCTTGAACTCGTGCGGCTCGCCGGCCTTCAGCGATATCGGCGCGCTGGTCTGCTCGTTGTCCCAGTCGGGCTCCCAGTGGTCGATGACGGCCTTGCCGTCGATGAACAGCCGGAAGCCGTTGTCGCCGCTGGCGGCGAAGGTGTAGTCGCCGTCCTCGGGAGCGGTGATGAAGCCGCTCCAGCGGGCGGTGGTGTTCTCGCTCTGGCCGGTGGTCGACTCGAACGTGCCCGCGAGACCGGGGAAGTTGATGTTCGGTTCGAGGGCGACCCCGCCGAGCTTGTCGAAGTCCCGCGCGCCGGGCGCGGACATGCTGAAGTACTCGCCCTTCAGCCCGTGGACGGTGGTGGCCGGGTCGCCGGCCTTGAAGGTGGTCGAGGCGGCGCTCGCGGGGGCGGCCGCGGCGGCCGGGACGAGCGTGGCACCGAGCGGGATGAGCAGCGCGGCGGCGCAGGCCGCTGTCCTGAACAGAGCGCGGGGGTGGGGCGTTTGTGGTCTCAAGGCGTCGTCCTGTCGAGAGAGCTGAAGTGCCTCGAACCTGTGAGGCACAGCACACAATCGAACATTGAGCCACAGCATCAAACGCAAAACAACAGTCGTGCGCGAGGATTTTTCAACGATAGAAAGCGCGTCCCGTGCGAACCGGGCGGCGGGTCCACGCAGACCGCCCCCTTCGCACACCTTGGGTGCGAAGGGGGCGGTCGGGGGCGAAAGGGAATCGCCTGAGGGTGGGTCAGATGGCGTAGCCGTACGGGGTGGGGGCGTGCACGGTGCCGTTCAGCGCGCGGGCGGCCTCCCGGGCCCACGAGGGGTTGCGCAGCAGTTCGCGCCCGAGGAGGACGGCGTCCGCGCGGCCCTCGGTGAGGATCTTCTCGGCGTGCTGCGGGTCCGTGATGAGGCCGACCGCGGCCACGGGCAGCGAGGTCTCCCGCTTCACACGCTCGGCGAAGGGCACCTGGTAGCCGGGGCCGATGGCGATGCGGGCGCGGGGCGCGTTGCCGCCGGAGGAGACGTCGAGCAGGTCCACTCCGTGCTCCCGCAGCAGCGCCGCAAGCCGCACGGTCTCGTCGGCCGTCCAGCCCTCCCGCTCGTCCTCGGGGTTCTCCGTGAGCCAGTCCGTGGCGGAGACGCGGAAGAAGACCGGCAGTTCCTCGGGCCACACCTCGCGCACGGCGTCGACCACCTCGATGGCGAGGCGCACGCGGTTCTCGAAGCTGCCGCCGTACTCGTCGGTGCGGTGGTTGCTGTGCGGGGAGAGGAACTGGCCGATCAGGTAGCCGTGGGCGCCGTGCACCTCGGCGACCTGGAAGCCCGCGTCGAGGGCGCGGCGGGCGGCCTGCCGGAAGTCGTCCACGACGCCCGCGATCTCGTCGGCGGTCAGCTCGTGCGGGACCGGGTAGCCCTCGTCGAAGGGCAGCGGGCTGGGGGCGACCGGGGTCCAGCCGTGCGCCTCGGGGCCGACGGGCCGGCCGCCGGTCCAGGGCGCGGCGGTCGACGCCTTGCGCCCGGCGTGGGCGAGCTGGATGCCCACCACCGAGCCGTGCGCCTTGACGAACTCGGTGATCCGGCGGAACGCCTCGGCCTGGGTGTCGTTCCAGATGCCGAGGTCGGCCGGGCTGATGCGGCCCTCGGGGCTGACGGCCGTGGCCTCGGTGAGGATGAGGCCGGTGCCGCCGGTGGCGCGGGCGGCGAGGTGGGCGAAGTGCCAGTCGTTCGGCACGCCCGTCTCCGGGCCCTCCACCGCGGCGCTGTACTGGCACATGGGCGCCATCCACACCCGGTTGGGCACGACAAGCGACCTGAGGGTGTAGGGCTCGAAGAGGGCACTCACGACGGACTCCGTTTCGCCGGGTACGGAAGGATCGCTAGTACGATACATCCCGTAGTACGACGCCCGTCAAATTACGACCACTCTCGTACAAGCGGCCCGCGGTCTCGGCGGAGTCCGGGTCAGCGGGGTTTCAGCGGGTACGAGCTGCGGCCGGCCGCCTCGTCTATCTCGTCGTGGGCCTTGGTCAGGAGCTTCATCGCCAGTTCGTTGAGCGCGCGGGCTCCGGCGATCTCCTCCCCCACCCGGGGCTGCTCGGCGTCGGAGGGGTGGCGGCTGGCGTAGCCGTGGGCGCGCACCTCCTGTCCGTCGGAGAGCCGCACCAGGGCGGCCGCGCGGGTGCGGTGGGTGTCCTCCTCGAATTCCAGCTCGATGTGCCAACCGACAGCGGTTCGGGTCATGGCGTTCACCTCCGGAAGGTCTCCCTTCCAGGGTGCGCCCGCCGCCGGGCCGCGCGCGAACGCTCACGCCCCCGGCAGCCGGCCCCGGCGCCGGAGCGGGATCGAGGCGTCGGCGTCGTACATCTGGTTCCAGCTGCGGCCCGCCCCGGACGCCCAGGTGACCTGGGCGGTGCCCCCTTCGACGCGGACGGCCTCCACGGTCATGGCGCGGTCGCCGTCGCGCACATCGCCCCGGCGCAGTTCGTCCGCCCGGACGGTGACGTGGCGGGCCGGCCCGCTCTCGGCCTCGTCCGCCGCGAAGCCGAGAGCGGCGGCCAGTTCCCGGGCGCGGGCGGGGGTGCACAGGAAGGTGTGCCCGCCGGACGGCATGGCGACGGTGATCCCGACCTCCGCCCCGGCGGGGGCGATCTCCAGGATGCCGCTGTCCCCGTGCTCGTCCGTCATCGCTGCGCACCTTCCCGTGTACGTTCGCGGCCCCCGGGCTCAGTCCAGCCGGAGGCTTTCCGGCGGACCCAGGTAGCTGGGTTCGAGGCCGCCGGTGTCGATCACCAGGTTCTGGAGGACCACGGTCGGGTCGACCATCCAGAATTTCAGCACATGCGTCCCGGGGGCGGCGATGCGGTGGACCGTGCCGGTGAGGGCGACGTTGTCGGAGGTGTGCCGGGCCCACTGGGCGTTCATGGTCCCGTCGTCGGCCCCCGTCACCTTCGTGACGTTCACCCGCTGCGGGGTGTCGTCGTCGAAGGAGACCGCGTAGGTCAGCCCGTCGGTCGGCAGCGCGTTGTTGCGGGGCGAGAGGTACGCGTACACGGTGACGGGCCCGGTGGTGAAGAGGCTGACCCGGTACTCCAGGCGCGGGCTCCGGCCGCCGGGGGTCCGGCGGGCGGCGGTGACCGGGAAGGGCTCCATGCCGGCCCCGGTGCGTCCGATGTCCGGGATGCGCTGCCAGGTGACGCCCCCGCCGCCGACGGCACGGTGGTAGTGGTCGGCCTCGATGGACACGTATCCCCCGGCCTCCACGAAGCCGCCGAGCCGGGCCCGGGAGAGCGTCGGGCGGTCCGCCACCGCCGTGACGGTCACCTCCGCCCCGTCGGGTCCGGTGACGGTGACCGGGACGCGGGTGACGCCCCTGGGTGCCCGGTCCCAGTCGACGCGCAGGGTGATCCGGTCCTGTGTGGTGACGCGGCCGCGCACCCGGTCGGCGGTCAGCCAGGACGCTCCGGTCCGCACCCGGTAGTCGAACGGGGCGCGGCCCCGGTTGAACACCTCGATGTACTGCGCGGGCCGGGTCTGGTACGGGCTGAACACCGGGAGCACGGCGGGCGCGGTCTCGTGCGGCCACCAGGCCGTGGAGCCGTCCACGGCGACGCCCATCGCGGCCCGTGCGGGCAGCTCGATGCGCCGGACGGCCGGGAAGAGCACGTCCTTGATGGCCACGTTGTCGATCTCGGGCTGCTGCCAGGGGGCGTTGGGCCCGTAGCGTTCGACGTCGCCGTAGTCGATGTGCGGCTGGGTCTGGAAGCCCTGCCACTTGCCGCCGGCGATCTTGCGGTTGAAGCGGTCGGCCAGCGCGAAGTCGTCGGCGAGCCGTGCCTCTGCGGTGGCCGCCAGTTCGTTGGTGAGGGCCCGGCCCTGTGCCGCGTAATGGATGTTGGTGAACTCCGCCTCGCGCAGCGCGTACAGGTTGGCGGTGGCCGCGACCTCGTAGCCGACGAGTTCGTACCAGGCGTCCTGGGCGGAGGCCGGCAGCCGGCGCCCGATCCGCCGGGCGCGCTCGCCGAGCAGGCGCCACTCCTCGGTGACGCGCTCCAGCTCGCGGTAGTGGACGAGGCCGAACGGGGACGCCTGGTCGTCGTAGACCACGGCCGAGCCGTCGGTGGCGGGGTCCTTGGCCGGGTCGAGGGTGATCCGGCGGTTGAGCAGTTCCGGCTTGCGGCGGGCCTGGAGCCGGGCGTACTCGCGCAGGACGGAGGCGATCTCGGCGGCCTGCTTCTCGCCGAAGTTCTGCCGGGCGTACGTCTCCTCCCACTCCGGCAGCCGGTCCAGAGTCCAGCGCTCCGGGTCCCAGGCGTACTCCAGGAAGAACTGCGTGGGCAGTTCGTTGCCCTTGAGATCGCCGACGTTGGTGACCCACAGGCCGTGGTTGCCGTAGGCGTGGCACTGGTGGAGCTGGTCCCACATGTTGGGGAGGGACGTGGTGTCGACCCACTTGTAGTTGCGGCCGACGCCGACGTAGTCGAAGTGGTAGTACAGCCCGTAGCCGCCCTCCCTCGGGGCCTCGGCGGGGTCGGGGAGCTTGCGGAGGTTGGCCCAGTTGTCGTCGGTGAGGACCACGGTGACGTCGTCGGGGACCCGTAGGCCCCGGTCCCAGTAGCGCTGGACCTCCTTGTAGAGCGTCCAGACCTGCGGGATCGTGGTGACGTCCTTGCCGGAGACCTCGGCGAGGATCTGCCGCTGGGTGGCGATGATCTCGGTCATCAGCTCGATGCCGTCCCCGTCGGGGAGGCTGACGTCGCCGTTGCCGCGCATGCCGAGGGTGACGACGCCCTCGAAGTCCTCGTCCTTCATCCGGCGGATGCCGTCCGCCCAGTACGCCTTGATCGCTTCGGCGTTGCGGCGGAACGACCACTCGCCGGTGCCGCCGTAGGGGTCGTGGCCGGGGGTGGTGACGGTGCCCTCGGCGTCGCGTACGGCGGCGACGGCGTGCCGGTTCCACTCCTCGATGCCGCGCATCATCGGTGCCTCGTGCGAGGTGCCCATGACGACGCCGTACGCCTTGGCGGTGGCGTGGTTGAGCGGGTCGTCCTCGGCGAAGGCGCGGCCCCAGACGGCCGGCCACAGGTAGTTGGCCTTGAGCCGGAGCATGACCTCGAAGACGCGGGCGTAGAAGTCCGCGTTGAAGCCGCCCTCGAAGCCGGGCGCCTTGCCGGGGCCGAAGTAGGCGGGGGCCCAGGTGCCGAGGGCCGGGTTCTCGTCGTTGATGAAGAACCCGCGGTACTTCACGGCCGGGGTGCCCTGGGTGTGCCGCCCGGGCCGTACGTGGATCTCGTCGCGGTGTACGGGGGTGACGTCGTCCCACCAGTACCAGGGCGAGACGCCGATGCCGCGCGAGACGTCGTACGCGCCGAAGATCGTCCCGCGCTGGTCGCTGCCGGCGATGACGAATGCCCGCTCGACGCCGGGCATCGGGTGGTCGACGACGGTCTGGAGGCTGGTCTCCCACTTGCCCCGGATCGAGGAGACGTCGAGCCGGCCCCCGGCGACCAGCCGGTCGATCAGGGGGCTGCGGCCCACCGTGCCGATGATGGTGATCTCGCGGGCCTCGGGCACCGCCCCGTGCGCGAGGCCGGGGCGGACCCCGGTGACGCGTGCGATGTCGTCGCGGAGGTCGCCGGCGACCCTGACGACGCCCGGCCAGTCCTGGTCGCTGACCAGGACCGGGGCCGCCCGTCCGCGCCTGACCAGCGGGAAGCTGCCGCGCTGTGCGGTGAACGTGATGTAGGCGCCGGGGTCGGTGGGCCGGGGCGCGGGGCCGTGTCCGGTGGCGGACGCCTCACCGGTCAGTCCGACGAGGGAGCCGAGGGGGGTGGCGGTGAGCGCGGTGAGGCCGAGGCCGAGGCCGAGGACCGCTCTGCGGCTGGTCTGCCCGGGGGTGTTGGGGATGTCGCTGTCCATGCTGCTCTCCTTCTCGGTGCTCAGCCGCGGCCGGCGGCGAGCAGCAGGTCGTCGCGCAGGGCGCTGTAGGCGGGCTTGGCCCTGTAGTTCTCGTCGTAGAGGTTGGCCGCGCCCTCGCCCTCGAAGGTGCCGGGCACCCAGGAGTACTTGTCGGTGAAGCCCCACACGGTGAAGTCGGTGCACTTGCGGGTGAGCAGGCAGCCGCGCAGCAGTACGTCGTAGCCCTCGGCCTGCGCCTCCTGCTCGGTGCTGTCGGAGGGCATCGGTACGCGGACGTCGGCCTCGGTGATCGCGGTCTCCAGGCCGAGCGCGTCGAACCGCTTCATGTTCTCGGCGATGTCGTGGGGCGCGTTGTACTGGACGGACAGGTGGCCCTGGATGCCGACGCCGTCGATCGGTACGTGCTGCTTGCGCAGCTTCACGACCAGGTCGTGGAGGGCGGTGCTCTTCGCGTTGACGCCCTCGATGTTGTAGTCGTTGATGAAGAGCTTCGCCTTGGGATCGGCCGCGTGGGCCCAGCGGAAGGCGTCCGCGATGTAGCCGGGGCCCAGCTTCCGGAGCCAGATCGAGTCGCGCAGGGTGCCGTCGTCGTTGAACGCCTCGTTGACGACGTCCCACTGCCAGATGCGGCCCTTGAAGTGGCGGGCCTCGTCGGTGATGTGCTTGCGGAGGATGGCGCGCAGCTCGTCGGCGGTGAAGTCGCCGGTGGTGAGCCAGGAGGGCAGCTGGTTGTGCCAGAGCAGGGTGTGGCCGCGCACCAGCTGGCCGTTGGCGCGGGCGAAGTCGACCAGCTTGTCGGCCTCCTTCCAGTCGTACCGGCCTCGGCTCGGCTCGACGACCTCCCACTTCATGACGTTCTCGGGGGTGACCGAGCTGAACTCGCTCGCGGCCTTGGCGCGGTAGGGCGCGTCGTCCGCCAGGGCCGCCATGTCGACGGCGGTGCCGATGCGCACGCCGGACCGCTGGCCGAGGGCGCCGAGCGTGGTGTCCCGGGGGTCCTTCGGCCCGCCGTGCTCGGAGTGGGCGAAGGCGTTGATGGTGCAGGGGGCGAGCAGGGCCGCGGCGGCGGTGCCGATCAGCACGGCCTTGATTGGCTTGCGCATGACAGAAACCTTTCGAGAGGCGCACGGCCGGGTTCCCGGTGACCGGGTGGGCCTGCGCGGGTATGGGTGTTTCGAAAGTTTCGTGGAGCCGGACCGGGCGGGGGCGCGATGCCCCCGCCCGGTGTTCACCGGGTGCGGTCAGCCCCGTACGGGGGCGGCCGCCGTGACGGGTTCGACCACCGCGTCGCACACCAGCCGCCGCCGGTGGTCGAGGGTGCGCTCGGGACCGGTGAGGCGCAGGTGCACCGTGTGCCGGATGTCCTCGGCGCCGCTGGACGCCGCGAGCCGCAGCTCCAGCGCGCCCGGCTCCACGACGCGCCGCCCGCCGATGCCGGTGAAGGACACCAGGTCGGCGTGGAACCGGAAGCGCACCCGCGCCTCCTGGCCCGCGTCGAGCGGCACCCGGGCGTAGCCGATGAGCCGGTTGTCGGGCCGGGTCGTCTGGGCGACCGGGTCGTGCACGTAGAGCTGGACGACCTCCGCGCCGGCCCGGTCGCCGGTGTTGCGGACGGTCAGCTCGATGTCGGCGGAGCCGTCGGTGGGGATCTCGTCCGGGGCGGCGGCGCCGGGCTCCCAGGCGAAGGAGGTGTACGTGAGGCCGTGGCCGAAGGGGTACAGCGGCGTCGGGTCCAGGTTGCTGACCCCGTTGGCGAGCCCGAGGGGCGGCTGGAGGTAGGTCCACGGCTGGCCGCCCGGGTGGCGCGGGACGGAGACCGGCAGCCGGCCGGAGGGGTTCACCCGGCCGGAGAGCACGGAGGCCAGGGCCGGGCCGCCCTCCTCGCCGGGGAAGAACGCCTGGACCACGGCGGCGGTGCGGTCCGCCCAGCGGCCGAGCGCGTACGGGCGGCCGGTCAGCAGGACCAGGACGACCGGCGTCCCGCTGTCGAGCAGCGCGTCGAGCAGTTCGCCCTGCACGCCGGGGAGCGCGAGGTCGTCGGCGTCGCAGCCCTCGCCCGAGGTGCCGCGCCCGAAGAGCCCGGCCCGGTCGCCGAGCACCGCGACGCAGACGTCCGCATCCCGGGCCAGGTCCACCGCCTCCGCGATGCCCGAGGTGTCGGTGGTGTCGACCTCGCAGCCGGGGGCGCCGGTGACCGTGGCGGCGGGGAACTCGCCGCGCACCGCGTCGAGCACGGTGGGGATGTCGATGCCCATGGCGGTCTCGGGGTGCAGGACGCCGACGTGGCTGGGGAAGGAGTAGCAGCCGAGCATGGCGAGCGCGTCGTCGGCGCGGGGGCCGATCACCGCGATCCGCCCGGTCCCGGCGAGCGGCAGCGCCCCCTGCGGGTTGGCGAGCAGGACCACGGCCTGTTCGGCGAGTTCGCGGGCGAGGGCGCGGTTGCGCGGCGGGTCCAGGTCGATGGTCTCGCGGGCCCGGTCCGGGTCGGTGTCGCGCAGGAGCGCGGGGAGCGGGGACCAGTCGGGGTCGAGCAGCCCGAGTTCGCACTTCTGGAGGAGGACCCGGTGCAGCGCGCGGTCGACCAGGGCCTCGGGGACCGTACCGGCCAGGACGGCGGCGGCGAGTTCGTCGCCGTAGCTGCGGACCGTGGGCAGTTCCACGTCGACCCCGGCGCCCAGGGCGAGGCGGGCGGCGTCGGCGCGGCCCTCGGCGACCTTGTGCAGGGTCTCCAGGAAGCCGATGGCGAAGTAGTCGGCGACGACGGTGCCCTCGAAGCCCCAGGTGTCCCGGAGCAGCCCGGTGAGCAGGGCGGGGTCGGCCGCCGAGGGGACGCCGTCGATCTCCGCGTACGACTGCATGACGGAGCGGGCGCCGCCGTCGATGAGGGCCATCTCGAAGGGCGGCAGGATGACGTCGGCCAGTTCCCTCGCCCCGGCCCGGACCGGCGAGAGGTTGCGGGCGCCGGCCGAGGCCGCGTACCCGGCGAAGTGCTTGAGGGTGGCGACGATGCCGGCGGACTCCAGGCCCTTCACGTACGCGGTGCCGATGGTCGCGACGAGGTAGGGGTCCTCGCCGATGGTCTCCTCGACGCGCCCCCAGCGCAGGTCCCGCACCACGTCCAGGACCGGGGCGAGGCCCTGGTGGATGCCCACGGACCGCATGTCGCCGCCGATCCGGTGGGCCATCTCGGTGACCAGGTCCGGGTTCCAGGCGGCGCCCCAGGAGAGCGGGACGGGGTAGGCGGTGGCGCCCCAGGCGGTGAAGCCGGCCAGGCACTCCTCGTGGGCGAGGGCCGGGATGCCGAAGCGGCCGGCGCCCGCGATGGCCCGCTGGGCGCGGGCGAGCGAGATCGCGCCGACGGCCGGGTCGACGGGGGCGGTGCCGAAGGGGCGGGTCAGCTGGCCGAGGCCGCGCGGGATGAGCGCGTCCCAGTCGATGGCGTCGACCATCTCGTTCTGGTGCGGGGCGACCCCGTCCCCGTCGGCATCGGCGCCCACCCAGATTCCGTACAGCTGGGCGGTCTTCTCCTGGAGGGTCATCCGGGAGACGAGGTCGGCCACGCGCTCCTCGGGGGGAGCGCGGGGTCCTGCCAGGGGCCGTCGACGGCGGTGGCCGCTTCGGTCCTGCGGGCATGCGGAACAGGGGGGTTTGCCATGGCGGCGGGGATTCCTCTCAAGAGTGCGGTGGTACGCGGCGGCATGGGTGCGCTACTTGCCGCCCACCCCCATCAGTCCGTTGACCAGTGCCTTCCGTGCCACGAGGTACACGGCGAAGATCGGTACGACGGAGAGCACGATCGCGGCGAGCACGGCCGGGATGTTCACCCCGAACTGGGACATGAAGTTGAAGAGACCGAGGGTCAGCACCCGGTTCTCCTCCGACTGGGTCAGGATCAGCGGGAACAGGAAGCCGTTCCATGCCTGGAGCGCCGTGTAGATCGCGACCGTGCTGATGCCCGCCTTGGACATCGGGATCGCCAGCTGCCACAGCATCCGCAGCGAGGAGGCGCCGTCGAGCGCCATGGCCTCGTACATCTCCTCGGAGACGTCGCGCATGGTGCCGCTGAGGATCAGCACCGCCACCGGCATCGCGAACGCGGCGGTCGGCAGGATGATGGCCGGCAGGCTGTCGTACAGGCCCATCTTGCTGATGAGCAGGTAGAGCGGCACGATCACGGCCTGGGCGGGGATGGCGACGCCGAGCAGGAAGGTGCGGAAGGCGAGTCCGGAGAGCCTGCTGCGGGTGCGTACCGCGACGTACGCGACGGGGATCGAGAGGACCAGCACGATCGCCACCGTGGCCACGGCGACGATCGCCGTGTTGGAGAGCATCGTGGAGAAGCCGCTGTCCAGGACCGTGCGGTAGTTCTCGAGCGTGGGGTCGGTCGGGACGGCCAGCGGGTCGCCGTTCAGCGCCTCGTCCTGGTGCATCAGCGAGGACGAGACCAGCGTGTAGAGCGGGACGATCACGAGCACGAGCCAGACCAGCGAGCCGAGGCCGGCCAGCGGGTTGCCCCACCTGCGCCGGCGCCGCGGGGTGGCGGGGCGGGTACGGGTCAGGGGCTGCGCGGGGCGCGTCGCGGGGCGGGTGTCGGTCGACATCGCGTCACATACCTTCCCGGGTGGAGCGCATGTTCCCGAAGCCGCTGAAGCGGACGAGGATCAGCGAGAGGGCGGTGGCCACGACGACGAGGGCGGTCGCGATGGCGGCGGCGTACCCGAGGTCGTAGGTCTGGAAACCGGTGCGGTACATCAGGTACGGCAGGATGGTGGTGTCCGTGCCCGGACCGCCCTTGGTCATGATGAGCACGGTGTCGAAATAGGTCAGCGAGCCGACGATCATCAGGACCGAGGAGGTCGTGATGGTGTTGCGGAGCTGCGGCAGGGTGATGTGGAAGAACTGCCGGAACATGCCCGCGCCGTCGATCTCGGCGGCCTGGTAGAGGACCTGCGGGATCTGCCGGGTGCCGCCCTGGTAGATCAGGGTGTGGAAGGGCATGAACTGCCAGCCGCCGACGAACGCCACGGTGAGCAGGGCGCCGGTGGACGAGCCCATGATGTTCGGGTCGATGCCGAACCAGGGCCCGATCTCCTTGATGACGCCGAAGTTGGGGTCGAGCAGCGCGTGGAACAGCATCGCGATGGCGGTGGTGGAGAGCAGCAGCGGGATGAAGAAGACCGCCGAGAGCACGGCGCGGCTGCGCTGCCGGCCGGCCGCCCAGACGCCGAGGAGCAGGGCCACCGGGGTCTGGAAGAGCCAGCTGATGGTGGTGAGGAGCAGGCTGAGCCAGGCGGCCTGGCGGAACTCGGGGTCCTTGAAGAGCCGGGTCCAGTTGGCCGTGCCGGCGGAGGTCGGGGAGTTCAGCCCGTCCCAGTGGCAGAAGGAGAGGTACACGGCGATCGCCAGCGGGACGATCGCGAAGAGGGCGAAGAAGAGGATGCCGGGCAGCGCCCAGGCGACCGGGGGGCGGCCGACGTTTCCGGCGGCCGCCTTCCGTCCTCCGCGCACCTTGGGTGACGAGGAGACGTGGGACATCGTTACTTGACGGCCTTCATCGCGGCGACGAACTGCTCGGGCGTGGACTTGCCGGCGAACAGCTTGCTGATCTCGGTGAGCAGCGGGGTGGCGATCTTGGACTCGAGCGCCTGGTCCCAGGACAGGGTGAAGTCGGGGGCCTTCTGGACCATCTCGTACTGGTCGGTGGCGAACTTCGGGTTGGGTGAGCCGCTGAGCATGGAGGCGGCGTTGGAGGTGGTGGGCACGTCGCCGTTGTCCACGAGGGCCTGCGCGTACGACTTGGACGCCATGGTCTTCAGGAAGGCTATGGCCGCGTCCTTGTGCTTGGTGCGGGCGTTCACCGACCAGTAGTTCGTGGGGTTGCCGACCACGTCGGCCGGGTCGCCGACGCCGCCCGCGACGGTCGGGAAGGGCGCCCAGCCGAGGTCCTTCTTGGCGAAGTCGGGCGCCTTGCCGAGCTGCGTGGAGTACTCCCACGAACCCATCAGGTGCATGGCCGCCTTGCCCTTGTTGAGCAGGGTGGGCGCACCGCCGTTGCCGTAGTCGACGGAGTTGAAGTTCTCCCCGAAGGCGCCGTCGTCCACGAGCTGCTTGACGGTCTGGGCGGTCTTCAGGACGGCCGGGTCGCCCCAGGCGGAGCTGTCGCCGTTCTGGATCTTGCGGAAGACGTCGGGGCCGCCGATCCGGTCGAGCAGGTACTCCATCCACATCAGCTCGGGCCACTTGTCGGAGCCGCCGAGCGCGAACGGGGTGACGCCCTTGCCCTTGAAGGTCTTGATGGCCTTCTGGAGGTCCTCCCAGGTCTTGGGGACCTGGACGCCGTTCTCGGCGAAGAGGGTCTTGTTGTAGAAGAGCATCACGGGCTGCATACCGCGCATCGGGACGCCGTAGACCTTCCCGTCGAGGCTGCCCGCGGTGACGATCGACGGCAGGAAGCCGTTCTTCAGGGTGGCGTCGTCCTTGAACGTCGAGGTGAGGTCGACCAGCTGGTTCGCGTCCACGTACGGCTTGATCGAGCCGCCGCCCCAGTTGAAGAAGATGTCGGGGGCGCTCGGGGAACCCATGGCGCTGCGGAGCTTGTTGACGTAGTCCGTGCCGGGGACGGAGACGAGCTTGACCTTGACGTCGGAGGTCTTGTTGAACTCCTTGACCGCGGCCTGCTGCACCTTCACGGCGTCGTCGCCGTAGACGTACGCGGTCAGCGTGGCGCCGCCGCCTCCGCTGTCACCGTCCGATCCGCAGCCCGCCAGGACTCCCGCCATGACCATGGCCGCACCGGCCGCGGTCCATCTCGCCGCACGCTTGCCCTGACTGAAAATTCCCGACCGCATGACCGCACCTCTGTCGAATCTTTCGGAGTTGCTTGCGAATGTTGCCGGAACCGTACGGTCGTGTTTCCGGCCAGTCAAGAGGTCGCGGACCGCGAATTTTTCGCCCGGGCTCCCGCGCCCGTTCGGGCGCCGGGCGGTTACGATTCGCTGTATGAGCCCCGCAAACGTCCAGTCACATCAGGAGAATGCGCCTGCCGCAGCGCCGTCGGACGGCACTGCCACGCTGGCGGAAATCGCCCGAGCGGCCGGAGTCTCGGCTCCGACAGTTTCGAAGGTGCTGAACGGCCGCGCCGATGTCGCGCCCGGTACGCGCACCAAGGTCGAGGAGCTGCTGCTCCAGCACGGCTACCGCCGCAGACGCGGCTCGACCACGCAGTCGCAACTCATCGACCTGGTCTTCCACGAGCTGGACAGCGCGTGGGCCATGGAGGTCGTACGCGGGGTGGAGAACGTCGCCCGCGAGGAGGGGCTGAGCCTGGTCCTCTCGGAGAGCGCGGGCCGCCTCAGCCCCGGGCAGACCTGGGTCGACGGGGTGCTGGCCCGCCGGCCGGTCGGGGTCATCCTGGTGCTGTCCGACCTCACCGCCGCCCAGCGCGCGCAGCTCACCAGCCGCAGCATCCCGTACGCGGTGGTGGACCCGGCCGGCGACCCGGGCGACGACATCCCGTCGGTCGGTACGACGAACTGGCAGGGCGGTCTCGCCGCGACCCGCCACCTCACCGGGCTCGGCCACCGCAGGATCGGCGTCGTCGCCGGGCCGTCCCGGATGATGTGCAGCCGCGCCCGGGTGGACGGCTACCGCGCCGCCCTGGAGACGGCGGGCGTGCCGATCGACCAGTCGCTGATCCGCGAGGCCGAGTTCTCGCACGAGGCGGGGTACGCGGCCGGGATGGAGCTGCTGCGCTCGGCGGACCGGCCGACCGCCGTCTTCGCGGGCAACGACCTCCAGGCGCTCGGTGTGTACGAGGCGGCGCGCGAGCTGGGTCTGCGCATCCCGGAGGACCTGAGCGTCGTGGGCTTCGACGACCTGCCGCTCACCCGGTGGATCGGGCCGCCGCTGACGACGGTGCGCCAGCCCCTGATCGAGATGGCCGAGACGGCGGCCCGGCTGGTCCTGGACCTGGGCCGCGGCCGGCAGCCCGCGACGACCCGGGTGGACCTGGCGACGAATCTGGTGGTCCGCAGCAGTACGGCGCCGCCCTGCCGCTGAGACGCGGACCGTCCGGGCCGGGGACACCCCGGGCCGTGGTCCGGGCCGCTGTCAGTGCCGGGGTGCAGACTGACCGATATCCGGCACAACGGCGTTTCGGGAGGTTCGGTCATGACCGATGTACTGCTCACCGTGGGCACCCGCAAGGGGCTCTTCATCGGCCGCAGGCGCGGCGGCACATGGGAGTTCGAGGGGCCTCATTTCAACGCCCAGGCGATCTACTCGGTCGCCATCGACACCCGGGGCGACCGGACCCGGCTGCTGGTCGGCGGCGACAGCGCGCACTGGGGCCCGTCCGTCTTCCACTCCGACGACCTGGGCGCGAGCTGGGTCGAACCGAAGACCCCGGCCGTGAAGTTCCCGGAGTTCACCGGGACCTCGCTGGAGCGGGTGTGGCAGTTGCAGCCGGCGGGGCCCGAGGCGCCGGGCGTCGTCTACGCGGGCACGGAGCCGGCCGCGCTCTTCCGGTCCGAGGACGGGGGCGAGTCGTTCGAGCTGGTGCGCCCGCTGTGGGAGCACCCGACGCGTTCGCGCTGGGTGCCCGGCGGGGGCGGCGAGGGGCTGCACACGATCCTGACCGACGAGCGGGACGCGCGCGCCGTGACGGTCGCGGTGTCCACCGCCGGGGTGTTCCGGACGACCGACGGCGGTGCGAGCTGGACCCCGGCCAACAAGGGGGTCTCGGCGGTCTTCCTGCCCGACCCGGACCCGGAGTTCGGCCAGTGCGTGCACAAGGTCAGCCGGGACGCGGCCGACCCGGACCGCCTCTACCTCCAGAACCACTGGGGGGTCTTCCGCAGCGACGACGCCGGGGGCCGCTGGACGGACATCGGCGCGGGCCTGCCCTCGGACTTCGGCTTCGCGGTGGCCGCCCACCCGCACCGCGCGGACACGGCGTACGTCTTCCCGATCAACGCGGACGCCGACCGGGTGCCCGCCGAGCACCGCTGCCGGGTCTTCCGGACCACCGACGCGGGCGCCCACTGGGAGCCGCTGTCGGCGGGCCTGCCGGAGAGCGCGCACTACGGCACGGTGCTGCGCGATGCGCTCTGCACGGACGACGCGGACCCGGCGGGGGTCTACTTCGGCAACCGCAACGGCGAGTTGTACGCGAGCGCGGACGACGGGGACAGCTGGGAGCAACTGGCCTCGCATCTGCCGGACGTGCTGTGCGTACGGGCGGCGGCGGTCGAGGTGTGAGCTTTTAGGGAAGCCGCCAGTCGACGGGCTGGGCGCCCTGGGCGACGAGCAGTTCGTTGACCCGGCTGAACGGCCTGGACCCGAAGAAGCCGCGGTCGGCGGACATCGGGGAGGGGTGGGCGGACTCGATGGCGGGCAGGTCGCCGAGCAGCGGCCGCAGGTTGCGGGCGTCGCGGCCCCAGAGCACGGACACCAGCGGCTTGCCCCGGGCGGCCAGGGCGCGGATGGCCTGTTCGGTGACCTCCTCCCAGCCCTTGCCGCGGTGGGCGCCGGGCGAGCGGGGCGCGGTGGTCAGCGCCCTGTTGAGCAGCAGCACGCCCTGGCGGGTCCACGGGGTCAGGTCGCCGTTCGACGGCCGGGGCAGCCCGAGGTCGGCGTTGAGCTCCCGGTAGATGTTCTCCAGGCTGCCCGGCAGCCTGCGCACGTCCGGGGAGACCGCGAAGCTCAGCCCGATCGCCATTCCCGGTGTGGGGTACGGGTCCTGACCGACGATCAGGACCCGTACGTCCGCGAAGGGCTGCTGGAACGCGCGCAGCACGTTCGCCCCGGAGGGGAGGTAGGTGCGGCCGGCCGCGACCTCCGCACGCAGGAAATCGCCCATCGCGGCGATACGCCCCGCCACCGGGGCCAGGGCGTCGGCCCAGCCGGGCTCGACTACTTCGTTCAACGGTCGCGCTGTCACGGAAGATCACCCTACCGGCGCAACGCGGCGCCCCGGGGATAGGGTGCTGCCCGTTACTCACCTCTGCGCACCCGGGAGCCGGTCCATGACGTCACACGGGCAACCGGACACCTATGTACTCGGCGTGGATTCGGGCGGCTCGGGGCTCCGGGTGGCGCTGGGCACGGCCGGTGCGGACGCCCCACTGGCCACCGTCGCGTGCGGCGGCCCGGTGCGCACGGGGCCGCGCGGCATCGACGCAGCGCATCTCCTGGACCAGGTGCTCCCCGCCGTACGCGGTCTGCTCGACGGGCACGCCCCCGGTGGGCGGATCACCGCCGCGGCGGTCGGCGCCGCGGGGATGGCCACGCTGGGCGACGGGTTGCGCGCCGAACTGCCGGGCGCCCTGGCGGACGCGCTGGGGGTGCGCCGGATCGCGCTCGCGGCGGACGCGGTGACCGCGTACGCCGGGGCGGTCGGGCAGCGGCCCGGCGCGGTGGTGGCCGCCGGCACCGGGCTGATCGCGCTCGGCACGGACCTGACGGAGTGGCGGCGGGCGGACGGCTGGGGGCACCTGCTCGGCGACAGCGGGGGCGGCGCCTGGATCGGGCGGGCCGGACTCGACGCCGCGATGCGCGCGTACGACGGGCGGCGCGGTGGTTCGCGCGCGCTGCTGGCCAGGCTGGAAGCGGTGTTCGGGCCGCCGCAGGAGCTGCCCGGTCTGCTCTATCCGCGCGCCGACCGGCCCGCGCTGCTGGCCTCGTTCGCGCCGGAGGTGGCCGTGTGCGCGGACCGCGACCCGGTCGCCGCGGGCATCCTGCGGGAGGCCGCCGCGCATATCGCGGAGGCGGCCGCGGCGGTGTGCCCGGAGGCGGAGGCGGACGAGGACGGCTACGAAGTCGCGCTGACCGGCGGGCTGTTCCGGATGGGCGAGCCGCTGCTCGTACCGCTGCGCGAGGAGCTGGCGCAGCTGCTGCCCCGGGCACGGGCGGTCCCCGGTTCGGGTGATCCCCTGATCGGTGCGCTGCGCATCGCCCAGGCCCTCGACACCGGGGGGCTGAGGCTGCCGCGCCACCCGACGCTGCTCTGCGTTCCGGCGCCCGGGCCCCGCTCGTAGGGCGACGGGCACGAGAGCGCTGACGACAGATCAGGGCAGTCGCCCGGTAAGCCGCTGATCGGATAAAAGCGGACAGAGGCCGCTCGACCGGACCCTCCCCGCGCAGGGAGCCGTCCGAAACCAGTAGCATGCGGCGCCATGAGCACCCCCACTGGGCCCGCTTCCGGCCTGCCTGTACGAATGCCGCGACCTCGCCAGTCCGGACGGCACCGCCGCCCGGAGCCCGTGGTCGCACCCGAGGGCGCTGCCGCGCTCGTTCTCGCCGTTCCCGGTACCCCCTCCTCGACGAGCCGCGGTCTCGCCGAAGAGGTCATCAGCATCGCCCGTTCCGAGCTGCCCGGTCTGAACGCCCTGATCGGTTACGTGGACGGGGACGACGCCGAGTACCCGGCGCTGGCCTCCGTGATCGCGCACTCCGCCGCCGAGCGCACCGCGCGGTACGAGCAGGCACTGGCCGCGGGCCGTGAGGTCGCCGAGCCCGCGGGCCCGGCCGCCGTGGTGGTCCCGCTGCTCGCGGGTCCGGACAGCGCGCTGGTGCAGCGGATACGTCAGGCGATCACCGACAGCGAGGCCCCGGCGGAGCTGACCGATGTGCTCGGCCCGCACCCGCTGCTGGCCGAGGCGCTGCACGTCCGGCTGTCGGAGGCCGGGCTGGCCCGCGCGGACCGGGCCAGGCTCTTCACGGTGGCGACGGCCGCCGACGGCATCGTGCTCGCCACGGTGGGCGGCGAGGAGGCCGTGCAGGCGGCGGGGATCACGGGCATGCTGCTCGCGGCCCGGCTCGCGGTGCCGGTGATGGCCGCCGCGCTCGACGTGGAGGGTTCCGTCGCCGCGATCGCCGATCAGCTGAAGGGCTCCGGCTCGCTCCAGCTGGCCGTGGCGCCGTACCTGGTGGGCCCCGAGGTGGAAGAGGGCCTGCTGGACGCCGCGGCGAAGGAGGCCGGCTGCGCGAGCGCCGAGCCGCTGGGCGCGTACCCGGCGATCGGCAAGCTGGTCCTCTCGATGTACACCTCGGCCCTCGGGATCGCTCCCGCCGTGGCCCAGGGGGCGCAGGCCCGCTGACCCTTCCGGCATGCGTGAGGCCCCGGCCCGGACGGCAGTCCGGCACCGGGGCCTCGCCGGTTCTCAGCCGAAGACCACGCAGGAGGCCGCCGGGGCGTCCAGGGTGCCCCCGTGGGCCGGGACGCCCGTCTCCGGGTCCACGGTGAACCAGGCGACGTTCCCGCTGCGCTCATTGGCCGCGTAGAGCCGGCGCCCGGCCGGGTCCAGCGCGAGGTCGCGGGGCCAGTGACCGCCGCAGCCCACGGTCGTGACCAGGGACGGGTGCTCGCCGGTCGCGTCGAGCGCGAGGACGGAGATGCTGTCGTGGCCCCGGTTGGCCGCCCACACGAACCGGCCGTCGTGGGCGACGACGACCTCGGAGGCGTAGCTCTCGACGGTCACGCCCTCGGGGAGCACCGGCACCTCGCGGACCGGTTCCAGGACGCCCGCCGCGGCGTCCCAACGGCACACGGTGAGCGTGGGCTCCAGCTCGTTCAGCACATAGGCGTGGCGGCCCGAGGGGTGGAAGGCCAGGTGGCGCGGGCCGGTGCCGGGGCGCAGGGCCGTCTCGCCGTGCGTGCGCAGCTCGCCGGTGGCCGGGTCGACCGCGCAGACGCGGACCGAGTCGGTGCCGAGATCGACGCTGAGCACCCAGGCTCCGGAGGGGTCGGGCAGGACCTGGTGGGCGTGCGGGCCCTCCTGGCGGTCCGCGACCGGTCCGCCGCCCTCGTGCGCGAGGACCGCGGCGACGGGTCCGAGCGTGCCGTCCCCGGCGACGGGCAGCACGCTGACGCTGCCCGAGCCGTAGTTCGCGGTGACCAGGTGTCCGGCGGCGAGGGCGAGGTGGGTCGGGCCGTCGCCGTCCACCGCCCGGACCGCGCCGAGCGGGCGGGGTTCGTCCGTGCTGACGTCCAGGGCCGCCGCGCCGCCGGGCTCGGTCTCGCTGACCGCGTAGAGGACCGTGCCGCCGGGGCCGAGCGCCAGGTAGGAGGGGTCGGGGACGGCGTCCGTGGCCCCCAGGACCGTGAGCGCGCCGGTCTCCGCGTCCACGGCGGCGACGGTGACGCCCCGCCCGCCCGCCGAGGTGAACGACCCGATGAATGCCCGTCCCGCTCCGTTGCTGCTGTCCACCGCTGCTCCTCCCCGCCGGCTGTGCGCGGCGGACGTGGCCGTCGTGATCTTTCGCGGCGACGGTAGCAGTGCGGGTGCGCGGTCTAGACCAAGGGTGGCGGAAAGGCCCTGGGGTCAGGCCGTGACGAGGGGGGCGCTCGGCGGGCTGTGCAGCGGCACGGCGAGTTCGGCGAGCGCGCGTTCCAGGCTGTGCAGGTGGGCGAGGGCGGGTTCGGTGGCGGCCGGGTGCGCCGGGACGGCGGACGCGACGGCGGTACGGCCGGTCAGGGCCTCGACCGCGTTCTCCACGCGCCAGCAGGCGGCGGCGAGCCGGGCGTCGTGGGACGCCTCCGGGTCGGCGGCCACCGAGGCGAGGCCCCGCACCTCGCGGGCGCACTCGTCCAGCAGGGCCAGGACGTGTCCGGCCCGGGCCCGGCGGGCGCGGAGCGGGCTCAGCGGGTGGACGAGCGGGGCGAGCGAGAGGCGGACGCGGCCGAGGAGCGTCTCCAGCTCGGCGATGCGCGGGGCCGGGTCGGCGGTGGCGGAGCCGGAGAGGCGGGCGGCGGCCTCCTCGGTGCAGGCGTGCACGCAGCGCAGGGCGCGCTGGATCCAGGCGTCGGTCGTGGCGTGCGTGGTGACGGGCAGCACGCACAGCACCGCGAGCATCGCGCCGAGCGCGCCGACGGCGGTCTCGCCGAGCCGCAGGGCGAGCAGCCCGGGGTCGAGCACGCCCAGCGAGCCGTAGAGCGCACCGGCCATGACCGTCACCGAGAGCATCATCCAGGTGTAGGAGACCGCGGCCGTGTAGAAGATCCCGAACACCCCGGCGGCGACGACGAGGGCGGTCGGCACGGGCGCCCCGTGCAGCGGGACGACGACGGCGAGGCCGACCGGGATGCCGATGAGGGTGCCGAGCACCCGGCGGAAGCCGCGTACCAGCGTCTCGCCGCGCGAGGCGGTGTTCACGAAGACCCACCAGGTGGCACCGACGGCCCAGTACCAGCGCTGGTCGGACATCAGCTGCCCGGCCATGAGGGCGACGGCTCCGCCGGTCACCGCCTGGACGGCCTGCCGGGTGGTGACCCTGGCCAGGCCGGTGCCGGCGGGCGGGGCGGGCGCGGCGGGGACGGTCAGCCGGCGTTCGTAGCACCAGAGGCCGAAGCGGACGGCCGCCGCGCAGAGCAGGGACAGGGCGACGGCGGAGTAGAGCTCGGGGAGCTGCCCGGGCAGGGTGTGGAGGAACTGCGTGGTGAAGAAGGCCATGAACGCGAAGACGCCGAGGGAGTGCCCGCGCGGCCCCCACCGCCTCGCGTAGACCCCCGCCCCATGACCGCGAGGAACGCGGTGTCACGGGCGAGCGGGTGGTCGTGGAGCAGGGCGGCCAGCGCGAGCACCGGGAAGCCGACGGCGGGCAGCAGGGCGGTGGTGACCGCCTGGCCCCGGACCGTGGGGTCGGTCACGGTGAAGAGGGCGAGCAGCGCGGCCAGGCCGCCGGTGATGGCCGCCACGAGCGAGTGGCCGACGAGCCCGCACACCACGACGGCGAGTCCGATGCCGAGCACCGCGCGGCAGGCGAAGCGCAGCCGCATCCGGCCGGGGTCCCGGGCCCCGAATGCTTTCCTCAGCACTGCTGCTCCCCCACTCCGGTTCACCGGCTCTCCGTTTCGGTCAAGAGTTCAGGCATGAAAAAGGCGCCGCGGAGGTCCGCAGCGCCATCGACGGATACATGAGACCATCCGGAGGGCGGTTGGCTCAAATTGAACTCGATCGACTGAGCCATTGGCCCACCCGAAAGCGCATCGGGGTGACCAGACGACAGCCAACGGACCAACCTCGCCGGAAACCCTTAGCACAAGGCACCTTTCCTTGGTCTAGACATGTCAAATTGCCACCGTTACGCTCACCCTTGGTCTAGACCGCAGCACTCTCCGGACATCACCCCACATCTCCAGGAGCGATATATGCGCAGGAAGATCACCTCGTTACTGGCCGGGTCGGCGGTCGCCGGTGCGGCCCTGCTGGCCACCTCGGCCCCCGCCCAGAGCCACGGCTACACCGACTCGCCGATCAGCAGGCAGCAGCTCTGCGGCATCGGCACCGTCAAGCGCTGCGGGCAGATCCAGTGGGAGCCGCCGAGCGTCGAGGGTCCCAAGGGCTTCCCCACCCGCGGCCCGGCCGACGGCCACATCTGCTCGGGCGGCATCGGCCGCTTCTCCGAGCTGGACGACCCGCGCGGCGGCGCCTGGCCCGCCACCAAGGTCACCGCCGGCCAGAACTACACGTTCAACTGGCGGATCGAGGCCCGGCACGCCACGACCGACTTCCGCTACTACATCACCAAGGACGGCTACGACCCCGCCAAGCCGCTCACCCGGGCCGACCTGGAGACGCAGCCGTTCCTCACGGTGCCCTTCGGCGGACGGCTGCCCGGCTCGACGGTCAGCCACTCCGGCGTACTGCCGCAGAAGTCCGGCAAGCACCTGATCCTCGGCGTATGGACGATCGCCGACACCGGCAACGCCTTCTACGCCTGCTCCGACGTGCAGTTCTGACCGTCCGGCCGGTGCCCCGCGCCACCCGCCCGTGCGCGGGGCACTTCCGGCCGGACCGGTGACACACGGCCCGCCGTGAACGGACGCCGTTGATACAGTCGCTGGCCCCCGGAGGACGCACCGAAAGAGGCCGGCGAAGCATGGCGGTGGACGCGCTCGACACCCGTATCCTGCGGCTGCTCATCGAGCAGCCGCAGACGAGCGTGCGCGAGTACGCACGCATCCTGTCCATCGCCCGGGGCACCCTCCAGGCGCGCATCGACCGGCTGGAGCGGGACGGTGTGATCACCGGGAGCGGCCCCTTCCTCTCCCCCGCCGCGCTCGGCCACCCGGTCCTCGCCTTCGTGCACCTGGAAGTGACCCAGGGCCATCTGGACGAGGTCGGAGACGCGCTCGCCGCCGTGCCCGAGATCATCGAGGCGTTCTCGACCACGGGCGGCGGCGATCTGCTGACCCGGGTGGTCGCCCGGGACAACGGCCACCTGGAGGACGTCATCCAGCGGCTCATCCGGCTGCCCGGCGTGGTCAGGACCCGGACCGAGGTCGCGCTGCGCGAACGCGTGCCGCACCGGCTGCTTCCCCTGGTCGAATCGCTGGGCGGCACCGCCCGTTGAGGAGGGCCGGTCGTACGGGGTCCGCGCGCCGGATATCCTGATCTTGCCGCGCTCCCCCCACCCCGCTCTCGCCCCGGCGAGGCCGTCGCCGCGGCAGTCGAAGCGGTCCTCGGCCAGGCCCTGGGCCCGAGCCATCGAGATTGGTGTGCACAGGTGCTGGTTGCTGGTCGGTACCGGCTGATATCCGCCATCGGCCGGGGCGGGATGGGTGAGGTCTGGCGGGCCACCGACGAAGTCCTCGGCAGGGCCGTCGCCGTGAAGCTGCTCCTCGGGGAGCACGCCGACGAGTCGGCCACCGCGCGGTTCCGTCTGGAGGCGCAGACCGCCGCCCGCCTGAGCCACCCTCACCTGGTGGCCGTCTTCGACTTCGGGGCCTGGGAGAACCGGCTCTTCCTCGTGATGGAGCTGGTCGAGGGCCGCAGCCTGGCGGATCTGCTGCTGGCCCAGGAACGGCTCGGCCCCGAACAGGCCGCCCGCATCGCCGGACAGGCCGCCGCCGGACTGGCCGCCGCGCACCGGCAGGGCATCGTCCACCGCGACATCAAGCCCGGAAACCTCATGCTGGACGGCGAAGGCACCGTCAAGATCGGGGACTTCGGCATCGCGCAGTTCGTGGACGACCCGTCCGCCGCGCTGACGACGACGGGCCACATCGTCGGTACGAGCCTCTACCTCGCCCCGGAGCGGGCGCTCGGCCGCACCGCCGACGCCGCCTCCGACATGTACTCGCTCGGCTGCGTGGTCTACCAACTGCTGCTCGGTGAACCGCCGTTCCGTTCGGACACCGCGACGGCCACCCTGTACCAGCATGTGGACACACCTCCGGTGCCGCTGCGGCAGCGCGGCGTGGACGTCCCCGCCGCCTTCGACACGTATCTGCTCGGTCTGCTCGCCAAGCAGCCGGAGGACCGGCCCACCGCCCAGCAGGTCGCCGACTGGTTCCACGGCGACGCCTGGCGGGGCCGCCCGGAACCGCTGCCCCCGCACCACCCGGCGCCCGCCCCCGCGCCCTTCCCCGCCGTGCCCGCCCCGCTGCCCGGGGCGGATCCCGGTGCGCCGACGACGTACCGACTCCCGCAGGCACCGGCAGGGCCCGCGCCGGCCCCCGCACAGGGACACGGGCGCCGTGCGGCCGCCAGGCCCGGGAAGGCCCGGCGCCGGACCGCCGGTGAGGCGATCCGGCGCCGGCCCCGGGTGGCGAGTGCCATCGCGGGGGCGATCGCCTTTCTGGTGGCCGTGTTCCTGGGGATGAGCCTGTTCTCCGGGCGGTGACTACCAGCGGCCGTGGACCGTCGCGCGGAACCGCCGGTCGTAGAGGTCGCGCACCGCGTCCAGCGTGCTCTCCGGGAGCGGGTCGAGTCCGGCGGCGGCCGCGTTGGCCCGCGCCTGCTCCGTCGAACGCGCGCCGGGGATGACGCTGGTGACGCCCGGCTGCTGGATGATCCAGCGCAGCGCCGTCTGCGCCGGGGTCGCGCCCTCGGGGGCGAGGGCGGCGAACTCGGCGGCGGCGGCCACACCGGTGCCGTAGTCGACACCGGAGAAGGTCTCGCCCTGGTCGAACTGCTCGCCGTGCCGGTTGAACGTGCGGTGGTCCTCGGGCGCGAAGACGGTGTCCGCGGTGTACTTGCCCGAGAGCAGACCGGAGGCCAGCGGCACCCGGGCGACGATGCCCACCCCGGCCGCGCGCGCCGCCGGCAGGACCTCGTCCAGCGGCTTGAGGCGGAACGGGTTCAGGATGATCTGGACGCTCGCGACGCCCGGCCGGGCGATGGCCGCCAGCGCCTCGGCGCACGTCTCGACGCTGACCGCGTAGGCCGCGATCCGCTGCTCGTCGACGAGGGTGTCCAGCGCGTCGTACACCTCGTCGGAGGAGTAGACGGCGGTGGGCGGGCAGTGCAGCTGGACGAGGTCGAGGGTGTCGACGCCCAGATTGGCGCGGGAACGGTCGTTCCAGGCGCGGAAGTTGTCCAGGGTGTAGTTCTCCGGCACCTGGTCGACGCGGCGGCCCATCTTCGTCGCGACGAACACCCCGGCGTCGGGCCGCTCCTTCAGATAGCGGCCGATGAGCTGTTCGCTGCGGCCGTCCCCGTAGACGTCCGCCGTGTCGAAGAAGGTCACCCCGGATTCGACGGCCGCGTCGAGCACCCCGAGGGCGTCCTCCTCGCGGACCTCGCCCCAGTCCCCGCCGAGTTGCCAGGTGCCCTGTCCGATGACCGATACGTTACGTCCGGTCCTGCCCAGTTCGCGCTGTTCCATGGGGATCATGCTACGTCCGCCCCGGTGGCCCGGCCGAGCGCGGTGAGGCGGGCCGTCTCCTCATCGGTCAGCCGCAGGGCGCCCGCCGCCACATTGGCCTCCAGGTGGGCCGGGTTGCCGGTGCCCGGGATGGCCAGGACGTGCGGGCCCTGCCGGAGGGTCCACGCCAGCCGGATCTGGGCGGGCGACGCGTCGTGGGCGCGGGCCACGTCGAGCACCTCCTCGTGCTCCGGGACGGCCCCGGACTCGCGGCCGGCGCCCGCGATGGCGAAGAAGGGGACGAAGGCGATGCCCAGTTCACCGCACAGGCGCAGGACCTCCTGGGAGTCGGCGCGCCGCTCGCCGATGCCGTAGCGGTTCTGGACGCAGACGACGGGGGCGATGGCCCGGGCCTCGGTGATCTGCTCCGGCCAGACGTTGGAGAGGCCCAGGTGGCGGATGAGCCCTTCCTCGCGCAGTTCGGCCAGGGCGCCGAAGAGGTCGGAGACCGGACGGTTGCCGTTCATCCGGAGGTTGACGACGTCGAGGTGGTCGCGGCCGAGCTGACGGATGTTCTCCTGCACCTGGCCGCGCAGCTGCTCGGGGCGGGCCCAGTCGAGCCAGTCGCCCGAGGGGCCGCGGCCCGGGCCCACCTTGGTGGTGATGACCAGGTCGTCCGGGTAGGGGCCGAGCGCCCGGTTGATCAGCTCGTTGGCGGAGCGCAGGGGCGAGAAGTAGAAGGCGGCCGTGTCGATGTGGTTCACGCCCAGCTCGACGGCGCGGCGCAGCACCGCGACGGCACGGTCACGGTCGTGCGGGGTGCGGTCGTCGCTGAACGCCCGGCCGTTCTGGGTCAGCCGCATGGCGCCGAAGCCCATCCGGTTGACGGTCAGATCACCGAGCCGCCAGGTGCCGGCTGCCGCTGCGCTGAGGGAGTGCGAGGTCAAGGCGTGTGCCTTCCTTGTGGGTTCGAGCGAGGAGAAGGGTCCGCGTGAAACGGGTCTGCGTGAAGGAGGGCCAGAAGTGCTTGTGCGCTTGCCGATTCAGTGATATGCTCGCTTCGACAGTTGCGTGTAGATCGCCGTTCTGGTGAGAGTGCAGAATAACTTCCGCCTCCCCGCCTGTCCATCCCCTTTCTTTCGCGTGCGCTTCCGTGGCGCGTCCGCCCGACTTGACGAGACTTGCCAACTCCCCTGCGGGCGCTCGCAGTTCGTTGACGGGGTCATGACCACATGTGAGTGTTCGGTCGCTCGTTCACGGACACCACGAGGAGCCTCGATGAAACGCAGACCGATGACGGCCGGGACGACCCTGGCCGTCCTCGCCGGGATGCTGGTCGCCGTCAGCGGCCCGTCCGCCTCGGCGGACCCCGCACCGCCGCCCGCCCCCAAGGCGCTCACCACCGCCGTCTCGGCCGCCGACAAGGCCGCGGCCAGCGGGCTCGACACCCTGGCCAAGGGGCCGGAGGAGCGCTACGAGCGCCGGATGGTCACCCCGTGGATCAACGGCCTCTACTCCGTCGCGTACGAGCGCACCTACCGCGGCCTGCCCGTGGTCGGCGGGGACGCGGTCGTGGTGGCCGACTCCAAGGGCCGGGTGCGCGGTTCTCAGTCGGCGGTGTCGCGGCGCATCAACGTGCCCACCACCGCGACCGTCTCCGCGAAGGCCGCCGAGGCCGCCTCCCGCAAGCGACTGCGCACGGTGGACGAGGTCGAGAGCCACCGGCTGGTCGTACGGGCCACCGGCAAGCGCTCCCGGCTCGCCTGGGAGACCGTGCTCACCGGCCGGACCGCGAAGGCGCCGAGCCGGCTGCACGTCTTCGTGGACGCGGGCACCGGCGCCGTCATCGACAGCTACGACGACGTCCGGGCCGGCACCGGCAACAGCCAGTGGAACGGCCCCAACCCGCTCACCATCAACACCACGTCGTCGGGTAGCAGTTACTCGCTCCGCGACCCGAACCGCCCCGGCCTCAGCTGTGCCGACTACAGCACCGGCGGTGTGTTCACCAAGTCCACCGACTCCTGGGGCACCGGCAACGCGTCCAGCAAGGAGACCGGCTGCGTCGACGTCATGTGGGCGGCCCAGCACGAGTGGGACATGCTGCGCGACTGGCTCGGGCGCAACGGCCACGACGGCAACGGGCGTAGCTGGCCGGTCAAGGTCGGCCTCAACGACGTCAACGCGTACTGGGACGGCTCCACCGTCTCCATCGGCCACAACCAGGCCAACCAGTGGATCGGCGCGATGGACGTCGTGGGCCACGAGTTCGGCCACGGCATCGACCAGTACACCCCGGGCGGCGCCAACAACGAGTCCGGGCTCGGCGAGGCCACCGGTGACATCATGGGCGCGCTGACCGAGGCGTACACCAACGAGCTGGCCCCGTACGACGACCCGGACTACACCGTAGGCGAGAAGATCAACCTCGTCGGCAACGGGCCGATCCGGATCATGTACAACCCCGGCCAGATCGGCGACCCGAACTGCTACAGCTCCTCCATACCCAGCACCGAGGAGCACGCGGCGGCCGGGCCCCTCAACCACTGGTTCTATCTGCTCGCCGAGGGCTCCAGCCCCGGTGGCGGCAAGCCCTCCAGCCCCACCTGCAACAACTCCTCGGTGACCGGCGTGGGCATCCAGAGCGCCGGCAAGGTGTTCTACGGCGGCATGCTCCTGAAGACCAGCGGCATGACGTACAAGCGCTACCGCACGACCACCCTCACCGCGGCCAAGAACCTCGACGCCACCTGCACGCTGTACAACCGCACGAAGGCGGCGTGGGACGCGGTCAGCGTGCCCGCCCAGAGCGGCGACCCGACCTGCTCGCCGAGCGGCAACAACGACTTCTCGCTGTCCCTGGACCCGGCCTCCGGCTCGGTGAAGCCCGGCAGCTCGGTGACGTCCACCGTCCGTACGACGATCTCGTCCGGCGGCGCCCAGACGGTGAACCTCTCCGCGAGCGGCCTGCCCGCCGGCGTGAACGTCTCCTTCAGCCCGTCCTCGGTGCAGTCCGGCGCCACGTCCACGATGAACGTGTCGACCACCTCGGCCGCCGCCCCCGGCGCGTACACCTTCACCGTGAAGGGCGCGGGCACCCAGGAGCACACCGCCCAGTACACGCTGACCGTCAACGACGGCGGCGGCAACCCCGGCGGCACCGCGCCCGACATCAGCGTCGCCAATGTGCAGGCCCACCTCACCCAGTTCAACACCCTCGCCTCGCAGAACGGCGGCAACCGGCGGGCCGGCAGCAGCGGGTACAACGCCTCGCTCGCCTATGTGAAGGGCAAGCTCCAGGCGGCCGGTTACACCGTCACCGAGCAGACCTGCGCCACCTGCACCTACACCGGCAAGAACCTCATCGCGGACTGGCCGGGCGGGCCCTCCGGCAGCACCGTGATGTTCGGCGCCCACCTGGACAGCGTCTCCGCCGGGCCCGGTATCAACGACAACGGCTCCGGCTCGGCGACCCTGCTGGAGAACGCGCTCGCCCTGGCCCAGCAGAACCCCACCATGACCAAGCACGTCCGGTTCGCCTGGTGGAACGGCGAGGAGCAGGGGCTCCAGGGCTCCAAGTACTACGTCAGCCAGCTGAGTTCGGCGCAGCGCAGCGCCATCACCGCGTACTACAACTTCGACATGGTCGCCTCGGTCAACGGCGGCTACTTCATCAACAACCTCAACTCGGCCGCCTCGGCGCCGATGAAGGAGTACTGGACCTCGCTCGGGCTCGCCCCGGAGGAGAACGTGGAGGGCCAGGGCCGCTCCGACGACTACTCCTTCCAGCAGGGCGGGATCGCCACCTCCGGCTACGCCACCGGTGCCAGTGACACCAAGACCTCGGCGCAGGCGGCCAAGTGGGGCGGCACGGCAGGCCGTTCGTACGACCCGTGCTACCACCAGTCCTGCGACACCACCTCCAACATCAACGCCACCGCCCTCGACCGCAGCGCCGACGGGGTCGCGTACACGCTGTGGAAGACGGCGGTCGGCTCCACCGCGCCGGCCGACGACTTCTCCGTCTCGGTGAACCCGGTCTCGGGCAGCGTCCAGCCCGGCTCCTCGGTCACCGCGACCGTGTCCACGGCCACCACCGGCGGCTCCGCGCAGAGCGTGCGGCTGACGGCGTCCGGTGCGCCGAGCGGTGTCACCGTCTCCTTCTCGCCCGCCTCCGTGCAGTCGGGCTCGTCGGCCACCATGACGGTCTCCGCGAGCGCCCAGGCCGCGGCGGGTACGTACACGCTCACCGTGACCGGCACCGGCACGGCCACCCACACCACCACGTACTCGCTGGTGGTCGGTGGCGGCGGCAGCTGCCAGCCCCGGCAGGTGGTGGCCAACGGCGGCTTCGAGAACGGGACTTCGCCCTGGACCCAGACCGACGGTGTCATCAACAACCGGACCTCCGAGAAGCCCGCGCACAGCGGCTCGTACCAGGCGTGGTTCGGCGGCTGGGGCAGCACCCACAGCGACACCGCCACCCAGTCGCTGACCGTTCCGGCCGGCTGCTCGACGTACCGGCTGTCGTTCTACCTGCGCACCGACACCGCCGAGACGCCCGACGGGAACGCGTACGACACGTTCACCGTGAAGCTGGGGTCCCGGACGCTGGCCACGTACTCGAATCTCGACGCCACCAACGGCTATGTGCTGAAGACCTTCGACGTCGCGTCGGCGGCCGGGCAGACCGTGACGCTGGGCTTCACCAGTAAGGAGGACGCCTACTTGCAGACCAGCTTCGTCGTGGACGATGTCGCCCTCGACGTGAGCTGATCCACCGGCGCGTACACGGGGGCGGGGCGTGGTCCACACGTCCCGCCCCCTGCCGTCGTCCGTGCTCAGTGGACGACGGCGGCCAGTCTGCGGACGAAGTCCTCGGTCTCCGCGCGCCCGTCGGCGCGGCCGGTCAGCCGTCCGTGGAGTCCGCGCAGCTCCTGGCCGAGCAGGGTCGCCGGGTGCACCTCGGTGCTGTCCAGGACCGGTCCCGCCACCGCCGAGGCGGCTGCGGGTTCGCCCGCGCAGACGTAGGCGTCCGCCGCGCGGGCCAGGAACAGTCTGCGGGCCGAGTGCAGGCCCGGCGGCAGCAGCCGGATCGCGCTGCCGACCGCGTCCAGGGCCCGCAGCGCGTACCGGCGCTCCCCCGTCGCGGCGGCGAGGTCGCGCAGGGCGCCCGCCGCACCCGACTCCACCCGCAGGCGCACGGAGGCGACGGAGAGCCAGGGCGCCTCCGCCTCGTCCCCCTCATCGGCCAGGTCCATCTGCGACCAGGCCCGGGCGATGTGGTGCAGGGTGCGGCCCGCGTCACCGCGCACCGCGTGGCCGCGCGCCTGGTACAGATCGCTCATGGCCCCCGCCCAGGGCCGGCCCGCCGCGGCCGCGTGGATGGCTTCGCCGTACGCGAGGGCCGAGGGCCCGTCGCCCTCGAGCCGGGCGAGGGTGCTCATGTCGCTGAGCGCCGCGACCCGCACGCCGACATGGCCGGACACGGCCGCCCACACCAGGGACCGGTCCAGCCAGGCCATCGCCGTCCCGTTGCGGCCCCACAGCAGCCTGAGGCACCCCGCCGACTGCGCGTACTCGGCTGCCAGGGGCGCGAGTTGGCGTTGGTACGGGGCGGCCGGGAGCGCCATCCAGCGGAGCATCGCGTGCAGGGTGCGCTCGACCACGGCGGTGGCCCCGGGCCAGGCGCGCTCCTCGTCGGCACGCAGGCAGACGGCGAGCAGCGCGGTCAGGGCGTGCACCGTTTCGGTGTCCAGGGCGGGGTGGCCGGCGGCGTCGGGCCCCAGGGCGCAGAACCGCGCGTGCAGGGCGACGACGTCCGGGAGCGCGGGGACCACGCAGCCGTCGCGCCCGTGCAGCGGGCAGACGAGGCCGTACGCGGGCAGCCGCCCGGGCAGGACGGTCCCCGGCGGGAGCATCGCCGACAGCTCGGCGCCCGCGGGTTCGCCGGGGAGCGGGCCCTGCCGGACCGGATCGGGCAGCGGCCCGGGGGCGACCGGCAGCACCTCGGCCCGCTCCCGCTCCTCGGCCTCCTCGCAGGCGGCGACGAGGTCGCCCTCGGCGCTCAGCAGCTGGTCCAGGCGGCGGGCCAGCCGAAGCGGGGTGCGGCGGCTGCCGTGTTCGAGTTTGCTGATGGCGGTGTGGTCGTAGCCGACCCGGGCGCCCACCTGGGCCTGGGTGAGACCGGCCCGCCTGCGCCGGAGACGGAGCCGGGCGCCGAACGCCCGCCATGCCTCGGCACTCCGGGCGTCCGCCGGCGCGGGGCCCGTCATCTCGGTCACCCCGGGCCTCGTCGTGCCTGGTCAGCGGTGCTTCTCGCGCCACGCTCACGGCTCATGCCCCGGAGGATAGCGAGGGGCCGGGCCCGCTGTCCCCGGGGCGGGAACAACATGTCCGGTAACTGGCGTGGGCGTGGGCGGCGGAGGGGTCCGCGCGTGCGCCGGGCGCGCGTGACGATTGCGGTGGCAACGATCAGCGCAGCCTCACCCACTCCCCGTACGCGCTCCGTCATCACCTGAACCGACGCCTCGTCAGTTCCCTTGCGGTGGGCGCTGTCAAGATGGCCGCAACACGGACACTCGTGAGCTTTCCGTCGTCAACTGTTGTCCGCAAGGCCACCCGAACAAGCAGTCACTGCACACCTATTGACGTGTCGTGAGCCGGGGGTGAAGTATCCCCCTCGCCGGAGAGAGCGCTCTCCGGCTTCGTGTCGTGCACCCGTTCCGCGACTCAGGAGACAAGCCCCCATGTATGGACCCCCTCGCTCCGCAGACCCGCATCTTCGACCGGAAGAAGACGGACCGGCGTACTGGCCGCCGTCGCCGGTCTCGTCGTCTCGCTCCTCGCCTTCGTGCCCTCCACCTCGGCCAGCGCGGCCCCCACCCTGCTCTCGCAGGGCAAGACGGTGACCACGTCCAGCCAGGAGAGCGCCGGCACCCCCGCCACCGCCGCCGTCGACGGCGACAACGGCACCCGCTGGTCGAGCGCGTTCTCCGACCCGCAGTGGATCAAGGTCGACCTCGGCGCCTCCGCCTCGGTCAGCCAGATCGCGCTGCGGTGGGAGGCCGCCTACGCCAAGAGCTACAAGATCGAGTTCTCCACGGACAACAACACCTGGAGCACCGCCTACTCGACCACCACGGGCCCCGGCGGCAACGAGACGCTGAACGTCTCGGGCACCGCCCGCTACGTGCGGCTGACCGGTACCGCCCGCGCCACCGGATACGGCTACTCGCTCTGGGAGTTCCAGGTGTTCGGCACCACCGGCGGAGACGGTGGCCCGCAGCTCCCGGGCGGCGGTGACCTCGGCCCGAACGTCCTGGTCTTCGACCCGTCGACGCCGGGCATCCAGGCCAAGGTGGACGAGATCTTCCACCAGCAGGAGTCGGCACAGTTCGGCAACGGCCGCTACGCGCTGCTCTTCAAGCCGGGCACGTACAACAACATCAACGCGCAGATCGGTTTCTACACCTCGATCGCCGGTCTCGGTCTCAAGCCCGACGACACCACGTTCAACGGTGACGTCACCGTGGACGCGGGCTGGTTCAACGGCAACGCCACCCAGAACTTCTGGCGTTCGGCCGAGAACCTGGCGCTGAACCCGGTCAACGGCACCGACCGCTGGGCCGTGTCCCAGGCCGCGCCGTTCCGCCGGATGCACGTCAAGGGCGGCCTCAACCTCGCCCCGAACGGGTACGGCTGGGCGAGCGGCGGGTACATCGCCGACAGCAAGATCGACGGGCAGGTCGGCCCGTACTCGCAGCAGCAGTGGTACACCCGTGACAGCTCCATCGGCAGCTGGGGCAACGGCGTCTGGAACATGACGTTCTCCGGCGTCGAGGGCGCGCCCGCGCAGAGCTTCCCCAACCCCCCGTACACCACCCTCCAGAACACCCCGGTCTCCCGCGAGAAGCCGTTCCTCTACCTGGACGGCAACAACTACAAGGTGTTCGTCCCCGCCAAGCGCACCAACGCGCGCGGCGTCTCCTGGAACGGCACGCCGCAGGGCGAGTCGATCCCGCTGAGCCAGTTCTACGTCGTCAAGCCGGGGGCCACCGCCGCCACCATCAACGCGGCCGTCCAGCAGGGCCTGCACCTGCTGTTCACGCCCGGCATCTACCACGTCAACCAGACGATCAACATCGACCGCGCCAACACCGTCGTGCTGGGCCTCGGCCTCGCCACGATCATCCCGGACAACGGGGTCACCGCCCTCAAGGTCGGTGACGTGGACGGCGTGAAGCTGGCCGGGCTCCTGGTCGACGCCGGTCCGCAGAACTCCCAGGTCCTCGTGCAGGTCGGCCCCGACAACGCCTCCGCGAGCCACGCGGCCAACCCGACCAGCGTCCAGGACGTGTTCGTCCGGGTCGGCGGCGCGGGCGCCGGCAAGGCGACCACGGGCATGGTGATCAACAGCAACGACACGATCATCGACCACACCTGGCTGTGGCGCGCCGACCACGGCGAGGGCATCGGCTGGGAGACCAACCGCTCCGACTACGGCCTCCAGGTCAACGGCGACAACGTCCTGGCCACCGGGCTCTTCGTCGAGCACTTCAACAAGTACGACGTCCGCTGGTCCGGCGAGAACGGCAAGACGATCTTCTTCCAGAACGAGAAGGCATACGACGCCCCCAACCAGGCGGCCGTGCAGAACGGCAACATCAAGGGCTACGCCGCCTACAAGGTGGACGACTCGGTCAACACCCACGAGGGCTGGGGCTGGGGAGCTACTGCTACTTCAACGTCGACCCGAGCATCCGCCAGGACCACGGCTTCGAGGCCCCGGTCAAGGCGGGCGTGAAGTTCCACGACCTGCTCGTCGTCTCGCTCGGCGGCCAGGGCCAGTACAACCACGTCATCAACGACACGGGTTCGCCGACCTCCGGGACCTCGACCGTGCCGTCAAACGTGGTGTCCTACCCCTGACGGGGGCGCACAGGACATGAGGCACCCGAGGTGAAGCGGCGCGGGGCCCGGCAGTCCGCCGGGCCCCGCGTCCGTCGTCCGGCACGTCGTCTACAGCAGACCGGCCGGCGGAGGGCCGCCGACGGTCTGCTCGGACCAGATGACCTTGCCCCGGTCGGTGTACCTGGCGCCCCAGCGCTCCGCGAACTGGGCGACGAGGAAGAGGCCCCGGCCGCCCTCGTCCGTCGTGGTGGCGTAGCGCAGATGCGGGGAGGTGCTGCTGCAGTCCGACACCTCGCAGGTCAGGGCCCTGTCGTACAGCAGCCGGACCGTGATGGGCTCGGAGCCGTAGCGGATGGCGTTGGTGACCAGCTCGCTCAGGATGAGTTCGGTGACGAAGCCCTCCTCGTCCAGGCCCCGGTCGGAGAGCCAGCGCATGGCCTGCTTACGGATTCCGGCGACCGCGGCGGGGTCCGGGGGCACGTCCCACTCGACGCGCCGGGACGGATCCAGGGTGCGGGTCCGGGCGACCAGCAGGGCGACGTCGTCGCCGGGGCGGCTGGGCAGCATGGCCTCCAGCACGTCGTCGCAGGTCTCCTCGGGGGTGCGGTCGCGGTCGGCGAGTGAGCGGCGCAGCAGCTCCATGCCGTCGTCGATGTCCCGGTCCCGGCGCTCCACCAGGCCGTCCGTGTACAGGACGAGGCGGCTGCCCTCGGGGACGTCCAGCTCGGTCATCTCGAAGGGCATGCCGCCGATCCCGAGGGGCAGTCCGGCCGGGATCTCCGGGAAGCTGACCGTGCCGTCGGGCAGCACCAGCGCGGGTCCGGGGTGGCCGGCCCTGGCGACCGTGCAGCGGCCGGACACGGCGTCGTAGATCGCGTACAGGCAGGTGGCACCGGTGATCGCGGCGCCGCCCGACTCCTCGTCCTGGTCCATCCTGACCACCAGTTCGTCCAGGTGGCCGAGGAGTTCGTCGGGCGCCAGGTCGAGCGTGGAGAAGTTGAGGACCGTCGTGCGCAGCCGGCCCATGGTGGCCGCCGCGTGCAGCCCGTGCCCGACGACGTCGCCGACGACGAGGGCGACCCGGGCGCCGGAGAGCGGGATCACGTCGAACCAGTCGCCGCCCACGCCCGCCTGCGCCGGCAGATAGCGGTAGGCGACGTCAAGGGCGTTCTGCTCGGGCAGGCCGCGCGGCAGGAGGCTGCGCTGGAGCGTGACGGCCATCTCGTGCTCGCGGGTGTAGCGGCGGGCGTTGTCGACGCTGACCGCGGCCCGGGCCACCAGTTCCTCGGCGAAGGAGAGGTCGTCCAGGTCGAAGGGGTCCTCGTGGTGCCCGCGCCAGAAGTTGGCGACGCCGAGGATGACGCCCCGGGCGCGCAGCGGGACGGAGAGGAGTGAGTGGTAGCCGTATCGCAGGACACGGTCGGCCTGTTCCGGATCAGTGTCGCGCCACGGCCGGGAGGCGGCCAGGTCGGAGACGATCCAGGTGTGCCCGACGCCGGTGCCCAGGCCCTCGGCGGTGGTCGGCCGGTAGCCGATGACGTGGCCGGGCGGGAGGAGCGGGTGGTCATCGGCGGCGCTGCGGACGGCGGTGCGGCGGAGCTCCAGGGTGTCGCCGGTGGGCGGTGTCGGCTCCCCGCCGCGCAGGACGGCGTCGGCGAGGTCGACCGTCACGCCGTCGGCGAATCCGGGGACGGCGACGTCCGCGAGTTCCTGGGCGGTGGTGGTGACGTCGAGGGTGGTCCCGATCAGGGCGCCCGCTCGGTAGAGGAGCGTCAGCCGCTCGCGTACGGTCTCCGCGCGGCCGGTGAGGGCCCGCAGTTCGGTGGTGTCGCGGAGGGTGGCGACCATGCCGGGCTGGCCGCCGCGCTCCTCGGTGGGGCGGAGGTTGACGGCGAGCAGCCGGTCCCCGGCGGGCCGCAGCTCGTCCGTGGCGACCTGCCCGGAGGCCAGCAGCTCCGCGGTGCCGGACGCGAGCCCGATGTCGGTGACCGCGCGGCCCTCGGCGTCGGGCGGGAGGTCGAGCAGCCGCCGGGCCTCGTCGTTGGCGAGCAGCAGCCGGTGGTCGGCGCCGATGATGAGGACGCCCTCGCGCACGGCGTGCAGGACGGCGTCGTGGTGTTCGTACATCCGAGTCATCTCGGCCGGGCCGAGGCCGCGCGTCTGGCGGCTGAGCCGGCGGCTGACCAGGGCGGCGCCGACCGTGGTGAGGGCGAGGGCGGTGACCCCGGCACCGATGGTGAGCGGGACGCTCGGATACGCCAGCCTGTTCACGGCCTCGACCTTGATGCCCACGGCGACCAGACCGGCCACTGATCCGTCCCGGCGTTCGACGGGCACCGCGGAGGCGACCGATCTGCCCCGGCTGGCCTCGACGGTGCGGGTGACGGCGTCTCCTTCGAGCGCTTCCTTGTAGGGGCCCGGGATCTTCTTGCCGATGAGCGCAATGTCCCGGTGCGTGTACCGGATGCCGTTGTCGCCGGCCACCACGACGTATTCGACGCCGGTGCTCTGCCGGATCTCCTCGGCGCGCGGCTGGAGGACGGCGGTGGGGTCCTTGCTGTCGAGCGCCGCCGCCACGCCCGGGGCGTGGGCGAAGGTCTCCGCGACGCTCAGCGCCTGGGCGCGCGCCGCGCTCATGCTGTCGCGCCGGCCCTGTACGACGAGGGCGACGACGGCGGCGGCGTCGAGCAGGACGACGATGCCGAGCATGAGGACGAAGAACTGTCCGGCGACGGTGCGGACGCCGAACAGGGAGCGCAGGCCGCGGCCCGGGGCGCCGCGCCGACCCGGCGGCTCGGCGGGCGCGGGCGCGTCGCCCCCCGGGCGGCCGCCCTCGTGTCGCTGCGGACGCCGGGCGGAGCGGTGGAATTTCGCCCGGAACCGACCTGTGCCACCCACATATCCAGGTTTAACACGGATTGTCGCAGGGCGATCGGCGTGCGGCACGGGTCCGCCTTCCCCGGCGGGCCGGGCCGGGCGCGATCGGGTGACGCGCGGGCGGCGGGCGCGTGCCCGGGCGCCGGGACCGCCACCGGCGCCCGATGATCCGGAAATGGTGCCTGTATTCCTGACCAAGGCGGTCGAGCTGCTGCTCGGCCGGGAGAACCGCTCGCTGCATCTGAAGGCGGCGGGCTGGGCGACGGTGCTGCTCGCCGTGACCATGCTGGCCGGATCGTGGCTGGTGGTCCTGGCCGAGCGGCACGCGCCGGACGCCACGATCACCTCGTATCCGCGGGGCTGTGGTGGTCGGTGGAGACCGCGACGACCGTCGGTTACGGGGATCTCTTCCCGGTGACGCTGTGGGGGCGGGTCGTGGCCGCCGTCGTGATGGGTGTCGGCATCACGACGTACGGGATGGTCACGGCCGCGCTGGCGACCTGGTTCGTCGGGCACGAGCAGCGGCGCCGTCACCGGCTGGCCGCCGAGGCCGAGCACGCCGCGCGCCGGATGCGGGACGACACGGAGCGGCTGCTGCACGAGCGCTTCGACCGCATCGAGCGGCTGCTCGCCGACGCGGGCCGCAGGCCCCCGGACTGAGCGGCGGGCGCTCCGGGTGTGAACGGCCCGGGGCCGGGCACCCCTTTTTCGATCACCCGCCCCGGGGCCCGGGAAACCGGCAGGATGTCGGTGTACAGGGCCGTCGTCCCGGCGGCGGTGCCGAGCGAGGAGAGGAGCCCCATGCGGGATTCGCGTGCAGAGCAGTCGCCGTCGGACGAGGAGACCGCTCACGGCGCGGCCGAGGAGGCGCAGGTCATCGTGGTCGGCGCGGGCCCGGCCGGTTCGTCCGCCGCCTACCACCTCGCGAGGGCCGGGGTCGATGTGCTGCTCCTGGAGAAGTCCCGCTTCCCGCGCGAGAAGGTGTGCGGGGACGGGCTGACCCCGCGCGCGGTGCACCAGCTGATCCGCATGGGCGTCGACATCCAGGCCCCCGGCTGGACCCGGTCGCGGGGGATGCGCTGGGTGGCCGGTCCCCGGCAGGTGGAGATCGACTGGCCGGCGCTGGGCGGCTTCCCGGATTTCGGGCTCACCCGCAGCCGGCACGACTTCGACGACATCCTGGCCCGGCACGCCGTGGCGGCCGGGGCCCGGCTGCGTACCGGGGTGAAGGTGAAGGAGCCGGTGACCGACCGGGCGGGCCGGATCACCGGGGTGTCGGCGGTGTCCGGCGCGGGCACGGTGGTGCACCGGGCCCCGGTTGTGATCGCCGCCGACGGGGCCTCGGCCCGGATCGCACTGGCCATGGGCCTCGAGCGGGACGCCAAGCGGCAGATCGCGACGGCCGCCCGGCGCTACTACCGCAGCCCGGAGCGTTCGCGGGAGGACTTCCTGGAGCTGTGGGCCGACCTCCGCTTCCCCGGGAGCGACGCCTACCTGCCCGGGTACGGCTGGATCTTCCCGATGGGGGACGGCCGGGTCAACGTCGGCCTGGGCGCGCTCCCCCACCGCCGGCACGGCAGCGCGGACCTGCGGGCCACGCTGGACCGGTGGCTCGCCCGTACGCCCGAGGAGTGGGGGCTGCGGGAGGAGAACGCGGAGGGGCCCGTGCGCAGCGCCGCCCTGCCGCTCGGCTTCAACCGCCACCCCCTGTACACCCGGGGGCTCCTGCTCGTGGGTGACTCCGGGGCATGGTCAGCCCGTGGAACGGCGAGGGCATCGGGCAGGCGATGGAGGCGGGCGAGGTCGCCGCCGAGACGACGGCCCTCGCGCTGGCGCTGCCGCCGGGACCGCGGCGGGAGCGGGCGCTGTGCCACTACCCGGCCGAGATGAACCGGCGCTGGGGCCGCTACTACCGGCTCGGCAACACGGCCGCCGATCTGATCTTCAGCCGGTCGGGCTTCCAGCCGGTGCTGAACCGGTACGTGATGGGCTCGCCGGCCCTGCTCAACACCCTGGCCCGGCTGCTCACCAACCTCACGGAGCACCCCTCGCGCGACGCGATCGACCATGTCCTGAACACGGCGGTCCGCCTGGTGCCCGCGCCGGGCGCCCGGCGCCGCTGACCCCGCACACCAGATGTGAGAACCGAAGGCGATCCATGCACAAGCAAGAGACCGAAGAGGCCGGCCGGGGGGCGGGCGCGCGTCCGGAGACGTGGCTGCGCCGCTACCACCCCACGGACGCCCGCGCCGAGCTGGTGTGCTTCCCGCACGCGGGCGGCGCGGCCGGGTTCTGGCGCCCGCTGTCCGAAGCCGTGCGGCACGCGCTGGACGTGCGTGCCGTGCAGTACCCGGGCCGGCAGGACCGCTACCGGGAGGAGCCCCTCGACGATCTGCACCGGCTCGCCGACCTGATCGCCGAGGCCCTGGCGGCCGGCCCGGCCCCGGCCGGGCCGCGTGTCCTCCTCGGGCACAGCATGGGCGCCTCGCTCGCCCACGAGGTGGCGCTGCGGCTGTCCGGCGTCCCGGGACAGGAGGTGGCGGCGCTGATGGTGTCCGGTCGGCGGGCCCCCTCGTGCCTGGGATCCGGCCGGCCGGAGACGGACGAGGCGCTGCTCGCCCGGGTCCGCGAGCTCGGCGGTACGGACCCGGCCGTGCTGGCCCATCCGGAACTGCTCGACGTGATCCTGCCGGCGTTGCGCGCCGACTACGCGGCCGTCGCGGGGTACGTGCCGGGCGGGGGCCTCCTGTCGTGCCCGGTCGTCGCCCTCACCGGGGACGGTGACCCGGAGGTGGCGCCGGACGATGTGGGGCCGTGGCGCGAGACGACCACGGGCCCCTTCGCGATGCGGGTCCTGACGGGCGGGCACTTCTTCCTGAACGACCATCTGCCGGCCGTCTCGGAGCTTGCCGTGTCCCTGTCCGCGGCTCCGGCGCGGGGACCGCTCAGCCGCTGACCCCGCCCGAAGCCCCCGACGCCGCCGCCCCCGGCGCGTCGGGGGCTTCCTTGTGGGTGCCGAAGGCGCGCAGGAAGGTGTCGACCCCCGCCCTGACGACCTCGGCGACCTCCGCCGGGTCGAGGGGGCGGGTGCCGAGCGCGCTCATCCCCGGCAGCTCGTCGTAGACCAGCGCGATGAACTGGTTGGCCGCCCTGACCGGGTCCTCGACCCGCAGGTGACCGGCGTTGGCCAGCCGGGCGAGGCGGCCCGCGAGCGCCTCGGTGAACTGGTTGGGCCCGCTGGCCCGTACCGCGTCGAAGAGGTCCGGGAAGCGCACGGCCTCCGCGTACAGCAGCCGGCGCACGGCCTCGGACTGCTCGTCGCAGTAGCAGTCGACCAGCTTGGCGGCCAGGTCCTCGAGCGCGGGGCGCAGCCGGTCCGGGTCGGTGGGGAAGTCGGTGAGGACGTCCAGGGTCTTGGCGTTGGACCGGGCCGCCGTCTCCGTCAGGACGTACCGGAAGAGCTTCTCCTTCGAGCCGAGGTGGTTGTAGATCGTCGGCTTGGAGACCCCGGCCTCGGCGGCGATCACATCCAGGCTCGCCTGGGCGTATCCGACCTGCGCGAAGACCCGCAGGGCCGCCTCCACGATCGCCCGGCGCTTGTCGAGGCGCCCGCGGTCCGCCGGGCGCCCGCCCGTCTCTTCCTTCTCGCCAACGCTCATGCGCCCATGCTACGGTGCCAGCCACCTGATTTAACTACCCAGTTAAATTTACTGACTGAGCTGGTTCAAAGGAGTTGCCGTGCCTGTACTGAAGCCAGGGGGGAGCGAGCCCGCCCGGCTCGATGCCGCTCTGCTCACGCTCGTCGGTGTCATGGTGCTCGGCGGGATGATGTCGTACCTGGACGCGACGATCGTCAATGTCGGGATCAGCACGCTGGGCGGGGAGTTCCACGCGACGCTGGCCACCATCGAGTGGGTCACCACCGGCTATCTGCTCGCGGTCGCGCTGGCGATTCCGCTGGCCGGCTGGGCCGTGGTCCGGTTCGGTGCCAAGCGCATGTGGCTGCTCGGCCTCTCGGTGTTCCTGCTCGGCTCGACGCTCTGCGCCTTCGCCTCGAACGCGGAGAGCCTGATCGCCTTCCGCGTCGTCCAGGGCTTCGGCGGCGGCATGGTCGACCCAGTCATGATGACGGTGGTGGCGGGCGCCGCGGGACCCGCCAGGATCGGCCGGGTCATGGGCCTGGTCTCCGTACCGATCACGCTGGGCCCGGTGATCGGCCCGGTGGTCGGCGGGCTGCTGCTGGACCACTTCTCCTGGGAGTGGATGTTCCTGGTCAACGTCCCCTTCGCGCTGGCCGCGATCGTCCTGGCGGTCCGGGTGCTGCCGGCCGACCCGCCGCGGGGCGGGGACCCCGTCCCGTTCGACGCGCTGGGCGTCGCGCTGCTCTCCCCCGGATTCGCCGCGATCGTGTTCGCGCTCTCCCGGGCGGGCGGCGACGGCTTCGGCAGTACGACGGTGATCATCGCGCTCGCGGTGGGCGCCGCCCTGTTCGTCGCGTACACCGTGCACGCGCTGCGCACCCCGGTGACGCCGCTGCTGGACCTCCGGCTGTTCGGCGGCAAGGGGTTCAGCGCCAGTGTGACCACGATGTTCCTGCTCGGCGGCGGGCTGTTCTCGCTGCTGTTCCTGCTGCCGCTGTACTACCAGCAGGTGCGCGGCCACACCGTCCTGGAGTCCGGGCTGCTGCTCGCCCCGCTGGGCCTCGGCACGCTCATCGGGATGCCGGTCGCGGGCAGCCTCGCGGACAAGGTGGGGGCCCGGCGGCTCGTCCCGACCGGTGCGCTGCTGATCGGCGCCGGCGCCCTGGTCTTCACCGGCTCGGGCTCCGGCACCTCCCAGGCCGCCCTGACCGCCGCGCAGTTCGCCGCCGGCTTCGGCATGGGCCTGGTGGGCGCGCCCACGATGGGCTCGGTCTACAAGACGGTTCCGGGCGAGTCGGTCGCCGGTGCCACGGGCGCGGTCTTCATCCTCAACCAGATCGGCGCCTCGCTCGGCATCGCCGTCGTCGCCCTCATCCTCCAGGGCGGCGGCTCCCACGCGGCCCCTACCGCCGACTCCTTCTCCGACGCCTTCTGGTGGCCGGTGGCCGCGGCCGTCGTGGTCTTCGCCGCGGGGCTGCTGCTGCCCGGGAGGCCCGGACCCGCACCGGCCGCCCCCGATGCACCGGAGGAGGCGGACACCGGGCCGGAGCCGGTCACCGGCCGGACCTGAGTCGTCCCTACGGCGCCGTGGCGCGCGGGACCCGGGAGCGGGCTGCCCCCGGTGTTGCGCGCCGAGGGCGTGCTCAGCCGTCGCCCCCGGTCCACCGCGCCGCGAGGAGCAGCGCGATGTCGTCGGGCCGGTCGGCCGCCTGGCGGGCGCGGCGGATGACGTGGTCGGCGGTGTCGGCGAGCGGGGCGGTGCCCAGGCCCTGGAGGGTGGAGCGCAGCCGCTCGACCCCGACGTCGATGTCGATGCCCGCCTGCTCGACCAGGCCGTCGGTGTACAGGGCGAGCGTGGCGCCCGGGTCGAGGTGCAGTTCGGTGACGGGGTAGCCGGCCTCGGCGTCGATGCCGAGGACGATGCCGCCCGGGAGGTCCATGACCTCGGCGGTGCCGTCGGGCCGGCGCAGGACGGGCTGGGGGTGCCCGGCGCGCACGGCGTGCGTCCGGCCGGTGGCCGGGTCCGTCACGATGTAGCAGCAGCTCGCGAACTGGCCGGTGTCCAGGTCGATGAGCAGGCGGTTGGTGCCGCTCATGACCTCCTGGGGTCGTGGCCGCTGAGCGAGAAGGCCCGTACGGCGCTGCGGAGCTGGCCCATGGTCGCGGCGGCGGCCACGCCGTGGCCCTGCACGTCCCCGATGACGAGGGCGAGGCGGCCGTGGGTCTCGATCACGTCGTACCAGTCGCCGCCGACGTCCATGCCCTGGGTGCCGGCGAGATAGCGGCCCTGGGTGTCGATGCCGCGGACGGCGGGCAGCCGGTGCGGCAGCAGGGCGTCCTGGAGACCGCGGGCGAGGGCTGCCTCGGTGTCGTAGCGCTGGGCCCGCTGGAGGGCCTGGGCGATGAGGCCGGCCAGGGCGGTCAGGACCGTGCGCTCCTCGGGGCTGAAGCCGCGCGGCTGGTCGAAGCCGAGGATGCAGGAGCCGACGAGCCGCCCGGAGGCGATGAGCGGGAGGAAGGCGCGGGCGCCGACGTCGGCGTCCATGGGGATGCCCGGGTAGGCGGCGGCCAGGCGCTGCATGGACTCGAAGAAGATGGGGCGCCCGGTGGTGAGCGTTTCCACGCCGGGGATGCGGGCGTCCAGGCCGACCGCGTCGAACCGGTCGAGGAAGCCCTGGGGGAAGCCGGTCTCCCACTCCAGGTAGAGGTGGCCCTCCTTGAGCAGGTAGATCGCGAGCTGCCGGCCGCCGAACGCGGGGAGCAGCTCGTCGGTGACCACCCGGGAGACCTGCCGGGCGGTGACGGCCTCGGTGAGCGCGATGGCGAGGGCGACCGGCCGGTAGAGGGCGGCGGACCGGTCGGCGGGTGAGCCGAGCCCCAGTCCGGGCGAGACGACGGAGTCCGGGGCGTAGGCGGGTGTGTCGCTGGGCGTGAGGACGGCGGTCAGGCCGTCGTGCCCCGGGTACAGGGAGACGGACAGCCAGGGGGGCGGGTCGCGGCGGGCGAGGAAGTGGACCGGGGCGTCGGAGATCATCGCGGCCCGGTAGTGGTCCTCGTACGCCGGGTTGGCGAACCAGGGCAGTGCCTCCCAGAACACCCGGCCGACCAGGGCGGCGCGGTGCCGGCCGAGCATGTCCTCGGCGAGCGGGTTGACGTAGGTGATCCGGCCGAAGCGGTCGAGCGAGAAGATGCCGCGCGGCAGCCGGTCGGCGGCCTCGGCGACGACCGGGCCGATGCCCAGGTCCACCAGGAAGCCGGTCAGGTGCCCGCCGCGGCCGGCGCCGTCGTCCCGGCGCCCGGAGACCTCCAGCAGGTGGGAGCGGCCGTCCGGGCCGCGTAGCCGCATCCGGCGTACGACGGGGCCGTGCGAGTCCGCCGCCTGCCGGGCCAGCGCCCAGAGGCCGTAGACGTCCTCCGGCGCCAGTCTGGCCGCCAGGGCCCCGATGGTGCCGGGGAAGCCGCCGGTGCCGGTGCCGAGGATCGCGTCGAGATCCGCGTCCGCCTCCACGGCGCCGGTGGCGAGGTTCCAGTCGAAGCGGCCGATGCGCACGGGCGGCGAGGTCCTGGCGGGCAGCTGTACGGGGAGCGGCTCGCCCTCCCACTCGGGCCGGATGCCGGCGTCCGCGAGGCCGGCCAGTTCGGTGCTAAGGCGGTCGGCGATCCGCTGGAGGCGGTCCCGCTCGACGGCGGGCACCGGCTCGTCGGCCGTCGCACCGCGCAGGACGACGAGGACGCCCACCGGTGCGCGGCGGCGCAGTACCGGCATGTACAGGGAGCCGAAGGGGAACGGCAGTCCGGCCATCAGCTGCGGGAAGCGCCGCATGGCGTCCTCCGCGTCGGTGAGATACACCGGGCTGCCGGTGCGGAACGCCTCGGCGACCGGGAACGGCCGGTTGACGTGCATCCGCCACCAGGGCGGAGCAGGGGGCCGGGGAATCCGGCGAGGACGGCGAGCCGGAGCAGGCCGGGGGTGCGCGAGGGGAGGTAGATCCCGCCGGCCCGGCCGCCGACCGCCTCGATGGCGTGTACGACGGACTGGGCGAGCACCAGGGACAGGTCGTCCGGTGCCCGGCCGTCCTCCGGTCCTGCGGGCGGGCCGTCGCTCGGGCCGAACGGCAGCTGCCCGGCCGCGCCGTGCCAGGTCACACAGCAAGGATGCTCCCGGGCGGGCCGCGCGGCACGTCGGAGGCCGCCCCGGACGCGCGGGAGCGGTGGACACCACCGGCTGTGGCGTCCACCGCTCCCGTACGGTCCGTGCGAGCGCCTACCGGCCCTGGTCGGGCGGGCGGCGGTCGCCGAGCTGGTCGTTCATCTTCTGCTGAGCCGAGTCGACCTGGCCGCCGTACTTGCCGCCGGTCTTCTTGTCGACGTAGTCGCCGCCCTTCTCGACTCCCTGGCGGGCCTGGTCCGGATGCCCCTTGATCATGTCCTTGATCTTGTCGAGCATGCCCATGACTGACCTCCTAGAGACGCTGACCGTTCCAGCATCCACGTCCTGCCGTGCCCTCGCATTCCGGGACGGGCGCCGGCGCCGCCGCGGGCGGCAGGGCACGCGAAAGGGGTGGAAAGAAGCGCTTCCGCTTCTTTCCACCCCTGCTCACGGCCCTGCCCCGAGCGCGGGGCCGGTGTGGATCAGTACGCGCCGAAGACGTTGTCCATCGAGCCGTACGTGGCGGCGGCGTAGTTGCACGCGGCCGTGATGTTGGCGACCGGGTCGTAGATGTCCGTCGACGTACCGGGCACGTGGTAGGCGTCGAAGGTGGGCTGGATCACCTGGAGCAGACCCTTGGAGGGGGTGCCGTTGACGGCGTTGATGTCCCAGTTGTTGATCGCCATCGGGTTGCCCGAGGACTCGCGCATGATGTTGCGGTAGATGCCGTCGTAGCTGCCGGGGATGCCCTGCTGCCCCATGATCGCCAGGGATTCCTTGATCCAGCCGTCGAGGTCGTCGGTGTACGTGACGGACGCCTGGGTCTCGGCGGGCTTCTCGGCGGCGACCGGGACAACCGTGCGCTCGGAGCGGTCGGCGCGGTCGGCGCTCTCGGTCCGGGGGCGGTGTCGCCGTTCTTCTCGGCGGTCTCCGCCTTGAACGCGCTCTTCTTCGCGGCCTTCGGGGCGGCGGCCTCGGACTTGGCGCCGATGGTGAGCTTCAGGCCCGGGTGAATGAGGTCGGGGTTGCTGCCGACCGCACCGCGGTTGTCCTTGTACAGCCGCTCCCAGCCGCCGCTGAGGGAATGCCCCTGGGCGATCTTGTAAAGCGAATCGCCGGACACCACGGAATAGGTGGTGGGCGTGGCCTTGCGCACGGCAATTTCCTTGCCGGCGACGGAAGTCGGGGCCGCGGCCTTTTCGGCGACGACGGTCTTGGCGGGGGCGGCGGAAGCCGATCCGGCCGAGATCAGGGGGAGCGCGAGAACGGCTCCGCCCGCGCTGACGGCGATGAAACCGCGGGTCAGGGACGCGGACTTGGCACGACGGTGCTTACCCGTGATGGGCATGGCGTATTTCCTCTCCGTCGCCTGCGAGGTGAGCTGTCGGGTTCGGACTGGAGATGTCCGGTCGCGCATGGCGACTTCACCCCTAGCCGCTCCGGATTCCGGACCGGCGGCAAACCTGGGTCCCCCGCTCCTGCCGTACGTGAGTGGTCGGGTTCCCGGACGGCGGCAGGATTCGGCGTTCCATCCGGATTGATGACGGGACCGTAAGCGAGAAACGACGGCCGGAACAAGCCCGGAATTGCTGATCACAATTGTTTTGCAAGATCAATCAAAGGAAATGCTCATGATCGCCCGCGCCGGGGGAAGTCAAATTTCTTGGCACGACTGGGAACCGGGAGATCGGATTGCGCGTCAGAAACGGCTGACGTGACGCTGCCCACTGAGGACACAATGGCAGCATTCGTCCGTTTTGAGATCATCTGACATCATCAAAACCACCCCGAACGCCCGCAATTGACCTTTTGCCTAAATAGGCTCAAAAGGGACATGAGGCAACCCGGGAAACGGCCGGGATCGCGGATTCGGACCCCCTCGTCGGCGTGATCACTCTATGGTTAGGCTTACCTAAGTGTTGCCGCCCCTCGTTCACCGTCACAGGGAGACCCCAAGACCATGGCGCCGCGTTCCGCCCCTTCTTCCCGTCATTCCGTCGCCCCCGCCGACCAGGAACTCGCCGGGCGGCTGGCCCTCGTGACAGGAGCCGGACGCGGTATAGGAGAGGCGGTCGTGCGGGCGCTCGTCGCGCGCGGCTGCCGGGTCCTGGCGACCGACGCGGCCCCGGAGGGCGTCGACGCCCTCGCCCGGGAGTACGAGGGGAGCGTCGTGGCCCGGACGCTGGACGTCACGGACGCGGCGGCCGTCGAGGCCCTGGTCGCGGATGCGGAGGACACGCTCGGCGCCCTCGACATCGCGGTCAACGTGGCCGGGATCCTGCGCTGTTCACCCGTCACCGAGCTGACCGACGAGGACTGGCGGGCGACCTTCGCCGTCAACACCGACGGGGTCTTCCACGTCTCGCGGTCCGTGGCGGGCCGGATGGCGGACCGGGGCGCGGGCAGCATCGTCACCGTCGCGTCCAACGCCGCCGGCATCCCCCGTACGACCATGGCGGCGTACGCCGCCTCGAAGGCCGCCTCCGTCATGTTCACCAAGTGCCTCGGCCTGGAGCTGGCCCCCCGGGGCGTCCGCTGCAACACCGTCTCGCCCGGCTCCACGCTCACCGACATGCAGCGCGGGATGTGGCCGGCCGGTGAGGCGCACGACGACGGGCCCGCCGCGCGGCGCGTCATAGCCGGGGACCTGGCGAGCTACCGCACGGGCATACCGCTGGGCAGGATCGCCGAGCCGGCCGACATCGCCGAGGCGGTCGCCTTCCTCGTCTCCGACCGGGCCCGCCACATCACCCTGCACGACCTGTACGTCGACGGCGGCGCCACCCTGCGCGCCTGATCCGTCCGCCCGGCGCCCCCGAAAACGGCCCTCCCCCTGGAGACCTGGAACGATGACTGCTGCACCGTACGAAGACGCCCCGACCTGGCCCGCGGAGTTCGCCGCCCGTTACCGCGCGGCCGGGCACTGGCGCGGCGAGACCTTCACCGGCATGCTGCGCGAACGGGCCGAGGCCCACGGCGACCGCGTCGCGCTGATCGACCCCGCGCCCGAGCGCCGCGCCTGGACGTACCGGGAGCTGGACGAGCGCGCGGCCCGGCTGGCGGCCGGCTTCCGGGCGCGCGGGATAGCCAAGGGCGACCGGGTCGTCGTCCAACTGCCCAACATCGCCGAGTTCGCCGAGGTCGTCTTCGCCCTCTTCCGGATCGGCGCGCTCCCGGTGTACGCGCTGCCCGCCCACCGCGAGACGGAGATCGGCTACTTCTGCTCCTTCGCCGAGGCCGTCGCCTACGTCATCCCGGACCGGCACGCCGGATTCGACCACCGCGCGCTGGCCACCGCCGTACGGAAGCAGGCGCCCACCCTGAAGCACGTCTTCGTCGTCGGCGACCCGGGCGAGCACACCGCCCTGTCCGATGTGCCGTGCGACGCCGCCGGGGAGCCCGAGGACGGGCCCGAGCCGCACGACCTGGCCTTCCTCCAGCTGTCCGGCGGCACCACGGGGGTGCCCAAGCTCATCCCCCGTACGCACGACGACTACATCTACTCGCTGCGCGGCTCCAACGAGATCTGCGGCGTCGACGCGGACACCCGCTTCCTCGTGGTCCTGCCCGCCGCGCACAACTTCCCGATGAGCAGCCCCGGTTGGCTCGGCACGCTGTACGCGGGCGGCACCGTGGTCCTCTGCCCGCGCCCCGACCCGGCCACGGCGTTCCCGGTCATCGAGCAAGAGCGCGTCACCATGACGGGCATGGTGCCGCCGCTCGCCCTGGTGTGGACGGACGCGGCCGCTTCGGCGGAGCGGGACCTGTCGAGCCTCGAACTGATTCTGGTCGGCGGCGCCAAGTACAGCGAGACGGCCGCCCGGCGCCTCGAACCGGCGCTCGGCTGCCGGCTGATGCAGGTCTTCGGCATGGCCGAGGGCCTCGTCAACTACACGCGCCTGGACGACGACTACGAGACCGTCGTCTCCACCCAGGGCCGGCCGATCTCCGAGGACGACGAGATCCGCATCGTGGACGACGCCGGACAGGAGGTCCCCGAAGGGCAGTTCGGGCACCTGCTGACCCGGGGGCCGTACACGATCCGGGGCTACTGGCGCGCCCCCGAGCACAACAGGACCGCGTTCACCGAGGACGGGTTCTACCGCACGGGCGACATCGTGCGCCGCACCCCGAGCGGCCATCTCGTCGTGGAGGGGCGGGCCAAGGACCAGATCAACCGGGGCGGCGAGAAGGTCGCGCCGGAGGAGATCGAGAACATCATCCTGGCCCACCCGGCGGTGCACGACGTGTCGGTGGTCGGGGTGGCCGACCCGTATCTCGGTGAACGCACTCTGGCGTACGTAATTCTGCGCGAGGGCGCCGAATCGCCCGGGGCGCTCGCCGTGAAGCGGCATGTACGTGAACGCGGAATCGCCGCGTACAAGGTGCCCGACCTCGTCGAATTCGTGGACGTGTTCCCGCAGACGGGGATCGGCAAGGTCAGCAAGAAGGGCCTGCGCACCGATTCCGTCCCCACCTCCGCGTCAACTCCCCCCGCACAGAACTGAGTCCGCCCCGCGCGGCACCGAAAGGCTTCCCCCATGGCACTTCCCGCCATCGCCCCCTATCCCCTGCCCGGCGCCGACGAGCTCCCGGCGAACCGGGTCGCGTGGACCGTCGACCCCGCGCGCGCCGTGCTGCTCGTCCACGACCTCCAGAACCACTTCCTGCGCGCGTACCGCCCCGGCGAGGAGCCGCTGACCGGCATGCTCGCGAACACCGCCCGCGTGATCGAGGCCGCCCGCCGCGCCGGAGTCCCGGTGGTGCACTCGGCGCAGCGCGGCGGCCAGACCCCGGAGGAGCGCGGCCTCCAATTGGACTTCTGGGGGCCGGGGATGGCGGACGACCCGGAGGCACTGGCGTCACCGGACGAGGTGGCGCCCGCGCCGGGCGACACGGTGCTCACCAAGTGGAAGTACAGCGCGTTCGTCCGCACCGAGCTGGAATCCCTCATCCGCGACGCCGGCCGCGACCAGCTGGTGATCACCGGCGTGTACGCGCACATCGGCGTCCTGATGAGCGCCGCCGACGCGTGGATGCGCGACATCCAGGCGTTCGTGGTGGCCGACGCGGTCGCGGACTTCTCGCGCGAGGAGCACGACATGGCGCTGCGCTGGGCGGCGGGCCGCTGCGCGGTCGTGACGACGACGGACGCGCTGCTGAAGGAGATCTGAGCGGACAAGCACGCGAAATCCCCGGTGCGCAATTGCGGACCGGGGATTTTCTCACGTATATTTAGTGGTTCTGTGCGCCCACAGAAAAGGCCCCTCACCGGGGGCCAACAAGAATCACCATATCCGTCAGGGAGCTGTTTTGTCAACTCGGGAAAGCGCCGAATTGCAGAAGGAACAGGAATACATCGACCGGCTCCACCACCGTGTCGACGTACTGCGCGGTGACGCCGCCGAGCAGGTCCAGGACGCCCTGACGCCGGTCGGCACCGGCCAGCAGGCCCGGCTCGAACGCGATGTCCTGGTCGCCGAGCGCTCCGGTCTGCTCGCCGCGCTGAACGCGGTGGACGGCTCGCTCTGTTTCGGGCGCATCGATCTCACGAACGGCGTCGCGCACCATATCGGCCGTATCGGAATCCGCGAGGACGACACCGAGCACACGCCTTTGCTGATCGACTGGCGCGCCCCGGTCGCCCGCCCCTTCTATCTCGCCACCAGTCACACCCCGATGGGTCTGCGCAGGCGCCGCCACCTCACGACCGAGGGCCGCACGGTCACCGAGCTGCACGACGAGATCCTGGACGTCGGGGACCGCGAGCGCACCGGTTTCGAGGACCCGAGCGGCGACACGGTCCTGCTCGCCGCGGTGAACTCGGCGCGGACCGGACGCATGGCGGACATCGTGCGGACCATTCAGGCCGAGCAGGACCGCATCATCCGGGCACCGCACCGGGGCGTCCTGGTGGTCGAGGGCGGGCCCGGCACCGGCAAGACGGCCGTCGCCCTGCACCGGGCGGCGTTCCTGCTGTACGAGCAGCGCGAGCTGCTGGCCAAGCGCGCGGTCCTCATCGTGGGCCCGAACCCGGCCTTCCTCGGCTACATCGGCGAGGTGCTCCCCTCGCTCGGTGAGACCGGCGTCCTCCTCGCCACCCAGGCCGAGCTGTTCCCCGGTGTCCACGCGCGCGGCACGGACACGCCCCGGGCGGCGGCGGTGAAGGGCGGCGCGGCCATGGCCGAGGCCCTGGAGCTCGCCGTGCGGGACCGGCAGCTGCTGCCCGAGCCGGGTGCCCCGCTGATCGTCCCGCACGACGACGGGGACCTGATCCTGGACTGGGAGATCGCCTACGAGGCCCGGCAGGCGGCCCGCGACACCCGGCTGCCGCACAACCTCGCCCGGCCGCACTTCGCGTTCCGGATCATCGACGCGCTGACCGCCCAGCTCACCGAGCGCATCGGCGCCGACCCGTACGGCGGGCCGAACTTCCTGGGTCCGGACGACATCGCCCAGCTCGGCAAGGCGGTCGCGGTCAGCCAGGAGGTGCACGCGGCGATCGAGGAGCTGTGGCCGGCCCTCACCCCCGAGGGCTTCCTCGCCGACTTCCTGGCCGAGCCGGTCCACCTGCCGGAGGCGGACGCCGAGGCCATCCGGCGGGCGCCCGGCGAGAGCGCGTGGACACCGGCGGACGTGCCGCTGCTGGACGAGGCCGCCGAACTGCTCGGGACGGACGACAGCGCCGAGCGGGCGGCGGCCGAGGCGGAGCGCCAGGAGCGGATCGCGTACGCCCAGGGCGTCCTGGAGCTGTCCCGGGGCTCGGAGTCCTTCGAGTTCGAGGACGAGGAGTCGGAGCTGCTGGCCGCGCACGACATCATCGACGCGGAGCGGATGGCCGAGCGCCAGGAGGAGGCCGACCACCGCAGCGCGGCCGAGCGGGCCGCCGCCGACCGGACGTGGGCGTTCGGGCACATCATCGTGGACGAGGCGCAGGAGCTGTCGCCGATGGCGTGGCGGCTGCTGATGCGGCGGTCGCCGACCCGGTCGATGACGCTGGTGGGCGACCCGGCGCAGACCTCGGAGGAGGCCGGGGTCGGCTCGTGGCAGGACATCCTGGAGCCGTACGTGGGCGACCGGTACGAGCATGTGCGGCTCGCGGTCAACTACCGTACGCCGGCCGAGGTGATGGAGGTCGCGGCGAAGGTGCTGCGGGCCGAGGACCCGTCGTTCGAGCCGCCGGGCTCGGTGCGCTCCACGGGCGAGGTGCCGTGGGTCCGGGACTCCGGGGCGGACCTGGCGGGTGCGGTGGCGCGGGCGGTCGAGGAGCTGACGCCCGCCGAGGGGCGCCTCGCGGTGATCGCGCCGCGCGAGCTGCACGAGGAGATCGCGGCGCCGCTGGACGGGGTGGTGCCCGGCGGCGAGCCGGATCTGACCCGCACGGTGGTGCTGCTGGGGCCCCGGCAGGCCAAGGGCCTCGAATTCGACCACGTCCTGGTGGTGGAGCCCGGCCGGTTCGGGACGAGCGACCTGTACGTGGCGCTGACCCGGGCCACGCAGCGGCTGGGCATCCTGCACCGGGAGGCGCTTCCGGCGTCCCTGCGCTGACGGACGCCCCCGGATCAACCGGGTGCGCGGGCCGGGCTGTTGTACGGGGGGGCGGCCCGGCCGGACGGGCGGGTTCCGGGGAGCCTTGACACCCCGGACCGGCAGGAGGAGCATCCTCACGTCGTTGACAACGTTGTCGGGTCGTCGCCGTTCCTCCGCGGTCACGGCGTCGGCCTTCCGCCGCGTTGACCGTCCGTCACATCAGAAGGGCAGGAACGGTGCCACAGACGCACAAACGCCGTACGCACACCGCGATCCGGGCCGTGGGCTCCGTCACGGCCGCCGCCATGGCCGTCGCGGGGCTCGCGGTCGCCGCCGCCCCGGCTTCGGCCGCGCCGGGCAGGGACATCGTGAAGAACCCGGTGTCGTACGTCGATCCCCTCATCGGCACGTCCAACGCGGGCAACACCTACCCGGGCGCCGTGCAGCCGTTCGGCATGCTGGCCTGGAGCCCGCAGAACTCGAGGGGCAAGCAGGTCTCGACGCCCGCTCCCGGCGGCTACCAGTACGACGCGAAGAAGATCCGCGGCTTCAGCCTCACCCACCTCAACGGGGTGGGCTGCTCGGGCGCGAACGGCGACATCCCGATCATGCCGTACGTGGGTGACGTGGACTCCTCCCCCACTTCGGACACCACCGACGCGAAGTACGCGAGCGACTTCTCGCACGACGACGAGACGGCCACCCCCGGCTACTACAAGGTCGGCCTGGCCAGCGGTGCTTCGGCGGCGCTGACCACGACCGCCAGGACGGGGTCCGGGGAGTTCGGCTTCCCGGCGGACAAGCCCGCGAGCCTGCTGTTCCGCACCTCCAACTCGGAGACCGGCAGCACCGACGCCACCGTGCGGATCGACAAGGCCGCCCGGACGGTGACCGGTTCGGTCACGGCCGGCAACTTCTGCGGGCCGCAGAGCGCGAACAACCGCAAGGACCTCTACACGCTGTACTTCACCGCCCACTTCGACAAGCCCTTCGCGAAGACCGGCACCTGGAAGGACGGCACCCTCACCCCCGGCTCCACCTCCGCCTCCGGCGGTACGGGCTACAGCTCGTCCGGCAACGCCGTGGAGGGCAAGGGCTCCGGCGGGTACGTCACCTTCGCGGACGGCACCACCGAGGCGCGCGCCAAGGTGGCCGTCTCGTACGTCAGCGCCGCGAACGCCGAGGCCAACCTCCGCAAGGAGAACGGGCCCGGCAGGAGCTTCGACGCGGTGAAGCGGCAGGCCGCCGCCAACTGGGACAAGGCGCTGAAGGCCGTCGAGATCGGCGGCGGCACCGAAACGCAGCGCACCGCCTTCTACACCGCGCTCTACCACTCCATGCTGGAGCCGACCCTCACCAGCGACGTGGACGGCCGCTATCTCGGCGCCGACCGCAAGCCGCACCGGCTGTCCAAGGGGCAGAAGGCGCAGTACGGCACCTTCTCCGGCTGGGACCAGTACCGGGCGCAGGTGCAGCTGATGGCCCTGCTCAACCCGCGCGCGGGCAGCGACTACGCGCAGTCCCTCTTCAATTACGCGAGCCAGCGGGACGGCGAGTGGGACCGCTGGCTGCTGGAGAACGGCAAGACGAGCGTGATGTCGGGCGACCCGTCCGACGCGGCGCTCGCCGGGATCTATGCCTTCGGCGGCCGTGACTTCGACGTCAAGGGCGCGCTGAAGTCGCTGGTGAAGGCGGCGACCGTGCCGACCGCCAACGACTCCGACAGCTCAGGCTGCAACGTCGAGTGCGTGGGCCAGCGCCCCGCCCTCGACAAGTACCTGGAGCTGGGCTACGTACCGGCGGACAACTGCCACTGCTGGGGCGGGGCGGCCGAGACGCTGGAGGACGCGGCGGCCGACTACGGTCTGTCGGAGCTGTCCCGGCGGCTGGGCAACAAGGGTGACGCCAAGAAGTTCCTGGACCGGTCGGGCAACTGGACCAACGTCTTCGACGCCAACGCCACCGAGCACGGCGGGTACATACGCGACCGGAAGGCCGACGGCAGCTGGGCGGGCACCTTCACGCCGGGCACCGGCGCCGGGTTCGTGGAGGGCACCAGCGCCCGGTACACCTGGATGGTCTACTCGGACGTGGCCGGTCTCGCCGGTGCGATGGGCGGCAACGAGCGCGCCACGGAACGCCTCGACGCGTTCTTCCGTACGCCGGACGGGAAGTTCGACTTCTCGGCGAAGGACGCCACGCGTTACGACCCGACGAACGAGCCCGACATCAACGCCCCCTACCTGTACAACTACTTCGGCGCCCCGTACAAGACGCAGGAGACGGTCCGCGCGGAGCTGGACCAGCTGTGGACCGACGGTCCCGGCGGGATTCCGGGCAACGACGACGCGGGGACCATGTCGTCCTGGTACGTCTTCTCGGCGCTCGGCATGTACCCGCAGAACCCGAGCCGCGCCGATCTGACGCTGACCGCACCGCTGTTCCCGCACGCGGTGGTGCGCACCGGGCACGGCAAGCGGATCACCATCGAGGCACCGGCCGCCTCGGCGGACCACACGTACATCCACGGGCTGAAGGTGAACGGCCGTACGTCCACGCAGTCGTGGGTCGGTGACTCGCTGGTGGAGCACGGCGGGCGGCTGGACTTCACGCTCGGCACGACTCCCGACACCTCCTGGGGCAGCGCACCGGCCGACGCTCCGCCGTCCTTCCCCGGCGGCGGGCTGAAGTACTTCACGGGCGCGTCGCCCGACCAGCTGAAGGTCGAGCCGGGCGGCGCGGGCGCGCCGACGGTCGTCAAGGTGCAGAGCCTGGAGACGAAGGCCACCACCGTGCACTGGAAGGCGGAGGCTCCGGAGGGGGTCACCGTGACGCCGTCCGAGGGCGACTTCACGGTCCCCGCGAGCGGCGCGGCGCAGGCGAAGCTCACCGTGTCGGCGGGCAAGGACACCGCCGAGGGCTACTACACGGTCCCGGTGACACTGACCTCGTCGGCGGGCACGGAGCTGCCGAAGACGTCGGCGGCGGTGACGGTCGCCGAGAAGAACGGCCTGCTGTGGAACCGCAACAGCACCGGCATCTCGGCGGACGACGAGAACCCGCAGGCCAACTTCGACGGCGAGGGCTGGAGTTACTCGGCCCAGGCGCTCGCGGCGGCCGGTGCGCAGCCGGGCGGCACGGTCTCCTCGGGCGGCTTCGACTTCACCTGGCCGAAGGTGGACGCCGGTGACCCGGACAATATCGAGGTGGTCGGTACGAGCCCCCAGGTGCTGGACGTTCCCTCCGCCGAGGGCGACACGAAGCTGGCGTTCCTCGGGAGCGCCGCCGAGGGCAAGGCGTCGGGCACGGTGACGCTCACGTACACCGACGGCACCACGCAGCAGGCCGAGATCGGCTTCAGCGACTGGACGCTGGGCGGCGGCTCGCAGCAGCCGTCGTACGGGAACACGGTGGCGGTGCACACCGAGTACCGCGATGTGCAGGGCGGCGGAAAGGACCCGGTGGGCACGGAGGTCTTCACGACCGCGCCCATCGCCCTCCAGGCCGGGAAGCGGCTCGCCTCCGTGACGCTGCCGGCCACCACGGACGGCGGGATCATCCACGTCTTCGCGGTGGCCACCGCCTGATCGGATCCGCGTGACGGAAAGGGCCGGTCGCCCCGCGCGGGGTGACCGGCCCTTTCGGTGTCGTCGGATCAGACGAGGTCGAACCGGTCCAGGTTCATGACCTTGTCCCAGGCGGCGACGAAGTCGCGCACGAACTTCTCCTTGGCGTCGTCGCTCGCGTAGACCTCGGCGACGGCGCGCAGTTCGGAGTTCGAGCCGAAGACCAGGTCGGCGCGGGTGCCGGTCCAGCGGACCTCACCGGTGACGGCGTCGCGGCCCTCGAAGGCGCTCTGGTCGTCGGCCGTGGACTTCCACGTCGTGCCCATGTCGAGCAGGTTGACGAAGAAGTCGTTGGTGAGGGTCTCCGGCGCGTCGGTGAGCACACCGTGCGAGGTCTGCTGGTGGTTGGCGCCCAGGACGCGCAGACCGCCGACGAGGACCGTCATCTCGGGCGCGCTCAGGTTGAGCAGGTTCGCCCGGTCGAGCAGCAGGTACTCGGCGGGGAGCCGGTTGCCCTTGCCCAGGTAGTTGCGGAAGCCGTCGGCGACGGGCTCCAGCTCCACGAAGGACTCGACGTCGGTCTGGTCCTGCGAGGCGTCGACCCGGCCCGGGGTGAACGGCACCTCGATCTCCGTACCGGCGTCCTTGGCCGCCTTCTCGACCCCGGCGGCGCCCGCGAGGACGATCAGGTCGGCCAGCGAGACCTGCTTGCCGCCCTGCTGCTCGGCGTTGAAGGACTCCTGGACGGACTGGAGGGTGCGCAGGACGCCCGCGAGGCGGTCCGGGTCGTTGACCTCCCAGCCGTTCTGCGGTTCGAGGCGGATGCGCGCGCCGTTGGCGCCGCCGCGCTTGTCGCTGCCCCGGAAGGAGGAGGCGGAGGCCCAGGCGGTGGAGACCAGCTCGGAGACGGACAGGCCGGAGGCGAGGACCTTCTCCTTGAGCGCCGCGATGTCGGCGGCGTCGATCAGCTCGTGGGTGCGCTCGGGCAGCGGGTCCTGCCAGATCAGCGTCTCCTGCGGGACCTCGGGGCCGAGGTAGCGGACGACGGGGCCCATGTCGCGGTGGGTCAGCTTGTACCAGGCGCGGGCGAAGGCGTCGGCGAACTCCTGCGGGTTCTCGTGGAAGCGCCGCGAGATCTGCTCGTACGCCGGGTCGAAGCGCAGCGAGAGGTCGGTGGTGAGCATGGTCGGGGCGTGGCTCTTCGACGGGTCGTGCGCGTCGGGCACGGTGCCCGCGCCGCCGCCGTCCTTCGGCCGCCACTGGTGGGCGCCGGCGGGGCTCTTGAACAGCTCCCACTCGTAGCCGAAGAGGATGTTGAAGAAGCTGTTGTCCCAGGTGGTGGGGGTGTCCGTCCAGATGCCTTCGAGACCGCTGGTGATGGCGTCGGCGCCCTTGCCGGTGCCGTACGAGTTCTCCCAGCCGAAGCCCTGGTGCTCCATCGGGGCGGCCTCGGCGTCGGGGCCGACACTTTCGGAGGGGCCGGCGCCGTGCGTCTTGCCGAAGGTGTGGCCGCCGGCGATCAGGGCGACGGTCTCCTCGTCGTTCATCGCCATCCGGCGGAACGTCTCGCGGATGTCGCGGGCCGCGGCGATCGGGTCCGGGTTGCCGTTGGGGCCCTCCGGGTTGACGTAGATGAGGCCCATCTGCACGGCGCCGAGCGGTTCCTCCAGCTCGCGGTCGCCGGTGTAGCGCTCGTCGCCGAGCCAGGTGGTCTCGGGGCCCCAGTACACGTCCTCGTCCGGCTCCCACACGTCCGCGCGGCCGCCGCCGAAGCCGAAGGTCTCGAAGCCCATGGTCTCCAGGGCGACGTTCCCGGTGAGGACGAGGAGGTCGGCCCAGGAGATGCTCTGGCCGTACTTCTTCTTGACCGGCCACAGCAGGCGCCGCGCCTTGTCGAGGCTCACGTTGTCCGGCCAGCTGTTGAGGGGGGCGAAGCGCTGCTGGCCGGAGCCCGCGCCGCCGCGGCCGTCGCTGATGCGGTACGTGCCGGCGCTGTGCCAGGCCATCCGGATCATGAGGGGGCCGTAGTTGCCGAAGTCGGCGGGCCACCAGTCCTGGGAGGTCGTCAGCACCTCGGCGATGTCCCGCTTGACGGCGGGCAGGTCCAGCGCGTTGAACGCGGCGGCGTAGTCGAAGTCCTCGCCGAGCGGGTTGGCCACGGCGGGGTTCTTGGCGAGAATCCGCACGTTGAGCCGCTCCGGCCACCACTGGCGGTTGCCGCCGCCCTGGGTGGGGTGCGGCGCGCGACCGTGCGCGACGGGGCAGCCGCCGGCCTCCTCCGACTTGGGGTCGGTGACGAGCGCGTCGTGGTTCTCAGTCATGGAATTCCTTCCGGACGGGGCGGATCTCGGTGCTCTGAGAATGCGGGGCTGGCCTGACCGGTCTCGCCCGGAGGGCGTCCTGCCCTGGCTTCGGCCGGAATCGATCCTACGATGGACCTAGTCCAAGTCAATACGAACACGCGATGGAATGGATCAACGGCCCTCCCGTCCGCGGCCGTCCTAGTCCTCGCCCCGCCGGTGCACGCTGACCGCGTAGCCGCCGCCGTCGTACGGGGCGGCGTCCCAGGTGGCGAAGCGGTCGACGGGGGTGAGCCCGGCGGCGGCGCAGTGGGCGTCGTACTCGGCGAGCGTGAGGCCGGGCGGTACGGGGAGGTGGGCCGCGTCCAGGCCGAAACCGGCGACCAGCAGACCGCCCGGGCGCAGCGCTCCGGCGAGTCGGGCGACGACGGTGGCCTCGGTGCCGGGGGCGAGCAGCGCCATCACGTTGCCCGCGGCGACGACGAGGTCGAACTCCGGTTCGACGGACAGCTCGGCCAGGTCGGTGCGGTACCAGGGCAGCTCGGGCGCCTGCTTGCGCGCGACGGCCAGCATCGAGGCGTCGACGTCCACCCCGGTGCAGTCGTACCCGAGTTCCGCCAGCCGGATCGCGACCCGGCCGGTGCCGCAGCCCGCGTCCAGCACCCGCGCCCCGGCGGGCACCAGAGCGGCGCAGAACCGTGCCTCGCCGTGCATGTCCTTGCCGCTGCGGGCGAGGGCCGCGAAGCGGGCGGCGTAGTCCTCGCCCGAGGTGTCTCCGGTGAGTTCGGTCCAGCGGTTCATGCGGGCCACTGTAGACGGGGCCCGGGTCAGCCCGACTTCGGCGGGCGGTGGGCGTCGAAGGCGAAGACGGTGTTCCGGGCGGCCGTCACGACCACCGCGCGTCCGGCGACGGTCACACGGGGGCTCGCGCCCTGCTCGCCGTTCAGGCCGTCGGCCCTCGGGTCCGTCGCCCACAGCACCGTGCCGTCGGCCGGCGAGAGGGCGACCACGCGGCCGGTGGCGGAGCTGAAGAACAGGGCGCCGTCCCCGGCCGCGGGGCCCGACGCGCCCTCCACGCTGGTCTGCCGGGACCACTTCCGCCGGCCGGTGGCGGGGTCGAACGCCGTGACGCGGCCGGTCTGCCCGCTCACGTACACGGCGCCGTCCGCCATGCCGGGCGTGCCCTCGTACGGGGCGGGCAGCGGGGCCTTCGCGACCTTCCCCGAGGCCGGGTCGACCCGGACCACCGCGTCGTAGCCGGTGAGCGCCGGTCCGTCCCGGTGCTCCCGGAGCAGCACGAGCCGGCCGCCGGTGACGCCCACCGGGACGGCGGGTCCGTCGACGGCGATGACCTCGCCCCAGCTGCCGGAGGCCGGGTCGAGCGGGTACAGGGCGGGGTGGCGCACCTCCGAGGCGTCGAGCTCGGCGTCGGTCGCGCACATGGCGAGCAGCCGGGTGCCGACCGGGACGGGGGCGCAGCGGGAGCCGGCCGGGAAGGGAGCCGTCCGCGTGAGGTCGCCGCTGTGCGCGTCCCGGACCTCGAAGGCGGTGTCGGAGGCGTTCACCGTGATGACGTCGCCGCCGAACACGACGGCATCCCGGGTCCGGCCGGTGACGGCCGTCGACTGGGCGCCGGAGACCGCGGACCACAGCTCCTTGCCGCTGTCGGCGTCGACGGCCACCACCTCGTCGCCGCGCGCCTCGGGGTCGTCCTGGGCGGGGAACCGGTAACCGAGCACGGTGTCGTCGGTGGCGCCCACGAGGTGCATGCCCTGGACGGGGACGCCCGGGCTCTTCACCGTCCAGGCGCGGGAGCCGTCCCGGACGTCGATCCGGGTGGCGACGACGCCGCCGCCCCCGCAGAACACGGCGTCGGCGCGGGCGACGCACCGCAGTTCGTCGGGGATGTCCTCCTGCCCGCCGGGCACGGTCACGCGCCAGGGCGTGAAGCCGTGGGGCAGGGTGCCGGCGGGCGCGGCGACCGTGCGGGCCTTGCCGTCGTCCGGCTCGTCCCCGAAGCCGCCCGCCTTGAGGACTGCCACTCCCCCGCCAATGGCGGCCACGGCGACCGCCGCCGCGAGCACGGGCCGCCAGCGGCCGCGCAGCCCGCGTCCGCCGGGCGAGCCTGTCTGCTCCGGGGCGGGGGCGCCCGGCGCCTCGGTGTCGCGCGTGGCCAGGTGGTGCTGGGTGGCCACGTCCCGGGTGCGGCCGGGGGCGGGCCCGGGCGCCGCCGCGCCGCCGAGGTCGACGGGCAGGTCCCGTAGCAGCTCCAGGAGCTGGTCGGCGGACGGCCGGCCCTCGGGCTCCTTGACCAGGCACGGTTCGACGACCGTGCGCAGCGCCGTCGGCACGGCGTCCAGCGAGGGTTCCTCGTGCACCACCTGGTAGGCGGTGAGATAGGGGCTGTCCGCGTCGAAGGGGCCGTGGCCCGTGGCCGCGTACACCAGGAGGGTGGCCAGCGAGAAGACGTCGGAGCGGGGTCCGACGCCGCGCGGGGCCTGGAGCTGTTCCGGCGACATGAAGGGCGGGGTGCCGATGACGCGTCCGGTCATCGTCAGGGTCTGCTGGTCGGCGGCGCGCGAGATGCCGAAGTCGATGACGCGCGGCCCTTCGGGCGACAGCACGACGTTCGACGGCTTCAGGTCGCGGTGGACGACCCCGACGCGGTGGATGTCGCGGAGCGCCTCGGCGAGCCCGATGGCCAGGCTGCGCAGTCCGGCGCCGTTCAGCGGGCCCTCGGCGGCGATGCGCTCGGCGAGGGTGGGGCCCTCGATGTAGGTGGTCGCCATCCAGGGCTGTTCGGCCTCGGGTGCGGCGTCCACCACGGCGGCGGTGAAGGCGCCGCTGACCCGGCGCGCCGCCGCGACCTCCTGGCGGAAGCGGATGCGGAACTCGCTGTCGCCGGCGAACTGCTGATGGATCAGCTTGATCGCGACGGGGCGGCCGGAGCTCGTACGGGCCAGGAAGACCGTGCCCATGCCACCTGAACCGAGCCGCGCCTCCAGCGGATAACCGCCGATCTCGGTTGGATCGCCTGCGCGCAGCGACACTCTTCCCGACCTCTCGTCCCCGTGCACCTCTGCCGTCACGGACCGCCCGTCTGTGCTGCACACAAACTAGCCGCAGGGTGGCGGGGCGGAGCAAAGCGGGTGACGCGTGCGGGCACCTACGTGGTACGGGCCGCCCCGGCCGGGACCGGGGCGGCCCATCGGGTCGGCGGGTCAGCAGGGGCCGAGGTCCTGCCAGACGCCCCATTCACCGGTGGAGCCGGGCGTCTCGTTCTGGGTCCACCACTTGGCCTTCCAGGTGTGTCCCCCGTACGAGACGGTGTTGCCGCCGGTGTAGACGGCGCTGCTGCTCCACGCGGCGGCGGCGCAGCTGCCGGTCGGGGGCGGCGTGGTCGGCGGGGTGGTGGTGGGCGGGGTGACGCCCGCGAACCTCACCGAGTACTTCGCGAAGTCCCAGTCCGCCTGGGCCACGCTGCTGCACGTACCGGAGGTCTTGCCGTTGTTGTCGGGCGGGCTGCACTGGCGGTCGCGGTTGAGGGACCAGAAGGTGAAGCGGTCCATGTGGTGGCCGGTGGCGAAGTCCAGGACGGTCTGGAAGTCGGCCTGGGTGAAGTACTCGCCGGTGTCGCTGCGGCCGTTCATGCCGGAGAAGCCCTCGTGGGCGTAGGCGGTGGCCTCGTCCCAGCCGAAGGTGGTGCGCAGGATCGCGTTGAAGTTCGTCAGGGCGCTCGTCTGGGCGGCGGCCCCGTTGAAGCCGCCGTCGAACGGCATGATGGAGAAGTTGTTCGGTGTGAAGCCCTGCGCCTTGGCCTCGTTGAGCATCTGCTTGCCGAACCAGCCGGTGCCGTCGGCGGTCCCGGCCGTGGTGACCGAGACGTAGAGGCCCGGGTTGTTCTGCTGGAGGATCTTGGCGGCGCCGATCTCGCGGGCGATGGCGGCCGTGTTCTCGTACTCCGGCTCCTCCAGGTCGAAGTCGATGGCCTTCAGCTGGTACTTGGTGATGACCTGCTGGTACGCGGCGGCGGTGGCGGCCGCGTCGGAGCAGGTCTGGCCGAGCTTCGTCCCCCCGTAGCCGCCGATGGACACCGACACGTCGCCGCCCTTGGCGCGGATCGCGCTGATGACGGAGGCGACCGCGGTGTCCGAGGAGACCGGCGACGTACCGTCCCAGGTGGGGCTGCAACCGCCGCCGTTGGGGGCGAGGACGAAGGCGAGCTGGAACGCCTTGAGGCCGGTGGCGTCCATGATGGCGCCCGCGTCCGGCGGATTGTTGTCGTGCGGCATCAGATAGGGCGCGGCGGCGTACCAGCGGTTGGAGAGCGCGGTGGCGTCGGCGGACGCACCCGATGCCTGCTGTGCGGCGAAGGCCGCGAGTCCTGCGGTGGCCAGGGCGGCGGTGGCCACGCCGGAGAGCAGGGCGCGAAGACGTCTCATGGAGGCTCCTGTCGGGAGAAGGTGCCGCCAGAATCGAAGGATGACGCATTCACGTCAATGAGTTGGCCTAGACCATTGCGCATTCTTGAAGATCCCACCGGATCTCCGCGAGCCCGGTGACCGATATCGGAACAGGTACCGTCCGTATTACGGGTCTCTCGGCTAGGGTGTCGCGCGTGTCCTTCCCTCTCGCCTTCCGTCATCTCGTGGACGACGCCGCGGTCTTCCCGCCCGGCCTGGCTCCGCTGCCGCGTGCCGTGACCGAGCACGCCGGGCATCTCGCCTCCGGCCACGCCGAACTCGTCGGTCCGTTCGTGATCGGCGCCGACCGGCTCGGCGAACTGGCGGGGCTGGCCGAGCCCCGGCTGTTCCCCGGCGGACTGCGGGTGAGCGTGGTGGCCGGGCCGGCCGCGCTCCCGGCGGTCCCGGCCGCCTTCGCGGGGAGCGACCGGCTCGTGCCGGCGGCCGTCGAGTTCAAGACGGACCCGGCCCTGCCGCTCGGGCCCCAGATCGAGGAGCTGGCCGCGCTCGGCCTCCCCGGCACGGTGTACGTGGAGGTGCCGCGCCCCGGTACGCCGGAGTGGGAGCAGGCGCTCGCGGCGGCGGCACGCCACGGCTTCCGGCTGAAGTTCCGCACCGGCGGGACCGAGGCGGCGGCGTTCCCCACCGAGGACGAGGTGGCGGCGTGGATCCACGGGGCCGTCGCCGCCGGGGCCGCCTTCAAGTGCACGGCCGGGCTGCACCACGCGGTCCGGCACACCGCCGCCGCCACCGGCTTCGAGCACCACGGCTACCTCAACGTGCTCCTGGCGACGGCCCGGGCCCGCGCCGGGGCGCCCCTGTCCGAGGTCCGCGCGGCCCTCGCCGAGCGCGACCCGGAGGCGCTGGCCCGTGCCGTGAGGGCGCTCCCGGCCACCGAGGCCGCCGCCGCGCGGGAGGCGTTCGTCTCGTACGGGTCGTGCAGCGTGCTCGAACCGCTGGAGGACCTGACCGCTCTGGGCCTGCTCGGCCCCGCGACCGACAACGATTCCGAAGGACTTCACGCATGAGCACCCACCCCGTCACCTGGGTCGAGGCCGCGGCCGGCAGCGCGTACGACGTCGACAACCTCCCGTACGCCGTCTTCTCCACCGAGGACACCGCCCCGCGCATCGGCGTCCGCATCGGCGACCACGTCCTGGACCTGGGCGCCGCCGCCACCGCCCTGCGCCCCGACCTGGCGCCGCTGCTCGACGCGCCCGCGCTCAACCCGCTGATGGCCGCGGGCGCGACGGTGTGGGCCGAAGTCCGCTCCTGGGCCACCGAATTGCTCACCGACACCGCGCACCGCGACCGCGTCCGCCTCGTACCGCTGGCCGATGTGACGTTGCACCTGCCGTTCGAGGTCGGGGACTACGTCGACTACTACGCGTCCGTGGACCACGCCACCAACGTCGGACGGATCTTCCGGCCCGACGGGGACGCCCTGATGCCCAACTGGCGCCACCTGCCGGTCGCTTACCACGGCCGCGCGGGGTCCATCGTCGTCTCGGGCACCCCGGTGCACCGCCCCGCCGGACAGCGCAAGGCCCCCGCCGACCCGGCGCCCACCTTCGGCCCGTCGCTGCGCCTGGACATCGAGGCCGAACTCGGCTTCGTCGTCGGGCGTACGGTCCCGCTCGGGCAGCGCGTCGCGACCTCCGAGTTCACCGAGACCGTGTTCGGCGTCACCGGCGTCAACGACTGGTCCTCGCGCGACATCCAGGCGTGGGAGTACGTCCCGCTGGGCCCCAACCTCGGCAAGTCCTTCGCCACCAGCATCAGCGCCTGGGTTACCCCGCTCGCCGCCCTCGAACACGCCCGCACCGAACTCCCCAGCCAGGAACCCGCCGTACTGCCCTACCTGCGCGAGGAGGGCCCGTCGGGCTACGACATCGACGTGGAGGTCGAGGTCAACGGCACGGTGGTGGCACGCCCGCCGTACGCGTCCATGTACTGGTCGCCCGCGCAGATGCTGGCCCACCTCACGGTCAACGGCGCCTCGCTGCGGGTCGGCGACTTCTACGCCTCGGGCACCATCTCGGGCCCCGAGAAACACCAGCGCGGCTCGTTCCTCGAACTGTCCTGGGGCGGCAAGGAGACCTGGACGGCGGGCGGCGAGGAGCGCACCTTCCTGGAGGACGGCGACGAGGTCGTCCTGCGCTACTCGGCTCCGGGCGCGCGGGGGCGCATCGGCCTGGGCGAGGTCCGTGGCAGGATCCTCCCCACCATCCGGCCGCTCCCCGAAGAGGTGGAATGACACCGTCGAACGACTCCGAGAGCGGCGGCTCGCAGACCCTGGAGCGCGGACTCGCCCTCCTGGTCGAACTGGGCCGCCACCCTCAGGGGCTGACGACCAGTCAGCTGTCGGCCGCGACGGGTTTCCACCGCTCGATCGCGCACCGCCTGCTCGTCTCGCTCCACCGGACGGGGTTCGCCGCACGCGACGACAGCGGCCGCTACACCGTGGGCCCGGCCGTGACCGGGCTCCTCGGCGGCTCCGTCCCCAGCCTGCGGACCGTCGCGGAGCCCGTCCTGCACCGCCTCGCCCGCCGCCTGGACGCCACCGCGAGCCTGGTCGAGGCGGTCGGCACCGCCGCCGTCACCACGGTGGTGGCCGAACCGCCGACGGACGGCCCCCTGTTCTGGTACCGCAAGGGCAGCCGCGACCCCCTGGACCACGGCTCCGGCGGCCTCGCCGCCCTGGCCTCCGGTCCCCCGCGCGCCGCCGAACCGCCCCGCGTCCAGGCGATCCGCGAGACCGGTTACGTCATCACCCACAGCGAGGTCAACATCGGCGCCCACGGCATCGCGGCCCCGCTGCCGGGCTGGCCGGTCCGGGCCGCGATCAACGTGGTCACCTCCGACCCCGACCTCGCGGACCGGGCCGTCCCGCACGTCCTGGAGGCCGCCGCCGCGATCGGCACGCCGGGCGACCACCTCGGGTGAACGGCGTACCGGCCGGGGTGGCCGGTACGCCCGCCCGTCAGCAGCCGATCGGCGCGGAGCCGACCGCCACGTCGTCGAACCACAGAGTGTCGTCGCCGACCCCGTAGCTCTCCCAGCCCAGCCGCAGGGCGGTGGGCCGGGGCGGGGTGGTCCGCGAGAGCCACTGGTCGTCCACGTCGCGCGTGGGGACGCCGTCGGCGTGCAGACCGGGCACCTGCTCGTCGCCCAGCCAGGTGTCGAGCCCCGGAGCCGTGGTGTCGACCTTGAAGCGCAGGCACTGCCAGCTGCCCGTCGGCAGGGGCCTGCTCAGCCCCACCCCGGTCGGGCTCTGCGCCGGGAGCGTCGCGTCGTCGCTCTCCCGGTTCCACTGGAGCGCCCCGTTCTGCCCGCCGATCCGCAGGGCCTTGCCGCCCTGGGAGCTGTCGGGCATCGACACGAAGGCGACGTGCGCCGCCGGGAGCGCCGTGGTGTGCCGCACCCACATGCGTACGTACAGCACGGGGCCGACCGTCGAGAGGTCGGCGGTGGAGGCCACGAAGGCGTGGTTGCAGTAGCCCGCCTTCCCGTCCAGTCGCAGCGAGCGCGTGCCGCTGTGCGCGGTCCCCGTGTCCACGGCCGCCGTTCCGGTGCCCTGGCAGTCGGGCGCGGTGAACCGCCAGTTCCCGGCCGGGGCCGGGCCGGCCTGGTCCTCGAAGTCGTCGCAGACGACCGCGTCACCGCAGTCGGCGGAGGGCGGGGTGGTGGGCGGCGGTGTCGTGGGAGGCGTGGTCGGGGGCGTGGTGTCCTCGCCGCCGCAGGAGACGCCATTGAGCGCGAAGTCCGTGGGCGCGGGGCCGCCCGACCGCGAGGTCCCCTGCACACCGAAGGAGACCGTACCGCCTTCGGCCACCGACCCGTTCCAGGCCGTGGCGACGGCGGTCACGGCGTGGCCGGACTGCGTGACGGTGGCGTTCCAGCCGGAGGTGACGTGCTGGTCGCCCACGTATGTCCAGGTCAGCCGCCAGTCGCTGAGCGCAGGGCCCTCGTTGGTGACGCTCACCTCGGCGGTGTAGCCGCCGGTCCACTCGTTGGCGGTGTAGTCGACCTGGCAGCCGGGCGCGGACTCCGCCGCCGCGGCCGGCCCGCCGACGGGCATGGCGACGAAGAGCGACAGGGCCAGCGCGACGGCGGAACCGGCCGCGGCCCGGGGTCTGCTCAGTAAGCGGCGGGGGTGGATGGGCATGTGCGCCTCCTCGGGGCGTGGGGAAGTCATATGGGAGCGCTCCCATGTATGACAGCGAGTTGACGGCACACTGTCAATACGTCGGTAGGTTGCGACTTCTGGCGCCCCGAAAGTTTCGGCGTACGATCCCCTGCCGCGACATCTGCACAGGCCGACCCGCCCCGGGGTGGCGGGGCGAATCACGCCGCACCCCCGCTGACATGCGCGACTGCGGTCCGGACCCGGCGCAGCACACGGCCGACGCTTTCGAAATACCTGCCGAAACTCTTGACAGCCACCGGAGGCGGCCCAAAAACTCCGTGCTCAGGCCCGGCCGCGCCGCCCGTGCGGCCGGACCTCCCCTCACCTGGAGGACAGTTCATGCGTCTCCGCTTCCACCGCCGCCCGGCCGCCCTGGCGGCGGGGCTCGTGCTCGCCTCGGCGGGTTCCCTGGGGCTGACCGCCACGGCGACCGCCCCGGCCCAGGCCGCCGCCTGCAACGGCTACGTGGGCCTGACCTTCGACGACGGCCCGTCCAACGACCACACCCCCGCCCTGCTCAACGCCCTCAGGCAGAACGGCCTGCGGGCCACCATGTTCAACGAGGGCCAGTTCGCCGCCTCGTACCCGGCGCAGGTGAAGGCCCAGGTGGACGCGGGCATGTGGGTCGGCAACCACAGCTACACCCACCCCCACCTCACCCAGCAGAGCCAGGCCCAGATCGACTCGGAGCTCTCCCGGACCCAGCAGGCCGTCGCGGCAGCCGGCGGCGGCACACCGAAACTGTTCCGGCCGCCGTACGGGGAGACCAACGCCACCCTCAAGGCCGTCGAGGCCAAGTACGGGCTCACCGAGGTGATCTGGGACGTCGACTCGCAGGACTGGAACGGGGCGAGCACCGACGCGATCGTCCAGGCCGTGTCGCGCCTCACCGACGGCCAGGTCATCCTGATGCACGAATGGCCCGCCAACACCCTGGCCGCCATCCCGCGCATCGCCCAGTCGCTGACCGCCCGGGGCCTGTGCTCCGGCATGATCTCGCCGCAGACCGGGCGCGCCGTCGCCCCCGACGGCAGCAGCGACGGCGGAGGGAACACCGGCGGCTGCACGGCGACCCTGTCCGCCGGCCAGCGCTGGGGCGACCGCTACAACCTCAACGTCGCGGTCTCCGGCGCCGGCAACTGGACCGTGACCATGAACCTCCCCTCCCCGGCGAAGATCCTCTCCACCTGGAACATCAGCGCCTCCTACCCCAGCGCCCAGGTGCTGACCGCCAAGCCCAACGGCAGCGGCAACAACTTCGGCGTCACCATCCAGTCCAACGGCAACTGGACCTGGCCGACGGTCTCCTGCGCGAAGGGCTGACCACCCGCCCCCATGGTGAAGCGCCCCGCGTACGGGGCGCTTTGCCGTGTGCCCGGGCCGCCGTGAGCTGCCCGAAACCAGTCGTTCACCCCGCCGTGGCCTCCGGCGAAACAACCGGTTCCTAGCGTCTCCGCCCATGGATGCGACGCTGGATACGACGCTGTATACGCCCTCGGACACGGCGCGGGTCACCGACGCGGAGCCCGCGCCCTCGCTCCGCGAGACGGTGTACGGACAGTTGCGCGCGGCCGTGCTCGACGGCGAGTTCGGGCCGCGCGAGCGGCTGGCCGAGACGCGGCTCGCCGCACGCTTCCGCGTGTCGAGGACGCCGGTGCGCGAGGCCCTGGCGCGCCTGCTCGCGGACGGCCTGATCGAGCGCGGCGACGGCGGCTTCTTCGTCACGATCCCCAACCTGGCCCAGCTGCGCGATCTCTACGAACTCCGGGTCACCCTGGAACTGCGCGGCATCGCCCGGGCGATCGACGACCCGTCCGTGCGGCACGATCCGGCCGTCCTCACGGCCGAGTTGGACCGCTGGTACGCCATGCGCGAGCGGCCCCCGGACCCCGACCCCCGCTTCGTCGTCCAGGACGAGCGCTTCCACGCCCAGCTCTCCCGTGCCTCCGGTAACCCGGCGCTGACGGACGCCCTGGTGGCCGTGGGCGAGCGCATCCGCCGGGTCCGGATGTACGACTTCCTCACCCCGGACCGGGTCGGCACCACCATCACCGAGCACATCGCGATCATGGAGGCCGTCCGCGACGGACGCCTCGCCGACGGCCACCGCGCCCTGCACGTCCATGTCGGCGACTCCATGGCCGTCGTGCTCGAACGGGCCCGGCGCGCCATGACGCAGATGGCCCTGCACGCCGACCGCATCTGAGACCCCGGCGGCCGACGACGTCCGCCCCCGCCCGTCCTCAGCACGGCCTTCCCTCCGCGCACCGCTCCCCGAGAGGCTGCCCATGAGTACGACCGAGTCACGCGCGACGTCCACCCCACCGACCACCACCGAGAGCCGGGCGACGAGCGAGACCCTGGAGGACTACACCCTCCGGTTCGCGCCCAGGAGTTACCGCCGCTGGACCCCCGCCGTCGTGGCCACCACCGCCCTGGGCGGCATCGCCTACATGGCCGACTTCTCGATCGGCGCGGGCATCGGCCTGGCCCACGGCACCGGGAACGCGCTGCTGGCGATCGCGGTGGCCGCCGTCGTCATCTTCGCCACCGGCTTCCCGCTGGCGTACTACGGCGCCCGGTACAACCTCGACCTGGACCTGATCACCCGTGGCTCCGGCTTCGGGTACTACGGCTCGGTCCTCACGAGTGTCATCTTCGCCAGCTTCACCTTCATCTTCTTCGCCCTCGAAGGCTCGATCATGGCGCAGGGCCTGAAACTGGGCCTCGGGCTGCCGCTCTGGCTCGGCTATCTCGTCTCGACGCTGATGGTCATTCCGCTGGTGATCTACGGAATGTCGGCGCTCAGCAAGCTCCAGGTGTGGACGACCCCGGTCTGGCTGCTGCTGATGGTCGGCCCGCTGGTCTATCTGGTCGCCACCGACCCCGGCACGGTCGACCGGTTCCTCTCGTACGCCGGAACGGACGGCCAGGGCGGCATCGACACCGCGTCCGTGCTCCTCGGTGCCGGCGTCTGTCTCTCGCTCATCGCGCAGATCGGCGAGCAGATCGACTACCTGCGCTTCATGCCGCCGAGGACCGAGGCCAACAAGCGCGGCTGGTGGACCGCCGTGGTCATGGCCGGACCCGGGTGGGTGGTGCTCGGCGCGCTCAAGCAGGCCATCGGGGTGTTCCTCGCCGTGTACATCATCGCGGAGGTCGGGGCCGACGCCGCGCCCGAGCCGATCCAGCAGTTCCGGGGCGCCTTCGACGCGATGCTGCCGTCCTGGCTGGTCGTGCCGCTGGCCGTGGTCCTGGTGGTCATCAGCCAGATCAAGATCAACGTCACCAACGCATACTCCGGCTCGCTCGCCTGGACCAACTCCTTCACCCGGGTCACCCGGCACTACCCGGGCCGGCTGGTGTTCGTCCTGGTCAACCTCGGCTTCGCGCTCGCGCTGATGGAGGCCGACATGTTCAGCTTCCTCAACGACATCCTCGGCTTCTACTCCAACTGCGCCATCGCCTGGATCGTCACCGTCGCCACCGACATCGGCGTCAACAAGTACCTGCTGCGCATCTCGCCGCTCCGGCCGGAGTTCCGCCGGGGCATGCTGTACGCGGTCAACCCCGTAGGCGTGATCGCCTTCACCGCCGCGTCCGGCCTGTCGATCGCGATGTACTTCCACGCCCTGGGCGACACCCTCCAGCCGTACTCCCCCGTCGCCGCCGCCGTCATCGCCTTCGTGCTGACGCCCCTGGTCGCGTACGTCACCAAGGGCCGGTACTACCTGCGCCGCACCGACGACGGCCTGGACGAGCCGATGCTCGACGCGGACGGCAACCCGAGCGCGGTGACCTACGACTGCCACGTCTGCCACCAGTCGTACGAACGCCCCGACCTCGCCGCCTGCGCCACCCATGACGCGGTCGTCTGCTCGCTCTGCCTGAGCACCGACGGCGTGGGTGACCACCTGCTGCCCGCACAGCCTCCGCTCGCCTGAACCCCGGCCCCGTACCCAGGAGTTGCCGTCATGTTCGACACCCTGCTCATCGCCAACCGCGGCGAGATCGCCTGCCGGGTCATCCGCAGCGCCGAAGCCCTCGGCCTGCGTACGGTGGCCGTGTACTCCGACGCCGACCGCACCGCCCCGCACGTCCGCCTCGCCGACGAGGCCGTGCGCCTCGGCCCCGCCCCCGCCGCCGAGAGCTATCTGCGGGCCGACGCGGTCCTGGAGGCCGCCCTCGCCACCGGGGCCGGGGCCGTCCATCCGGGGTACGGCTTCCTGTCCGAGAACGCGGAGTTCGCCGCCGCCGTGGAGAAGGCGGGCCTCGCGTTCGTCGGCCCCACGCCCGCCCAGCTGGAGGTGTTCGGCGCCAAGCACACGGCACGGGCCGCGGCGCTCGCGGCGGGCGTGCCGCTGCTGCCCGGCAGCGGGCTCCTCGCCGACGAGGAGGACGCCCTGCGCGCGGCGGAGCGGACCGGATACCCGGTGATGCTCAAGGCGACCGGCGGCGGAGGCGGCATCGGCATGCAGGCGTGTGCCGGGCCCGAGGAGCTGCGGGACGCCTTCGCCCGGGTGTCGCGGCTGGCCCGGGGCAGCTTCGCCGACGGCGGGGTCTTCCTGGAGCGTTACGTGGAGCGCGCCCGCCACGTCGAGGTGCAGGTCTTCGGGGACGGCGCCGGCTCCGTCGTGGTCCTCGGCGACCGCGACTGCTCCCTCCAGCGGCGCAACCAGAAGGTGCTGGAGGAGGCCCCCGCGCCGGACCTGCCGCCGCACCTGCGCTCCGTACTCCACACCGCCGCACGGGAGTTGTGTGCCTCGGTGGGCTACCGGTCGGCCGGGACCGTGGAGTTCGTGTACGACCCGGTGCGCGAGGAGGCGTATTTCCTGGAGGTCAACACCCGTCTCCAGGTGGAGCATCCGGTGACCGAGGAGATCCACGGCATCGATCTCGTCGCCTGGATGCTGCGACTGGCGCGCGGCGAGCGCGGGTTCCTCACGGAGCCGCCCGCCCGGGGCCACGCGGTCGAGGCGCGCGTCTACGCCGAGGACCCGGCCCGGGACCACCGCCCCAGCTCCGGCCTGCTGACCCGGGTCGCCTTCCCCGAGGGCGTACGGGTGGACGGCTGGGCGGAGACCGGGCAGCACGTCTCCACGGCGTACGACCCGATGCTCGCGAAGGTCGTCGCGACCGGCGACACCCGCGCGGAGGCGTTCGCCCGGCTGGCCGAGGCCCTGGACGGGACGGTGGTGGACGGGGTGGAGACCAATCTCGGGCTGCTGCGCGCCGCCTGCCGCGCACCGGTCGTGCTCGACGCCCGGCACACCACGGCGACCCTGGCCGGTCTGCGCGACCCGCGCCCCCGGATCGACGTGGAACGCGGGGGCGCGCAGACCACCGTGCAGGACTGGCCGGGGCGCACCGGCTACTGGGAGGTCGGCATCCCGCCGGGCGGCCCGATGGACGACCTCTCGTTCCGCCTCGGCAACACGGCCGTCGGCAACCCGGAGGGCGCCCCCGGCCTGGAATGCACACTGGAGGGGCCCGCGCTGCGCTTCTCCGCCCCGGCCACCGTCTGCGTCACCGGCGCCCCGGCCGCGGTCACCGTCGACGGGCTCCCCGCGCCCATGTGGGAGCCGGTCGAGCTCGCCGCCGGGCAGCTGCTCGACGTCGGCACCGCGCAGGGCCCCGGGATGCGCACCTACGTCCTGGTGCGCGGCGGTCTCGATGTCCCCGCCTACCTGGGCAGCGCGGCCACCTTCACCCTCGGTGCCTTCGGCGGCCACGCGGGCCGCGCCCTGCGGACCGGTGACGTGCTGCGGCCCGTCCGGCCCGGGAGCGATGCCCCGGCGCCCGCTCCCGTCCCGGCCGCCTCGCGTCCGCACTTCGCCGCGCACTGGCGCATCGCGGTCAGCGAAGGGCCGCACGCCGCACCGGACTTCCTCACCCGGGACGGCATCGGGACGGTGTACGGGACGCACTGGAAGGTCTCCGCGCAGTCGGCGCGCACAGGGGTGCGCCTCGTCGGCCCCCGCCCCGAGTGGGCCCGCCCGGACGGCGGCGAGGCGGGACTGCACCCGTCCAACGTGCACGACACCGCGTACTCGGTGGGCGCGGTCAACCTCACCGGCGACACCCCGGCGATCCTCGGCCCGGACGGGCCCAGCCTGGGCGGTTTCGCCTGCCCGGTCACCGTGGTGCGCGGCGAGCGGTGGAAGACCGGCCAGCTCCGGCCCGGCGACACCGTCCAGTTCGTCCCGGTCACCGAGCGGACCGCCGACGCGCTGCGCCGCACCCCGGCGCTGCTCACGCTCCCGGCGCCGGGCGGCCCGGACGGTGACGACGGCGTGCTCGGGCGCCGCCCCGCCACCGATGCCGCCCCCGAGGTCACCTACCGGCGGGGCGCCGACGACAACATCCTCGTCGAGTACGGCCCGATGACCCTCGACCTGGGCCTGCGGATGCGCGTCCACGCCCTCGCCGAGCACATACGGGCGCTTGCCCCGCGCGGACTGGTCGACGCCACTCCGGGCGTACGGTCGCTGCATCTGCACACCGATCCGGACGTGCTGCCCCTGCGCACCCTGCTCGGTCTGCTCCGGGAGGCCGAGGACCAGCTGCCGGCCACCGCCGAACTGCGGGTGCCCAGCCGGGAGGTGCACCTTCCGCTGTCCTGGGACGACCCGACCGTGGACGAGGCCATCGACCGCTATGCCGCATCGGTGCGCGGGGACGCCCCCTGGAATCCGTCCAACATCGAGTTCATCCGCCGTATCAACGGCCTGGCCGGCGTGGAGGACGTACGCCGTACGGTCTTCGACGCCCGCTATCTCGTCCTCGGCCTCGGCGACGTCTATCTCGGCGCGCCGGCCGCCACCCCGCTCGACCCGCGCCACCGCCTGGTGACCACCAAGTACAACCCGGCGCGCACCTGGACGGCGGAGGCGGGGGTGGGCATCGGCGGCTCGTACCTGTGCATCTACGGGATGGAGAGCCCCGGCGGCTATCAGCTCATCGGCCGGACGGTCCCGGTCTGGGGCGGCCTGCGCCCGCCCCGCTCCTTCGCCGACGGCACGCCCTGGCTGCTGCGGTTCTTCGACCGGATCGTCTGGCACCCGGTGGATCCGGCCGAACTCCTGGACATCCGGGGCGATCTCGCCTCCGGGCGCACCGCTCTCGACATCCGCCCGGGCGTCTTCTCGCTCGCCGAGCACGAGGCGTTCCTGCGGGAGAACGCGGCGGACATCGCCGCCTTCCGGCACCGCCAGTCCGCCGCCTTCGAGACCGAGCGGCGGGCCTGGGAGGCGGCGGGCGAGTTCGCCCCGCGCGCCGAGCCGGAGCCGGCCGCCGAAGCCACCGCCCCGCTCGCCCTCCCGCCGGGCTCGGGCCTGGTCGAGGCCCCGCTCAGCTCCACCGTATGGAAGGTGGAAGCCGGGCCCGGCACCCGAGTTGAGCCGGGACAGGCACTTCTGGTCCTGGAAGCCATGAAGATGGAGGTCGTGGTGCGCGCCCCCGCGCATGGCGTCGTCACCGACGTCCTCGTCACCCCCGGACAGCAGATCGACGCCGGCACTCCGCTGGCCGTCGTCGCACGAGAGGAAGCAGCGTGACCCAGAGCTGCACCGCACGCGTCACCGCCGCCTACCGCCGCATCGCCGAGACCGACCGGCCGGAGGTGTGGATCCTCCTGCGCCCGGAGGAGGAAGTCCTCGCCGAGGCCACCGCCCTGGACGCCCGGCTGGCCGCCGGGGAGCCGCTGCCGCTGGCGGGCGTCGTGTTCGCGGTCAAGGACAACATCGACGTGGCGGACCTGCCCACGACGGCCGGCTGCCCCGGCTTCGCGTACCACCCGGACGCCTCCGCGACGGCCGTGCAACGGCTGCTGGACGCGGGGGCGCTCCTGCTGGGCAAGACCAATCTGGACCAGTTCGCCACCGGTCTGGTCGGGACGCGGAGCCCGTACGGTGCCGTGCGCAACGCCCTGTTGCCCGAGAAGATCTCCGGCGGATCCAGCTCCGGTTCGGCGGTCGCCGTGGCCCTCGGCATCGTGGACATCGCGCTCGGCACCGACACGGCGGGCTCCGGTCGCGTCCCCGCCGCCCTGAACGGCATCGTCGGCATCAAGCCCACGCTGGGCATCGTGCCCACCACCGGCGTGATCCCCGCCGCCCGCTCCTACGACGCGGTCACGGTGTTCGCCCGCACCCTCACCGAGGCCCAGACGGCCGTGGGCTTCATGACGGGCGCGGACCGGCACGACCCGCGTAGTCGGACCTGGCCCGACGACGTCCGCCTGGCCGCCCCGGCGCGGCCCCGGATCGCGGTGCCCCGGGACGAAGACCTCGCCCCGCTGTCGCCAGGGGGGCGAGCGGCGTTCGCGGCGGCCGTCAAGCAGTTGGAGGCCGCCGGCGCCACCACCGCCGTGGTGGACGTGTCACCGCTGCTGGAGGCGGCCCGGCTGCTCTACGACGGGGCGCTGGTGGCCGAACGCTACGCGTCCGTCGGTGACTTCATCGCGGACAACCCGTCGGCGGCGGACCCCACGGTGGCCCGCATCATCCTCGCCGCCGCCTCTCTGCCCGCCCATGCGCTGGCCACCGACCAGGAACGGCTGGACCGGTACCGGGTGCACGCGGACGGTCTCCTGTCCGGTTACGACGCGCTGGTGCTGCCGACGACCACCGGGCACCCGGACATCGCCGAGGTGCTGGCCGATCCGGTGGTGCTCAACTCCCGGATGGGCACGTACACCAACTTCGTGAACCTCCTGGACATGGCGGCCGTCGCGGTCCCGGCCGGGGAGGCCGACGGCAGCCCGTTCGGCGTCAGCGTCATCACCCGCGCGTTCCGGGACCAGCCGGCCATCGACATCGCCGCCCTGCTCACCGGGGAACAGGCGCCGGGTCCCCTGCCGGACGGGGGCATCGACCTCGCCGTGTTCGGCGCCCACCTGACCGGGCAGCCGCTCAACCACCAGCTCACCGATTCCGGTGCCCGGTACGCCGGTGAGGTGACCACCGCCGCGTGCTACCGGCTCACGGCACTGGCGACGGCCCCGCCCAAGCCGGGCCTCGTCCGGGTGGGGCCGGGCGACGGCGCCGCGATCACGGGCGAACGCTGGACCCTCTCCCCCGCCGCCCTCGGGCGCTTCCTCGCCGCCCTCCCGGCGCCCATGTCCCTGGGCCGCGTCGAGGTGGCCGGGGGCAGCTGGGTCCTCGGCTTCCAGTGCGACCCGCACGCCGCGGCCGGGGGCACCGACATCACGGAGCACGGCGGCTGGCGCGCCTATCTGGAGGCGACCGGGGAGGCGACGACCGCCTGAGGTGCGCGGGTGCGGGGAGAAGGACCCACGCCGTAGGGACATTGGTCCCGGTTTGTCCCTGCGGCGGCGGGCATCACCCCGGGAGCCCGGCCCCGCGCCGGGCCCGTCCGAGCCCCGCCGCCCAGTGGAAGCGATACGCATGTCCTCTCAGCACCTGCCCCGGATCGACGCAGACGGCCTCGCGGACCTCGCCGTCGCGGCCTTCACCCGCGAGGTGTTCCTGACGCCCAAGCCGGGACTGCCGGACTGCCGCACCGCGCAGACCCCCGCCAACTCGGTGTTCTCCTCGCTCGTGGACGTCGGGGCACGGCTCCACGGCCCGTTGCGCGCGGCCGCCCAGGCCGGGCCGGACACCGGGAGGCTCGCCGCCGCCTGCCGCGCGGCCGAGAAGCTGCTGCCGCCCACCGCGTCCCCGCACGGCTTCGACCTGGCGGCCCGGGCGCTCTGCCTGCTGACGGCCGCCTGGGCGCAGGGCGCCGCCGACCCCCGGGACGCCTGCATGCGGGCCGTCGCCCTCGATGAGCGGGCGGGGCCGTCCGGCGGCTTCCGGGACCTCGGGACGACCGAGGTGGCGCTCTCCGCCGTGCGCGAGGCCCGGGCGCGGGGCCTCGCCGAGGAGACCGCCCAGCTCGACGCGCTGCTCACGCTGATGGCGGCCATGGACGACGAGCGGGTCGTACGCGACAAGGGGCCGCTGGCCCTGCGGATCGTCCGCGAGGACGCCGCCGCGGTCCTGGCCGCCGGGGGCGCCGGGATGCCCGAGGGGCGCCGGCGCCTGGCCGAGCTGGACGAGCAGCTGACCCGGTACGCGATCTGCCCGGCGACCAGCGGCGCGCTGCACACCGTGGTGCTCTTCCTGGACTCGGTGGACAGCCGGCCGCTCGCCGTCGCGGGCTGACACAGACCGGGCCGCCGCCACCCGGCGTACACCGAGTGGCGGCCCCGGTTCCCCGCCCCGATGCTGTTCCGGCGCCGCCCGTACACCCGCACCGAGAGGCCCGACATGCCCGTGGACGAACCCCCTTCCGCGGGCAGCGCACGCGCACGTCTGGAACTCCAGGCGATCCGGGCGCTGCTGGACGCCCAGCGGCGGCGCGTCACCCGGTACGCCGAGCGGTACGGGCCCCCCGCGCCCGCCACCGTGCCCCGGGCCCCGCAGGCCCTCGCCACTCCCCCGCCCTCCGGACAGGAGGTGCTCGACGCCCTCCCGGTGGCCGCCCTGCTGCTGACCCCGGTGTTCGGCGAGGACGGCGAGGTCCGGGACGTCGTCCTCCTCGCCCGCAACGCCACGGCCCGCGCCGACGAGGCTTCCCGGTTCCCCGGCGAGGCGCTGCCCCCGTGGACCGGACCGGTGTCGCTGTTCGAGCGGGTCCCCTCGCTGGCCGCCACGGCGATCCCGCGCATGCTGGCCGAGGCGCGCCGCCTGGGTGTGCCGCAGCAGAGCGACACGGTGGAATGGCTGGTGAACACGCGCACGGGGCCGGTCCGGGTCAGCGCGGAGGTCCGGGTCGCGCCCTGCGGCGACCACTTCCTGCTGACCTGGGAGCCGGGCGGCCGGCTCAGCATGGCCGCCGCGGCCCAGCAGCTGGTGCGGACGTGCTGGGCGGAGTGGAATCTCGCGGACGACGGCATCCAGCCGTCCCGGGGGTTCCGCCAGGTGCTGGGCCTGGCGGAGAGCGCCCCGGTGCCCAGCCTGTCCGGCCTGGCCGCCGCCACCGCGCCGGAATGCCTGACCACCCTGTACCAGGCGCTGTACGACGTCCTCCTGCGCAAGCGGGTCACCCAGTGCGAGCTGCGCCTCCGCGGCAGCGAGCGCGTCTTCCGCATGGTCGCCGAGCCCGTGCGCATCGTGCCCGGCGGCCTGGTGTGGGCCCTGCGGGCGGTGCTGACCGACGTCACCACGGACCGGCGCAGGCGGGAGGCGGCCCAGCGGGCCGAACGCGCCGCGCGCCGCGAGCACGAGCGCGCCGACGCGGTGGCGGAGATCGCCGATGTCCTGCGTGACGCGGTGCTGCCGCACTTCCAGGACGAGCTGGACGGCTACGGTCTGGAGGCGGCGGCCGTCTACCGCCCCGACGCACCCGGAGCCGGGGTCGGCGGCGACTGGTACAAGGCCCGCGGGCTGCCCGACGGGCGGCTGCTGCTCGCGCTGGGCGATGCCCGGGGCCACGGCCTGGAGGCGGTCACCCTGATGGCCAAGCTCCGTTACGCGCTCGCGGGGCTCGCGTACACCTCGCAGCCCGTGGAGCGGCTGACGCAGTGGCTCAACGAGGTGGCGTGCGCGGACGCCCGCGAGTCCACCGCCACCGCGATCATCGCCCGCTACCACCCCGAGCGCTCCATGCTCCGCTGGACGTGCGCCGGGCACCCGCGCCCGGTGCTGCTGCGGGAAGGCCACGCCGCTCAGCTGCCGGCGCCCGCCGGAGGGCCCGGGCTGACCCTGGGCGTGCTGCCGGGGACGACGTACAACGCCACGGAGACGAAGCTGGAGACCGGCGACATCGTCCTGATGTACTCGGACGGGCTGACCGAGCGCCGTCCCGCCGACCCCGACCAGGACACCCTCCGCTTCCTCGGCGCGGCCGAGAGCTGCTTCCGGGAGTCCGCGCCGGGCCCCGGCCACGCCGGGCTCCAGGACTACGTCGAACGGCTCGTGGCCCGCCTGGACGGCCCCCACTGCACCGACGACGCGACCCTCCTGGCCCTGCGCCGCCCCTGACCGGCGCCCGGGGCGGTGTCAGTGGGCTCCCGTAACCTTCCGGCCATCACTCACCGCCTGGAAGGACCAAGAGAGTTGACTGGCCTGTCCGCCTTTCTGCTGCCGTTCCACTCCTCCCGCGCCCGCGGGGTCGCAGAGCCCCGGACCCTGCGCGAGCTGGAGATGATCGCGTGCAGCGCGCACCTTCGGGCGAAGCCGGGATGGTCCGAGAAGATGCACGACACCGCCATAGCCGCCAGATGGACGCGGGAGGCGGTCGACCAGGGGCTCACCGAGGCGCAGGCCCGCTATGTGCTGGCCGAACTGGCGCACTACGCGCGGCTGCGGGACGCCCGTACCGGCATCGAGGTCTCCGCCGTCGACGGGGTCTGGCAGTCGGACACGCTGATCGACGCGGAGCTGCGGTCGCGGCTGCGCGAGGCGGTCCGGGTGCTGGAGGAGGTCCCCGAGGAGGAGAGGGACTGGCATCCGGGATCGGACGGCCAGGTGCTGGACCTGGTGCATCCCTCGCTGTTCTGCCTGGTACGGGACGTGAGCGGCGGCCCGGAGCGGGCCTGGGAGAACCCGACGAGCCACTACTCGGCGTACGAGTTCTCGGACCGGTTCCAGTGGCTGCCCACGGACGTCGACGTCAGCGCGGACGGCGAGGCCGCCTTCCTCTCGTACGTGAACAACGTCCACCCCGAGGACCACCGGGAGCTGGCCGCCGTCCTGCCGGAGCTGGTCACGCGGATGCTGCCGCTGTGGGAGAACGTGCTCACCGATCTGCGCCGTCCGCGGCCCCCGCGGATCGAGGCCGACCCGTACGGCTGGTACGACTCGGAGCCGGAGCATCCGGACGAGGACGACTTCGGCGACGGGGCGGCGTACGACGAGGCGGTCGAAGCGTACGAGCTGGCCCTTGACGACTGGTACCAGAACCGTCGCCCGGTCGTCCCGGACGCCCCCGAATTCACCGCGCCCGAGCCGGTCGACGCGTCCGACCGGGTCGTCCTGCGCGGTCGCCGGCTCCAGGTCGTCGCCAAGCTGGCGACCATCCACCTGACGCCCGAGAAGCCCGAGTACGCCGGTGGTTCCTGGCACGTCGAGGGGATGCTGAACGAGCGGATCGTGTCGACCGGCATCTACTACTGGGACAGCGAGAACATCACGGACAGCCGGCTGAGCTTCCGTGCCGCGGTCGACGATCCGGACTACGAGCAGAACGACCACAACGGCGTGAGCGACGTGTACGGCCTGGACGACGAGGGTCCGCTGAACCAGGTGCTGGGCTCGGCCGCGACCCCGGCCGGGCGCTGTCTGGCGTTCCCCAACGTCCTCCAGCACCGCGTCGGTTCGTTCCGCCTCGCGGACCCGAGCCGCGCCGGGCACCGCAAGATCGTGGCCTTCTTCCTGGTGGACCCGTCGGAGACGATCGTCTCGACCTCCGACGTGGCGCCGCAGCAGCCCTGGGCCGGGACCTCGACCATGACCCTGGAGGAGGCGAAGGCGTACCGCGAAGAGCTGATGCGGGAGCGGAAGTTCTTCGTGGACGAGCACAACGAGCAGCTGTTCGAGCGGGAGTTCTCCCTCTGCGAGCACTGAGTACGCCCTCCGGCTCACACCCGGGCGGGGTGTGAGCCGGAGGACGGGGCCGGGCGGCCCGGAGGTCAGCGCAGTCCGGCGAAGAGGTCGTTCTCGGGGAGGGGGCGTCGGTGGTGTCCCTGACGCGCACGAAGGGTTCCACGCCCATCATCTCGCCGAACCGCTCCTTGCCCATCTTCAGGAAGAAGATGTTCTCGCCCTGGCTGGCGTGCGCGGCCAGGGAGTCGAACTTCTGGCCGCTGAACGCGGTGGTGTCGACCCAGGTGGTGATCTCGTCGTCGGGCAGGCCGATCTCCGCCATCGCGGCGGCCTCCTCCGGGTCGGGCTCCGGCAGGTCCTCCCCGAACTCGCGCATCATCTCGCCGAAGCGCTGCATCATCGAGCGCGGTGCCGTCGTCCAGTAGACCTTGGGCGTCAGCCCGGTCATCTCCAGGGCGGCCATCGTGATGCGGTTGGCCTGGATGTGGTCGGGGTGTCCGTAGAAGCCGTTCTCGTCATAGGTGACGACCACGTCGGGCCGGTAGTGGAGCATCAGCTCGGCGAGCCGGGCGGCGCCCTCCTCCACGGGCGTGCCCCAGAAGGAGCCGGGCGCGTCGTTGGCCGGCCAGCCCATCATCCCGGAGTCGGCGTAGTCGAGCATCTCCAGATCGCTGATCTTCAGGACCTCGCAGCTGGCCTCCAGCTCCCGGCGGCGCATCACGGCGACGGCCGCCGGGTCGTGCCCGGGATCACCCGGCTTCACGCCTCCCGGCCCGTCCCCGCAACCGCCGTCGGTACAGGTCACCAGCACCGTGCGGATGCCTTCCGCCGCATACCGGGCGAGCACGCCCCCGGTCCCGGTGGCCTCGTCGTCGGGGTGGGCGTGCACTGCCATGAGGGTCAGCGGCCGGTCAGTCATCACACAGTCCTCCAGCGGAAACAAGCATGCGGTACGGGGGCACGACGGACGCACCGGGCCCCCTGACATGCAACCGCCCCGACCGGACCAGGTGTTCCCGGCGGGGCCGATCCGTATGGCCGAAACCCGCCGCCCGACCTCCCCGGCGGTGACAGATTCCTCAGGGAGACGGTGGACGCGCGTACGGGGAGGCGATGGGACATGGCTGAGGCAGACCTTTCGGCCGGGACGGTCGAGTATCTGGACACCGGCGGCGAGGGGCCGGTCGTGGTCCTGCTGCACGGTGTGGCGATGGACGGCTCCCTGTGGCGGAACGTGGTGGAGCCCCTGCGATCCGATGTCCGCTGCGTGGTGCCGACGCTGCCGCTGGGGGCCACCGCCGGCCGATGCGCCCCGACGCCGACCTGTCGGTCGCGGGCGTGGCCCGGCTGGTCGCCGAGTTCCTCGACCGGCTCGACCTGCGCGACGTCACGCTGGTGATGAGCGACTGGGGTGGTGCGCTGGCCCTGGTCTCCGAGGGCAGGGACGAGCGGATCGGGCGGCTCGTCATCACGTCGTGCGAGGCGTTCGACAACTTCCCGCCGGGCGTGCCGGGCAGGAACCTGTACGCCTCGGCGAAGCTGCCGGGCGGCATCGGCCTCGCCTTCAAGCTGCTGAAGCTGAAGCCGATGCGCCGGCTGCCCGTGACCTGGGGCTGGATGACCAAGCGCCCGGTGCCGCACGAGGTGATGGACGCCTGGTTCACCCCGCTGTGGACCTCCGGGGAGATCCGCCGGGACCTGCGCAAGTACGTGCTGGGCGTCCCGCCGAAGAACGAACTGCTGGGCTGGACGGAGAAGCTGCGGGACTTCGACCGGCCCGCCCTCGTGGTGTGGGCGGCCGAGGACAAGGTGATGCCCCCGGAGCACGGGCGCAGACTCGCCGAGCTGCTGCCCAAGGGCCGGCTGGTGGAGATCGAGGACAGCTACACCCTGATCCCCGAGGACCGGCCCGCGGAGCTGAGCGCCCACATCCGGTCCTTCGTGCTGGACGACGGGGGCGCCTCCTCCAGGAGCCGGGACCGTGGGGAAGACTGACGCCATGAGCGAGGTCGTATTCACGCGTGGGAGTGGCTGGATCCCGCGCGTGGTCCGCGAGGACGGGGTGCTGAAGCTGACGCTCGGGGCCGGGGCGGATGCCAATCACGAGCCCCGGACGTTCACGTTCCCGATCGGGGAGGAGCATCTCGCGGTGATCCGGGAGGACCTGGGCAGGCACCTGCTGCTGTGGAGTGCGGTGCTGCCGCTGTGCGACGCGGCCGGGACGCGGGGCCGGCTCGATGAGGACGCCGCCGTCGCGCTCCTGGACCCGGTCCTTCTCGCCGCACCCGCCGAGGTCGACGCGTACTTCCGGCGCATCCCCTGGGACAAGGGCCGGCTCGTCGCCCACGGGGCCGGCATCGACCTGCTCGAACAGGGCCAGGTCTGTGCGGCGATGCGTACGGCGACCGAGGCGTCGGACGCGAACCGGGCCCAGGAGTACCGGGCCGAGCGCCGTCGGGCCGAGCGCGGCACCGTACTCGGTCCGCTCGACGCGGCGGTGCTGAGGTACACGGGCCAGTACGTGCACGGCGCGACCCTCCCGAGGCGGCTGCCCGACGCCGTCGAGCCGGCGCTGCTGCCCGAGGTCATGCGGGTGGTCGCCACCGCGGAACGCGCGTGCGCCGGTCTGCGGATCGGCCGCGACCCGCGGCGGGGCAGGCGCGGCACGGACAAGCGGGACTGGGAGCGGATGGCGGCGGCGGTCGAGTCGGCCGTACGCCGGGCGCACCCGGAACTCGCCGCTGACGCGGTGCGCACCCTGGGCTTCCTGATGTGCTCGGAGGCCGTCGACCGCGCCAGGAGCACGCCCCTGGAAGCCTACGAGGAGGCGGCCGACGGCCGCGGGGCCCTCTCGTTCACCGACGACAAGGGCGCCGAGCGGACGTGGCGCCCGGGCGGTCCCCGTACCGCCGCCGTGGCGTTCTGGGAGTTCGTGGAGGACCGTGTCGCCTCGGGCAACGAGGTCTTCACGATCGAGGACGAGGAGCGGGGCGAGGGGGTCCAGGTCCACTTCTACGCGGACTCGATCGCCCGGATCACGACCGTGCGCGAGGGCCGGGGCGGGGCCGATCCGGAGTACCGCGTCGAGTACAGCCTGGTCGACGGGATGAGCGGGTACCGGCGCCTGGTGAGCGCCTTCGTCCGGGGCGGCTGCGCCGCGCTCGACGGGCTGGGTACGTGGATGTCGGACCACGCCGAGTTCGAGCGCGCGCGTCGGCGGCGGGGCGGCCGGTAGTCCGCGCCGGGTTCAGGCCGAGCCGCCCGGGCCCACCACGGTGAGCAGGTCCACGACGAAGACCAGGGTCGAGTTCGGCGGGATGAAGGCGGACGGTGACTGCTTGCCGTAGCCGAGACGCGGGGGAACGATGATCTCGCGCCGACCGCCCGCCCTCATACCGCGCAGGCCGCGGTCCAGGCCCTTGATGGCCTTGCCGCCGCCGATGGCGAACTTGAACGGCCGGTCCTGCTCCCAGGAGGAGTCGAACTCCCTGCCGGACGCGAACGTGACGCCGACGTAGTGGACCCGCACCACCCTCCCGGGCAGTGCCTCCGGCCCCTCTCCCACCACGAGGTCCCGGATCGTCAACTCGGTGGGCGCGGCGCCCTCCGGCACCTCGACCTCGGGCTTGGCCGGTTCGCTCATCATGGATCCCCTGCTCGTCGGCACGGCTACTCGGTGCTGTCCGCTTCCCGGACGCCGTCACCGTAACCGGCGAAGACCGCGGCCATCCTCTCGGCGGACTTGAGCCCCGCGCCGGTGAGCACGACGACGGTCGTCTCGTCCGGTGCGATCTCGCCGGACGCGATGAAGTGGTCGAGGGTCGCCGCGGCGACACTGCTGGTCGGCTCGGCGTACAGGCCGCGCGCGCTCAGGGCGCGGACGGCGGCGTGGATCTCCGCCTCGGGCACGGCGTACGCGGCTCCGCCGGAGCGGCGAACGGCCTCCACCGCCTCGGGCAGCCGGACCGGGCGGGCGATGGACGCGCCCTCGGCGATGGTCGGCACCCGCTCGCCGCGCGAGGCCGGGTCGATGCCGTTGAACGTGTCGGCGATGGTCGCCCAGTGCTCGGGCTGCCCGACGAAGAGGCGCGGACGCCGGTCGATCTGCCCGGCGGCGAGCAGCTCGCCGAAGGCGAGGTCGCACCCGATGACGTTGCTGCCGGCCCCGGCCACGAGGACCACGTTGTCGGGCGCCGTGAAGCCCAGGGACTCCCACATCTCGTAGGCGACGGTCTTGGTGCCCTGGATGAACATGGGGTGCCAGTTGTGGCTGGCGTACGGAATCCGCTCCGACTGCCGGACCGCCTCCTCCGAGACCTCGTCGCGGGTGCCTTCCACGAGCTCGATCTCGGCCCCGTACGCCCGGGCCTGGAGGATCTTGGCCGCCGAGGTGGCGGCGGGGACGATGATCTTGGCGCGGATCCCGGCAGCGGCGGCGTAGGCGGCCACGGCGGAACCGCCGTTCCCCGAACTGTCCTCCAGCACCCGGTCGACACCCTGCGCCACGAGGTGGGAGACCATCACGGACACCCCCGGTCCTTGAAACTGGAGGTCGGATTGAACCACTCCAGCTTGAAGTGGACCCGCCGCCCGCCCCAGTCGACCGGGATCATCGGCGTACAGCCTTCCCCGAGACTCACCCGCCGGCCGGCCGGCACGGGAAGGGCGGCCCGGTAACGCCAGAGCGACCGCTCGGCGCCATCGATCTGCTCCGGCCGCAGCCCCGGCAGGGCACTGACGGCGAGAGGTCCCCCGTCGTCACCCCGCCAGCGCGGATCGTCCAGCGGGTAGCGCCCGCCGGACCGATCGAGGAGAACGGGCGCGTGGAGGCCCGAAGGCTGTTCAGAGGTCATGGGCGATCCCGGGTGTTTGTCGACGGCCGCCATGTCACAGCCGATGCACATCAGTACCCGACATCGCGGGCCGCCACCATCGGATTGCTGGTCCTTCAGGCCACACTGCGGCTCAAGCGGGCACAGCGCGCAAAAAGCGTTCAAGACTTGAAGCCTGTGCATCTTCTTGACGGCTCACCCCTGTCACCCAACACTGCCTTGACGGCGCCAGCACCTCGCTCATCCGTAGATTGAGAGCGTTTTCAAGAGGTTCATTCAAAGGTCCGCAGAGTTGGCAAGGCGATGCCCGCACAGTGTCGAGACCGTCTGCACCTGTCCTCCGCAGCGTTGATCCGGTGTTCACTTCACAAAACCAGGTGAAAGGACTCCCCCCATGCGCACAACCGTCCCACCCGGCCGCATGAGATCCCTGCAAGGTCCGAAGCACCGCGTCATCGCTCTACTGAGTGCCCTCATACTCGCGCTCGTCGGACTGCTCGGCCTCGATCAGAGCGCCGCTCCCGCGTCGGCAGCCGCGCCCGACTACACCCAGAGCGTCGCTCAACTGAGCTCCACACAAGCTCAGATCGCGTTCACACCGGCCACGTCCGCGGTCTACGTAGATGTGCACTACCTGGTCAACAGCGCCAACCAACAGAACGTCCGTATGACGAACAATGCGGGCACATGGACCCAGACCGTCGGCTCGCTCGCCAACGGAACGGTCCTGGAGTACTGGTTCACCTACGAGAAGAGCGGGCCGCAGTACGACACACCCCACTTCACGTACACCCAGGGCGGTGGTGGAACCGGCACTGTTGCCACACCCACCTTCACTCCCGCGGCGGGCACCTACGCATCGGCCCAGAGTGTGACGCTCGCCGACGCGACCGCGGGCGCGAGCATCCGCTACACGCGTGACGGCTCCACCCCCACCGCGGCGTCCACTCTGTACAGCGGGCCGATCAGCGTCACGGCCACCACCACCATCAAGGCCATCGCCATCAAGTCCGGACTCGCCGACTCCGCGGTCGCCAGCGCGACGTACACGATCGGCGCGTCGGCAAGCTGCCCCGCCCAGTCGGACACGCCGAACTTCGGCCCGAACGTGCACATCTACGACCCGAGCATGTCCAGTGCCACCATTCAGGCGCAGCTCGACGCGCAGTTCGCCCAGATGAAGGACACCGCCTCCGCGCAGTTCAGCGAGAACCGAGTGGCACAGCTCTTCAAGCCGGGTACGTACGCCGTCGACGACAATGTCGGCTACTACACCTCGGTGGCGGGTCTCGGACAGAATCCGGGTGACGTGACGATCAACGGACACGTCACCGTGGACGCCTTCAACGCCTCGGACGCCGGCAACGCGACGCAGAACTTCTGGCGCTCGGCCGAGAATCTGGCCATCAATCCGGTGGGTGGGAACCGTTGGGCCGTGGCGCAGGCGGCCCCGTTCCGCCGGATCGACGTCCGCGGCGACCTGCAGCTCTACCCGGCCAGCTACGGCTGGGCGAGCGGCGGCTACATCGCCGACACCAAAGTCAGCGGCCAGGCGGCGTCCATCTCGCAGCAGCAGTGGTACACCCGGGACAGCAACCTGGGCAGCTGGGCCGGCGGCGTGTGGAACATGGTCTTCTCCGGCACCGTCGGTGCTCCCGCGAACACCTTCCCCAACCCGCCCGAGACCACCCTGGCCACCACCCCGGTCTCCCGTGACGTGCCGTATCTGTACGTCGACGGCGCCGGAAAATACCGCGTGTTCCTTCCGTCGCTGCGCACCAGCGCATCGGGGGCGAGCTGGGCGAACGGCAGCACTCCCGGCACCTCGCAGCCGATGAGCCAGTTCTACGTGGTCAAGGCCGGCGACACTGCCGCGACCATCAACAACGCCCTTTCCCAGGGCTGCAACCTGTTCGTCACGCCGGGCGTCTACCACCTGAACCAGACGCTGAACATCACCCGGCCCAACACGGTCGTCCTCGGCATCGGCTACCCGACCTTCGTCCCGGACAACGGCGTCAACGCGATCCAGGTCGCCGACGTGGACGGAGTCCGTCTCAAGGGCCTGCTGATCGACGCAGGAACCACCAACTCGGCGGCGCTGCTGACCGTCGGCCCGTCCGGATCGTCCGCGAGCCACGCGGGCAACCCGACGACCGTCCAGGACGTGTTCTTCCGGATCGGTGGCCAGATCGCCGGCAAGGCGACGACCAGCCTGATCGTCAACAGCAACAACGTGATCGTCGACCACATCTGGGCCTGGCGGGCCGACCACGGCAAGGCAGGAAGCTTCGGCTGGACGACCAACACGGCGGACACCGGCGTGATCGTCAACGGCAGCAGCGTTCTGGCAACCGGTCTCTTCGTCGAGCACTACCAGAAGCACGAAGTCGTCTGGAACGGCCAGAACGGCAAGACGATCTTCTTCCAGAACGAGATGCCGTACGACGTGCCCAATCAGGGCGCGTGGATGAGTGCGGCAGGGGTCAACGGATATGCCGCTTACAAGGTGGGCGCGGGCGTCACCACCCACGAGGCGTGGGGACTCGGCAGCTACTGCTATTTCAACGTCAACCCCGCGGTGAACAGCTACCACGCCTTCGAAGTGCCCAACACCCCCGGCGTGAAGTTCCACAACGCTCTGACGGTCTCACTCGGCGGCGTGGGCACCATCACCCACGTCATCAACGACACGGGGGCGGTGACCGCCTCGAACACCACTCCCAGCAATGTGGTCGCCTACCCATGAGGCAATGACCTGAAGTGAAAGGTGGTCCGCCGCGCGCGGTTGTGGTCGTCTACGGCGCCTGCGCCGCGCCCCCGCGCGGGGCGAGGTCGCCCACGACCGCCCTCTCCAGCAGGCCGATCGGGGGCATGCCGAGGGACAGCAGCGTGTCGTGGAAGCGGCGGTGGGTGTAGCGGTGGCCCCAGCCGGTGCGTGCCAGGGCACGCACCCGCAGGATCTCCGACTTGCCCAGGGTGTAGCGGCCGTACGTGGGCTCGACCGCGCCCCGCAGGGCCTCGGCGCGGGCGGAGCGGCCCCGCAGGAACGCGTCCGCCTCGAAGCGCGCGGTGGCCTCCTCGGTGGTCAGGGCGCCGGTGTGCAGGCCGATGGCGCAGAACAGGCGGGTGACGCGGAGCAGTGCTTCGAGGGCGGTGCCGACGACGTAGCGCGGGTCGTGGTCCCGGAAGCCCTCCTCGACGTACAACTCCTCCGCGTAGTGCGCCCAGCCCTCGACGAAGGCCGGGGACTCCAGGGACCTGCGCACGTCGCTGGTGAGGGCGCGCAGGGCGCGGCCATGGGCGTAGTGGCCCGGGGTGACCTCGTGGACCGTGATGGCGGGCAGTGAGGTGGAGCTGAAGACCGCGAGCCATTCGGCGGCCTCGTGCGGCGGCCAGCCGGGGTCGGGCGGTACGACGTAGTACCAGCTGGGCGCGTCCTGTTCGTACGGCGCCGACCAGGACATCATCGCCTGCGCGTAGGCGCGCGAGGCCGGGGCGGGGCCCACCTCGCACCGGCCGCCCGGGTCCGCGATCAGGTCGCGCGCGACCGCGAAGCCGGTGACCTCGCCGAGCAGCGCCCGGGCCGCCGTGAACACGCCCTCGGTGGTGGCCGGGTGGTCCGCCAGCAGGGCGGGGACGACCTCGCGCACCCGCCCGCCCGGCTCAAGGCGCTCCACCGCGTCCTCCAGCAGGGCCCACAGGCGGGCGCGTTCGGCCTCGGCCGCGGCCGTCAGCGCGCCGGTGTCGTACGTCATGGCCTCGCCCGCGCCCAGCAGGCGCAGGAACACGGCCTCGCCCAGCGCGGCCGACGGGTCGCCCCCGGCCGCCGCCGCCTCGACGTGGGCGACCAGGCGGCGCACCGCCGCCAGGGCGGGCGCGTCGTCGGCCGCGTCCTGCGCCAGGCCCCGCAGCGCGGGCAGGGCGGCCAGCGCCACCGGGGCCGGGACCCGGTCGAGCGCGGCCACCGCGTGCTCCACCGCGTCGGGCCAGGCCGCCAGGTGGCGCAGCCGGGCGCGCCGGCGCTCCCCGGCCGGGGCGTACTCCCGGTCGTAGCAGGCCAGGTCCATGGCGGCCAGGTGGAGCAGCGGGTCGCGGCGGTGCAGCAGGGCCTCGCCGAAGCGGGCGCGCAGGCCGTCCTCGTGGACCGCGAGCACCTCGGCGTCGAAGGGGTCGGCCGGGAGCGGGCCGGTGCCGAGGCGGGCGAGGGCCGCGGACACTCCGGCGGGCGACAGGTCCTGGAGGACGCCGTCGTACTCGTGCAGCCCCGCGTACTCGCGGGCGCGGGCGTGGTCGAGTTCGACGGCCGCCCTGACCCGGGCGTCCCGCAGGCCCGGCGCGGCCGTACCGCCCGCCATCAGGGCGCGCCGAGGCGCGTCGCCACCCGCAGCGTGCTGCGCACGTCGTCGAGGGCGACCTCGAGCGAGCCGGGGTCGGGGGCCGAGAGCAGCACATGGCCGACGCGCTCGACGGAGGAGCGGGCCGGGGCGACCGCGTCCCCGGGTGCCGCCGTCACCCGCGCCGCCACGACGTGCGGGTGGGCCAGCACCTCGTCGAGGCCGCGGATCTCGGTGACGGTGCCGGGGCGGGCCGCGGGCAGGTAGCTTGCGGTGCGGCGCAGCGGGGCGGCCGGGGGCCCGGCAGGTCGGCGCCCAGGGCCAGGCGCACGACCATCTCGTACCAGTCGATGCCGTACGCGTCGCCGAGCAGGTCCATCAGGTGGTCGCCCGGCGTGCGCACGGCGACCTCCATGACCGAGGGGCCGCGGGCGGTGAGGCGGAACTCCAGGTGCACGATGCCGGTGCGCATGCCGAGCGCGGCAAGGACCTCGGCGCCCAGCCGGTCGACCGTGGCGCGGGTGGGGGCGTCGACCTCGGTGGCGACGCGGTGCGCGACCTCCACGAAGTACGGCGGGCCCGTGGTCTCCTTGGCGGTGAGGTTGGCGAACCACACCTCGCCGTCGCGGACGAGCGCCTCCCAGCTGTACTCGGGGCCCGCCGCCGCGCGCTCCACGAGGAGCCGGCCCTCGTCGTCCCTGCGGGCCACCACCTTCTCGAACGCGCCCTGGTCCATGACGAGTTCGACGCCCGCGCTGCCCGCGGAGGACAGCGGCTTGACGACGACGGGCAGGCGTTCGGCGGCCCAGTCGCGGCCGTCGCCGAGCCGGTCGGCGACCATGAAGTCGGGCTGGCCGATGCTCGCGGCGGCGAACCGGCCCCGCTGGAGCGCCTTGTTGCGCGACAGGACGGCGGCCCTCAACGAGGGTCCGGGGAGGCCCAGTTCGTCCTGGACGAGAGCGGCGGCCAGGACATGGGGTTCGCTGAAGGCGACCACGCCGTCAGGGCGTGCGTGGCGCACCGCCGCGCTGGCGGCCTCGTACCACAGCTCGTCCGAGCCGCCCCGGCAGACCGTGACGTCGTCGGCGACCCCGGCCAGGTCCGCGGCCCTCGGCTCCGTCTCCACGGCGTGGACCCGTACGCCGAGGCGCCGGGCCGCTTCGAGGTAGGGCCGTCCGGTCATGCCCACCCCGACCAGCAGCAGTCTCTGCCCCTCCATGGGATGGATCACCTCTCCTTCGCGATGGTCTCGTGCGGCTCACGCGGCTCGTGAGCCTTGTGTGGCCCAGATGGCTCATGTAGCGCATGTAGCTTTTGTGGTTCATGCGCCGTCGCGGGTGGCTCGGGGGCCGTCTCGTGCGGCGTCTCGTGCGGCTCGTGCGCCTTCCCGGGCGGTTCGGGGGTGCGGATGCCCCGGGCGGCGCCCGCCGCGATCACGACCACCAACGACCCGGCCACCGCGAAGCCCGCGGCCAGGGCCGCCCAGCCGGTCGTGCCGTTCCCGGCGACCGCCCAGGTGATCAGGGCCGGTCCCACGGCCGACGCGGCGCTGGTGCCCAGCTCGTACACCGACAGGTGGTAGGCGCGCGACTCCGGCGGCGAAAGCGCGTACGACAGGCGCCAGGCGCCGACCGACTGCCAGATCTCGCCCAGCGTGAGCACCAGGGTGGCGGCGGCCACCAGGACCGTCGCCGCGACCGGGCCGACCCGCGCGGTCAGCGCGGTGAGCAGGCAGCAGGCCGCCAGGCACCAGCCCGCCCAGCGCTGGCGCCTGGCGGCGTTGCGCAGGTCGTCGGCGCCGCCGCTCAGGCGCACCTGGAGCAGGATGACCAGGGCGGTGTTGAGGACGACGACGCCGCCGATGACCCAGGTGGGCGCCTCGGTGCGGGTCGCGATCCAGAGCGGGAGCGCGGCGGCGAGCAGCACCGAGTGCAGGAACAGCACCCCGTTGAGGAACGCCAGCGCCAGGAAGCGCGGGTCGCGCACCCGGGTCGGTGCGCGGCCGTCGCGGGCGCGCGGGGAGCGGACGTTGGCGGCGGCGGGCAGCCGGGTCAGCACGGCCGCCGCGGCGAAGAAGGTCAGCGCGTCGGCGAGCACCAGTGCGGAGAACGCCGTGGTGTCGTCCAGCGCGAGGACCAGGGAGGCGAGCACCGCGCCCGCGCTGAAGCCGACGTTGCGCACGGAGGCGATCACCGCCATGGTGCGCACCCGGGCCGCGTCGCCCTCGACCGCGCCCACGATGCCCTGCACGATCGGCCCGCCGCCCCACTCGGCGACGCCGATGAGGAAGGCGACGACGTAGAAGACCTCAGGTTCGCGGGCGAAGGGGTAGACGCAGAAGCAGGCGCCGCGCCACAGGTAGAGGGCGACCAGGGCGCGTTTGCCGCCGATGCGGTCGGCGAGGCGGCCGGTGGGCACCATGCCGAGGAACCCGGCCAGGCCGGTCAGGGACAGGCCGATGCCGACCTGCACGGTGGACAGGCCGAGGGCGCGGGTGAAGAAGAGGGCCGATCCGGCGAGGAACAGGCCGGTGCCGAGGGAGTCGACGAGCGCGGCCGCGACGAGCCTGCGGGCGGGGCCGCCCGCGGGCAGCCACGACCGCACCGCTGCCTTGGGGTCCATGGGTCGCCTCCGATCAGCTCTCGCGCTCGGCGCCGATGCCGACGAAGCACATCAGGGCGGCGCTGGTGCCCCGGTTGTGCCAGGTGTGGCGGGTGCCGAGCTGGACGACGCAGGTGCCCGGGGTGACCAGGACCTCTTCGCCGTCGTCGAGTTCGAGGTGCAGCTCGCCCTCCAGGCAGACGCCGTAGTCGACGGTGTCGGTGGTGTGCATGCCGGTGCCGCCGGGTTCGAAGACCTCCCACAGGCCCGGCAGCCGCTCGCGGACCTCGGCGGCGTGCTCCTCGGGGTCGCCGGCGGGCGCGGGCGTGGCGGACTGCGGCTCGTAGCGGGCGAACAGCAGCCGGGTGCCGCCGGGTCCGGGGAAGAAGGGCAGGGTCACGGGCGCGGCCGGTCCTTCGCCGACCCGGGCACCGCCGTCCGGCGTCCCCCAGGCCAGGTGGAAGCGCGACCCGGGCCAGGCGGCCACGGTGACGGCGGGCACGGGCCCGTCGCCGGTGACGGCGGAGGTGCCGTCCGCGGTGCGGGACGCCACGACGAGGCGGGGGGTGAGGGTCATCGCGGGTCCTCCCCGGGGGCGACGGTCACCGAGGCGAAGAGGTCGGTGAGGAAGCGTTCGAGTACGGCGCTGGGCGCGGGGCCCACGACGCCTGCGAGCGGGACGTCGGCGTCCGCGTAGGTGACGGCGGTCTTCACCGGTTCGTGCGGGGCGCGCTGCACCCAGCGGTGCACCAGCGGGTCGTCGCGGAAGGGCTTCTCGCCCTCGACGCGGCAGAAGCGCGAGCCCAGCGTGTGGCCGGGGACGACGAACCAGCCGTAGCGGGCGTCGGGGGCCGCGGCGGGTGCGGCGGCCGGGACGTGCGACTCGCCGGTGAGCAGGCGCAGGTGGACCGACGACATGTGCACGCCGGTGGCCAGTTCGAAGGTGTCGGACACGTCCGCTCCCCCGACGCGCGCGCCCACTTCGAGGAAGACCGGGCCGTCGGCGGTCTCGATGGCCTCCAGGTGGAAGGGGCCCTCGGTGATGCCGACCGCGCGCAGGCAGGCCAGCGTGAAGTCGACGGTGGCGGGCGGGGTGTCGACCTGCAGGGAGCCGAGCGGCGCGCCCTGCGCGTAGCCGAGGCAGGTGCCGACGTACCGGCTCGCCTGGACGGCGAGCGGGCGGCCGTCGGCGAGCACGCCGTCGACGTGCACGACGTCCCCTTCGACGAACTCCTCGACCTCGTGGTCGTCGACGTCCACGGCCACGGCCCCGCCGCGCACCGCGTCGAGGGCCTCCCTGACCGTGGGGTAGGCGGTGACGCCCTCGCTGGACGCGCCCGCGAGCGGCTTGAGGACGGTGCGTCCCGTCCACTCCACCCCGGAGGCGAGGGCGCGGGCCAGCGGGGCGTAGCGCGGGGTGCGCAGGCCCGCGGCGGCGACGGCGGCCTTCATGACGACCTTGTCGCGGGTGGGCAGCACGTCGGCGACGCGCGGGCCGGGGACGCCGAGGGCCTCGCGCACGCGGGCGGCGGGCAGCAGGTCGTACTCGGACAGGGCGACGACGAGGTCGGGGCGCGGCAGGTCGTGGACGGCGGCGACGACCTCGGCCGCGGTGTCGCCGGTGCCGGGGCGTTCGAGGCGCAGGGCGGGGACGTCGGCGGGCAGGGTGGCGGCCCGCTCGGGGGTGCTGACGTACGTGACCCGGTGGCGGGCGTGGTCGAGGTTGTCCGCGTAGCGCGCGAAGGGGTCGGGCACCCGGTGCATGACGAGGATGTGCACGTCAGGAGCCCTCCACGGTGAGCCGCAGCGCCCGCGCGGCGTGGTCGATGGCGGCGGCGCACTCCGCGGCGGTGTCCGCGACGGCGGTGGCGAGGGCGATGCGGCCGTCGATGAGCCCCTTGCGGGGCGGGGAGACGACGTCGCCGGGGCCGACCAGGGGTTCCAGCAGGTCGATGGCCGCGGGTAGCTCGGTGCGGTCGAAGTCGAGCGCGGCGATCCTGGTGTCGTCGGCGGGCGGGTAGAAGAAGCGGATCGCGGCGTGGGCGTCGCGGCGGGGCGCGGTGTCGGGCTCCGCCCCGCAGGCGACATCGGCGGCGGCCAGGCCGGGGTCGGTGCCGGTGGCGCGCAGACCGAGGTAGGGGATGAGGTCCCCGCCGACCCGGCCGTTGACCTCGATCAGCTTCGGTCCTTCGGCGGTGAGCCGCAGCTCGGTGTGGGTCCAGCCGTCGGTGACGCCGAGCGCCCGGTGGATGCCGGTGAGCAGGCGCAGCGCCTGCGGGTCGTGGAGCAGCGGGTCGTCGGCGGACACGCGGTGCCCGGTCTCCTCGAAGTACGGCGGGAAGCCGACCTCCTTGCGGCCCACGAACAGGGGGGTGACGCGGCCCTCGCGCACGACCGCGTCGACGCTGACCTCGGGGGCGTCCAGGTACTCCTCGACGAGGACCAGTTCGGCGAAGTCGGGGTTGTGCGGGACGTGGACGTCGCGGGTGGCCGCGAACTGGTCGGCCAGCTCGTCGGCGTCGTGGACCAGGACGACGCCCTGGCTGCCGCCCGCGGCGCGCGGCTTGATGACGACGGGCCAGCCGAGCTTGTCGGCGGCGGCGAGCGCCTCTTCGAGGCTGCCGGCGAGGGCGAACTCCGGCTGGGGCAGGTCTGCTTCGGCCAGTGCCGTGCGGGTGGCGTACTTGTCGCGGCAGCGGCGGACCGCGTCGGGCGGGGTGCCGGGCAGGCCGAGTTCCCCGGCGACCAGGGCCGCCTGCACGATGTGCTCCTCGTGCCAGCTCATGACCCCGGCCACCGGCTGCCGGGCCGCGACCTCCCTGGCCGCGGCGAGGACGGGTCCCGCGCCCGTGTCGGGGACCACGGAGTGGCCGGACAGGTACGGGAGTTCCCAGGTGGGGGCGGTCGCGTCGATGAGGTGGACGCGGTAGCGGCCCGCGATGGAGGCCAGCAGGTACTCGCGGTAGCGCCGCAGCCCGCTGGTGATGATCAGCAGGAGCGGCTTGTCGTCGGGTCGTGTCAGCGTCATGCGGGGACGTCCTCGCGGAGAAGGGGGTCGGTTCGGGTCAGGCCGGCGCGCAGGCGCAGCAGTGCCCTGCGCATCAGCGGCCCGTCGTGCACGAGGGCGACGCGCAGGTGTCCGGCGCCCGGGTTGGTGCCGTCGGGCCCTTCGGCGGCCAGGTAGCGGCCGGGCATGACGGACAGCGCCTGGTCGCGCCAGAGGTGGCGGGCGGCGGCCTCGTCGTCGTCGACGGGCAGCCAGAGGAAGAACCCGGCGTCGGCGCGGCGGTAGCCGGGGACGTCGGCCAGCAGCCGGTCGGCGAGGGCCCAGTTGGCAGCGAGTGCGGCGCGGGCCCGCTCGACGTGGGCGTCGTCGTCCCACAGCAGGGCCGCGGCGGCGCACACCGGCAGCGGGGTGGAGACGCCGCACGCCTGGTTGTGCCGGGCATAGTCGGCGACGGTCGCGGGGTCGCCGGTGACGAAGCCGCTGCGCAGCCCCGGTGCGCCGGAGCGCTTGGACAGGGTGTGCAGGACGAGGAACCGGTCCGGTTCCAGCACGCCCCGCTCCACGAGCGTGAGGTACCCGGCCGCCGGGTGGGTGAGCCACAGGTCGGTGTAGCACTCGTCGACCAGGAGCAGGGCGTCCCGGGCGACGGCGGCGCGGGTGGCGGTGCGCAGGAAGCCCGGGTCAAGGAGTTCGCCGCGCGGGTTGCCCGGGTCGCAGACGACGACCGCGGCGACCGGCGCCCCGGCCGCGGCGACGGCGGCGCGCAGTGCAGGGCCCCCGCCGCGCGGGTCGTAGAACACCGGCCGCGCGCCGACGGCCTCGGTGGCGGCGTGGTAGGTCGGGTAGAACGGGTTGGGCATGACCACGGCCGCCCCGCCGCCCCCGCCGCCCGCGCCGCGCACCCGCTCGACCGCGCGGGCGACCGCCACGGCCACGGCCTGCTTGGTGCCCGGGGTGGGCTCGACCGCGACGGTGCGCCGGTCCAGCAGCCGCCCCGCCGCGAACCTGCGGCGCAGCCACCCCGTGTACGCCGCGCGCAGCTCGGGGGTGCCGCCGAGGACGGGGTAGCGGGCCCAGCCGTCGGCGTCGGCGAGGAGCGTGGCGTCGACGGCGCCCGCGCCGAGCCGGGACTCGCCCAGGTGGAGGTGGACGGGGGCGAGTCCGGCCGGGGCGTCGATGCCGTGGTGCAGGGCGCGCAGCCGGGCGAAGGCGCTGGCGAGGGGGGTCATGGGTCAGTCCCGCACCAGGTCGTTCAGGGCCGTCTTGCCGCGGGTGCGCTCGTCGGCGTACTTCACGATGACCGCGGCGTACGTGGCGAGGCCGGGGTTGCGGGGGTCGGTGCGGGTGCCGGGCACGACGACGGCGTCCTCGGGGACCTCGCCGCGGGTCACCTCGCCCGTCGCGCGGTCCACGATCGGGGTGGAGGCGCCCAGGTAGACGCCCATGCCGATGACCGCGCCGCGCCGTACCCGTACGCCCTCGGCGATCTCGCTGCGGGCCCCGACGAAGACGTCGTCCTCGATGACGACGGGGCTGTCGCCGATGGGTTCGAGCACGCCGCCGAGGCCCGCGCCGCCGGAGATGTGGCAGCGCTCGCCCACCTGGGCGCAGGAGCCGACCGTCGCCCAGGTGTCGATCATCGTGCCCGCGCCGACGTGGGCGCCGATGTTGACGAAGGAGGGCATGAGGACGGCGCCGGGGCCGATGTGCGCGCCGCGCCGGACGACCGCGCCGGGCACCACCCGGATGGCGGCCTTCTGGAAGTCGGCCTCCTGCCAGTGCGCGAACTTCAGCGGGATCTTGTCGTAGCTCTTCGGCAGTCCCGCGCCCGCCTCGGCGACGGCGTTCTCGCCGAGGGGGAAGGAGAGCAGGATCAGCTTCTTGACGAAGGGGTCGGCGGCCCAGGAGCCGTCCACGGGGTGCGCGGCGCGCAGTTCGCCGCGGTCGAGCGCGTCGATCCCGGCCTCGACGTGCGGGGCGAGCGCGGCGAGTTCGGCTTCGGTCAGCTCGGCCCTGCGGGCGAAGGCGTCCTCGATGAGCGGTCGGGAGTACATGGGGGCGCTCCTGTCAGGCGTGGCGTGCGGCCGGGAGGACGGGGCCCGGCCGGTCGGGGACGGTGGCGACGTAGTCGTCGTAGGTCTCGGCGCGGCGGATCTCGACGACGTCGCCCTCGCGGGTGAGCAGGAGTTCGGCGGGGCGCAGGCGGCCGTTGTAGGTGAAGCCCATCGCGAGGCCGTGCGCGCCGGTGTCGTGGACGAGGAGGATGTCGCCCTCGCGCGGGTCGGGCAGCGGCCGGTCGATCGCGAACTTGTCCATGTTCTCGCACAGGGAGCCCACGACGTCGTACGGGGCCTGGGCGCGGCCGTGCGCGAAGGGCAGGGTGACGTGGTGGTAGGCGCCGTAGAAGCCGGGGCGCATCAGGGCGGACATGGAGGCGTCGACGCCGACGATCTCCCGGCCCTTGCCGCAGCGGTTGACGACGGTGGTGACGAGGACGCCGTGCGGTCCCGTGACGTAGCGTCCGCACTCCATGAGGATGCGGGGCGCCGAGCGCGGGAATGCGGCGCGGCGGGCGGCCAGGACGGCCTCGGCGTAGCGCCGGAAGTCGACGGGCCGGTCGCCGGGGCGGTAGGGGATGCCGAGTCCGCCGCCGACGTTGACGTAGTCCAGCTCGATGCCGACCTCTTCGGCGATCCGCGCGCCGAGTTCGACGACGTCGGTGGCGGCGCGTGCGGCGCGGTCCACGTCCAGTTCGTTGGCGCAGGTCATGCCGTGGATGCCGAACCGGCGGGCGCCGCGCGCCTTGGCCTGCCGGTAGGCGTCGGCGAGCTGGTCCACCGGCACGCCGAACTTGGTGGCCTGCGCGTCGCCCATGAGGCGGGACCCGGCCGCGAGGCCGTGCGGGGAGACGCGGAAGGCGACCGTCTCGGGCAGCGGGTCGGTGCGGTCCAGGGCGGTGCGGTCGTCGAAGGTGATCAACGAACCGGTTTTGAGGGCGAGTTCGAACTCGGCGCGGGTGGTGTTGTTGGAGGTGAACACGGTGTCGCCGGGGCCCGCGCCGAGGCCGGCGGCGAGTTCCAGCTCGACCGGGGAGGCGCAGTCGAGGCCGCTGCCCTCGGCGAGCAGCAGGGCCAGCACGTGCGGGTTGGGCAGCGCCTTGACCGCGAAGTACTGGCGGAACGGCTCGCCCGCGAAGGCGTCCGTCATGGCGCGGTAGGTGTCGGCGATGCCCGCGGCGTCGTAGACGTGGAAGGGCGTTCCGTAGGCGGCGACCAGGTCCCCCAGCAGGGGTTCGAGGCGCGCGGCGAAGGCGTCGGATATGGGCACGGGTTCCCCTCTACGGCACGCGGGCGATGCAGATGGTGCGGTTGCGCATGCCGCTGACCGGGCGCAGGTAGGGGAAGTAGTAGCTCTCCACGGCGCGGTAGCCGCGGTCCTCCAGGCGTTCGGCGAGGTAGTCCTTGGACAGGTACCAGAAGTCCTCGACGCGCTGGTGTGGGGCGAAGCGCGCCTCGCGGTCCTGCGGCGCGTCGTTGGAGAAGACCAGGTGGGCGCCGGACTTCAGGCCGAGGGTGGCCAGTTGGTCCAGGGCGGGGCCGGTCTCGTGCTCGGCGTCGAAGAGGTGGCCGAGGAAGCCGTCCGCGTAGACGATGTCGGTGCCCGCGACGTCGGCGGCCCGCAGGGCGTAGTAGTCGGCGGCGAAGGCGTCGACGCCCTTCTGCCGGGCGAGGCGTACGGCCTCCTCGTTGAAGTCGATGCCGCGCACGGTCCTGCCGAGGCCGACGACGACGCCCTCGACGGCGGCGTTGCCGCAGCCCAGCGAGAAGACGCTGGCGCCCTCCTCGGTGAGGGAGAGGAGTTTGAGGGCCATGTGGGAGCGGTACTCGGGCACGTACGTGGACGGCGTGACGGAGTCGTTGTAGGCGCCGCCCTTCTCCCAGATCGCGTAGATGCTCTCCTCCTCGCCGCCGGTGGAGCGCTGCGCGGTGTAGTAGTCGCGCACCCTGGCAAGGTTCTGGTTCGCCTCGGTGATCATGGTGTCTCGCTTTCAGCGGTCGGTGGTGGCGGCGGTGTGCAGGTGCTCCTGGCCGTACTCGACGGACCGGAAGGGCTCCGGGCGCAGCCGCTCGACGAGCGGGGCGAGCGGTCCCGCGGTGGCCGGGCCGTACTCGGCGTACAGCTGGGCGGCCCGGTCGGCGTCGGTGGCCAGGAGCGTGTCGGCCAGCACGCGGGCCAGTGAGCGCAGGCCCGCGAGGACGACCTGCGGCTCCCCGGCCAGCGTGGCGTCCTCGGTGAGTTCGAGGGCGCCGAGCCGGACGAAGTAGGACAGCTGGAGGAACATGCCGTCGCTGTCGGGGAAGTGGCCCAGGCCCCGGTCGGTGTAGCGCAGGCACTCGGCGAGGTAGTACGCGACGCAGTCGGCCGGGTCGATGCCCATCCGGGGCGCCCAGACCTCGGCGAGGATCAGGATGCCGAAGACGTCGGCGGCGACCTCCTGGAGGACCACGGAGGCCCAGCGGTCGGCCGTGTTCAGGGCTTTGTAGTCGGTTGCGGGACGGTGCGCGAAGTGGCCCAGTTCGTGGCTGAGGACGCCGAGGGTGGGGATGGCGGCGAACCGCGCTGCCGCCGGGTCGAAGTCCACGCCGACATCGAGGAAGCGGCGGGCGAGGGGGGCGGAGACGGTTTCGAGCAGGGCGCGGTGGGTGTTGGCGAAGTAGTAGGTCTTCTTGAACGGGGAGTACTTCACCCCCTCGTCCTCGGGCAGGAAGTAGGCGATGTGCTTGGGGTGGAGGTTGCCCTCGCCCGCCATGAAGAACAGTTCGGCGGCCCCGAAGGCCGGCAGGTCCCCAGGCGCAGGTCGGCGTGGAGGCCGCGCAGGTGGGCGGCCGCCTCGTCGCGGTCGGCGAGGGCCTCGGCGACCAGTGCCTGGCGGGTGTCGTCGGTGCGGCAGCCGAAGGCGGTGGGCAGGCCGCGCACCTCCTTGCCGTACCAGGTGGAGACCTGGCCGGCGACGAGCGTCACCTCCTCTTCCAGGGCGGCGAGTTCGCGCAGGATGTCGTCGTCGTAGCCGTCCTGGACGGCGTTGGCGCGCAGTTCGGCGGCGCGCCGGTCGGCCTCGCCCGGCAGGTGCTTGGCCACGCCGCGCACCGCCTCGGCGATCGCCATCGGTTCGTTGAAGCGGCGGCGGGCGGGGATGCCGATCTCCTTGACGCGCTGCCACTCGGCCTCCACGGCCCCGCGCAGGCCCCCCAGGGCCCGGCGGAAGCCGTCGCCGAGGTCGGGGGTGGCCGCGGCGAGGTCGAGGCAGCCCAGGGCGTAGGAGGCCGCGGGCGGCCAGAAGGCGCTGCGGTGGGTGCGGTACGAACCGGCCCTGGCGAGGTTGGACGGGTAGTCGAACCGGTCCGGCATCGGGTGTTCAGGCATGTCAGTCACCGTTGTGGTCCCGTTCTGGTCGGTCACCCTGCTGGATTCGGGTGCGGGGGCGGTGTCCGTCCCCGCACGCGCTCATGCGTCCGGGGAGGGCGGCGTGTGGCGCGGGGGGGCGGGGTTGCTACGCGCGGGTCCTGGCCCGGTGGTCGGCCAGGACGAGGGCGGCGCCCTTCTCGCCGATCATCATGCTCGCGGCGTTGGTGTTGCCCGAGACCATGGCGGGCATGATCGAGGCGTCGATGACGCGCAGGCCGTGCAGTCCGTGCACCCGCAGGCGGGCGTCGACGACCGCTCCCGGGTCGTCGCCCATCCGGCAGGTGCCCACCGGGTGGTAGGAGGTGTCGCCGTTGCGGCGCGCGTAGTCGAGGAGTTCGTCGTCGGTGCGGACCTCGCTGCCGGGCAGCAGCTCGAACGCCCGGTACGGGTCCATGGCCGGCTCCTCGACGATGCGGCGGCCGATGCGCATCCCGGCGACCAGGGCGGCCCGGTCGGCCTCGGACTCCAGGAAGCGGGTGCGGATCGCCGGCGCGGTCAGCGGCTGCCGGGAGCGGATGTGGACGGAGCCCTTGGACTCGGGGCGCAGCGGGTAGACGCCGAGCGTCATGCCGGGCACCGTGTCCAGGCGGCGGCTGCGACCGCCGCCGTAGCTGGCGGGCGCGAAGTGGAACTGCAGGTCGGGACGGGTCAGCGCGGGGTCGGAGCGGACGAATCCGTGGCCGAGGGCGATCGGCAGGCTCAGCAGGCCGCGCCGTTCGCGGGCGTAGCGGCCGATCTCGCGGACCAGGCCGAGTCCGCGGGAGCGCTCGTTGAAGGTGATCGGGCGCCGCACCCGCCAGCGCAGCCGGGAGGCGAAGTGGTCGCGGAAGTTCTCGCCGACGCCCGGCAGGTGGTGCGCCACGGGCACACCGACGTCGGCGAGGTGGTCCGCGTCGCCGATCCCGGAGAGTTCGAGGAGCTGCGGGGACTGCACGGCCCCGGCGCTGAGGATCACCTCGTGGGCGGCGTCGGCGGTGTGCTCGGTGTCGCCGCGCCGGTAGGAGACGCCGACGCAGCGCTTGCCCGCCAGGCGCAGGGCGGTGACGTGCGCCTCGGTGACCAGGGTGAGGTTGGGGCGGGTGCGGGCGGCCTTGAGGTAGGTGCCCGCGGCGGAGGAGCGGCGGCCCTCCTCGTGGTTGACCTGGTAGTAGCCGAAGCCCTCCTGGTCACCGGAGTTGTAGTCCGGGTTCTCGGGGTGGCCCGCCTTGACCGCGGCGGTGAGAAACGCGTCCGTCAGCTCGTCGCGGTCGCGCGGCAGCCCGACGGCGATGCGCCCCTCGCGGCCCCGGCTCGCGCCCTCGATGCCGGTGACGCGCTCCATGCTGCGGAAGTGCGGCAGCACGCCCTCCCAGGACCAGCCGGGGTTGCCCAGGGCCTCCCAGTCGTCGTAGTCCTCGCGCTGGCCGCGCACGAAGATCATGCCGTTGATCTGGTTGGAGCCGCCCAGCAGGCGCCCGCGGGGGATGCCGACGCTGCGGCCCTCGATGGTCGGGTCCGCGTCGGTCTCGAAGCACCAGTCGTACTTCGGGTTCCCCATCAGGATCGTCTCCGCGGCGGGGACGTTGAGCAGCGGGCTGCGCCGTTCGCTGCCGGACTCCAGGAGCAGGACGCGGACGGAGGGGTCCTCCGTGAGCCGCCCGGCGAGCACGCAGCCCGCGGCGCCCGCGCCGACGACGATGTAGTCGTACGTCACCGGTGCCCGCCCCCTCACGCGGCCGAGGCCGCGCCGGCGCGACGACCCGTGATCGTCGTGCGGTGCAGCAGGCGGCGGTGGTTGACGTGGTCGTACGGGGTGGCCCGGTGCATCGCGCTGCGGTTGTCCCACAGGACGATGTCGCCGACCTGCCACTGGTGGCGGTAGGTGAACCGGGGCTGGACCGCGAACTCCTGGAGGAACGTGATCAGCGGGGCGCTCTCGTGCTCGGAGAGGCCCTCGATGCGCCAGGGCACGTTGCCGCCCGCGTAGAGCGCCTTGCGGCCGTTCTCCTCGTGGACGCGCACCAGCGGGTGCGAGACGTCGGCCCACTCGGCGCGCTCGCGCTCGGTGGGCGCGGGGCGGTCGGGGTAGTTGTAGGGCCGGGACTGGACGCGGCTGATGACGACACGCAGGTCGGCGATGCGCTCCTTGACCCGCTCCGGCAGCGCCTCGTACGCGGCGAACATGTTGCCGTACCAGGTGTCGCCGCCGGCGGGCGGTATCTCGCGGGCGTAGAGCATGGAGCCCACCGGCGGGTCGGTCAGGTAGGCGCCGTCGCTGTGCCAGACGCGCCCGCTGTAGGCCGAGCCGATCGGCTTCCCGTCCTTGGTGAGGTTGGACAGGATGAGGATCTCGGGGTGCTCGACGTCGTTGAACTGCGAGCGGGTGTAGGCGTACACCTCGCCGAAGTTCCGGGTGAACGCGATGTGCTGCTCCGGGGTCATGTCCTGGCCGCGGATGAGCAGAATGGTCGTGTCGATCCAGGCCCGGTGGATGCGGTCGGCGTCGCGGTCGGACAGCGGCCGGGTGACGTCGAGGCCGCGGACCTCGGTGCCGATGCCGTCGGTGATGGGGACCAGTTCGAGCATGAAGGGGTACTCCCTGGGGTGTGCGGTCGGGACGTCGGCGGGGCCTGGGTCAGGGGAGGGACACCTGGTACTCCTCCATCCAGCGGCGCAGTTCGACGAGCTGGATCAGCAGCGCGGCCTGGTTGGAGCCGCCGGGCAGCTCGCCGTGGACGGCGCCCGCGGAGATCTGCGCGATGAGCCCGTTCGTGCGCCCGGTGTCGAACAGGTCCTTCAGCGGCGAGGCGTCGTCGTTGACGATCCAGGTCGCCTCGCGGACCAGGGTCCGGTCGTAGTCGGGGTTCTGCACATGCGGGTAGGCGCTCTTCTTGCGGTGGACGGTGGCGGGCGGCAGGACGTCCGCCATGGCCGCCTTGAGCAGTCCCTTCACGCCGCCGCGCGACTTCAGCTCCCAGGGCACGTTCCACACGTACTGGAGCAGCCGGTGGTCGCAGAAGGGCACCCGGACGTCGAGCCCGTGGGCCATGCTCATGCGTTCCTTGCGGTCCAGGATCACCGAGAGCGGTCCTGACAGGCCTAGGAAGAAGACCTCCCGCAGGCGGGCGTCCGCGGCGCTCTCGCCCGCGAGCCGGGGCACGCGCGCGAGGGTGTCGGCGTAGCGGGCCCGCTCGTCCTCCTCCGGGTCGATCGCGGCGAGCAGGTCGGGGGCCAGGTAGCGGGAGAGCTTCGGTCCGTCGAAGAGCCACGGGAAGCGGTCGGCGCCCAGCACCTCGGGCTTGGTGAAGTACGGGTAGCCGCCGAACACCTCGTCGGCGGCCTCGCCGGTCAGCGCGACGGGGCAGTTGTCCCGGATCCGCTGGAAGATCAGATACATCGAGGCGTCGAACTGGCCCCAGCCCGGCAGGTCGCGGGCCCGCCGGGTGGCGGGGATGACGTCCAGCAGGTCCTGCACCGACGCGGTGAGCGTGGAGTGGCGGGTGCCGAGGAACGCGGCGGCCTGCGCGGCGTAGGGCGCGTCGATGTCCGGGCGCAGCTCGGTGGCCACGAAGTGCTTGGGGTCGCTCTCGAACTCCACGCAGAACGTGGCGAGTTCGCGGTCCGGGTCGTCCTTGCGCAGGGCGTCCGCGGCGAGGGCGGCGACGGAGGTGGAGTCGACGCCGCCGGAGAGCATCGCGCCGAGCGGCACGTCGCTGGTGAGCTGGCGGCGCACGGTGTCGTCGAGGAGTTCGCGCACGCGGCGCGCGGTCTGCTCGAAGGTGTCGTGGTGCGGCTCGCTGACCAGCTGCCAGTAGCGGCGCCTGCTGGACCCGGTCTCGCCGTACGTCACGACGTGGGCGGGCTCCACCTCGTACAGGTCCTTCAGCGGCGTCTCGCCCGGCCTGGCCAGCCTGGGCTGGAGGACGACCGGCAGCGCGGAGAGGTCGAGGCGGGGCCGGAAGAGGGGGTTGGCGAGGATGCCCTTGGGCTCGGAGGCGAAGAGGACGCCGCCGTTGTAGGGGTGGTGGTAGAGCGGTTTGACGCCCATCCGGTCGCGGCCCAGGTGCAGGCGGCGGGTGCGGCCGTCCCAGATCGCGAAGGCGAAGGCGCCGTTGACCCGTTCGACGAAGTCGGTGCCCCACAGCAGGTAGGCCCGGAGCAGGGCCTCGGCGGTGGTGCCGCCGCGCGGCGCGCCCCCGGCCGCCTCTATGTCGCGGCGCAGTTCGTCGCCGTTGTAGACCTCGCCGGTGTGCGCCGCGTACACGGTGGCGCCGCCCAGGGTGACGCGTGCGGGGCGCACCGCGTCGGGGTGACCGGTGGCCAGGCCGCGGTGCCCGATGGCGGCGTGCCCGTCGATCCAGACGTCCTCGGTGTCCGGGCCGCGGTGGAGCATGGTCCGCGTCATCGAATGCAGCAAGCTGTGCTGGTCGCCCAGTTCGCGCCGGAAGTCGATCCAGCCCACCACGCCACTCATTCGGTTCACCTCCAGGAAGTACGAAGAAAGCTTCGGCAGTTCGGCAGTGCGGCGGCGCGGGGGACGCCGGGGGCCGGCACGGCGGTCGTGGACAGCAGGCGGGGACGGCCGGCGGGGACGGCGCCGGGCCGGGGGCGCCGGGCGAGGGAATCGGGTGACTGCTTCTCGGCCGGTGTCGGCGCCGTGGACGACTGTGCCAGACCGGGCGCCGCCACAGCTCGCCCGGCCGTGGGCATCAAGCTGCGTGGCAACTTGATGCCCGTGGAGACAAATCAGACATGCGCGGGTACGGCGACGGCCGTGCCCACCAGGGCGCCGCCGGGCCCGTCGAGGACCCGCCAGCGGCCGGTGAACCGCTCCAGGCGGACCCCGGCCACCTCCGGCCCCGGCACGCGCAGCACGGCGGTGAACGTCCCGCGCGTCGGATCCGGTGCGCCGGCGCGGTCCGGGAGGACGGCGCAGTCAAGGAAGCCCAGCCAGCGCCCGGTCAGCGGGAACCAGGCCTTGTAGACGCTCTCCTTGGCGCTGAACAGGACGCTGTCCCAGGCCACCAGGGGGTGGGCGCGGGCCAGGCGTGCCAGATGCCGCCGCTCCTCGGGCAGCGTCAGCGCCTCGACCACCCCCGCGGGCAGCGGGGCGTGCGCCTCGGCGTCGACGCCGAGGGAGGCGAGGTGGTGGTCGCGGGCCACGGCGGCGGCGCGGTAGCCGGTGCAGTGGGTCATGCTCCCGACGACGCCCTCGGGCCAGACCGGGGCGTGCCGCGCCCACGGGTCGGGCCCGCCGCGGGGCAGCACCGGGGCCGGGGGGACCCGCAGGCGGGCCAGGGCGGTGCGCGCGCACGTCCGTACGGTGGCGAACTCGCGGCGGCGCTCCTCGCTGGCGGCCAGGTCGGCCAGCGCGCGCTCCTCGGGGAACAGCTCGGCGTCCGGGGAGTCTTCGAAGGCCTCGGCGAGTTCGGCGCCGGGGGGCAGCAGCCCGGCCAGCGGCCCGTGGCGGGCCGGGGTCACCCGCGGGTGCCGGCCACCGCGCGCGCCCCGCGTCCCGCGGCGAGGTCCGGGTCGAGGAGCGCGGGCGCGCCGTCGCCGCGGCCCATCAGGCGGCCGAGCAGCGGGCCGGTCATGACGGTGGTGACGACGGCCATGACGACGAACAGGGAGTACAGGCGCTCGTCGATGAGGCCCGCTTCGAGGCCGACGCCGAGCGCGACGAGTTCGGTGAGCCCCCGGGTGTTCATCAGGCCGGCCAGGACCGCGGAGCCGCGGGCCGGGACGCCCTGGGAGCGGGCGCCGAGCCAGGTGCCCGCGAACTTGCCGGTGACCGCCACGACCATGATCCAGGCGAGCTGGACGAGTCCTTCGGTGCCGATGCCGGAGAGGTCCACCTTCAGCCCGGCGACGATGAAGTACACCGGCAGCAGCAGTGTGGTGGTGTGCTCGGTGCGGCGCAGCAGCCCGTCGTGGGCGGCTGTGTGCAGCCGGGGCATGGCGAGCCCGAAGAGGAACGCGCCGATCACGAAGTGCAGTCCGAGCAGCTGGGTCACGGCCGCGGAGCCCAGGGCGCCGCTGACGACGACGGTGACGTCACCGGCGGACAGGGGCGTGCCGCTCCCCCGCCGGGCCAGGTACCGGGCGAGCAGCGGCCGTACGCCGAGGAAGAGCACGAGGGCGTACGGCAGGACGAGCAGGACCAGCCAGGGGTGGGCGCCGCCCGCACCGGCCAGGGCCTGGAGTCCGGCCAGGGTTGTCCAGGCGGCGAGGTCGCAGAACGCGGCGGCGGACAGGGCGACGGCGCCGAGCCAGGTGCCGTTCATGCCGCGGTCGGCGAGGATGCGGGCGAGGACGGGGAAGGCCGTCACGGACACCGCGACCCCGATGAACAGGACGAAGGCGGGGCGGTTGGCGGGGTCGTACGAGCGCAGCAGGTACGCGCCGAGCAGGACGCCGAGCGCGAACGGCACCAGCGTGGAGCCGAGGACGGTGGCGCCGGTGACCCGGCCGGAGCCGCGCAGCCGCGCGAAGTCGAACTCCAGGCCGATGACGAACATGAAGAGCACCAGGCCGAGGTTGGCCACGGCGCCCAGGTAGGGCCGCACCTCGGTCGGGAAGAGCGCGGCGGACACGGCCCCGTCGAGGAGGGTCGGGCCCAGCAGGACGCCCGCCGCGATCTCGCCGGTGACGGAGGGCTGGCCGAGGCGGCGGGCGAGGCGTCCGGCGACCCGGGCGACGGCGATGATCAGGGCGATGTCGGCGAGCAGCACCGCCGTCTGGAACTCGCTCACGCCCGCCCCCCGGCGCCCGCGGCGGCGTGTAGCCGCGGCAGGAGTTCCCGCTCGTCGCGCCGCAGTCCGAGGCACGCGTCCGCGGTCCAGCGCGCGTCGAGGGCGCCGGTCACCTGGGCGAGGAGCAGGTGGTTCATGACCTCGGACGCGCCGCGCACGAGCCGGTCCAGGAGGTCGTCGGCGGCCGGGTCGCCGCCGGCGTGCCGCAGGTACTCCCTGAGGACGGTGCGCGAGCCCTGGTAGAGGGAGAACGCGGCGTGCAGGGAGGCGACGACGCGCTCCCGGGCGATCCAGGCGCAGGAGATGAGGTCCGCGGCGCCGGTGAGGAGTTCGTGGCTGTCGCGGTGCCCGTCGAGGAGCGCGGCGAAGGCCGCCCGGGTGCCCTGCTCGGCCCGCCCGGGGTCGAGGTCCTTGGTCGCGTAGAAGCGGAGGCGGCGCAGTGCGCCGTTGTCGAAGGAGGCCGCGATCACGTCCTCGGGGTAGCGGTAGGAGCAGAGCAGGCTGGCCGGGTTGTCGTCGACGACGTCCCAGTGGCCGGTGTCCGCGTCGTGGCCGGTGAGCACGATGGTGTGCACCAGGTGCTGCTTGCGGTACTCGGGGCAGTGCGGCCAGTAGAAGACGTCGCCGACGAGGATCGCGTAGCCCTCCCGAGCGACCACGTCGAGGAGGAGGTCACGGGCTTCGGCGTACGACTCGAAGGCCGCCTCCTCCTTGACGACGCCGAGGTGCGCGAGGTCGTCCTGCCCGGCGATCCCGCTCTCGAAGTCGTACTTGGGGCGCTGCTCCCTGATGACCTGCCGCAGGATCTCGTCCGTGCTGACCAGGCCGCGGAAGAGCAACCGGTGCACGGGGCGGCCCCGTTCGGCGAGCATCACCAGGGACTGGCGCTGGTAGCAGTTGAGGAACAGCCGGCTGTAGAGCGTGGTGTCGTACGGGTAGGGGGTGTCCTTCATCGACCGTTCCTCGTCGGGGGAGGGTGGGATGTCAGAGGAGGCGCGTCATGAACGCGCTGTTGGGGTCTTCCTTGTAGTCCGCGAAGGGCGCGCAGTAGGTGAACTGGAACTTCTCGTAGAGCGCGCGGGCCGGGGCGAAGAAGTCGGTCGCGCCGGTCTCCAGGCTGAGCCTGCGGTACCCCATGGCGCGGGCCTCGGAGATGATGTGGGCCAGCAGCAGCGAGGCCACGCCGGAGCGCTTGCGGGTGGGTTCGGTGCGCATCGACTTGATCTCGGCGTGGCCCTCCTCGATGCGCTTGACGGCGCCGCAGCCGACGAGGGCGTCGCCGTCGTGCGCGGTCCAGAAGGTGACCTCGGGCACCCGCAGTCCGTCGAGGTCGAGGGCGTGCTTGCTCTCCAGCGGGGTGATGGCCCGCATCTCCTCGACGTGCGCCTGGAGGAACTCCGCGATGTCGCGCCCGGAGAGGTCGTCCACTGAGATCTTCATGCGTCTCGCCTTCGCTGTGTTCGTCTGCTTGGTCGTCCGGCCCGGTTCAGGCGCCCGCGAGCAGCCCGCAGGCGAAGAAACCTGGGGCCGAGGACAGGGCCAGGTACGTCTCGTCCGGGCGGATGCCGACCTGGTCGTGGTAGTCGGCCAGGTTGATCATCCAGTCGGAGTTGCCGCAGTGGCCATAGTGTTCCAAGGGGCCGCTGAAGTGCAGCTGTTCCCGGCCGATCCCGGCGATGGTCGCATTGAAGAGCGCGACGGGGCGGTAGAGGTTGGTCGGGAAGACCTTCGTCACGTCGCCCGGTACGAGGTCGTGCGCGCCGAGGGCGGCGGCCAGGGCGGTCTGCGCCACCTGCTGGCGGGACAGGAACGAGTCCTGGCCGCGCAGCCCCGCGTGGTCCACGCCGACGGCCGAGGACAGCAGCCGTACGAGGCCGTCGCCGCGGGTCAGCAGGCAGCTGGCGACGGCGTCGCCGAACAGGGCGAACGAGCGGACGCGGTCGGCGTCGTCGGGCGTGTAGTCCAGCGAGACGAGGACGACGTTGCGCACCTCCTCGTCGGCCAGCAGGTCCCTGGCGTGGCGCAGCGCGGCGAGCGAGCTGCAGCACTGCTGGAAGGAGAGGACCACCGGTACGCAGTGGACCAGGCCGAGGGCGCCGAGGACCTCGGCGGCGAAGTCGGGCCGCAGCGAGGCGAGCCGGGCGTCGCTGGTGGCGAAGACGACGCGGTCCACGTCGGCGGGGCGCACCGAGGCGTCGCGCAGGGTGGCGCGCACCGTCTCGACGACGTGGTCCTCGACGGGGCCCGCGAAGGCGCGGAAGGTCCCGCAGCCCATGGTGGCGAAGTCGGCGTCCGAGGACTGCTCCTGCCACAGCCGCTCGAAGTCCGGGATGTCCTGCGCCTTGCGCTCCAGGGCACCGAAGGTGCACGCGAAGGAGCCGAGGCCGATGGTCGGGTGTGGTGTCACTGTCTCCCGTTTCCATGGGCCCGGACGCGGCGGGGGTACCGCCGCGTCCGGGTGCGCGGTGCCGTGCGCGTCACTTCGCCGCGGCGAGTGCGCAGGCGTCGATCTCGCGGACGACGGAGACGATGCCCTCGACGTCGCCCAGCCTGGACACCCACTCGGGGCGCAGCTGGACGCTGTCGTTCGTCTCCTCCTTGATGTAGTTCACGAGCAGCAGGATGATGTTGAGCGAGCTGATGCCCAGCTCCTCGCGGGTGGTGGCCCGTTCGACGTCCTCGCGGGTGATGCCCGCCGTCATGGGCTGGGTGGCGAGGAAGTCGGCGAACTTCGCGCGGCCGTCGTCAGCGCTCATCGGTCTCGACCTTCTTGAAGGGGACGCCGTTCAGGTTCTTGTCGAGGATGCGGTTGTGGCCGTAGGCGTCTTCGCCGGAGACCAGGACGCTGCCGTGGTAGTCCAGGCTGATCGTGTCGCCGAACTCGCTGAGGCTGTCGACGTCCTCGTAGACCTTCACCGAGGGGCGACGTAGCGGGAGGCGTAGCCGAGGCGGGTGGTGTCGCTGACGTTGGGCAGCGAGCCGTGGATGCACTTGGCGAGGAAGATGACGAACTGGCCGGGCTTCATCTCCATCTCGAAGACGTCTTCCTCGTCCGGGTTCCAGTCCTTGTCGAGCTGGAGCTCGGAGTAGTCGTAGCCGAAGAAGTCGTGGGACTTGCTCTCCACGTCGTAGGTGAGCGGCTTGGACTCGTCGTAGTACCACTTCTTGTGGCTGCCGGGGATGTAGCGCAGGCAGCCGTTCTCCTTGCCCGCCGGGGAGAACGCGGTCCACACGGTGAGTTCCTGGGTGTAGGCCTGGCCCTCCTCGGTGTACTTCAGGGAGGGCGTGGCGTCCGTGGTGGTCTCGCCCACCACGAAGGTCTCCACCTGGTGCCAGCCGGTGCCCGCGTCGCCGGGCGCCTTCTTGAAGATGTTGGTCTTCCAGCACAGGATGTCGTCGCCGATCAGGCTGCGCAGTTTGTGCACGATCTCGGGGCGGCCGACGTGCGCGGACAGCGTGTCGCAGTCCAGGTGGCGGTCGTAGTTGATGACCGTGGAGTTGTGCGGCTTGTTCTGCGAGGTGACCATCTCGATCATGGCCTGGTTCCACAGCAGTGGAGCCTCTTCCTCGCCGTACAGGTCGAACGGGCCGACGAAGCCGTTCTCCTGGAAGAACTTCACCTGTTCGTCGGTGAGGCCGAGGAACTCGGTCTCGGTCGAGCTTTCAGACACGACGCTGCCCTTCTGTAACCGGAAATGATCTTCTGCGACCGGAATGGGGTACGGGGGGATGGGGCGGGTCCCGCGGCGGTTCACGCGGCGGGCGGCGCGCCCTGCTTCAGCTTGTTCTTGGCGAGCAGCCGGGCCGCGTTGCCGTGGAAGAAGAGGTCCCGGTCGGTGTCGCTCATCGACTCGGGGAAGGCCCCTTCCTTCTCCAGCTTCTCCACCAGGTTCACCTGGCGCCCCTGGAGCCGGAAGACCGGCCAGTCGGTGCCGAAGAGGACCTTGTGGTTGATGCCGCGCCCGAACAGCGTGCGCAGGGCCGTGGCGCCGAACGCCTCGTAGCCGCTGACGTCCACGTAGACGTTGGGGCGGTTGTTGCACAGCATCGCGACCTCGTCCGGGTAGTGGACGCTGCCGTGCGCCAGGACGAAGTCGACGCCGGGGAAGTCCTTGGCGGCCCGGTCCACGTAGATCGGCTGGGCGATCTCGAAGTCGAGGACCGGCGAGGTGGCCCCGATGTGCGAGAGCACGGGCAGGGAGTACCGCTCGCAGATCTCGTAGTACGGGTAGAGGGCTTCGTCGGAGAGCTTGTAGCCGCACGGCGGGTACAGCTTCATGCCGTCGAAGCCGTACTCCACGATCGACCGCTCGAAGAGCGCGAGCCCGTCGGCGCCCCAGCGCGGGTCCACGCCCACCAGGACCCGGAAGCGGCCGGGGTGGCGCTCCACGACGGCCCGGTGGTGGTCGATGAGCTGCTCGATGGTATGGGTGCTGTCCCTGAGCGCGTACGTGAAGTCGGGCAGCAGCAGGACGGACTCGGAGATGCCCGCCTCGTCCATCTGCCGCACCAGTTCGTCGCAGTCGGGGTCGGTCAGCGTGCCCGCGTGCATGCGCGCGACCTTGTCCCGGGAGACGGGCAGGCCCTTGCTGGTCAGCGCCACCGTCATGTTGTCCACCACGCCGTCGTTGAACGACCTCGGGAAGCACATCCCGGAGGCCACGTGGGTGTGGAAGTCGATGATCTTCTGCTTCTCGTCCATGGCGTCCCTCAGCCCCGCCGGACGATGGCGATGACGTCCGCCACCGATTCGGCGGCGACGAACGCGTCGACCCGGCCGAAGGCGTCGATGCCGGTCTTCTCCTCCAGGACGAAGACGATGCTCATCAGCGCCAGGGAGTCGACTCCCAGGTCGCCCCTGAGGCTCATGTCGGGGCGCACCCCGCCCTTGGCCGCCTTCTTCGGGATGGCGCCCGCGATGATCCGGCACATCTCTTCGTCGCTCGCTTGGCTCGTGTTCAACGTCCCACTCCGGTCCGTTCGGCGAAGACCCTTCGCGTGACCGCATTGCGGTCGATCTTGAAATTCCTCGTCAACAGGCCCTCTTCGACGGTCAGTTCCGCCGAGGGCCGGAAGACGGTCCGCGCGATCCTGAGCGCGGACTCCCGCTTCCCGTTCGCCTCCTCCAGGTACGCCTCCACCTGCGCGACCCGGTCCGCGTCCGCCACGTCCTCGACCCAGACGACGCAGCTCAGCAGTCCGCCGCCGTCCGGCGCCGCGACCATCGCCCGCACGCCGGGGCATGCCTTCTCCAGGGCGAGTTCCAGCTCCTCGGGGTTGATCTTCACCCCGCTGCGCGTGATGATCACGTTCTTCTTGCGGCCCTTCAGCCGCAAGAAGCCCGCGCGGTCGAACTCCCCGAGGTCCCCGGTGACGATCCGGCCGTCGCCGAGGAAGACCGCGTCCTGCGTGCCGACGCCCTCGAAGACGTACCCCAGGCACTGGGGCAGTCCGGTGCGCACGGTGATCTCGCCGTCGTCCGCGACGTCCACGCGCACCCCGTCCACCGGGCGCCCGGCGCTGCCGATCCGGTGCCCGCCGGGCAGGTTGAAGGCGATCCAGCCGATCTCGCTGCTCCCGTAAACCTCGAAGAGCGGTGCGCCCAGGCGCTGGAACACCCGCACCGTGCGCGGGGGCACCGGGGCCGAGCCGGTGAGCATCAGCCGCACCCGCGACCCGTACACCCCCGTCCAGCGGCGCCCGAGACGGGCCCGCAGCCGGCGGCCGGCCCGCCCGGGGACGAGCGCGTGCAGGGCCGTGGCCAGGAGGTAGGGCAGCCGCTCGCGCGGGCCCGCCGAGCCGACCCGGTTGGCGGGCAGCTCGAAGAAGGACGGCGGCCCGAGGACGACCGTGGGCGCGAGTTCGCGCAGCTTCTGGAGCATCCGCTCCGGGGGGACCACCGTCACGTCGGTGCCGTACCGCACGGCCGTGTACAGCAGGTACCGCTGCTGGAAGTTGGAGAACGGCATCACGATCAGCAGGTCGTCGTCGGCGGTGAGCCGCCACGCCTCGGCGGAGATGCGCATGGTGTTCTCCACCCCCGCTGCGGACATGAGCAGGCCCTTCTTGCTGCCCGCGGTGCCCGAGGAGAAGGCGATGGTGAAGGCGTCCCCCGGCAGGGTCGGTCGCGCACCGGCCGGGACGTCGCGCCGGACGAGCTTCAACGGCCGCGCGGTGAGCGCCGCGACGCCGTCCGGCAGCTCCCCGTCCGGCAGCTCACCATTCGGCAGTTCTCCGGCCGGTCGTTCTCTGTCCGGCGCGGGCGCCCTGGTCGTGAAGACCGCCGCGAGGCCGTACGCGTCGGCGAGGGCCGCCAGCGCCCGGCCGTCGGCGCCCTGCTCCAGCGCCAGGGCCACCGGGACGCAGCCGAGGCCGAGCAGGGCCAGGTCCGCGAGGACCCACTCGTAGGAGTTGGGGCCCGTCACCCCCACCAGGTCACCGGCCCGGCACCCGGATTCCCGCAACTCGTCCATGAGTTCCATGACGTCCTTGTAAATCTCCGGGAAATTCCTCGTTTCGAGTTTCCCGGCGAAGGACACGAAACGCATCCGGCGTTCGGGGTGCTCCGCCAAGCTCCGGTACAGGTCATTGATCGAATTCGACACGGAATTATCCCCAGCCGGTGTCGCCGGCCGGAGCGGCGGTCGCGGTCGCGGGAATTCCCCGCTGCCCTGCGGCGGAAACCTCCGCACTGCCCAGGACGGCCACGATGATCGCGATTCCCGCAGCAGTCACCTTGCCGAAGCGATGCACTGTCCAGCCCCTCACTACGTCCGTTGCCGCGCCTTGTCACCGGTTCTCGCGAATTCCGCCGTACCGCGCTGCGGGCCGCTCACCGTTCTGGCATCAACGTGCCAGGAGCGCGGGCCGAGTAGTGAAAAACCGGTGGAGCATCAAGCTGCATGGCAACTTGATGTCCACGAGAAGGAAAGGGGCAAGCCGGACGAGGGGGAGCCAATCGGGCTGCGGTGTGAAGGAACCGTGGCGACGCGGCGGCACTGGCGCGTCACCGCAGGTCACTTGGGCTGTTCCTGCAGAGCGAGCAGGTAACCGGCCTGGAAGCGGCTCTCGGCGTCGAGGGACGTCATGATCTCGGCGACGTGGCGCCGGCAGGTGCGTACGGACATCCCCAGGCGGCGGGCCACGGCCGCGTCGGTCATCCCCGCCGTGAGCAGGCGGACGATGGCGTCCTTGAGGTCGTCCATGATCTCCGGCTGGGCGTCGCCGTCGGCCTCGAAGGGCTCCGCGGTCAGCCACAGGCGCTCGTACGTCTCCACCATGAAGGCGACGACGAACGGATTGCGCACCACCACCGCGCCGTTGGGGTCGGCGGGGTTCGCGAACACCGCGCACTCCCGGTCGAACACCAGGAACCGCATGAACTGGTCGTCCAGCGTGCGCACCTGGGCCCCGCGGCGCGTGACCTGCTCCACGTAGGACTGGGTGCCCCGGCTCGAGCGGGCGGTGTGCTGGTAGAGGATCCGCATCACCACGCCCCGGTCGAGGGTGTCGTAGTCCCGCGGCGCCGCCTCGACCAGCACGTCCTCGCGACGGCCGCCGCCCGGCTGGGCCGTGAGGATCTCCCGGCCGGCCTTGGCCGACAGCTCGGCGATCGCGGCCCGCACGTCGGGGAGGTTGTCGATGGTCTCGATCTGGCGCCGGTTCTCGCGCGCCAGCAGGCTGGCGTCGAAGACCGGCGAGAACGACACCAGGCGGCGCCTGACCTCCTCCACCCGCGCGCGCCGGGTGCGCAGTTCGGACTCCAGGGGGAGCAGTACGCGGGTGGTCGCCTCGTCGGGGGACACGGCGACGAAGCCGCGCCCCGGCCGGTTCACCAGCAGGCCGAGGGCGACCAGGTCGGCCAGCGCCTCCCGGAAGTGCTCCTCGCGCACCTCCAGCTGTGCACACGCCGTCTCCACATCGAGCGCGTCCCCGTCACACCTGCTGGCGTCGAGCATGAATCCGTACACGCGTCGGAGAAGTCCACTGTCCAGGAACTCCCCCGGAACATCCTCATGTGTCTTCAATTTCCGCCTTCTCGCACCCATGGCAACTAAATGCCGTGCAGCAACCGGACACGGAGACGATAAAGCGCGACGGAAGATCTTGTTAAGGCGTGGTCCGACAGATGGACAGGCCCCCCGCGCAAAACGATCACGGGTCTCGCCGGTTCCGGCCAGGCGGGCCGCCGGGCACCGACCCGTACGGCGTCCGGGAGCGTGAAGACCCCAGGTCATCCGGGGGTCCTCACCGCCATGACGAAGAAACACTGCGAAATCAAGACACGGCCCGGCGCCGGACGGCAGGAAAATAACGGCCGGTACCCGTTGGGCGCCAGGATTCTTCGCGTACGGCGGGCCGCTGGCCGAACTTCACCCCCGCCGGATTTCCCCGCTGCCCCGTATCGGGGGCCGGGACGCCCCCGGCGTGCTTCAATTGGCTGCGCGCGAGTACGGGGGTGCTGTGGGGGTGCGCTGCGACGCCTGACGTCCGAAGGAGCCACGGCGAGAACCTGTACGCCCGCATCGCCGCGGACCCGCTCCGGCGGCCCGATCAGGTGCGCCGCGAACTGGACTGGTCTGGCGAGGAGTTCGCCGCCGCGCCGGCGGCCCTGGCCGAGCCGCGACTGGTCGCCGCGTCCCGCACCGCCCCCAGCGGCTGGACGGTGCCTCGGCTCAGCCTCGAGAGCGGCCAACTCCCGTCCCGACGCGGCGTATCGGTCCCGGAACCACACGGCGTGGTACGGGCCGACAGTGTCGCGCCTGAAGCCGGCCCTTGTTCCGCGCCGTACACGAGCAGCGCGGTGGGGCGCCCTGTGACGTCTGGGTGCAGAGCCGCGTATGGCACTGCCCGCACAGGGCGACCGTGGTCAACAGGTATTCACGGCTGCGGCGACCAAACCGTCGTACGGGCCCTTCTCGTCACGGAGCCACGGGCCCAGGCTGGGGCGGGTCACGGGATCGGTGGCCCCGGAGACCTCCCAGTCGTCCGCCCAGCCGATGACGTGAGCCCCGACGGAGGCGGCGGCAGAGAGTCGTTCGAGCGCGCATGGTACGGAGAATCGGCGGTACGACCCAGCTGAACGATCTCGATCAGCCCAGGAAGCTCAGCCGCACCTGCCGCTCCGCGTTGTCCACGTTCGTGTCGACCAGGCACACCGACTGCCAGGTGCCCAGTTCCAGTCGGCCCGCGATCACCGGCAGGGTCGCGTGCGGGGGGATCAGGGCCGGGACGACGTGGTCGCGGCCGTGGCCGGGGTGGCCGTGGCGGTGCTGCCAGCGGTCGTCGGCCGGGAGCAGGGTGTGGAGGGCGGAGAGGAGGTCGTCGTCGCTGCCCGCGCCGGTCTCCAGGACCGCGATTCCGGCGGTGGCGTGCGGGACGAAGAGGTTGAGCAGGCCGTCGCGGCCGGAAGCCGCGCGGGCGAGGAACTGTTCGCAGTCCGATGTCAGGTCGGTGACGGTCTCCGTGGAGCCCGTCGTGAGGTGCAGGACCGTGGTGGTGAAGGCGGAAGGCATGGGCCCCATCCTGCCGTGGCCCGGGGCCGGAACCGTTGAGCGACGGGCGCGCGGGAAGTTCCGCGGGACCGTCGGAGTTGGTAGAAGCGTGAACGATTTGGCGATGCGGTCGGTGGACGTCGTGGTGATCGGCGCCGGGCAGGCGGGGCTGTCCGCCGCGTACCACCTGCGGCGCGGCGGTCTGGAGCCGGACCGCGACTTCGTGGTCCTCGACCATGCCCCGGCCCCGGGCGGCGCCTGGCAGTTCCGGTGGCCTTCGCTGACGTACGGCAAGGTGCACGGGATGCACGCGCTGCCGGGCATGGAGCTGACCGACGCGGACGAGGAGCGGCCCTCGTCCGAGGTCATCGGCGCCTACTTCGACCGGTACGAGCGTGCCAACGGGCTGCGCGTGCACCGACCGGTCGACGTCGTCGCCGTGCGCGAGGGCGACAGCGGCCGGCTGCTGGTCGAGACCTCCGAGGGCACGTACGCGACGCGCGCCCTGATCAACGCGACCGGGACATGGGACCGGCCCTTCTGGCCGCGCTACCCGGGGCAGGAGACGTTCCGGGGGCGGCAGCTGCACACGGCCGGCTATCCGGGCCCCGCCGAGTTCGCCGGACAGCGGGTGGTCGTCGTCGGCGGAGGCGCCTCCGGTACGCAGCATCTGATGGAGATCGCCGAGGTGGCGGCGGAGACCCACTGGGTGACGCGCCGGCCTCCGGTCTTCCGGGAAGGGCCCTTCGGGGCGGACCAGGGGCGGGCCGCCGTCGCCATGGTGGAGGAGCGGGTCCGGCGCGGGCTGCCGCCGCAGAGCGTGGTGAGCGTGACCGGGCTGACCGTCAACGACGCCATCCGGCGCGCCCGCGAGTCCGGGGTGCTGGACCGGCTCCCCATGTTCGACCGGATCACGCCCTCCGGGGTCGCCTGGGACGACGGCCGCCACATCGAGGCCGACGTCATCCTCTGGGCCACCGGCTTCCGCGCGGCCATCGACCATCTCGCCCCGCTGCGGTTGCGGGAACGCGGCGGCGGTATCCGGGTAGAGGGCACCAGGGCCGTGCGCGACCCGCGTATCCACCTCGTCGGCTACGGCCCCTCCGCCAGCACGATCGGCGCCAACCGTGCCGGGCGTGCCGCCGTGCGGGAGATCATCGCGCTGGTGCGGGACGGGGTGCCTGCGGGGCCCGCGAAGGCGCCCGCCCTGGTCTGAGGCCGGGGCCCGCTCTCATCCCCCTCCCCCGCGGTTCCGGTTGAACTCCGCCACGTTCCGCTGCTGTTCCGCGTAGTCGTCCGTGAAGCGGGTGTCGCCCGGGGCCACCGTGACGAAGTACAGCCAGGGGCCCGGGGTGGGGGTGATCGCGGCGGTCATCGCCTGTTCGCCCGGGTTGCCGATGGGCGTGGGCGGGAGTCCCTTGTGGGCGTAGCTGTTGTAGGGGCTGGCGAGCTTGGTGTCGCCGGTGGTGGTGTCCAGGGTGCTGCGGTTCAGCGCGTAGTTGAGGGTGGAGTCCATCTGGAGGGGCATGCCCCGGTCCAGGCGGTTGTGGATGACGCGGGCGACCTTGCCCATGTCGGCCTCGGTGTCCGCCTCGGCCTGGACGATGCTGGCGATGGTCACCGTCTGGTACACGGTCACGTCGTTGCGGCGGGCGCCCGCCGTGATGTGGTCGGCGCCGAAGTGCCGGCCCGCCGTGTCGGTCATGTAGCGCAGCAGGCTCTTCGGGGTGGTCGCGGAGGTGACCGGGTACGTCGCCGGGTAGAGGTAGCCCTCGGGGTTCCCCTTAGCGGCGGCCGGGAGCGGCAGGTCCGATGTCGGCGCGGCTGCGGCGGTGGTGCCGGCGGGTACGCCGAGGGCTTGGTCGACGGCCTCGTAGACCTGGGGCGCCCGGCGGCCCTCGGGGATCACCAGTGTGCGGGGTGTTTCCTCGGTCTTGGTTTCTCGTGTGAGCAGGGGGACGAGCACCGCTGCGGCCACGACGAGGACGAGCAGGGAGCCGATGAACAGCGTCAGGCGGCCGCGCCGGGTCAGGCGCGTGCGGCGGCGGGGCGGGGTGACCGGGGGCGGGGGATCCGGGGTCTCGTGCGCCATGCGGGCACGCTAACCCGCGCCGGTCCCGGGGCCGGGGACGCCATGCCCGGCGGCAAGCCTCCCGGTCAGCCCGCCACGGGGGCCATCTCCGTGTCCCGGCGGACCAGTGCCGCGTACCGTCCGTCGAGCCGGAGCAGCTCCTCGTGGGTGCCGCGCTCCGCCGTGCGGCCGCCGTCGAGGACGACGATCTGGTCGGCGTCGCGGACGGTGGAGAGCCGGTGGGCGATGGTGATCGTGGTGCGTCCGGCGGAGAGCGCGTCGATGGCCTCCTGCACGGCGTGTTCCGTACGGGTGTCGAGCGCGCTCGTCGCCTCGTCCAGGATCAGCACCGGCGGGTCGCGCAGGATGGTCCGCGCGATGGCGAGGCGCTGCTTCTCGCCGCCGGAGAAGCGGTATCCGCGCTCGCCGACGAGGGTGTCGTAGCCGTCGGGCAGTGAGGCGATGTGGTCGTGGATCTGCGCGGCGCGGGCCGCCGCCTCGATCTCCTCGTCGGTGGCGTCCGGTTTCGCGAAGCGCAGGTTCTCGGCGACCGAGGCGTGGAAGAGGTATGTCTCCTGCGAGACGACGCCGACCGCGCGGGCGAGGGTGTCGAAGTCGAGGTCGCGCACGTCGACCCCGTCGAGGGTCACCCGGCCGCCGGTCACGTCGTAGAGCCGGGGCACCAGGTAGCTGAGGGTGGACTTGCCGGAGCCCGTGGGCCCGACGACGGCCAGTGCGGCTCCGGCGGGCACGGTGACGTCGACGCCGCTGAGGGTCGGGCCGCTCTTCTCGTCGTAGCTGAAGTCCACGTTCTCGAAGCGGACCTCGCCGCGGATCTTCTCCAGGCGCACCGGGTTCTCCGGCTCCGTGATGTCCACGGTGAGGTCGAGGTATTCGAAGATCCGCTGGAAGAGCGCGAGGGACGTCTGCATCTGCACCCCGGTGGAGAGCAGGCTCACGGCGGGGCGGAAGAGGCCCTGCTGGAGGGAGACGAAGGCGACCAGGGTGCCGATCGAGACGGCGGGCCCGCCGGACTGGAGGGCCATGCCGGCGGCCCAGTAGATGACGGCCGGCATGGCGGCCATGACGATGCCGATCGTGGACATCCGCCAGCGTCCGGCCATGCTGGAGCGCACTTCGAGGTCGACCAGCCGCTCGGACTCCTCGGAGAAACTCTGGGTGAGCGAGTCGGAGCGGCCCATCGTGCGGCCGAGCAGGATGCCGCTGACGGACAGCGACTCGGTGACGGTGGCGGCCATGGCGGCCATCTGCTTCTGGCGCTGGGTGGTGATCTTCTTGCGCTCGCGGCCGACCCGGCGGCTGATCCAGACGAAGACGGGCAGCAGGAGCAGCGAGACGACGGTGAGCCGCCAGTCGAGCGCGAGCATGGCGACGACGGTGGCGATGACCGCGGTGAGGTTGGAGACGAGCGAGGTCGCCGTCGAGGTGACGGTGGCCTGCATGCCCCCGATGTCGTTCGCGATCCGGGACTGGACCTCACCCGTACGGGTCCGGGTGAAGAAGGCGAGCGGCATCCGCTGGAGCTGGGTGTAGACGGCCGTGCGGAGGTCGTGCATCACGCGCTGGCCGACGGTGGTGGAGATGAGCGTCTGGAGCACACCGAAGACGCTGTTCATCACGGCGGTGAGGACCATGCCGAGGGCGAGCAGCGTGAGCAGCCCGGTCCGGCCCTGCGGGAGGGCGGTGTCCAGGATCTCGCGCAGCAGGAACGGCGAGGCGACCGACACCAGCGAGGAGGCGCCGACGAGCAGTCCGACCACCGCGAGGCGGCCGCGGTACGGGCGGAAGAGGCGGAGGATGCGGCGCAGCTCGACGGGCGGCTGGGCGGCGTCCTTGGGCGGGGGTGTCCACATGGGTTCGTCGGGTTTCATGGGCTCCTTCGTCGGACGTGCGGCAATGGGGCGGGCGGGGCCGCCCGGACGCGGGGATCGCGACCGTGACAGTCGAGCCGAATGAGAGCATAGCTCATTGTTACCCCTACTCACAATGAACCAAGTCCTGATACTGTTCCTCCCATGGACTCCCCCGACCCCGACGGCATGCTCGCCGAACAGCTGCTGCGGCTCACCCGCAGGCTCCAGCGCATCCAGGGCCGCCAGCTGGAGCCGATCGGCATCACCCCCGCGCAGTTCCGGCTGCTGCGGACCGTCGCCCATTACGACGGACCGCCCCGGATGGCGGATCTCGCGCAGCGCCTCGACGTGGTCCCCCGCGCCGTGACCACGCTGGTGGACGCCCTGGAGGCGAGCGGCAGGGTGCGCCGCGTCCCCGATCCGGACAGTCGTAGGGTGGTCAGGATCGAGATCACGGACGAGGGCATCGCCACGCTCCGCTCGCTGCGTGACGCGCGCCGGGCGGCCGCGGAGGAGATCCTTGCTCCATTGACCGCCGGCCAGCGCGAGGTGCTCGGCGGCCTGCTGACCGCCCTGGTCGACGGAATGCCGGAGCGCCGCTGCTGACCGGTCACGGGACGCGGCGCCGAGCCGCCGGACCGACGAACCGCCGAGGAGAACCACCATGCCGCTGCTGGAGCCCGACCCCGACACCCTGCGCCCCGCCGCGGTCCGCCCGCCCTCCCACGACCGCGTCCCCGACGCGCAGGCGCCGGGCACCCCGGAGACACTGCGCACCGAGCTGACCGCCCTGCTCGGCGCGGACAAGGTGCTCTGGAAGGTCTCCGACCTGGTGAAGTACGCCTCGGACGCCAGCCCGTACCGCTTCGTGCCCCAGGTGGTGGTCGTCCCCGAGGACCTGGACGACATCTCCGCGATCCTGTCGTACGCGCACGGCAAGGGCCGCAACGTGGTCTTCCGCGCCGCCGGCACCAGCCTCAACGGCCAGGCCCAGGGCGAGGACATCCTCGTCGACGTCCGGCGGAACTGGGCGGGCATCGAGGTCCTGGAGGACGGCGCCCGCGCCCGTATCCGCCCGGGGACGACGGTCGTGCGGGCCAACGCGGCCCTCGCCCGGTACGGCAGGCTGCTGGGCCCGGACCCGGCGAGCGCCATCGCCTGCACGATCGGCGGAGTCGTCGCCAACAACGCCTCGGGCATGACCGCCGGCACCACCCGCAATTCGTACCGGACCGTCTCCTCGCTCACCTTCGTGCTGCCGAGCGGCACCGTCGTGGACACCGCCGACCCGGCGGCCGACGCGGACCTGGCCCGGGCCGAGCCGCAGCTGTGCGAAGGGCTGCTGGCGCTGAAGGCGGAGATCGAGGCGGACGCGGCGCTCACGGCCCGCATCCGCGCCAAGTACGAGATCAAGAACACCAACGGCTACCGGCTGGACGCGTTCCTCGACGGCTCGACCCCGGTGGAGATCCTGCGCGGCCTCATGGTCGGCTCCGAGGGGACGTTCGGTTTCATCTCCGAGGTCGTCTTCGACACCCTGCCGCTGGACCGGCGGATCTCCACGGCACTGCTGTTCTTCCCCTCGCTGACCGCCGCTGCCGCCGCCGTCCCGCTGTTCAACGAGGCGGGGGCCATCGCCGTCGAGCTGATGGACGGCAACACGCTGCGCGCCTCCGTGAGCGTGCAGGGGGTCCCGGCCGACTGGGCCGGGCTGCCGAAGGAGACCACCGCGCTCCTGGTGGAGTTCCGGGCCCCGGACGAGGCGGGCCAGGAGGCGTACGAGCGGGCGGCGGCCGATGTGGTGCGGCGGCTGGAGCTGGTCCGGCCCGTCACCTCGGTGACCAACGAGTTCACCCGGGACGCCCGCACCATCTCGGGGTACTGGAAGGCCCGCAAGGCGTTCGTCACCGCGGTCGGCGGCTCCCGCCCCTCGGGTACGACGCTGATCACCGAGGACTTCGCGGTCCCGCCGTCCCGGCTGGCCGACGCCTGCGAGGCGCTGCTCGCCCTCCAGGCCGAGCACGGCTTCGACGCCGCCGTCGCCGGGCACGCCGCCCACGGCAACCTGCACTTCCTGCTGGCCTTCGACGCGGCGCGGCCCTCCGACGTCGACCGGTACGCCGCCTTCATGGCGGACTTCTGCCGGCTGACGGTCGAGCGGTTCGACGGATCACTCAAGGCGGAGCACGCGACGGGCCGCAACATCGCCCCCTTCCTCGAACTGGAATGGGGCCCGCAGGCCACCGAGCTGATGTGGCGTACGAAGCAGGTCATCGACCCCGACGGGGTCCTGGCGCCGCGGATCGTCCTCGACCGCGACCCGAAGGCCCATCTGCGCGGGCTGAAGACCATCCCGAAGGTCGAGGCGATCGCCGACCCCTGCATCGAGTGCGGCTTCTGCGAACCGACCTGCCCCAGCCACGACCTGACGACCTCACCGCGTCAGCGGATCGTGCTGCGCCGCGAGATGATGCGCCAGCCCGACGGCTCGCCCGTCGAGACCGGCCTGGTCGACGCCTACGGCTACGACGCCGTGGACACCTGCGCCGGCGACTCCACCTGCAAGCTGGCCTGCCCGGTCGGCATCGACACGGGCGCCATGATGAAGAACTTCCGCCACCAGCGGCACTCCCCGCGCGAGGAGCGGATCGCCGCGCTCGCCGCCAAGCACTTCCGTACGGCGGAGACGGCGGCGCGGCTCGCGGTCGCCGCGGCGAGCCGGATCGACGACCGGCTGCTGCAAGGGGTCACCCGGCTCGCCCGCCGGGCGGTGAGCCGCGATCTGGTCCCCGAGTGGCTTCCCGAGATCCCCGGCGCCGCGCCCCGCAAGCTGCCGCGCACCTCCAGGGCGGGGGCGAGCGCGGTGTACTACCCGGCCTGCGTCAACCGCATCTTCGGCAGCCCGGACAGCCATCGCGGCCCGTCGCTGCCGCAGGCCGTGGTGGCCGTGTCGGCCCGGGCGGGAAAGCCCGTCTGGATCCCGGACGACGTCAACGGCACCTGCTGCGCCACCATCTGGCACTCCAAGGGCTACGACTCCGGCAACGCCGTGATGGCCAACCGGATCGTGGAAGCGGCCTGGGGCTGGACGGCCGGCGGAAAGCTGCCGCTGGTGGTCGACGCCTCCTCGTGCACGCTGGGAATCGCCCATGAGGTGGTCCCGTACCTCACCGAGGACAACCGGGCGCTGCACCGCGAACTGACCGTGGTCGACTCCCTGGTCTGGGCGGCGGACGAACTGCTTCCGGAGCTGACGGTGGTGCGCAAGTCCCGTTCGGCCGTGCTGCACCCGACCTGTTCCATGGAGCATCTGGACGATGTGGACCGGCTGCACGCGGTCGCCGATGCCTGCGCGGACGAGACCGTGATCCCCGACGACGCCGCGTGCTGCGGTTTCGCGGGCGACCGCGGGATGCTGCACCAGGAGCTGACGGCGTCCGCGACCGCCAAGGAGGCCGCCGAGGTGGGGTCCCGGGAGTACGACGCGTATCTCTCGGCCAACCGGATGTGCGAGATCGGCATGGACCGGGCGACGGGCCGCTCGTACCACTCCGCTCTGATGGAGCTGGAGTGGGCGACCCGCCCGGGCCCCGCCTGAGCGGCGCGCGTCAGGCGCGGAGGCTGGCCCGGTCGCCCATGACGACGACCGGGTGCTGCTTCGGGTCGAGGGTGCGCAGCAGCTTCTCCATGGCCTCCTTGGAGACACTCACGCAGGCCGAGGTGCCGCTGCCGTGGTCCATGTGCAGCCAGATGCTGCCGCCCTTGGTCTGGCCCTGCGGGCGCGTCGGGTCGTTGGGCGGGGTGCCCTTGACCCGGTTGTAGTCGATGGCGATGACGTAGTCGAAGTCGTGCCAGTGCGACTTGGCCCAGTAGTGCGGGGCCTGGATCGAGGCGGTCTGCGTGTACGGAAGGCGGGCGCCCGGGTCGGGCAGGACACCGGCCGCGTCGCTGAGGGTGTAGACGCCGACGGGGCTGCGGTTGTCGTTCTCGTGGTGGTCGGGCGTCCAGCCCTTCTTGCCGTTGTGGCCCTTCCAGGAGGCGGCCTTGTCCCAGGTGGAGCCGGACTTGGTGTAGAGCACGACGGTGGAGTCCGCGGAGTCCTTGCCCTCGCCGTAGACGGCGACGACCTGGCGGGACTCGGCGGGGATCTTCGACTGGAGCCGGTCGCCCACATCGGGGATGCGCTTCAGGTCCTTGACGGGGGCCTTCGTACTGCCCTTCCCTGCGGCCGGGCGCTCGGCGGCGGCGCCCTTCTTCGTGTCCCCTCCGTCACCGCAGGACGTCAGGGTCGTGAGCAGGACACCACAGGCGGCCGCCGAGGCCACCATCCGAACCGCACCGGCTATACGCATCCGTCCATGCTCGCACCTGGCGATGTACGCCGTTGTCCACCCCGGGCGGCCCCGGGGAAAGCGTGCCGAATCTTTACCCGCGCCGCGTAAAACCGTTTGCCGCGATCCCGGTGACCGGCAAGGCTTGCTCGGTCCGGTTCCCCCCGCCCGCGTATTCCGCGGGCTACTCGGTGCTGCCCCGACGCGCTTTCGCGGCGCCTCGCGGCCCTGCCTCTTCCGATCCTTTGGGATGTCATGCACATTCGCGATCTTCCGTTCTCGGACCCCGGCGATCCCGATGTCCGTTCAGGTCCCCGCTTCCTGCTGTGGCTGGGCCGCAATCAGATCCGCGGGCAGCTCAAGTCCTTGTTCTGGGGGCTGGTGCACCACTGTTCGATCGCGGGTTACCCGCTGGCGGTGGGGCTGGCCGTCCAGGCGGTCGTGGACCGGTCCGGCGGCAGGCTCGCGCTGGCCTGTGGGCTGACCGCGCTGCTGGGCGTGCTGACCGCGTTGGGCGACGCGATGCTCCACCGGGCCGCCGTCACCAACTGGATCACCGCCGCCGCCCGGATCCAGCAGCTGCTGGCCCGCAAGACCGCGGAGCTGGGCTCGCTGCTGACGCGCAGGGTCGCGGCCGGCGAAGTGGTCGCCGTGTCGACCGGCGACGTCGAGAAGATCGGATGGTTCGTCGAAGCGCTCTCGCGCTTCCTGGCCGCCGCCACGGTCCTCGTCGTCATCAGCGTGGGGCTCGTCCTCTACCTTCCGTCGCTCGGCGTTCTCGTGGCGATCGCCATGCCGTTCCTCGCCCTCTCCGTCCTGCCGTTGCTGCCGCGCGCCACCCGGCGGGCGGACGTGCAGCGCGAGAAGGGCGGCCGGGCCACCGAACTCGCCTCGGACACCGTGGCCGGGCTGCGGGTCCTGCGCGGCATCGGCGGCGAGGAGCTGTTCCTGGACCGCTACCGGCGCGCCTCGCAGGAGGTCCGCGAGGCCGCGGTGCACAGCGCCCGCATGTGGTCCCTGATCTCGGCGGTCCAGGTCCTGCTGCCCGGCGTACTGCTGCTCGCCCTGGTCGTCCACGGGGCCTCGCTGGCCCGGGACGGCCGGATCGAGGTGGGCCAGCTGGTGACGGTGTACAGCGCGGTCACCCTGGCCCTGTTCCCGCTGCGGAACTTCGAGGAGATCGCGATGGCGTACTCCTTCTCCCGCCCCTCCGCGCAGCGCGCCGTACGCGTGCTGTCGCTGAGCCGCAACACCCGCCCGGCGACCGTCGACACCGTCCCGTCCGGCGACCTGTACGACCCGGTCACCGGGCTGCTGGCCCCGCAGGGCCGGTTCACCGCGGTCGTCTGCGGCGACCCGGACGAGGCGGGCCGGCTCGCGGAACGGCTCGGCGGACACGCCCAGCCCGGGGAATCCGACGCTCCCGTGGCGCCCTCCGTCCTGCTGGGCGGCGTGCCGCTGGACGAACTGGAGCCGGCCGCGGCACGGACCGCCGTGCTCGTCCAGGACAAGGACCCCGTGCTGCTCTCGGGCACCCTGCGCGAACTGCTGGACGTGCCGTCGTCCGGGCAGGTGGAGGCGGCGGCCGCGCTGTCCGCCGCGCAGTGCGACGACGTGCTGGCCGCGCTGGCACAGGCTTCCCCGAGCGGGACCGCGAGCCGCTGGACACCCGGATCACCGAACGCGGCCGGTCCCTGTCCGGCGGTCAGCGCCAGCGGCTCGCCCTGGCCAGGTCGCTGCTCACCGACCCGGACACGCTCGTCCTGGACGAGCCCACCTCCGCGGTCGACTCGCACACCGAGGCCCGGGTCGCGGCGGGCGTCAAGGCGCTGCGTACGGACCGTACGACCGTGGTGTTCTCCTCCTCGCCCCTGCTCCTCGACCTGGCCGACCGGGTGGCGCTGGTGCACGGCGGCACGGTGGTGGCGGTCGGCACGCACCGCGAGCTGCTGCGCACCGAGGAGCGCTACCGCGCGGTCGTCACCCGCGAGACCGACGACGTAACAGCCGCACACCAGGAAATCGAGGAACGGGCATGAGAGGAACGGGCATGAAAGGCCAGGCAGTGACCGGCGCCGCCCCACCGGCCCATGTACCCCCGCTTACGACCCGGCGGCCCCCGAGACGGCCACCACCCTGCCGGTCGGCCGGCCCGCCACCGTCCGGGCCTACGTCCTGGAGCTGATGCGGCGCCACCGCAGGCCGTTCGTCGTGGTGACCCTGCTCAACACGTTCGCGGTGATGGCGTCCATCGTGGGCCCGTACCTGCTGGGCGGGATCGTGGAGGACCTGTCCGACGGGGTCCGGGACCTGCATCTGGAGCGCACCGCGATCGTGTTCGCGTGCGCGCTCTTGGTGCAGACGGTGGCCACCCGGTTGATGCGGCTGCGCAGCGCCATGCTGGGCGAGGAGATGCTCGCCGACCTCCGCGAGGACTTCCTGGTCCGCTCGGTGCGGCTGCCTCCGGGCGTGCTGGAGCGGGCCGGTACGGGCGATCTGCTGTCCCGGATCACCACGGACATCGACCGGCTGGCCAACGCCATGCGCGAGGCCGTCCCGCAGCTGACCATCGGCGTGGTCTGGGTGGGCCTGCTGGTCGCCGCCCTCACCGTCACCGCTCCCCCGCTGGCCCTAGCGGTCGTCGTGGCGCTGCCGCTGCTGCTCATCGGCTGCCGCTGGTACTTCCGCCGGGGCCCTGCGGCGTACCGCTCGGAGGCCGCCGGTTACGCGGCGGTCGCCGCGGCGCTGGCGGAGACCGTGGACGCGGGGCGGACCGTGGAGGCGCACCGGCTGGGGGGCCGCCGGGTCGCGCTGTCGGACCTGCGCGTCAAGCAGTGGACGGCGTGGGAACGGTACACGCTGTTCCTGCGGACGGTGCTGTTCCCGGTCGTCAACATCACGTACGCGACGATCCTGGGCGCGGTCCTGCTGCTGGGCGGCTGGTTCGTCATCGAGGGGTGGATGACGGTCGGGCAGCTCACCACGGGGGCGTTGCTCGCCCAGATGATGGTGGACCCGATCGGTCTGATCCTGCGCTGGTACGACGAGTTGCAGGTGGCCCAGGTGTCGCTGGCGCGGCTGGTGGGCGTCCGGGAGATCGAGCCGGACGCGGGTGACGCGTCGGTGTCCCCGGACGGCCGGGACGTGCGCGCCGACGAGGTGCGCTTCGGTTACGTGGACGGGGTCGACGTGCTGCACCGGGTGTCGCTGGACGTCGCACCGGGTACGCGGCTGGCGCTGGTCGGCCCGTCGGGGGCGGGCAAGTCGACGCTGGGCCGGCTGCTGGCGGGGATCTACGAGCCCCGGGACGGCGAGGTCACGCTCGGGGGCGCGCGTCTTTCGCGGATGGTGACGGAGCGGGTGCGGTCGCATGTGGCGCTGGTCAACCAGGAGCACCATGTGTTCGTCGGCTCGCTGCGGGACAACCTGCGGCTGGCCCGTACGGACGCGGAGGACGCGGAGCTGTGGGCGTCGCTCGCCGCGGTCGACGCGGACGGCTGGGCGCGGGCCCTGGAGCAGGGGCTCGACGCGGAGATCGGCTCGGGCGGTCTGGTGATCACCCCGGCGCAGGCCCAGCAGATCGCGCTCGCCCGGCTGGTGCTCGCCGATCCGCACACCCTGGTCCTGGACGAGGCGACCTCGCTGCTCGACCCCCGGGCGGCCCGGAACCTGGAGCGGTCGCTCGCCCGGGTGCTGGAGGGCCGCACGGTGGTGGCGATCGCCCACCGGCTGCACACCGCGCACGACGCGGATGTGATCGCCGTGGTCGAGCGGGGCCGGATCACCGAGCTGGGCAGCCATGACGAGCTGGTGGCGGCGGACGGGGCGTACGCCGCGCTCTGGCGCTCCTGGCACGGCTGACGGGGTCCGGGGGCCGGTGCGCCGGCCCCGGGGCGGCTCAGATGACGTTCATCGCGGCCGCCGCGCCCACGCCTCCGAGGATCATGAAGACCGGCATCAGCACCTTGATCTCGACCCAGCTGCCGGCCTTGAAGCGCATGGCCTTGGGCGGGCCGAGCGGGTACCAGCGCTTGCGGCCCACCGGGATCGGCCACAGGATCGGGCAGCCGGAGACGGTCAGCGCGTCGCCGATGTCGTGGACGAGGGCGCCGAGCACGATCGGCAGCCCGAGCCACAGGTATTCCTGGCCGGGGTCGGTGAAGAGCCAGTCGGCGCCGTTGCCCGGCTTGTCGAGGATGCCGGCGAGGATCCAGGCGCTGGTCGCGCCGAGCAGCCACACCAGGACGTCGCTGGAGACGCGGGCGGCCCGCCAGAGCAGCCCCTCGACGGCGAGGACCAGGTGGACGAAGAGGATCGCGAGGACCCCCCAGCGCCCGCCGCTGTAGGCGACGGCGGAGGCGCCGGCTCCGATCAGGACGGCCCAGACCCAGGTGTGGGTGAGGGTGCGGTGGCCGCCGTTGCGGTGGGAGTCGCCGCGCAGCCTGGTGGCCTTGTAGACGGCGTGCGAGAGCTTGTCGACGATCTCGCAGACCCCGCGCGAGAGGGGCCCGAAGGCGCGCGAGATGGTCGCGGACTTGTGGTCGAGGTCGGGGGCGAGCGCGGCGCCCGCGCTGATCAGCGCCCCGACGACGAGGACGGGCCACGGCATGGTGTGGCCGGTGGCCGCCGCCGCGGCGCCCACCCCCAGCCAGGCCGCCGCCCCCGACAGAGAGTGTGCCGGTCCCATCATGACTGCCGAGCCCCCGTAGGTGTCGCCGAGTGCGCCCGCGGTGCCCGGGCGCGAGATCCGGCCACCGCCGGTGCGGCGCGGCCGAGTTGAGAGGGAAGCGTATCGTCCGTGATCTTCGGGCCGTCGTCCGGTTCCCTCATCGGGGCGGAAGACAGGCAAGATGGGGGCGTGACCCTTATCGATCAGCTGCCCCCGACCGACGATCCCGACGCTCTCTTCGAGGCTTTCTCGTCCTGGACCGAGACGCAGGGGATCACCCTCTACCCGGCTCAGGAGGAGGCGCTGATCGAGGTGGTGTCCGGGGCCAACGTGATCCTCTCCACGCCGACGGGGTCCGGGAAGAGTCTGGTCGCGGCGGGTGCGCACTTCACGGCGCTGGCGCAGGACAAGGTCACCTTCTACACCGCGCCGATCAAGGCGCTGGTCTCGGAGAAGTTCTTCGACCTGTGCAAGCTGTTCGGTACGGAGAACGTCGGCATGCTCACCGGGGACGCCTCGGTCAACGCCGACGCCCCGGTGATCTGCTGCACCGCCGAGGTGCTGGCCTCGATCGCGCTGCGTGACGGGAAGTACGCGGACATCGGCCAGGTCGTGATGGACGAGTTCCACTTCTACGCGGAGCCGGACCGGGGCTGGGCGTGGCAGATCCCGCTGCTCGAACTCCCGCAGGCGCAGTTCGTCCTGATGTCGGCGACGCTCGGTGACGTCCGGATGTTCGAGGAGGACCTGACCCGGCGCACCGGCCGCCCGACCTCCGTGATCCGCTCGGCGACCCGTCCCGTACCGCTGAGCTACGAGTACCGGCTGACCCCGATCACCGAGACGCTCACGGAGCTCCTGGACACCCGGCAGTCGCCGGTGTACATCGTGCACTTCACCCAGGCGGCGGCAGTGGAGCGGGCACAGTCGCTGATGAGCATCAACATGTGCACCAAGGAGGAGAAGGAGAAGATCGCCGATCTGATCGGCAACTTCCGCTTCACCACCAAGTTCGGGCAGAACCTCTCGCGGTACGTGCGCCACGGCATCGGCGTGCACCACGCCGGCATGCTCCCCAAGTACCGCAGGCTGGTGGAGAAGCTGGCGCAGGCGGGTCTGCTGAAGGTGATCTGCGGTACGGACACGCTGGGCGTCGGCGTCAACGTACCGATTCGCACGGTGCTGTTCACCGCGCTCACCAAGTACGACGGCACCCGGGTGCGGACGCTGCGGGCGCGGGAGTTCCACCAGATCGCCGGCCGGGCCGGGCGGGCGGGTTTCGACACGGCGGGCTTCGTGGTCGCCCAGGCGCCCGAGCACGTCATCGAGAACGAGAAGGCGGTCAAGAAGGCGGGTGACGACCCGAAGAAGAAGCGGAAGGTCGTCCGCAAGAAGGCCCCGAGGGCTTCGTGGCCTGGTCGGAGACCACGTTCGACAAGCTGATCCAGTCCGATCCGGAGCCGCTGACCTCGCGTTTCCGGGTCACGCACACGATGCTCCTCTCGGTGATCGCCCGTCCGGGCAACGCGTTCGAGGCGATGCGGCATCTGCTGGAGGACAACCACGAGCCGCGCCGGGCGCAGTTGCGGCACATCCGCCGGGCCATCGCGATCTACCGGTCGCTGCTGGACGGCGGTGTGGTGGAGCAGCTGGACGAGCCGGACGCGGAGGGGCGCATCGTGCGGCTCACCGTGGATCTCCAGCAGGACTTCGCGCTGAACCAGCCGCTGTCCACGTTCGCCCTGGCCGCGTTCGAGCTGCTGGACCCGGACTCGCCGTCGTACGCGCTGGACATGGTCTCGGTGGTGGAGTCGACGCTGGACGATCCGCGCCAGATCCTGGCCGCGCAGCAGAACAAGGCGCGCGGTGAGGCGGTCGGGCAGATGAAGGCCGACGGCGTCGAGTACGAGGAGCGGATGGAGCTGCTCCAGGAGGTGACGTACCCGAAGCCGCTGAGCGAGCTGCTGTGGCACGCGTACGACGTCTACCGGCGCAGCCACCCGTGGGTGGGCGACCATCCGGTGTCGCCGAAGTCGGTGATCCGGGACATGTACGAACGGGCCATGACCTTCACGGAGTTCACGTCGAACTACGAGCTGGCGCGGACCGAGGGCATCGTGCTGCGGTATCTGGCGAGCGCGTACAAGGCGCTGGAGCACACCATTCCGGACGACCTCAAGTCGGAGGACCTGGAGGATCTGATCGCCTGGCTGGGCGAGATGGTCCGGCAGGTGGACTCGAGTCTGCTGGACGAGTGGGAGCAGCTGGCCAACCCCGAGGTGGAGACCGCCGAGCAGGCGCAGGAGCGGGCGGACGAGGTCAAGCCGGTCACGGCGAACGCCCGTGCCTTCCGGGTGCTGGTGCGCAACGCGATGTTCCGCCGGGTGGAGCTGGCCGCGCTGGACCGGGTCCGCGATCTGGGCGAGCTGGACGCGGACGCGGGCTGGGACGAGGACGCGTGGGGCGAGGCGATGGACGCGTACTGGGACGAGTACGAGGAGCTGGGCACCGGTCCCGACGCGCGCGGCCCGAAGCTGCTGAAGATCGACGAGGACGCGGCGCACGGGGTGTGGCGGGTCCGCCAGACGTTCGCCGACCCGAACGGCGACCACGACTGGGGCATCAGCGCGGAGGTGGACCTCGCCGCGTCGGACGAGGAGGGCCGGGCGGTCGTGCGGGTCACGTCCGTGGGCCAGTTGTGAGAGTGGAGAAGAACGGCATGACGAACCCCGCCGAGCGTCTGGTCGACCTGCTCGACCTGGAGCGGATCGAGGTCAACATCTTCCGGGGCCGGAGCCCCGACGAGTCCCTGCAACGGGTCTTCGGCGGCCAGGTGGCGGGGCAGGCGCTGGTGGCGGCGGGCCGCACCACGGACGGGGACCGGCCGGTCCACTCGCTGCACGCCTACTTCCTGCGGCCGGGGCGCCCCGGGGTGCCGATCGTGTACGACGTGGAGCGCGTCCGGGACGGCAGGTCGTTCACGACCCGCCGGGTGACGGCCGTGCAGCAGGGGCGGACGATCTTCAACCTGACGGCGTCGTTCCACCGCCCGGAGGAGGCCGGCTTCGAGCACCAGCTGCCGCCTGCCCGGGTGGTGCCGGATCCGGAGGAGCTGCCGACGGTCGCCGAGGAGGTGCGCGAGCACCTGGGCGGTCTGCCGGAGGCCCTGGAGCGGATGGCGCGGCGCCAGCCGTTCGACATCCGCTACGTGGACCGGCTGCGGTGGACGCGGGACGAGATCAAGGACGCGGATCCGCGCAGCGCGGTGTGGATGCGTGCGGTGGGGCCGCTGGGCGACGACCCGCTGGTGCACACCTGCGCGTTGACGTACGCGAGCGACATGACCCTGCTGGACGCGGTCCGCATCCCGGTGGAGCCGCTGTGGGGGCCGCGCGGCTTCGACATGGCGTCGCTGGACCACGCGATGTGGTTTCACAGACCGTTCCGGGCGGACGAGTGGTTCCTGTACGACCAGGAGTCGCCGATCGCGACGGGCGGGCGGGGTCTGGCGCGCGGCCGGATCTACGACCGGGCGGGCAATCTGCTGGTGTCGGTGGTGCAGGAGGGCCTGTTCCGGCGGCTGGACGGCGCCCCGTCCGCGTAACCCCCTCCGACGGTAGGGCTACTGTTCGACTTCCCTGTCGTCACAACGGAGGAGCGCGTACGTGGCCGCCGTCCTGCAAGTGAGTGCCGTCGCGACGGGGAGGAAGCCGCGCAAGGGCGCACCGGCGCCCGCGCCCGTCTCGCGCTTCAGCCATGTCGTCAAGGTCGCGGACGAGCCGGGCGCGGAGTCGCGGGTGCTGGCCCATCTGGAGCGGGAGCTGCCGCCGGGCGGCATACCGGCGTACCTCGCCGCCCGGAAGACCGGCGCCCGCTCCTTCGTGCTGTGGGCCGACCCGGAGCGCCGCGCCCGGCTGGCAACGGTCGTCACCGCGTCGGCCGGTGACGGGATTTCGACGTACCGGGTGCTGGGCGGTCACGGGGAGGTGCTGGGGACCGTCGTCCGCGAGAAGGCGTGCTCGGGCAAGGGCCTGCGCACCCGCTGGACGGTCACCCAGGCCGGCTGTCCCGAGGCCGTCGGCCTCAAGGGCCGGATCTTCTGGTGGTACGTGTGGTGGCTCCTGTTCCCGCTGTGGCTGGCGATCGGCGTGGGCAGCCTGGTGAGTGGCGGCGGGGACGTGCCGCGCGGGCCCCGGCGCATCCGCTGGCGGGCGGCGGGCGAGACCCCGTTCGAGTTCCATGCCGACGGCGAGGTCGTCGTCCACGCGCAGTGGACCGACCGGCGGCTGGCGGCGGCGCTGACGGCGCTGGTCACCTCGTTCGACAGCTGGCTGGGCACGCCCTGGGACGACAAGCGGGAGTAGCGCACCCGGTCACCCGCGATACCGCTGTGCCACTGCCGCGAAGGCGGCCTTGGGCTCCCACTCCATGTCGGGGTAGGTCCGTCCCCGGCGCCCTTCGAGGAGCTTGACGATGCCCAGCCCCGCCCGGTCCAGGTCGTCCCTGGGATCGCCGTCCGGGCGGTGCGGGTAGCCGGGCAGGGCGAACAGGAAGACGAACGCGCTGTCCACGCCCTCGGTTTCGAAGACCTCCAGGAGTTCGCTCAGGTACGCGGCCTGGCCGGGCTCGTCGCGCTCGTGGACGCCGTTCAGCCGTACGGGGTCCTTGGTCACCGGGTCGTGCTCGACCACGTCCAGGACCCGCCCGCCCCGGTCCCCCGCGCCGCGGTAGGCCGCGGTGCCGAATCCGGTGACGGCGAGCGGCTTCGGACCCCGGGCCAGGGTGCGGACCGCGTCGCGGAACCGGTCGGCGATCTCGGCGGAGCGGATCAGCTCGTACGTCACGATGTCGAAGGGCGCCCAGTCGACCTGCTCGAACTGGATGGCCGCGTAGGTGAGGGTGCCCCGGTAGTGCTCGCGGACGGCGGCCACGGCGTCACCGAGGAACGCGTTGACGCGCACGCCGAGTCCACGGATCTCCTCGGCCCGTCGTTCGGGGCGGCTCATCAGCCGGCCGACCCGTTCCTCGGGGCTCTCCCCCGGCAGGAAGCCCCGGTTCATCACGCTCAGCTCGACGCCCGCGACGAACACGACCGCGGCGCCCTCCCGACGGAGCCGTTCCGCCCGCGCGGCGCAGTCGCGGAAGAGCGTGAGGATCTGCTCGGGCTCCAATTCCAGCGGGTAGGGCGAGAACCAGACCTCCAGGCCGAGTGCGGCGGCGGCGACCGCGGCCTGTTCCAGCCGGTCCGGGTCGCCGCCGATGATCTGAACGGCGTTGCAGTGCAGGTCGTCGCGGATGATCGCGAGCTCCCGCCGGACCACCGCGAGGTCGAAGTGCTCGCGGGATGTGCGGCCGTGCAGCACGAATCCGGTGTCGTAGGTCATTCCTCTGGCCCGCATGGTGCGTCCTCTCCGTCGGTCCGTCCTGGTCGGGCCGAGGCTGGCAGGAAAAGTGCGTGCGCGCAAGTTTGCGTGCGCGCATCCTCTGTGGAACGCTGGCGCCGTGACGACACCACCGGGACTGCGGGAGCGCAAGAAGCAGGCCACCCGCGAGGCGCTGCGCGAGGCGGCGCTGCGGCTGGCCATCGAGCACGGGCCCGACCGGGTGCGGGTGGAGGACATCTCCGAGGCGGCCGGCGTCTCGCCGCGTACCTACAACAACTACTTCGCCAGCCGGGAGCAGGCGATCGTCTCGGCCGTCACCGCCGACCGGGAGGCGCGCGTCGCGGCGGCCGTCACGGCCAGACCGGCGGACGTCCGCCTGGCCGACGCCGTCACCGACGCGGTGGTCGAGCAGTACACGGACCCCGGTGCGCGCGGCCGGGAGGCGCTGCTGCTCGTCACCACCCGGCCCGCGCTGCGCGACGCCTTCCTCGACGCCACCGCCGGCGTCGAGCCGCCGCTCACCGCGGCGATCGCCGCGCGCCTGGACGACGCATCGGCGCCGACCGCCCGCGTTCTGGCGGCGAGTACGGCCGCCGCGATCCGCATCGCGCTCGAAGGCTGGCTCCGGCCCGCCGGGGACGCCGCGAGTCCGGGCGCCGGAGGACTGGTCGTGGCCGCGGGCTCCCCGGCCGGTCTGCTCCGCGCCGCGCTGGCCCCGCTCGCGCCCGCGTTCGACGCCGCCGAGGGGCGCCTCGGGCCGTGAGCGGATAGCCCTTCCGGGCGATCCCGGCCGCCGAGTACGCCTCCCGGCGCGAGCCCTCGCGGGCGCCGCGTGCGGCGGCACCGAAGGTGGTGACGCGCGCCGCCGTGGGGCGCGCCGGAGGAGGCGGGCCGATGACGGCGGACCAGGTGTACGTGGGGCTCGGGCTGATCGTGGTGCTCGCGGTCGGTTCGCAGTTGCTGGCGAGGCGGCTGCGGGTGCCGGCGCTGCTGGTGCTGCTGCCCGCCGGGTTCATCGCGGGGGCGCTCACCGACGACATCGATCCCGAGCGGCTGCTCGGACCCGCCTTCTCGCCGCTGGTGTCGCTGGCGGTGGCCGTGATCCTCTACGACGCCGGGCTCGGCCTGGACCTGAAGCGGCTCAGGGGGCACAACCGGCGGGTGGTGGTCCGGCTGCTGTGGCTGGGGGCCCTGCTGACGCTGGTGTCCGCCGCGCTCTTCGCCGTGCCGGTGCTGGACATGTCGGCGCAGGCGGCGGTGATGCTCGCGGCGATCCTCGTCGTGTCGGGCCCGACGGTGGTGGGGCCGTTGCTCGCCTTCGTACGGCCCACGGAGCGATTGCGGCGCATCCTCGTCTGGGAGGGGGCTCTGATCGACCCGGTCGGCGGCATCCTGGGGGCGCTCGTCTTCCACGGGGTCCTGGCGGGCGGCCGGCCGGAGTTCGGCAGCGGGCTCGGGCACTTCCTGGCCAGTGCGGGGGTGGGCGTGGGAGCGGGCGCGGCCGGTGCGGCGGTGCTGTGGCTGGTGCTGCGTCGGGTACGGCTCAGCGAGGAGCTGGAGACCTCGCTCCAGCTGGCCGCCGTGGTCGGGGTGGCGGCCGCCTGCGACGCGCTGCGCGACGACACGGGGCTGATCTCGGCGGTCGTCATGGGGATGGCCATGGCCAATCTGCCCGGCCTCGATCTGCCCACGCGCCGCCCGTTCTTCGAGACGCTGGTCTCGCTGGTCATCGGCCTGCTCTTCGTCTCCATCTCGGCGACGGTCACCCCGGCGTCGCTGCGGCACGTCGTGCTGCCCTCGCTGGCGCTGACCGCCCTCCTCGTCCTGGTGACCCGGCCGCTCATCGCCCACCTCGCGGCGGCCGGCACCGACGTGCCCGCGCGGGAGCGGTGGTTCATCGGCTGGATGGCGCCCCGGGGCATCGTCGCGGCGGCCACCGCCTCCACGTTCTCCTCGGAGCTGGCCGCGCACCACATCGGCGGTGCGGAGCGCATCCTGCCCGCGACCTTCGTGGTGATCGTGGCGACGGTGTCGCTCTACGGCCTGACCGCTTTCCCGGCGGCGCGGCGGCTCGGGGTGCTGCGGCCGGCCCGGTCCCGGCCGCTGCTGGTGGGCGGGGCGCCGTGGGCGGTGGACCTGGCGGGCGCGCTGAGCGGGGCGGGGCTCGACGTGCTGATGTGGGCGGGCGCGGACGAGGAGCGGGCGCGGATCAGGGCCGCGGGGCTGAAGCTGGCACCCGGTGAACTGTTCGCCTCGGCCACCGGGGCCGGTGCGGAGCTGGAGGGGATCACCTCGGTGCTGCTGCTCACCGGCGAGGACGACTTCAACGCGCTGGCGTCGCTCACGCTGCGGGAGAGCGTCGAGGGAGAGGTGGGCCGGCTCGCCCCGCCCTCCGCGAGCCACGGGGTGGTGGCCCCGTACACCGGTGGCGACGCCCTCTTCGGGCCCGGCCTCACCCGGCCCGAGCTCGCCCGGAAGTACGCGGCCGGGGCGCGGGTGGTGACGCGGTCGGCGGACGGGCCGCCGGCGCCCGGGGAGCACCTGCTGTTCGTGGTGCGGCCGGAGGGCCGGCTCGTCCCGGTCACACGGAGCGGTCGCCCGGAGCCGGGTCCGGGCGACACGCTCGTACTGCTGCGGGAGCCGTGAGGCCCCGTCAGGCTTTCGCGCGGTCGGGGCCCGCGCAGAGCGCCCAGATGATGAAGATGTCGATGGCGATGAGCACGATGGACCACAGCGGATAGTGCGGCAGCCACGCGAAGTTGGCCAGTGCGCCGAGCCCGGCGAGGACGACGCCCACCGCCCGTGCCCAGAAGGCCCCGGTGAACAGTGCGCAGCCGGCGAGGACGATCACGATTCCGAGGATGAGGTGGATCCAGCCCCAGCCCGTGAGGTTGAACTGGAAGACATAGTTGCGCGTGGCGACGAAGACGTCGTCCTTGGCGATGGCCGCGATGCCCTGGAAGATCGCCATGGCACCACCGAAGATCATCAGGACCGCGGCGAACGCGGTCCAGCCCGTGCGGGCGGGGTGGTGTGATCCGTCGGTGCCGCGTGGTGCCGCCGGTGCGCTGCCCGTGTTGGCCATGTCGGCCTCCTTTGCTGGCACGGTCGCCCGGCGCGGACCGGAGCCGAACCGGACGTTCCGCTTCCAGAGTGTCACGGGGACGCGTGTCCGGCAGTACGGCGGGCAGGGGCTCACGGACCGGACGGCCGCTGCCGGCGGACACCCGCTTAGGATCGCGTCGCAGCCGGTCCGCGCGGAGATGCGGACCGGCGTTCCACGGAAGGACCTGACCCCCATGACCGAGATCGTCCCGGTGTCCGGCCCCGAGCTGGTCACCTACGCCGACGAGCTGGCCGCCCTGCTCGTGGAGACCGTCGAGAACGGCTCGTCCGTCGGCTTCCTGGCGCCCCTGGACCGCGGCACCGCTGCCGAGTGGTGGCGCGCCCGGGCCGCGTCCGTGGAGGCGGGGCGGCTCCAGGCGTGGATCGCCCGGGACGGGGAACGCATCGCGGGCACGATCGGCCTGGTCCGGGCGCCGCTGCCGAACGCCCGCCACCGCGCGGAGGTGACCAAGCTGATGGTCCGCCCCTCGGCGCGCGGGCGCGGACTCGGCCGTGAGCTGCTGGCCGCGGCCGAGCGCACGGCGGCCGACGACGGCGTCACGCTCCTGGTCCTGGACACCGAGAGCGGCAGTCCGGCGGAGCGGCTGTACCGTGCGGCGGGGTGGACGGAGTGCGGTTCCGTTCCGGACTACGCGGCCGGTCCCGACGGGGTCCTGAAGCCGACGACCTTCTACTACAAGTCGGTCGGCCGCGTCGCCGACGCACCCCTGGGGTGAGAATGGGCCGGGAAGACACCGACGAGGAGACATCCATGACGCTGTACGACATTCCGCTGCGCACCCTCACCGGCGAGCCGACGTCGCTGGGCGACTACCGCGGCCGGGCGGTGCTGCTGGTGAACGTGGCATCGAAGTGCGGGCTGACCCCGCAGTACGCGGGCCTGGAGCGGCTCCAGAAGGAGTACGGGGACCGGGGTCTCACCGTGCTCGGTGTGCCGTGCAACCAGTTCGGCGGCCAGGAGCCGGGGACCGCCGAGGAGATCGAGACCTTCTGCTCGACGACGTACGGGGTGAGCTTCCCGCTGCTGGAGAAGACCGAGGTGAACGGAGCGAACCGGCACCCGCTGTACGCGGAGCTGACCCGGGTCGCGGACGCGGACGGCGAGGCCGGGGACGTCCAGTGGAACTTCGAGAAGTTCCTGATCTCCCCGGCGGGTGAGCCGGTCGCCCGCATCCGCCCCCGCACGGAGCCGGACGCGCCCGAACTGGTGAAGGCGATCGAGGCGCAGCTGCCCGCCGCCTGATGGAGAACACGCGCTAGGCGCGGCTGAGCAGTACGGAGCCCTTGGGGTAAGTGGCATCTCCGCCCACGTTCGCCACCTGGACGAGGACGGGGGTGCCCTCCTTGATGTTGCCGGTCTTCCACGGCGTGCAGTACGGCGAGGTGTGGCCGCGCGTGGTGGCGATGCGGTCCCAGGTGCCGTCCCGGCCGATGTCCAGCTTGACCTCGATGCTCCAGCCGTCGGCGTCGGTGTCGCAGGCGCGGATCGAGTCGCCGGGGGCGGTGCCGTAGGGGTCCGCGTTCCACTCCCCGTAACCGCCGAAGACCGCGTCGACCGTCCGGGGGTCGGCGTGCGCGGTCGTCTGCGCGGTCACCACGAGCCCGAAGGCCGCCGCCGCGGTCATCGCGATCCGCGCCGCTCCGGATCTCGCCATGCCCTGCTCCCTCCATCACCCGGTCACGATCTCCACCGGGAATCTACAGGTACATGGCAGGCGCACACCATCGTGAGCACCCCACGCGTACGGCCCCCGCCCCCGGCGTGTGCCGGGCGCGGGGGCCGTATGCGGTGCGGTCAGCGGATGGGCATGCCCGACAGGGTGCGGGCGATGACCAGGCGCTGGATCTCGCTGGTGCCCTCGAAGATCGTGTAGATCGCGGCGTCCCGGTGCATGCGCTCCACCGGGTACTCCCGCGTGAAGCCGTTGCCGCCCAGGATCTGGACGGCCTGCGCGGTGACCTTCTTGGCCGTCTCGCTCGCGTACAGCTTGGACATGGAGCCCTCGGCCGACTCGAACGGCTTGCCGGTGGTGGCCATCCAGGAGGCGCGCCAGACGAGCAGCCGGGCCGCGTCGATCGCGGTCCGCATGTCGGCGAGCTGGAAGGCGACGCCCTGGTTGTCGATGATCGGGCGGCCGAACTGGGTCCGCGTCTTCGCGTAGTCGAGCGCCACTTCGTACGCGGCCCGGGCGGTGCCGACCGCCATGGCGCCGACGGCCGGGCGGGACGCCTCGAAGGTGGCCATCGCGGCGTTCTTCACGCGCTCGCCACCGGTGGCGGCGCGCTCGCGGGCGCGGGCGAGGCGCTGGTCCAGCTTCTCCTTGCCGCCGAGCAGGCAGTGCCCGGGAACGCGCACGTCCTCCAGGACGACCTCGGCGGTGTGCGAGGCGCGGATGCCGTGCTTCTTGAACTTCTGGCCCTGGGAGAGCCCGGGGGTGTTCGGCGGCACGATGAAGGAGGCGTGGCCCTTGGAGCCGAGCTCCGGGTCGACCACCGCGACCACTACGTGGACGTTGGCGATGCCGCCGTTGGTCGCCCAGGTCTTGGTGCCGTTGAGCACCCACTCGTCCTTGGCCTGGTCGTACACCGCGCGGGTGCGCATGGAGGCGACGTCGGAACCGGCGTCGGGCTCGGAGGAGCAGAAGGCCGCGACCTTCACGTCGTCCGCGTCCCCGTACATCTGCGGGATCCAGGTGCCGATCTGCTCCTCGGTGCCGTTGGCGAGGACGCCGACGGCCGCCAGGCCCGTACCGACGATCGACAGGGCGATGCCGGCGTCGCCCCAGAACAGCTCCTCCATGGCCATCGGGATGCCGAGCCCCGTAGGATCGAAGAACTGCTGGGCGTAGAAGTCGAGGGAGTAGATCCCGACCTTCGCCGCCTCCTGGATGACGGGCCAGGGCGTCTCCTCACGCTCGTCCCACTCGGAAGCGGCCGGACGGATCACGTCCGCGGCGAAGCCGTGGAGCCAGTCGCGGACCTGCTTCTGGTCATCGTTGAGCTCAAGCGTGAACTCGGCCATGTTCCCCTCCACGTACTGCCGTCGAAACGCTTCGTTACTTGCGGTAACAACAGTCTGTTACTGGCAAGTAGCCTGTGTCAACCACATGAGACGCCATCCGCACCCCGCCGGACAGGGTGTTACGTTGCGCAGGCACGACGGACAGGCACGGTCAGGGGTGGGAGAGACGACATGGAGACCACACGACAGGCCGAGCGCCAGCGGACCACGGCCGAACGCCGCCGCCGGGAGCTGCTCGACGCCGCCGACCGCGTGGTGCTCAGGGACGGCCCCGGGGCCTCGATGAACGCCATCGCGGCGGAGGCCGGCATCACGAAGCCGATCCTCTACCGGCATTTCGGCGACAAGGGCGGGCTCTACCGGGCCCTCGCCAAGCGGCACACCGACGCACTGCTGAGCGCCCTGCGCGCCGCGCTCGACGCCCCCGCCGAACGGCGCGCCCGGGTCGAGTCGACGCTCGACACCTACCTCGCGGCGATCGAGGCCCGCCCCCAGGTGTACCGCTTCCTGATGCACCCGTCCGACGACTCGGCCCCCGCCCCGAGCAGGGCTTCGACGTCGGCCGGCACTCCGCCCCGCTGCTGCGCCGCCTGGGCGAGGAGCTGGCCATGGTGATCGCGGAGCGGGTGGACCTCGGCCCGGACAGCGAGGCGATGGCCCGGATCTGGGGCCACGGCATCGTCGGCATGATGCACGCGGCCGGTGACTGGTGGCTGGGCGAACGCCCCTGTCCCGCGAGCAGTTGGTCCGCAGCCTCGCCGACCTCCTCTGGGGCAGACTGGCCGCGGCGGGCGACCGCGCGGACGGGCCCGGCTTCTGACGAGCCGTCAGCCGTTACGCGCCCACGGCGCCCGGCGGGCCGCGCGCAGCACCCGGGCCCGGCGCAGCCCGGTCAGCCGGTCGGTGTAGACCCGGCCCTCCAGGTGGTCGCACTCGTGCTGGAGGCAGCGGGCGAAGAAGCCGGTGCCGTCGATCCGGACGGGCTCGCCGGTCATGGTGACGCCCTCGACCACCGCGTGGTCGAAGCGCGGGGTGCCGGCCTCCAGGCCGGGGAGCGAGAGGCAGCCCTCGGAGCCGCGCACGGTGACCCCGTCCGCCTCCACCAGGACCGGGTTCACCACATGTCCGAGGTGGCGCACGCCCTCGTCGTCGGGGCAGTCGAAGACGAACACCCGTGACCGCACACCGATCTGGTTGGCGGCGAGCCCGACGCCCCGCGCCTCGTACATCGTGGCGAACATGTCCTCGACGAGCCGGGCGAGCGAGGGGCCGAACTCCGTGACCGGTTCGCACGGCGCGTGCAGCACGGGGTCGCCGAGCAGGGTCATGGTGCGGACGATGCCGGAGCTGCCGGGGATCGGGCGGTTGCGCATGGCGGTCATCGTACGTTCCACGAGGTGGCGCCGGGGACGCCGGACTTCCCGGCCGCGGACCTGCGTCAACACTGTCGCCCCGGTCACCCGGGCGGCCTTTCACGGCAGCCGGCGTGATGCGCACCACTGTCCGGGCGGGCACGGACGGCCAGGGGTGATCATGGGCGGATGGACGCCCGTTTCCTCGGCATCGCCGAGCTCTCCGCGACCCCCTCCGTGGCGGTCGTCGTCGATGTCATGCGCGCATACACCGTGGCAGCCTGGGCCTTCGCCCGGGGCGCGGAGAAGATCGTGCTCGCCGGCTCACTGGACGAGGCGCTGGCGCTCAAGGGCCGTCACCCGGACTGGATGGCACTCAAGGACGGTGCCCTCGCGCCCGGGTTCGACGCCGTCAACTCGCCGGGGCAGCTGCGCTCACGGGACCTGGGCGGCCGGACCGTGGTGCAGAAGACCACGGCGGGGACGGTCGGCGCCCTCGCGGTGAAGGACGCGCCCCTGGTGCTGTGCGCCGGCTTCGTGGTGGCGGAGGCGACGGCGCGGCTACTGCGGGAGCGCGCGGGCGGGAACGTCACCTTCGTGGTCACCGGTGAGGACGGGCGCGCCGACGAGGACCTGGCGTGCGCCCAGTACGTCGCACGCCGCGCGGCCGGGGAGGCGGTGGACGCGGAGCCGTTCCTGCGCCGGGCGGGCGATTCACGCGCCGCTGCCGAGCTGGCGCAGGGGGTGCGCGCGGGGACCCACCCGGAGGACGTGGCGCTCTGCCTCGAACTCGACCGGTTCCCCTTCGCCATGGTCGCGACGCAGGAGGACTCCCTCATGGTGCTGCGCCCGTACACCTTCGCGTAGAGCCATCACGGCGTTCACATACTGGTCTGGCAAACACATGCATGACCATTGACGTGCCCATGGCGTCACTCTACGGTCGATAGAAAGCGCTTGCACCACTCCGGGCGGAAGCCCGTCCGGTTCACTCCCCCCACCTGGAGTCAAAGATGCAGCTCAAGCCTGTTCTCGCCTGTGCCGCCCTGCTGGCCGGTTCATTCGCCGTCCTGGGCACCACCGCACAGGCCGCCCCTGGTCAGGAAACCGGTCGGGAAAACGCTTCCCTCGCGGCCGCCGCACTGTACGTTGCACCGGACGGAAGCGCCGATGCGGCCGGTACCGAGGCGGACCCCACCACGCTCGCCTCGGCGATCAGCCGGGTGAACGCCGGCGGGACGATCTACCTGCGCGGCGGCACGTACCGGTACGGGCAGACGGTCACCATCCCGCCGGGCAACGACGGCACCTCGGGCGCCCGCACCACCATGGCCGCCTACCCGGGTGAGCAGCCGGTGCTGAACTTCTCGGAGATGAGCGAGGACCCGGCGGCCCGCGGGCTCGCCGTGAACGGCGACTACTGGCACATCGACGGGCTCACCGTCGAGCACGCCGGTGACAACGGCATCTTCGTGGGCGGCAGCGACAACGTCATCGAGCACGTCGTGACCCGCTTCAACCACGACTCGGGGCTCCAGATCTCCCGGATCTCCTCCGACACCCCCGACGACGAGTGGCCCGCGAACAACCTCGTCCTCAGCTCCGAGTCGCACGACAACGCGGACTCCGACGGCGAGGACGCGGACGGGTTCGCCGCCAAGCTCACCGCGGGACCGGGCAACGTCTTCCGCTACACCGTCTCGCACAACAACATCGACGACGGCTGGGACCTCTACACGAAGAAGGACACCGGCCCCATCGGCCCCGTGACCATCGAGGACTCCCTCAGCTACGACAACGGCACCCTCTCCGACGGCACCGTGAACGAGGACGGCGACCGCAACGGCTTCAAGCTCGGCGGCGACGGGATCAAGGTCGACCACATCGTGCGGCGCAACATCGCCTACCACAACGGCCACCACGGCTTCACGTACAACAGCAACCCCGGCTCGATGACCGTGTCCGACAACGTGGGCATCGACAACGAGGAGCGCAACTTCTCCTTCGACAAGGGCACTTCGGTGTTCCGGGACAACACCTCCTGCCGCGGCGGCGACGGCTCCAACGACAAGACCGTCGGCGACGCGGACGGCTCCAACCAGTTCTGGACCGGCGCGAACGGCTCCCGCTGCTCCGCGTACGACGGGGCCCTGGACTGGTCGTTCGCCTCCGACGGCCGCCTGGTCGTCTCCTTCGGCGGGACCGTGGTCACTCCGTAACGCCACGAGCGGTGCCGGGGCCCCCGGCACCGCTCCCGTCTCACCCCTCCCGCAAGCTCGTCACCAGGTCGCGCGGCAGCCCGTGGGTGTCGTGGAGGTAGCGCAGGTCCTCCTCCGTGAGCGGCCCCCGGAACCGGGGCCGGGCCAGCACCTGCCTGCCGCGTTCCAGGAGCCGGACGAACCGGCGCTCCTCGTCGGCCAGCACGCGCAGCACCTCGCCGGGGTCCACGTCCTGCCGGAAGTGGTCCAGGGTGTGCCGGACCGGCTCGGGCGGCAGATCGCCGAGCGTGCGCGAGGGGTCGTCGCGGCGGAGCACGGTCAGGGCCCGTCGCAGCAGTCGGCGCAGCACGTAACCGCGCCCGGTGGCGGCCGGGCGGACCCCGTCGCCGATGACCACGACGGCGGAGCGCAGATGGTCGCAGACCAGCCGCAGCGAGGGCTCGTCCAGCGGCCACAGGTCCGGTACGGCACGGCGCCAGGGATCGAAGACATCGCACTCGAACACCGACCGTTTGCCCTGGAGCAGCGAGGCCAGCCGCTCCAGACCGAGCCCGGTGTCGACATTGCGCTGCGGCAGGGGCACCAGCGACCCGTCGTCGAGCCTGCGGTGGCTCATCGTGACGTGGTTCCACACCTCCACCCAGCGGTCGTCCCCGGTGGGCGTGGACACGGGCGGCCCCTCGCCGCTCCACAGGAAGATCTCCGAGTCGGGTCCGCACGGCCCGGTCGGCCCGTTGGACCACCAGTTGTCCTCGACGGTCGGCTCCACCGGCAGGCCCAGCCCCTGCCACATCCGCAGCGAGGCGGTGTCGGGCTCGGTGCGCTCGTCCCCGGCGTACACCGTGGCGTGCAGCCGGGCGGGGTCGATGCCCAGGCCCTCGGTGAGCAGCCCGTACCCCCATTCCAGGCTGCGCGGGCCCTCGTAATCACCCAGCGACCAGCTGCCGAGCATCTCGAAGACGGTGAGGTGGGTGGCGTCGCCGACCTCGTCCAGGTCGGTGGTGCGCAGGCAGCGCTGCCGGTTGACCAGCCGGCGGCCCAGCGGATGCGGGCGGCCCTCCAGGTACGGGGTGAGGGGATGCATCCCGGATGTGGTGAAGAGCACGGGGTCGCCGGGCGGCGGCAGCAGGGTCGAGCCGGTGATGCGGCGGTGGCCGCGCTCCTCGAAGTACTCCAGGAAGGTACGGGCGAGCTGTTCGGTGTCCATGGGGACGGCTCCTTCGCGGGTGGCGGGAAGGCGCCGGAGAACGGGACCGTTCGGTCACCCGGCCGGGGAGGAATCTCCTCGGCAACCACCGACGGACCGTTTCCGGTCGCCGGGGGAAGGGAAAGTCAGACGGCGGCAACCGGCGAGCTGGTCGCTCGCGCGGTCGCGGTGGTGGTGATGCCGTTGACGTCCATACGCCGACGGTAACGCGTCCCCGGCCGCCCGTGCACCCGGATTACGTCGCCGGCGGGCCCCTGGAGAACGCGACGGCCCGCTCACGCGTCCTCCATTCCACCGGAAGTCCACGAGCCGGACGGTGCCGCCGTGCGGTCACAGTGCCGGACATCGATAGGCTGGGCGGCGGACCGATGCAAGGAGGATCTAGGACGATGGCAGGCAACACGGAGCCGTTGTCGCCGCGGGCCAAGCTGGCCGTGACGGCGGGCAAGGCCGCTGCGGCGGTGTCGCGGGCGGCCGGGCGGGGCAGCGGATCGGTGATCGGCGGCCGGGTGGCGCTCAAGCTCGACCCCGACCTGCTCGGGCGGCTGGCGCAGCACCTGGACGTGATCCTCGTCTCGGCGACGAACGGCAAGACGACCACCACACGGCTGATCGCCGAGGCGCTGCGCGCCGCGGGCCCGGTCGTGTCGAACGCGCTCGGCGCCAACATGCCCGCGGGCATCACATCGGCGCTGGCCGGCGGCTCCGACGCGCAGTACGGCGTGATCGAGGTCGACGAGAAGTACCTCGCCGGGGTGGCCCGCGACACGACGCCCAAGGTGATCGCGCTCCTCAACCTCTCGCGCGACCAGCTGGACCGGGCCGCGGAGACGCGGATGCTGGCCGAGAAGTGGCGCGAGGGTCTTTCCGGCTCGAAGTCCGTGATCGTCGCCAACGCCGACGACCCGCTGATCGTCTGGGCGGCCTCCTCCTCCCCCAACGTGGTGTGGGTCGCGGCCGGACAGGCGTGGAAGGACGACGCCTGGTCCTGCCCGTCCTGCGGCGGGGTCATGCAGCGCCCCGGCGACGACTGGTTCTGCGGCGAGTGCGGTTTCCGGCGTCCGCCGCCGAGCTGGGTGCTGCACGGCGACTACGTGCTCGACCCGCACGGTTCGGCGTGGCCGATCCACCTCCAGCTGCCCGGCCGGGCCAACAAGGCCAACGCCACGAGCTCGGCGGCCGTCGCCGCGGTCTTCGGGGTGCCGCCGCAGGTGGCCCTGGAGCGCATGTACCAGGTGCAGGCCGTCGCCGGCCGCTACGACGTGGTGAGCTTCCTCGGCCGTGAGCTTCGGCTGCTGCTGGCGAAGAACCCGGCGGGCTGGCTGGAGACCTTCTCGCTGATCGACCCGCCGCCGACCCCGGTGATCCTCTCCGTGAACGCGCGCGGCGCGGACGGCACGGACACCTCGTGGCTGTGGGACGTCGACTACACCCAGCTCGCGGGCCACCCGATCTTCGTGCTCGGCGACCGCAAGCTGGACCTCGCGGTCCGCCTCGAAGTGGCCGGACTCGACTTCCGGGTCTGCGAGAACCTGGACGAGGCCGTGCAGCAGGCTCCGCCCGGGCGCATCGAGGTCATCGCCAACTACACCGCCTTCCAGGACCTGCGCCGCCGTGTCGGCAACTGACCCCGGCCCCGGGCCCCTCCGGAGAGGACGAAGCATGAGCAACAACAGCCTGCGGCTGGTGTGGGTGTACCCGGACCTGCTGAGCACCTACGGCGACCAGGGCAACGCCCTCGTGGTGGAGCGCCGCGCCCGCCAGCGCGGCCTGGACGTGGCGCGCGTCGACGTGCGCAGCGACCAGCCGGTGCCCACGTCGGGCGACATCTATCTGATCGGCGGCGGTGAGGACCGGCCGCAGCGGCTCGCGGCGGAGCGGCTGCGCCGCGACGGCGGGCTCGCCCGGGCCGCGTCCAACGGCGCGATCATCTTCTCGGTCTGCGCCGGGTACCAGATCCTCGGCCACGAGTTCATCAACGACCTCGGTGAGCGCGAGCAGGGTCTCGGTCTGCTGGACGTGGTCTCGACGCGCGGCGAGGGCGCGCGGTGCGTCGGCGACGTGCTGGCGGACATCGATCCGCAGCTGGGCCTGCCGCCGCTGACCGGCTTCGAGAACCACCAGGGCGTCACGCATCTCGGGCCGACGGCGCGGCCGTTCGCCCGGGTGCGCTTCGGCCGGGGCAACGGCACGGGGGACGGCACCGAGGGCGCGTACAACGACACCGTGTTCGGCACGTACATGCACGGTCCGGTGATGGCGCGGAACCCCATGATCGCGGACCTGCTGCTCAAGCTGGCCCTCGATGTGAACGCGCTCCCGCCGACCGACGACCGGTGGTACGAGGCGCTGCGCGCGGAGCGCGTCGCGGCTGCCACACAGCCCGCCTGACCAGGCAATTCACTGGTTGTCCAATGAGTGGCGCAGGGCTCGGATGAGCGGCGTCCAGCAGGCGGACGCCCGGTTCGGTCCCGCCACCCTGCGCCGGTAGGGTGGCGGGGATCCAACCGGACGACGTGGTCCGGTCGTCGGCCCACGTTGCAAAGGTTTCCCGGGCAATGCGAATTGGTGTGCTCACCTCCGGCGGCGACTGCCCCGGCCTCAATGCCGTCATCCGGTCCGTCGTCCACCGCGCTGTGGTCGACCACGGCGACGAGGTCATCGGCTTCCACGACGGGTGGCGGGGCCTCCTGGAGTGCGACTACCGCAAGCTCGACCTGGACGCCGTGGGCGGCATCCTCGCCCGGGGCGGCACGATCCTCGGCTCCTCCCGGGTCCAGCCGGCGCATCTGCGCGGGGGCGTCGAGACGGCCCGGGGCCACGTCAGGGATCTCGGTCTCGACGCGATCATCCCGATCGGCGGCGAGGGCACCCTCAAGGCGGCGAACCTGCTGTCCGAGGCGGGCCTTCCGATCGTCGGGGTGCCGAAGACCATCGACAACGACATCGCGTCGACCGACGTGACCTTCGGCTTCGACACCGCCGTCGGCGTCGCCACCGAGGCGCTGGACCGGCTGAAGACCACCGCCGAGTCGCACCAGCGCGTCATGATCGTCGAGGTCATGGGCCGCCACACCGGCTGGATCGCCCTGCACTCCGGCATGGCGGCCGGCGCGCACGCCATCGTCGTCCCGGAGCGCCCCTTCGACATCGACGAGCTGACCGAGGTCGTGGGCCGACGCTTCTCGGCCGGCAAGAAGTTCGCGATCGTCGTCGTCGCGGAGGGCGCGAAGCCGCGCGAGGGCTCCATGGACTTCCAGTCGGGCGCCAAGGACATCTACGGCCACGAGCGCTTCACCGGCGTGGCGACCCAGCTCTCCGTCGAGCTGGAGCAGCGTCTCGGCAAGGAGGCCCGCCCGGTGATCCTGGGCCACGTCCAGCGCGGCGGCACGCCGACCGCGTACGACCGCGTCCTCGCGACCCGGTTCGGCTGGCACGCGGTGGAGGCGGCGCACCGCGGTGAGTTCGGCATGATGACGGCGCTGCGCGGCACGGACATCACGCTGGTGCCCCTCGCGCACGCGGTGGAGACCCTGAAGACGGTCCCGGCCGCCCGGTACGCCGAGGCGGAGTGCGTGCTCTGAGCGACACCCCGACACGAGACCGCCCCCGGCCGCATCCTCGGCCGGGGGCGGTTCTAGTCTGGTCGGGACAACCAGCACGAAACAGGGACGTCCCGGCGTTCCCGTCGGGAGTGAACAGATGGATCACAGCGGGCACGGCATGAACATGGACCTGCCGCCGTTCACGCTGGGACGCGGCCTCCACTTCTCCGCGGACCCGTTCTTCCTGATCGGCTGCGTCCTGGCGGTGCTGCTGTACGGGTACGGGGTGCTGCGGCTGCGGCGGCGCGGGGACGCGTGGCCGGTGGGGCGCACGGTCCTGTTCATGATCGGGGTGCTGACGATCGCGCTGGTGATGTGCACCCGGCTCAACGACTACGGCATGGTCATGTTCAGCGTGCACATGGTGCAGCACATGGTGATCAGCATGCTGTCGCCGATCCTGCTGCTGCTGGGCGCGCCGGTGACGCTCGCGCTGCGCGCGCTGCCGGTCGCGCCGCGTGGCACGAAGGGGCCGCGCGAGCTGCTGCTGATGCTGTTGCACAGCCGGTACATGAAGATCGTCACGCATCCGGCGTTCACGATCCCGCTGTTCATCGCCAGCCTCTACGGCCTGTACTTCACGCCGCTCTTCGACTACCTGATGGGCTCCACGACCGGGCACCTCGTGATGATGGTGCACTTCCTGGCGGTCGGCCTGTTCTTCTTCTGGCCCATCATGGGCGTCGACCCGGGGCCGCACCGCCCCGGCTATGTGATGCGGATGCTGGAACTGTTCGCCGGGATGCCGTTCCACGCGTTCTTCGGGATCGCCCTCATGATGGCCTCCACGCCGATGGTGGAGGTGTACAAGGACCCGCCGGGCTCGCTCGGCATCGACGCGCTGTCCGACCAGAGCGCGGCCGGTGGCATCGCGTGGGCGTTCAGCGAGATCCCCTCGGTGGTGGTCCTGGTGGCCCTGGTGTTCCAGTGGTACCGCTCGGAACAGCGGACGGCGAAGCGCTCGGACCGGGCGGCGGACCGCGACGGGGACCAGGAGCTCCAGGCGTACAACGCGTATCTCGCGTCGTTGCAGGCGCGCGGACAGTAGCGGCGGACCCTCCTTTCGGGTGACGATGGCCTTTACGGCCGCGCGGCCGATGAGGAGGGTGCGCGCATGTCCGGATCCACGAAGACGATGGGAATGCTCACCGCCGGCGCCCTGGTGGCGGTCACCGCGTACACGGTGGCGCTGGGGAGCAACGGCTGGCTCTGGTTCGGCTGGGTGATCCTGGGCCTGATCACGATCGGGATGGCGGCTACGCGGGAGACGTAAGCCGGTCCAGCTCCTCGCCGATCGCCTCGCGGAGGGCGGCGTGCCGAGGGCCGACCGCGTGGCGTCCGTCGCGCCACCGCTCGGCCGGGTACAGCCAGACGGGCCCGCCCACCAGCTCCGGCGGCTCCCAGTCGTACCGGGGCCATACGTGCGCGTGCAGGAACGGATCGGTGTTCCCGAGGATCTCCAGGTTGACCCGCCGGAAGGCGGGGTCCAGCCGTCGGCAGGTGCGTTCGACGGCCTCGCCGAGGGCGTCCATGCCGGCCAGGAACGCCTGGCGCCGGGCCCGGGGAAGCTCCGACAACCGCTCTACGGCGGGGTCGTCCACGAGCAGCACCGAGTATCCCGGCAGGAACTGAACGTCCCCGATCACGGCGAATCCCGCGTCCAGCCTCCGGAGCACCGTGGGATTCTCGCCTCGGAGCGCGGTGCCGATCCGGTCCTGCCGCCAGTCGTCCGTCATGGGCGACGACTGTAGCGGCGGCCGGGGCGGGGCGGGGTGGAGCGCTCCCATGCGATGTTCCCGGTTCTTCCGGCGGGCGGTCCCGGCCGCGTTACGCCGGGGTGAACCGGTGCATACGGTGACCGGCCGGAACCGGTTCCGTGCGGGGCGCTCGGCCGGGCCAGCGCCGCCGGGGCGCGTGCACCGTTGCGGCGTACACCTACCGACCCGGGTACGGCGATGCGAACGCCGCAAACGCTCCGGGCGGCAGTCGCCGCTCCCGTATCTTCCGTCACTCCCCGTCCGTTTCGACGCACGGGTGGCCGTGGTCGCGGGAGCGGCGCCCACCTCGCGGAGGCGCCGCTCACTCGCGCCGGACCCGCCGCTGCCCTGGCGGTTCACCGCCGCCCGACGCGCCGTGGAGCCCGTCACCGTACCGGGCGCACACCTCACCCCGGGTGACCGTGCGGACTCCCACCGCGTGGAGGGGTCCGGCCGCTCGCGCGGCCCCGCGCATGCGATTGCGAACGTCCCCGCGGGCGCGGCGAGGCGTCTCCCCGCGCCCGATCACCGGCGACCACCCGGTCGTCAACTCCCCCGCACGGGCGCTCCGTTCGACGTGTGGCCGCGTTCACACGGCCGCAAGCCAGTTGCGCTTTAACTCTTGACAGGTGCCTGTCGCCACGCCACCTTGGGAGCGCTCCCACAATCAAGACTTGCACACTCCACCCCCTCCCCCTTCTCCCCCAACGCCGTTGAGCCGCAAGGGCGTCACCCGGCAGAGGAAGGCGTTTGTCATGAGCTTGGTGAAGCGTTGTAGGCCCCACCGCTCCCCGGGGCTCCCGGTCCTCGTGGTCGGCGCGCTCGCCCTGGCCGCAGGCCTGGCGGGCGGGCCGGCGTCGGCCGCTTCGCAGGACACACTGCACGACCTCGCCTCGGCCCAGGGCAAGTACTTCGGCTCCGCCACCGACAACCCCGAGCTCCCCGACGCGGCCTACGCGGCGAAACTCGGCAGCGAGTTCGGGCAGATCACCCCCGGCAACTCCATGAAGTGGGACACCACCGAACCGACCCGGGGCCGGTTCGACTTCGCCAAGGGCGATGTGATCACCGACTTCGCCCAGGAGCACGGCCAGACCGTGCGCGGCCACACCCTGGTCTGGCACAGCCAGCTGCCCGGCTGGGTGGGCGCACTCCCCTCCACCGAGGTGGAGACGGCCATGACCGACCACATCACCGCGGAGGCCACCCACTACCGCGGCGAGGTGGCCGCGTGGGACGTGGTGAACGAGCCGTTCAACGAGGACGGGACCTTCCGCACCAGCCCGTTCTACAACGCGATGGGCAAGGACTACATCGCCAAGGCCCTGCGCGCGGCGCACGCAGCCGACCCGGACGCCAAGCTCTACATCAACGACTACAACGTCGAGGGCAAGGGCGCGAAGAGTGACGCGATGTACAACCTGGTGAGCGACCTGCTCGACGAGGGCGTGCCGCTCGACGGGGTCGGGATGCAGGCACACCTGGCGATCCAGTACGGCTTCCCGTACCAGATGCAGGCGAACATGCAGCGGTTCGCCGATCTGGGCCTGGACGTCGCCGTCACCGAACTTGACGTGCGCATGCAACTTCCAGCCGATGCCGCCAAGCTCGCCACCCAGTCCTCCTACTACGCGCAGGTGGTCGACGCCTGCCTCGCCGTCGAGCGCTGCGTGGGCATCACGGTCTGGGACTACACCGACAAGTACTCCTGGGTGCCGAGCACCTTCCCGGGCGAGGGTGCAGCCAACCTGTACGACGACGGCCTGGCCCCCAAGCCCGCCTACGCCGCCGTGCGCACCGCCCTGGGCGACGACGGCGACGACGACGGGGGTGACGACGGCGGCGACGGCGGTACCCCCGGCACGCTGAAGGCCCTGTACCGCGCCAACGACACCGCGGCCGGCGACAACCAGATCAAGCCCGGCCTCCAACTCGTGAACACCGGCACGGCCCCGGTCAGCCTCCCCGCGGTGACCGTCCGCTACTGGTTCTCCGGCGACAACGGCGCCACCACGTACGGCAGTTGGTGCGACTGGTCCCCGATCGGCTGCTCCACCATCACGCACCGTGTGGTGGCCGCGAGCAGCCCGAAGTCCGGCGCCGACCACTACCTCGAAGTCGGCTTCACGGGCGGCACCCTCGCCCCGGGCGCAGCGACCGGGGAGATGCAGCTGCGCCTCAGCAAGACGGACTGGTCGAACTTCAACGAGTCCGACGACTACAGCCACGGCACCGGCGCCTCGTACGCGGACGCCTCGAAGGTCACCGTCTACGTCGGCGGCGCACTGGTCTGGGGCATCGAGCCCTGATCCCGGGGCCCCGCTCAGGCCCCCGCTCCCCTTGCAACACCCTCGCGCGACCCCACCCGTAAACCCTCCCGCGCATCCGCCGCACCCCGTCCCCACCTCTTCCCCCTCCTCCCCTCCCCCTCGACGACACCCGCCACTGGAGGATTTGTGTCGATATCACGGAGAACGTTCAGCAGCGCCCTCGGCGGCAGCGTGCTGGCCGTCGGTCTGGCCCAGGGCACCGCGACCGCCCGGCCCGCCTCGGCACAGACCGGTACCGGCGCCCGCGCGGCCGCCGCCGGTGACGACCCGTACACGCAGGCGTTCCTCACCCAGTACGGCAAGATCAAGGACGCCGCGAACGGCTACTTCAGCCCGGACGGTCTCCCGTACCACTCGGTCGAGACCCTGATGGTCGAGGCGCCGGACCACGGCCACCAGACGACGTCGGAGGCCGTCAGCTTCTGGATGTGGCTGGAGGCCGCTTACGGCAGGGTGACCGGCAACTGGGCGCCGTTCAACGCGGCCTGGGCGGTGGCGGAGAAGACGATCATCCCGCAGCACGCCGACCAGTCCACCAGCGACTCGTACAACCCCTCGGCGCCCGCGACCTACGCCCCCGAGCACCCGCTGCCCAGTGGCTACCCCTCGGCGCTGGACGGCACGGTGCCGGTGGGCACCGACCCGCTGTCGGCCGAACTCGCCTCGTCCTACGGGACGATGGACGTCTACGGCATGCACTGGCTGATGGACTTGGACAACGTCTACGGCTACGGCAACAAGCCGGGCACCGGCGGCGAGTCCGGGCCGGGGGCCGGCGCCTCCTTCATCAACACCTACCAGCGCGGTGCGCAGGAATCGGTCTGGGAGACCGTCCCGCAGCCGACCACCGACCTCTTCAAGTACGGCGGCCCCAACGGGTATCTGGACCTGTTCGTCAAGGACTCCAGTTACGCCAAGCAGTGGAAGTACACCAACGCGCCGGACGCCGACGCCCGTGCGGTGCAGGCGGCCTACTGGGCGTACCGCTGGGCCTCCGAGCAGGGCAAGGGGAGCCAAATCGCGGCCTCGGTGGCGAAGGCCGCCAAGATGGGCGACTACCTCCGCTACGCCATGTTCGACAAGTACTTCAAGCGCATCGGCGGCTGCACCGACCCCAAATCCTGCCCCGCCGCCTCCGGCAGGGACTCCCAGCACTATCTGCTGTCCTGGTACTACGCCTGGGGCGGGGCCGCCGCGGGCAGCGGCGGCGGCTGGGCCTGGCGGATCGGGGACGGCGCCTCGCACCAGGGCTACCAGAACCCGCTCGCCGCCTGGGCGCTGTCCAACGTTCCCTCGCTCACCCCCAAGTCGGCGACGGCCAGATCGGACTGGTCCAAGAGCCTGACCCGGCAGCTGGAGTTCCTGACCTGGCTCCAGTCCAGCGAGGGCGCCCTCGCGGGCGGCTGCACCAACAGCTGGGAGGGCAGCTACAGCGCGCCCCCGGCCGGCACGCCCACCTTCTACGGGATGGCGTACGACTGGCAGCCGGTGTACCACGACCCGGCGAGCAACAACTGGTTCGGCTTCCAGGCGTGGGGCATGGAACGCGTCGCCGCGTACTACTACGTGACCGGCAACGCGACGGCCGAGGCGGTGCTCTCGAAGTGGGTCGCCTGGGCGTCGAGCGAGACGACCATCGGCTCCGACGGCAGCTTCCGCTTCCCCTCGACCCTCAACTGGACCGGGCAGCCCGACACCTGGAACGCCTCCTCGCCCGGTGACAACGCCGGTCTGCACGTATCCGTGGTGGACTACGCCAACGACGTCGGCGTGGGCGCCGCGTACGTGAAGACGCTCACCTACTACGCCGCCAAGTCGGGCGACGAGGACGCGGCGGCGCTCGCCAAGGCGCTGCTGGACGCGATGGCGCTGAACGCCACGGACAAGGGCATCTCGGTGCCGGAGACCCGGCTGGACTACAACCGGTTCGACGACGAGGTGTACATCCCGTCCGGCTGGACGGGCACCATGCCGGGTGGCGACCCGATCCGCTCCGGCTCGACGTTCATCTCCATCCGCAGCTGGTACAAGGACGACCCGGACTGGCCGAAGGTGCAGGCGTACCTGGACGGCGGGGACGCGCCCGTCTTCACGTACCACCGCTTCTGGGCGCAGGCCGCGCTCGCCCTGGCCTTCGCGATCTACGCGGAGCTGCTGGTGGAGGGCGGCGGCGGTGAGCCGGGCGGCGACACCGAGCCGCCGACCGCGCCGGGCGGGCTCACGGTGACCGCGACCACCAAGGACAGCGTCTCGCTCTCCTGGTCCGCGTCCACCGACAACACCGCGGTGACCGGCTACGACGTGTACCGCAACGGTGTGCTGGCGGGCAACGCGACCGGGCGGACGTTCACCGACACCGGGCTCGCCGCCGACACCGAGTACACCTACGCGGTCGCGGCGCGGGACGCGGGCGGCAACACCTCGGCGCTGTCCGACGCGGTCCTCGCGAAGACGAAGACGGGCGGCTCGACCGGTACCGGCGCGGTGAAGGTGCAGTACAAGAACAACGACTCCTCCGCGAGCGACAACCAGATCCGGATGGGCCTCCAGGTCGTGAACACCGGCAGCGCGCCGGTCGACCTGTCGACGGTGAAGGTGCGGTACTGGTTCACCGCGGACGGCGGACCGAGCACCTTCGGCACCTACTGCGACTACGCCGCACGCGGCTCGTCCACCATCACGCACACGGTGGTCGCCGTCTCCAGTCCGAGGACCGGCGCCGACCGCTACCTGGAGGTCGGTTTCACCGGCGGTGCGGGCACCTTGGCGGCCGGCGCGTCGACCGGTGAGATCCAGTTGCGGCTCAACAAGAGCGACTGGTCGAACTTCGACGAGAGCAACGACTACAGCCGGGCCACCAACACGTCCTACGCGGACTCCACCAAGGTCGGCGCCTATGTCGCCGGCGCGCTGGCCTGGGGAGTCGAGCCGTAACAGGCGCTCGGCACCTCCCCCGTGACCTGCCGGAGCGCCGGTCACCCCACCCACTCCCGATGGCGGGTCTACCACTCACCCCGCTGAACCCGCCATCGGGCAGCACCCCCATGAACCCGTCTGCGGGGAGTTTCCGCAGGCGTACGAGAGGAGCACGGAGCCGCAATGAGTACCAGAGGCACCATCAAGCAAGGTCTGCGCCGGAGGCTGGCCGCAGCCTCCGCCCTGGCCATGGGCGCGGCGCTGGCGGTGGCGATCCCCACCACCGCCGACGCGGCGGCGGCCCGGGTCGACAACCCGTACGTGGGCGCCAAGGCATATGTGAACCCGGACTGGTCCGCCAAGGCGGCGGCCGAGCCGGGCGGCGCGGCCATCGCCAACACCCCGGCCTTCGTCTGGATGGACCGCATCGCGGCCATCGGCGGCACCCCCGGGGCGATGAGCCTGCGCGAGCACCTGGACACCGCCCTCGACCAGGGCGCGAACCTCTTCCAGGTGGTCATCTACGACCTGCCGGGGCGCGACTGTGCGGCGCTGGCCTCCAACGGTGAGCTCGGCCCCACGGAGCTCGACCGGTACAAGAGCGACTACATCGACCCGATCTCCGAGATCCTCGCCGACCCGGCGTACGCGAACCTGCGGATCGTCACCATCATCGAGCCGGACTCGCTGCCCAACATCGTCACCAACGCGGGCGGCACGGCCGGTTCGACCGACGCCTGCGCGACGATGAAGGCGAACGGCAACTACGAGAAGGGCATCGGGTACGCGCTGCACACGCTGGGCGCGATCCCGAACGTCTACAACTACGTGGACGCCGCCCACCACGGCTGGCTGGGCTGGGACACCAACATGGCCCCGGCGGGCCTGGAGTTCAAGAAGGCCGCGACCTCCGAGGGCGCGACCGTGAACGACGTCGCCGGCTTCATCGTGAACACGGCCAACTACTCGGCCCTCAAGGAGCCGAACTTCAAGGTCACCGACTCGGTCAACGGCACCACCGTGCGCCAGTCCAAGTGGGTCGACTGGAACTACTACGTCGATGAGCTGTCGTTCGCCCAGGCGCTGCGCACCCAGCTGGTGGGCCAGGGCTTCAACTCGAACATCGGCATGCTGATCGACACCGCCCGCAACGGCTGGGGCGGCGCCGACCGGCCCACCTCGGCGGGCCCGCTGACCAGCGTGGACGCCTACGTCAACGGCGGCCGCGTCGACCGGCGCATCCACGCCGGCAACTGGTGCAACCAGAGCGGTGCCGGTATCGGTGAGCGTCCCACCACCGCCCCCGAGCCCGGGATCGACGCCTATGTGTGGGCGAAGCCCCCGGGGGAGTCGGACGGCAACAGCCAGCCCGAGGACAACGACGAGGGCAAGGGCTTCGACCGGATGTGCGACCCGACCTACGAGGGCAACGGGCGCAACGGCAACAGCAAGACGGGCGCACTGCCCAACGCCCCGCTCGCCGGCCACTGGTTCTCCGCGCAGTTCCAGGAGCTGGTCCGCAACGCCTACCCGCCGATCAACGGCGGTGGCGAGAACCCCGGCGGTGGCACCGACACCCAGGCGCCGACCGCGCCCACGGGCCTGACGTCCACGGCGAAGACCAGCAGCAGCGTCTCGCTGTCCTGGTCCGCGTCGAGCGACAACAAGGCGGTGACCGGCTACGACGTGTACCGGGGCGGCACCAAGGTGGGTTCGACGACCACCACCTCGTACACCGACACGGGTCTGTCGGCCTCGACCGCCTACAGCTACACCGTCAAGGCGAAGGACGCGGCCGGTAACGTCTCGGCGGCCTCCTCGGCCCTCTCCGTCACCACCTCCGCCGGGGGCGGCACCGGAACGGGCTCGCTGAAGGTCCAGTACAAGAACAACGACTCCTCCGCGACCGACAACCAGATCCGGTTCGGCCTCCAGCTGGTCAACACCGGCAGCACGGCGGTGGACCTGTCCACGGTGAAGCTGCGCTACTGGTTCACCCCCGAGTCCGGCTCCTCCACCTTCGGCACCTCGTGCGACTACGCGGTCCTGGGCTGCGGGAAGCTGAGCCTGGCGGTGAAGTCGGGCGGTACGGCGGCCGGGGCCAGCCACTACCTGGAGGTCTCCTTCGGCAGCGGCACCCTCGCGGCCGGCGCCTCCACCGGTGAGATGCAGCTGCGGCTGAACAAGAGCGACTGGTCCAACTTCAACGAGGCGGACGACTACAGCCACGGCACGGGCACCTCGTTCGCCGACGCGTCCAAGGTCGGCGTGTACACGGCCGGTGCGCTCTCCTGGGGCACCGCGCCCTGATCAGTGACCGGATGACCCGGTGACTCCGTCCGGCCCCGCCACCTGTGTGGTGGGGCCGGACTTCCTTGCACACACCGGGCCGGACATCTTTACGCACAAGTGAGCGACAGGTTTTTGTTATGGTCTCCGGCCGGGCGG